>JBAYTO010000012.1:0-80208 GCA_041675585.1 Desulfurivibrionaceae bacterium
CAAAGCCATGACCAAGGCTATCCCTCTATCGTTGCCAAGTATTGACGGCTTTTCGGATGCCGCTGGGGAGCAGGTTGGTTTTCGGTTAAACAGCCGCATGAGGTTTGCCTCCATATCGCTCATTGTAAGTTTTTGGGCGTGACGGCGATGCTGTATACCTTCCAGCGGTAGTTGCGCCAGGTTGTGACAATGCCGGGAGGAGGTGGAGGAAGAGTTGATAGATCAAAGGCCCGGCCAGCCGGGGGGGCGGTTGGGGCATTCCTGTCCCCGGTCAGCTGCAGGGTAATTCCATCCGCAGCCACCTCGCCAACATTGATTGTGGGCAGACCGGTGACCGGATCGAGTGGATGCGTGTACTCACGATCAACGCCGCCCTCATGGGTGAGGATGTAGCAGCGGATGGACTTAACCTGGTCCCTGATCTGCTGCGCCGTCATGCCGGTCAGGCCACCGGCATTGGCTCTGGCGTCCCATCCCCCGTCGCCATCGGTGTCCAGATAATAGACCACCTGGAAATCGGCCACGCAATCCATGATGGGCAAGGGGATAAAGCTGTTATTGGCCTGATTCAACGTCGCCTTTGCCAGGGTTCCCGTCCCTGGCGCGCATTGTTGCGGCACACTAGCATTGTTGATGTAATAATCGGTGCGATTAAATGGTCTGCTTATGCCGTTGTCATTATTGAGCCCGTAGATGAGGTGCCGTTCGCCGTCGGGGTCGTGGGGCGTCTCTGGCGGAGCAAATGGTGTCAAAAAAGCGGCCGTCGGCGGAGCAAAATAGTTTGTTCCCTCTGCCGTTGGTACATCAAGGAGAACAAGCCGGCGCTCTTCTCCGGGGCTGACCTGGGGACGGATGACAATCACCCTGTCTGTGCTGACGAAAGCATCGTCGCTTAAGGACTGTACGTCGGTGGCGTGCGCGGCATCCCTGCCCAGCCAGCCCCATTTTTGGCTGGTTTCGCCAAGCACCACATTCAAGCCCTTGATTGCCAGATAATCGGAGCTATTCATACTGGAGGCGGAGAGATCTTCACTGAGTACCGCCCTTGGCACATTGGGGGCATCAGCCAAGATAGCCGGCTCAGAATAAGGAATTGGTGTGCCCCCGGGCGGGAACTCCCAGGGCAGACCAAAGCCGGCATGTTCAAGGTCGGCCCGCAGCAAATCCAGGCCTAGCCCTGATTCAATCTTTGTTTCCGCAAGCCGCCACTGCCGGGAACTTGTTTGCATTACCGGGGTGAAACTGCTAAAGACCATGGCCATCAGAATCCCCAAAAGAGCCAGGTAGATAAGCAGCTCGATCATGGAGAAGCCGGATTCGTTACGGCTTAAAGCATCGCGTTTATGTCCCATGGCTATTCCTAATCGCTGCGCACGATTATTGTGCTTAAAAAGACTTGGCGATTCATATTGGTGGGGGCCGGAGCAGCTCCCCCGGAAGGGTCGTTCCAGCCCACCGCCACATCGATGCGCTTGAGCGCGGTGGCCGCGGTCGCCAGATCGGAAACTTGCCTTGTTCTGGTAAAGGTTAATTGTCCCCCACGGAGATTGCTCAGCACATTGGTTGGGGGGTTGGTCCATGCTGCCGCGGTCAGGTCAGGCGAAGTGCCAAAGACGGTAAACTGTTCTGCCTTGAGCCGATTCAACTCCTCTTCCGCCAGCCGGAGAGCCTCGTCGCGGACCACGTTCCCTCTATTTGCCCGGACGGCATGAATAAGCCCACCTGCCACGCCCAGCATGACGATCATGAAGACCAGCATGGCCACCATGATTTCCACCAGGGTAAAGCCCTGTTGCCCGTGTGATTGCCGTTTATTGTTGGGCACAAACACCTCCTGTCATTAGTCCCATATTGATGCGGGTTTGCGCTACCACGATACAATCAACGCCTGGTGAGGCATTGAGGGAATAACCAGTAGGGTCAGCCACTGACCATACTGGAATTGTTATGGTCTGGATGTTGCTGGTTATGCCTCTTCTGTTGAAAACAATCGGAGAGACTGTGAACTTAATGGCAAAACGGGGGAAAGGGTTTGTTGTCGTGGGTTCTCCTGCGTCGACCGCGCCATCACTGTCATCGTCTTGAGTAACTTGCAGCTGATTAGCCGCCAAGGTAACCAGCTGCTGGGTATTGGTATTTGCCGCATCGTTTCTGGCCTTCAGCAAAATGGAGTGAATCTCCTTAGTGTAGGCTTCCACGGTATGTTTATCATTCCAGTGGGTGAAAATCATAGCTGCGATTGCCATAAAGATCACAGCTATGGTAACAACTATCATGAGTTCGACCAAGGTGAAGCCTGCTTGGGCCTTCATAGCGTTCCGCCTCGAATGGAAATGGGCTTATCACCCGCTTGCGTTGGTGGGCGCTTGGGTGTCATGCCGTGACTTTTGCCAGGGCTTGCCTGGCTGCGGGTTTGTCTTGTCGCCACCTTTTTCACTGTTCCTGAACATGCATGAATTTTTTTATGGCAGCCGGATTGGTGACCACCATAAGGCCCTGGCCGGTTGGCGGGATGCCCTTGAACCCTGGTGATTTACGGCCTTCACTCTCGGTGAGGGCGCTGGACAGGCTCAGCTCTTTTATCTCGCCTGTTGATACCTGGATCAGCGCTTTGCCTTGCATGACAAAATTTACTCTGCCGCCGGTTTTGTAGTCCACCGCCCAAAGATAGGTGGTGCCGCCAAAGCTGCAAATATCCGAGGTCGGGGCAAAAGAGAGGAAATAAACGGCGCCCAGGGGGTCCGGGGTCGGGTTTGAAATAACCCGTTCCGCGCTGTTTGGCGAGGCTGCTGCCTCCATGTTGATATACCAGCCTTTTTCCGCGGCCAATAAGTCGGTTGGTGAGGTTGTTTGATCTTTCAGGTTGATCAAGGTCAGCGAACTTGTACAGGTGGTAGAAATGCTGTTGCTAATCGCGTTAAAACAGGGTTCCTGGATGCCGAACAGCTTGCGCCGGGTGTTCAGGTCATCCTGTTTGTAAAAATACCGGCCTTCAGCAAAGTAGAGCCAGAGTTTTTGGTCTCGCCGGTCAATGAGATTCACCACCGAGGTGGTGACCGGGCCGATGTTTTCTATTACCTTGCTTACCGTCCAGTGGGCGGGATTGAGATCGTCATTGATAACCAGTCGCAGAACTCCGCCGCTGGTGGAGTCCTTGACATAGCCGATATAAACGGCATCATCCTGATAGTTGCCGCTAGCGCTGGGCCGGTCCTTCTCCAGATCGATGGCGCTGGTGGAGATGGAGCCGGCAAAGGCATTGGTGATGCCGGTGTCTATGGTCCGCAGCAATGCGCCTGTCTTGAGGTCAAGCACGAAGAGTCTCAGATTCTTATCCGAGGTGCCCATGAATTCCCGGGCGGTTATAGGGCCGGTTGCGCCGGAAGCCATGATGGCGAACCATCTGCCGTTTTCTTCGACGCAATGGCCGTTCGTTGCGGTAATGCCGCAATCAATGTCCGTCAGGCATTCATCGTTGCTGATTTCACATCGTTTTACCATGGCGCATTCGCCGTTCGTCTCGAAAGGGACGCAATCACTGTTTGTCGTGCATTCCGCATTGCTGATCCTGCACTGTTTTTTCGCAACCTTGATAATCGATGGGCCGATGTTGCTGACCCCGAGATCGGCATTGCTGAACTCCCACAAGAGTTGCGGCGTTGCCTGGTCGGTAACGTCAAGGGCGAAGTATGATGACCAGCCGAGCGGATTGCCTGATACCGAAAGGGGGGTGATAACGCGGTCGCTATCCGAGGTGGAGGAAGTGGCGCCACCTATCCCCATGCTGCCGATCATGGTGGCGCGCCAGCTTGTTTTGCCGAAATCAACCTTGCTGTCGGCACACGTTTCACTTACGGGGCAATCTGCATCGACCGTGCAAGAAGTTGCCGTGGTTGTAGAACACACTTTTTGCATGGTTGTGGTGAGCTTCGGGCAGTCCCAGTAATCAGTCAGTGTGCAGGTTGAAGGCTTATTTATGGAGGCGTCGGTTATGGTAACCGGGCCATCTACCATATAGATGTGGCAATAATCATCCTCCTGAAGATATTGCAGATAAGGCAGGACATTTCTGGGGATAAAGGTATAGGCTTCAGAGCCAATCCCGCCCGCGCCGGTGGGGCCTTCCTGCTTGGCTACTTCATACCAGTGCTTGCCGGTCCAGCTTTGTAACAGCTTGCCGAGCCTGAAGGCATGCAGCATCCCATCGTTGGCGCCCACAAAGACTAACTGTCTGTCCTTGTAATCGTCACTTTTGATAAAATCCTTATAGGTTTGATCATTATAGCCAAAGGGGGAAGGGCCATTGAAGTTGTTCAGAGACGCCGGGCCCATGATGCGGGGGGTGGAGGAGATGATGTCGCCCAGTTTCCAGACATGTGTTTCCTGGAGGCAGGTTTCTGTGCTCGGGCAATCGGCCGCGGTGCTGCACGGACTTCGCCTTGCGGAACAAACCCCGGCAGTCACGGTCCGGTTGTTCCCGATTTGCTCGCAATTTACCGCTCCGCACACGCAGGCCGCGCCTGTTAGGGTGTCGGCACAATCGTAGCCGCGGACAAAGTTGATGGTCTTGTTGGCGGCAATGGCGCTGGCGGTCAGGCCAAGATAATCATCAAGCGTGGCCCTGTTTGCCGTGTCGAATGAGGTCAGGGTTGAACCGTTCAAAGAGGTATAGATATTTCTGACCGCCGGGTCAGTCCACCACAGGTTGAAGCCGGCGCGCCAGATGGGGATGGTATCTTCAATCGGCACCGTGCCCAGATCCGTGCTGAGAGTACCGGTGCCGGTGGTGTCAAACCAGCGATGGGCCAGGGTCTTGTTCTGGGAAGAATCATAAGCGAAGCTGGTGATATAGTCCTGGGTAAGATCGAGCAAGGTGTAGGCGGGGTCTTCCCTGATCGTATCCTCGCGGATCTGCGAGGAGGTAAAGTACGGGTCGAGATAATACCAGTAATTCATCAGGTCGCTGGTCCAGGAGATATCCGTGCCATCGGGGAATGAGCGCTTGGGGTAAAACAGGGCCTGCATGAGATTGGCGCCGCTGCCCTCACTGGAGCTCAACACCGACACCGCCGTGCCGGAGGCCGCCCTTTTGATGATGTCATAGATTGCCGTTTTGATGCTTTGCTCCAAGGCATAGCCGTCGTTGCCTTCGTAATAGGTAAGAGGGTGGTCATCGCCATTGGCCTCCACTACCCCGTCACCGTCGGAGTCCTTGTAGCATTCCGCCGGAAGGGTGTTGCAATCCGGTTTGTTGTTGCCGTTTTTGTCCACAAACCCGCCATAGATGGCGGTATCTTTGAGCAGGGACGAGCCGGAGCCGAACATGAACACCGGATAGGTGAAAACATTCTGGGTTCCGGGCAGACTTTGCCGCCAGGAGGTGGGGATATCGATCTCTGCGCCGGGGCGCATGTCACTGGTCCTGCCCCAGTAGGCGGCATCGATCATATAGTCCGTGCCGCTCAGTGCATAGGTGGTGCCTACGGAGGTCCCCGCGAAGCGCGGATTCGGGTTGTTTGGTGCGCCGCCATAACCGGAGCAGGCCTTGATATTGGTTAAGGTGCAGGGGGCATAGGGTGGTGAAGTAGAGGTGCCCGGCATGCTCTGGTCGAAGGTGGATTCGCCGTCTGTCAGAAAAAGGATGAAAGACTTGGCGCATGGCACATACTGGTCGGTCAGGCTGGCATCCAGGTCCGTGAACTCATAGGCGTACGGGTCGCGGAAAATGTTGGTGGCGGTGATGGCGCCGCTGCCTACGCTGTAATCAGCCGGGCTGTTGCCGTAATACGGATTTTCCTGCCTGAAGTAGCGCATCATCTCATACAGGGTTTCCCCCAGCGGAGTATAGGTGCTCGGGGTGAGATTCTCGATGGAAGTTATCATGTTGACCGGAGAGTTGTAACCGACATAGGTGTCAATCTTGCCGCCGTCATTACTGCCTGCGTAATAGGCAAGCCCGAAGCGGACCTCGTCGTCGAGATTGTCAATGATCCCTTCCGCCTTGACCATGCCTTGATCCACAATGAGGCTATAAGGACCGCCCTCGGGAGTGGTCACCTCCACCGTGAGATATACCTGGGTTATCCTGACCAGCGGGTTGCTTGAGTAGTTGTCGTAGGCCTTCACGCCGAAGCCGTCAAGATTGCCGGAGGCAGCCACTTGCTTAATCTCGCTCCAGGTCCATGCTGCGCCGGTCTGGGGGTTTGTGGCCCAGGTCCAGGAGTTAGTGCCATACGATTTGGGAATGTCCCAGCGTGCAGACTCGTAATTTGTCCCGTTTACTCTGAGTACTCCGTTGATTCTTCTTGTCGTGTTACTGTTGGTGGATTTCCTTGCCCGGACATATAGCTTGACGGTTATCGAGCCGGCCGGTTCCGCCTGGGTATAGCTGAAATCCATGATTACCGGATTGGTGGTGTTGTTGTTTTGGATATAGGTGGAATCGTTATCAGCGCTGCTCTCGTCCACCTTGTCCCAGGCCGTAACCGAGCCGGAGGAAGTAAATTCGCTCCAGCCCGCGGGAACCGAAATATCCGCATTGGGGCGCACGGTGTAGATGGCGGAGCTGCCGGAAAGAGAGGTGACATTCAGTTCGCCGTCGTCGTTCTCGAAATTATAATCCCCCACGAATGGGTAGATGAGGTTGCCGGCGCTGGTGTCATGATCTTTGTCAAAAGCAGAAATAAAGTTGCAATCGGTTTGGCCTACCAGTTTTACGGTTATGCCTGGCGAAGGGGAGCGGGGATTGCCTTTGCCGCCGACGAGGAGTTTTTTCGCCACCTCTATGCGGCGCATGTAGGCCCAGTTGAGGAAACTGCCGTTGGCGATGGGATTGGCGACCGTCCCGGTGTTCATGGCGGCGAGAGTTACTTCCCACCGGCCGTTGTTGGTGTATTGATAATTCTTGGTCCCGTCAAAGTAGCCGTAATAGAGCCCGTTAGCAAATTGACTCGGGTCATAGCTGCCGGAATAGGCCTGGTCGCACATGCTCAGTGAGTTGTCGAACACAATAAGGATATTGGGAGAGATGCTCTGGGCCACAAAGGGAGGCATGACACAGTAATCACTCATCGCGCCGAATGCCGGGGCCAAGGGCGAGGCCATAAGAAGCAAAAACAGGAGCAGTATTTTTCTGGCGACCAAGGATATACAGGTACTCATCTTGTTCTCCTTCTGGTGCTGCCGGCGGGCTGCCTGAGCTGCTTGATGTAAACGATGATCGGGCTCATGGTTTTAGGCGCTGTTTGCATATAAACATAGTCAAAATTTACATAGGATGGAATAGGGAGTCTGGCAAGGGAAGTTGGTCTGTCCGCCGGATTTACGACAAGCAGGGAGGGATCGACAGAGTATCCTCTCTCTTCGATGGTGACGGTTCTAGTGTCAAAAGATGTCAGCCTCCCGGTTCCATGATATCGGCGAGGATCTCCGCCGGCGGCCTGGCAAAAAACGACAGACAAAAAAAAGAATATGACCGTAAGCAGTACAAGTTTTCGCATAACATCACTCCGGCACTGTTTTTATTGTGGGGTGTATAGCCTGCCTTGCAACGGTTCTCATGATGTTTGTTGCATATTAAGTGCCAATATCCCTTTATGATGATACACAATTTTGCCCGCTGCCCCGATGATTTTTTTAACCTGACCCAATACAATAATATTCCAAACACCACTAAACTGCTATATCATCCCAAGGGGTAGCAAACGGAAGGTTGCTCTGGTTGGCTTGTCGGCGTATTTCGCGGCAGGAGCAAACCAGGACAGACAAACCAAGAGGCCACGGGCAGAGGAAATCCATCACCATGCAGCTTCTCAACGATGAAAAATACCTCCTCGACCTGTTGATGCAAAACAGGCTGCTCTCTCCGGAACAGCGTGCGTTTGTCGAAAGCCGCAAGGCCCAGCAGCGCCAGCTTCTGCTTCGCCAGCACAGCGCCCGACGTAAGACCGATACCGGCAGGGAGCAGGATGACACCCTGAATTTTGTCGACATTATCGCCTCGCTGAATCTGTCACTTGGTGACAAAAAAGGGCAGCTGCTCACCGAGGAGCTGATTATCCGGACCGTGGCCAAGGACCTGAGGCTGCCTTTTAAAAAGCTCGACCCCCTTGAGCTGGACCTGAAGACCGTTACCAAGACCATCCCCCGCACCTTTGCTTTTCGGCACTTGCTGCTGCCCTTTGCTTTTGTCGACGGAGTGCTTGAGGTTGCCATCTGCAACCCTGACAATAAAACGGTGCTGGCCGAGATCGAGCGGGCCAACCAGCTCAGGGTCAAGCCATATCTGGCCACCAAGAGCGACATCCGTAAGACCCTGGCCGAGTTCTTCGGCTTTCAGTCCTCGATCACCGCGGCGGAAAGCCATCTGGCCCGGCCCTTGGTGGATCTGGGCAATCTTGAGCAGTATGTGCGTATCTCTTCCACCGAGGAGGCGGCCTCCTCTGACCAGCATGTGACCTCGGCGGTGGATCATATGTTCAACTATGCCTTTGAGCAGCGGGCCAGCGATATCCACATCGAGCCCAAGCGGGAGCAGGCCCTGGTCCGCTTGCGGATCGACGGGGTGCTGCACACCATCTACAAGCTGCCCAAGGTGGTCCATGCCGCGGTGATCTCCAGGATCAAATCCCTGGCCCGGATGGATATCGCCGAAAAGCGACGGCCCCAGGACGGCAGAATCAAGGTGGATCGCGGCGGCCAGGAGGCGGAGATTCGGGTTTCCACCGTGCCGGTGGCCTTTGGCGAAAAGGCGGTGCTGCGCATCCTGGACCCGGAGATTTTGTTTCAGGATGTGGGCAAGATCGGCTTTTCCGCGCGTGATCTTCAGGTGTACCAGAGTTTTATGACCGCGCCGCATGGGATTTTTCTGGTCACCGGGCCAACGGGCAGCGGCAAGTCCACCACCCTTTATTCCACCCTCAAGCAGATCGCCACCCCGGAAAAGAACGTGGTTACGGTGGAAGATCCGGTGGAAATGGTGCATGAGGAGTTCAACCAGATTCCGGTGCAGCCGCAGCTCGATGTGACCTTTTCCACCATCCTGCGCAATATCCTGCGCCAGGATCCGGATATCATCATGATCGGCGAGATCCGCGACCTGGATACGGCGGTTAATGCCGTGCAGGCGGCGCTGACCGGCCATCTGGTTTTTTCCACCCTGCATACCAACGATGCCGTTGCCTCCATCAGCCGCTTGCTTGATCTGGGGGTACAGCCTTTCATGGTCGGGGCCACCCTGCTGGGCGCCATGGCCCAGCGTCTGGTCCGGCGGATCTGCCCCCACTGCAGCGAACCATTCCGCACCTCGGTCGAGGAGCTGCGCGCCTTCGGCCTGCCGGTGCCCGCCGGCGAGGAGGGAGAGCTAGAGCTGCAACGGGGCAAGGGATGCCCGCAATGCCGGGGGACCGGCTATCTCGGCCGCTGCGGCATCTTTGAAATCTTTGCCATGAGCGACAGGATCCGCAAGCAGATCAGTGCTGGGCATGCGGAAACGGAGCTCAGGCAGACCGCGAGGGAGGAAGGCATGACCACCCTTCAGGAGGATGCCTGGCGCAAGGTGAAAAGCGGGATCACCACCCCGGAGGAGGCCTTACGGGTGACCGGGGCGGATTAGGCGTAAGCGACCACAGGGCACCACATCTTGCGGCGATCGGCCCGGCTCACGTACCTGATGTACGCATCGCCGTCCCGATCGCCGCAACCTGCGGCACCCTGTGGTCGCTTATAGCTGAGTTGAGCAGCCTGCCTGCTCAAGGGAACTTATACCTGCAGGGGGGGCCGGGGCTTTCCCTGTTTTGTGGCCGATCCCGTGATCGGTTACGATTAGACGGATAAGCGCGCCCCTGGCTTTTTGGGGCAGAATGTATTATAGTTATTCCTGATGATCCCCTTGCCCTTTGGGCGCGGGGTTTTTTTCTTGAGATTTCCGGCAAAGACGTATGGGTGGAATGTGGCGGTAAAGGTTGTCTGCACCAATAAAAAAGCCTACCACGATTTCACCATTGAGGCGGAGATCGAGGCAGGCCTCATGCTGCTGGGTTCGGAGGTTAAATCTCTCCGGGCCGGCAAGGCCAACCTGCGGGACGGTTATGCCAGGATCAAAGACGAAGAGGTTTTTCTCCTGCATGTTCATATCTCGCCCTACAGCCACGCCACCTACGATGCGCCGGACCCGGTGCGGGAGCGCAAGCTGCTGCTCAAGAAACGCGAGATCCTCAAGCTGGTTGGTAAGACCAAGGAAAGAGGCTATTCTCTGATTCCCCTTAAGATGTATTTCAACGAGCGGGGCAAAGCCAAGGTTGTGCTCGGCCTGGCCAAGGGCAAGAAGCTCTACGACAAGCGGGAATCGCTGAAGAAGAAAGACACGGACCGAGAGATTGATCGGGCCATGTTGAAATACAGGTAAAAACAGTTTCGAGTACGCAGTTCTTAGCACTCAGCACTTTTAACTTTTCATTTTTCACTCAAAAAAAGGGGGCGAAACGGATTCGACGGGGATATGTAAGCTCAGGTTGCATGCCGAGGTTTCTACCAACCTCGTAAATCAGGTAGAGCAAAATATAGTCGCAGACGACTATTCTTACGCTGTAGCAGCTTAAATGCTACCGGTCTTTCGGCCTGTTCCTGCGCGGCCGAAAAGAACGTCGACTAGCGGGATAGCCTACGGTGCGCGCCTGCCGCGCCGATGGCGAAATTCAGTAGGATAGTGCCGAAAGCCTCTTGTTCTGGAGGGGCCGAGGCACGATAAGCAGCCAAACAGGACTAAGCATGTAGATATCGGGAGGGGAGTATTTTCGGACGCGGGTTCAACTCCCGCCGCCTCCACCATTTCAGTATCCGGCACCGTCCGGCAAAGTACGGAGAGCCCACATTCCCTAAGGTTTGTGGGCTTTTTTGTGTCCGGGGTCATCCGAAGAAAAGCATTGGAATCCGGGCATTAACTCGACAAGGCCTTGGGGCCGGATCTTAGCGGGCCGCCTTGCCGCCTTGCCGGGACAAGAGGTGGATCAGCTCCGCCCCATGATCTTCGTATGCGGCGTTAATAATGGTTTTCAGCTCCCCCTTGATGCTCGCCAGGGGAGGCAGGGACTGGATAACCGGCAGGTAGTGTTCCGGGGGCAGTTGCGGTTCGATGCGCATTTTGGCTTCCATGCTCGTACCCATGCCCATTTCCATGCCCCCCTCCATGCTGCCGGCCTTGTTTGGGTCGCCCAGGGTTCTGAGAAAACCCATGATGGAGCCCAGGTCGTTCTTCCGGTAGAAGATTTCGATTTCTTCGTTTATTTCTTCCCGGTATCTCTTGAGTTCGTCAAATCTGCTCCGGTATTCGGTGACATGTAATTCAAGGCGTTCGTAGCAGTCGAACACCAGGTTTTTAAAACGACCGGCATGGGTGAGGCCATGGATGCGCACCCCGGAAAAAACCCTTTCCCGGATGGTATCTGATCGGCTCAGATAGGGGTCGTAGAAAAGATCCGGTGGCAGCCCGGTAAGCGCCAAAAAACGGTGGATAAGGGCTTCGTCCTTTAGCACAATGTAGATGCGGATCAGATCAAAACTGATCCGTTTTTCCAGGATAAAGGAGTATTGCCGGGTTTTTTCGACAAAGTCGAGTTTGTCGTCTTCAATGAGTTTTCTGAAGCCGAAGTAACGGTCCGCTATTTCTTTTTTTATCTCGTAAGCAAGCACATCGTTGATGTTCGGGCTGTCCGGGCTCATTACTGTCTTCCTCGCTTTCAGCCCAGAATCAAGCCCTGAGCAAAGGAGATCAGGGGGTGCATGACTTTCGGGATGACCCCGGTGTAAAACAGGGCCAGCAGGATGAAAAAGCCCAAGGGCTCCAGCTTGCTGTAGATCCTGGCCAGCTCGGGGGGCAGCAGGTTGCTGAGGACCTGACTGCCATCCAGGGGAGGGATGGGGATAAGATTGAAGACGGCCAGCATCACGTTTATCCAGACGCTGGCGGCGATCATCTGGATGAGCGGCCAGAAGATGGCTGCGGGCAGCAACTGGCCGATGGGCAGGAGCAGGCGGGCGGCCAGGCCGCAGGCCACGGCGAGCGCCAGATTGGCGGAGACTCCGGCCAGCGAGACCCAGATCATGCCCTGCCGGGGATTTTTAAAGTAGCGGGCATCCACCGGCACCGGTTTGGCCCAGCCGATCTTCATGATCAGAAAGGCCAGCACCCCCAGGGGGTCAAGATGCTTCAACGGATTCAGGCTGAGCCTGCCCAGCCGTTGCGCGGTTGGGTCGCCAAGCCTGTAGGCGACGAAGGCGTGGGCGCACTCGTGAATCGTGAGGGCCAGGAGAAAAGGGGGAGCGAGGATGGCGATTTCCTGAATGAGCTTGGGGAGGTTCATGGGTGGTTTATTGATTCCGGAAGAGGAAAATGTTTTTTGATGAAGGCGGTTTCCGTGGCCCGGTCCTGCACCAGGCCGTCCAGCCGGGCGTCCAGCAGGCGGTGCAGAATGGTACCATAGAGCGGCCCCGCCCGGTAGCCCATTTTTTCCAGGTCGTTGCCGTCGGTTTCCGGTTTCAGTTGACTCAACTCCGTAACATATAGGGAGATGGCCTTTTTGCCGGATTTCTTTTTCATCACCCCCATGAGGTTGAGAATGCCCTCCGGGGAAAGCTCCTTGAGCAGGTGATAGAGCCCGCTGGGGTTTTCCGGCATGGCGCGTTTCATGATCTCGGCAATCCGGGCCACGGCGGCTTTTTCCCGGACCAGAAACTGCCGGTGGCGCGGCGGCACCTCGAAGCGTTCGCAAAAGGCCGCCACCTCCCGGACGGGCAGGCTGCTCATGAGGGCGAGCAGATAGACCTGCCATTGGCGGCAGGGCTGGTCCAGGTAGAGGAGCCGGTGCCAGGCCAGGGCTTGCCGGGTTTCTTCCAGCACCGCGCTGAGCCTGGGGTCGATGCGGAGAGTGGGATGGAGGAACCGCAGCAAGCCGAGATCAGCCATGCGGCTGATGGCCGGGAGAGGGTTCTCCTCGGAGAGGATGCTGGTCAGCTCGTTGAAAAAACGCTGGCCGAAGAAGCGGTCGAAAAGCTCCATCTTTACCGCGTTCTTGATGAGTTTTTCCGTGTGCTTGCCGATCTTGAAGCCCATGCGCTGCTCAAAGCGGATGGCCCGGAAGATCCGGGTCGGGTCTTCGACAAAGCTTAGATTGTGCAGAATGCGGATTTGCCGGTCTTTCAGGTCGTTCTGGCAGTTGAAGAAATCCACCAGGGTGCCGAAGGTGTCCGGGTTGAGGTGGATGGCCATGGCGTTGATGGTGAAATCGCGGCGGTAGAGATCGAGCTTGATGGAGCTCAGCTCCACCGTGGGCATGGCGGCCGGATATTCGTAGTATTCCAAGCGGGCGGTGGCGATATCGATCTTGAGGCCGTCGGGCAACTTGACCACGGCGGTGCCGAACTTCTCATGGGTGCGCACCGTGCCGCCCAGTTTTTTGGCGAGCTTTTTGGCATAGGCCAGGCCGTCGCCCTCAACCACCACATCCAGATCGAGATTCTTGACGTGCAGCAACAGGTCGCGGACAAACCCCCCCACCGCATAGGCGTGGCAGCCGGTTTCCTGTGCCACTTCGCCCAGAGTCTGCAACAGGAGGATGAGCTCACGGCTCAAGACCTCCACCATCAGGGTACTCAGGTTGCGGTTGCGGGCGACGGAGGGCTGGTCGGTCTCGGTCAGCAGACGGCGCGGGATGTGGGCCGGATCGTTGACCAGCAGGTGGAGAAGATCGGTGCGGGTAATGACCCCAAGGACCTTGCCTTTTTCCACCACCGGGATGAAGCGCTGGCGGTTTTCGATGATGAGTTCCTGGATATCGGCCAGGGTGGCGGTGGGCGGCAGGGTGGCGAAATCGGTGGTCATGTAGTCGCTTACCGGCGAGTCGCCCAGTCCCAGGTGGATGGATTTGCCCACCACCAGTCGGGAGATGAGGCCCACCGCCTCGTGCGCTTCGTTGAGGATCAGCAGCACCGTGATGTTGTAACGGTTGAGCAGCTCGTCCGCCTCGGTGACCGTCAGCGTTGGCGGGCCGGAGATCACCGGCGCGGACATCAGCTCTCTGGCCAACCGCCGGGGGCGGACATGCTTGTGCAGCAGCTGGATCAGCCTTTCTTCCGCCTCGATCAGGGTGAGATCCTTGATGGTGGCAGAAGCGGCCGAGGCATGCCCGCCACCCCCGAAATCCCGGGCAATGATCCCGACGTTCACCTCCGGGATCCGGCTGCGGGCAATGAGGTGGGTGCGGTCCCCCATCTGGGTCAGGGCGAACAGGGTGTCCAGGTTTTCCATCACCATGAAGCGACGGACAATGACGGAAAATTCATCAACATATTCGGGCAGTTCTATCTTGGCCACCACCAGATCCAGGCCGTGGATGGTGTAGGTGGTGGCGGATTTGATCAGGGCATGGAGCAGGGTGACTTCCCGGCTGGTGAGTTCCTGGGCGATGAACTGGGAGATGGCGTTGAGGTTGGCGCCCTGAGCAAGCAGCCAGGCGGCGGCCTCCAGATCTTCCGGGCTGGTGGTGTCGAAGGCGAAGTTACCGGTGTCCTCATAGATGGCCATAGCCATGAGGGTGGCTTCCTCCTGGGTGAGCGAGAGATTTTTTTCCCGGAGGAGGCGGACAAAAATGGTGGTGGTGGAGCCTACCGGCCGGACCTCTTCCAGTGAACCATGCAGGTCGTCCGTGGTGTCGGGATGATGGTCGTAGAGGTGGATGTCCAGGCCGTGGTTATTAAGGCACTGGACAAAGTCGCCGATGCGGGAGGCCTGGCGGGTGTCCACCACGATGAGCCGGTGGATCTGGTCCTGAGGGATGTTTTTCAGCCGCTGGAAGGTGTAGTGGTATTGCACCGACTGGGCGAGGAAATCGCGCAGATTTTTTTCCTGGGAGCCGGAAAAGGCGAGAATCGCCTCGGGGTAAAGCTTGTGCGCGGCGATCATCGAGGCCAGCCCGTCAAAATCGGCGTTTACATGGGTGGTGATGACTTCCATATCTCGCAGGGCCTCTATTTTTCGGAGCGTGCTTCTGCCGGGGAAAGCTGTGGCGTCATGCCAAAAAGGCAGGGGCTGAAATGATTATAGACCATCATCCCCGATGAGCAATGACATTTAGGGGGCGCGGCGAAAAGATGATTGCCGCGGCTGTTTCGTTGCGGCTTCTGATGCCGATTACGGCGGCTCAGCCCCGGGGGTGAAATTTCTGGTGGGCGCTCTTGAGGCGGTTGCTGTCCACATGGGTGTAAATCTGGGTAGTGGCGATATCGGCATGGCCCAGCATCATCTGCACGGAGCGGAGATCGGCGCCATGTTCCAGCAGGTGGGTGGCAAAGGAGTGGCGGAGTACATGGGGGCTGATTTTTTTGCTGATTCCGCACCGGCGCGCACTCTGCCGGACGATCTGCCAGAAACGCAGGCGGGTCATGGGTTTGCCGTGGCCGGTGACAAAGAGAAAATCGCTGGTTCTTTTTCGGAGAATCCTGGGGCGGGCGTCTTTGCTGTAGATCTTGAGGTATTCGCGGGCCGCCTCGCCAAAGGGGATGAGCCTTTCCTTGGCGCCTTTGCCGAAAACCCGGACATAACCGCCCATGAGGTTGACCCCGGCCAGGGGCAAGTTGACTAGCTCTGAAACTCGCATGCCGGTGGCGTAGAGCAGGTGCAGCATGGCGTTATTGCGCAGGGCCAGGGAATTACCATTGGCCGGCGGGGCAAGAAGCCGGTTTACCTCGGGGAGGGTGAGCACCTTGGGGAGGGGTCGGCCCGGTTTTGGGAGATCCAGAATGGTGCAGGGGTCGATGGCGATGAGCCTTTCCGCCAGGAGAAAGCGGAAGAAAGCGCGCAGCGCGGAGATCCGGCGGGCATTGCTCCGGGTCGAAATGCCCTGGGCATGGCAATGGGCAAGATAGGCGCGCAGGTGGCTGACTTCGATTTCGGCTAGCTGGGTGAGGCGGCTGGGGCGGAGAAAATCTAGAAAAGAGGCCAGATCAGCCTGGTAGGCAAGAACAGTGTTGGCGGCCAGACGGCGTTCCAGAGAGAGATACTGCAGGAACTGATCGCAAAAAGGCTCGGGGAAAAAAGACGCTCCGCCGGGGGGAGAGGAAGGTGGCGGCGGTTGGGGCCGGTCCCGGTCGAAGCGTGGGCAATGGTCAGCTGGATTTCCTCGTGTGCTGTTCATCCGAGGAAGAGCGGCAAGTTAATCGCGATCACCGCGCATCATGAGCTTGCGGATTTTCCGCTTGGATTCGGCCTGCTTGCGCCGGCGTTTGTCGCTGGGCTTTTCGTAGTACTCGCGGCGCTTGAGTTCTTTTTTCATCCCGTCGAGCTGCATTTTTTTCTTGAGCAGCCGAATCGCCTGTTCGATATCCCCTCTTACCTCAATCTCGATCATGATTTCTCCAGTATGCGGATTGCAACGTTGTGTTACAGAAAATTTCAGCCAACACCTGTTTCAGAAGGAGCAGAAGTGGCGCAGATTTTTTAAAATAAACCGTTTATATAGCCGATTGCTGTTCTGATTGTCAAATATTTTTTTCCGGCGCAACGTGGGGAGGAAAGATCTTGCCGGGATTGAGAATGTTTCGCGGGTCGAAGAGATTCTTGATTTGCCGCATGAGAGTGAGGGTCGGCAGGTCAAGCTCCATGGACAGATAGGCGGCCTTGGTAAGGCCGATGCCGTGTTCGCCGGACAGGGTGCCGCCCAAGCGCAGGACCTCCTCAAAAAGTCGCTGTTTGGCAGTCGCGGCCTGGCGGACCTCCTGGGGGATGTTCCGGTCGAGCATGATATTGACGTGGATATTGCCGTCTCCGGCGTGGCCGAAGGTGAAGATGACGACCCCGAGTTCCCGGCTCAAGGCCTCGGTGCAGGAGACCAGCTGCGGCAACCGGCTGCGGGGGACCACTACGTCTTCGCTCATCTTGTGGGGCTTGAGGCTGAAGGCGGCCGGGGAGACAGCGCGACGGGCGGCCCAGAGCTGTTCAGCCTCGGCTGGGCTTGCGGCGGTGCGGCTCTGAATGATCCCCGTCTGGGTCTGCAAAAATTCGGTCAGTCGGCAGGTGGACAGGGGCACGGAATCCTTTTGCCCTTCAAGCTCGATGAGGAGAAGGGCCCCGGCCTCGGCCGGGAAAGGAAAAGGCAGTTTGTCCCGGACAATGGCCAGGGCGGTCCGATCCAGGTATTCCAGGGTGCAGGGTGTATGGCGGGCAAGGATGGTCGTTACCAGGCTGGTTGCCTCGACCATGGTGGGGCAGAGGACCAGCAGCGTACTGCGGGCCTCGGGGGCGGGCAGGAGCTTTACCGTGATCCTGGTGATGATGGCCAGGGTTCCCTCCGAGCCGACCAGTAACCGGGTAAGATCGTAGCCCACTACCCCCTTGGCGGTTCGAACCCCGGTATGGATGAGGCTCCCGTCGGGCAGAACTGCCTCCAGGCCGAGGACATAGTCGCGGGTCACCCCGTATTTCACCGCGCTCGGACCGCCGGCGCACTCGGCGACATTGCCGCCCATGGTGCAGAACTTCAGGCTGGCCGGGTCCGGCGGGTAATAGAGGCCGTGCCGTGCTACCTCGGCGCGCAGCTCGCCGGTGATCACCCCCGGCTCGACCACGGCAAGCTGATTGTCGGGGTCTATTTCCAGGATGCGGTTCAGGCGGCTCAGCACCATGACCAGACCGCCCGCCACTGGCAAGGCCCCGCCGCTCATGCCGGTGCCTGCCCCCCGGGGAACCACGGGAAACGGGGTGGCGGAGGCCAGGGCCATGATGCGGCGGATTTCCTCGGTGGAGCCGGGAAAGGCCACGGCCGCCGGAGGGAATTCCTGGCCGGTGCCGTCATAGGCGTAGCAGGCCAGCTCTTCCGGGACCGTAGTTACCTGATCAGGGCCGACAATTTTTCGTAGCTCGCGGATTATTTCCTCTTTCATTCCAGGTAGTTCCTGCAGGGGTGGTGGTTTTTTTCGCCGGTTTTAAAAAGTTCTACAAAATAAGCCAAGAACCTATTATAAGGATACATCCCCCGGCGCCATGGTGTTGCCGTTTTTCTGCCGTGGGCGGATGACCATTTTGAGATCAGTACGCAACTATTCGGAAAAAAGCTATGGAAAATAAAGCTGAGTTGGGCAGCTTGCCTGCCCAAACGAAACTTATGCCCGGTGGGGGTAAGATTCGGCTGGCCCTGATCGCCGGGGGCAAATCCGGCGAGCGTGAGGTGTCGCTGGCCGGGGCCAAAGAGGTGGAAAAGGCGCTCAGCCGGGAAAAATACGAAGTCCACCGCTATGATCCGGCCACGGATCTGGCCCAGCTTGCCGCGGATGCCGGCAAGATCGACATGGCTTTTATTCTGCTCCACGGCCCCTTGGGGGAGGACGGCACCATGCAGGGCTTCCTCGATCTGCTGGGGGTTGCCTATCAGGGGGCCGGGGTTCTGGGCTCCGCTCTGGCCATGGACAAGAATCTGGCCAAGATCCTCTACCGACAGGCAGGTCTCAGCGTGGCCCCCTGGGAGATGGCGCAGCCGGAAGACAGGAGAAATCCCCGCCGCCTGCTGGCGCAACTTTCCTTGCCGCTGGTTATCAAACCCATCCGCCAGGGCTCCAGCCTGGGGATGAGCCTGGCCAGAAGCGAAGAGGAGCTGGTCCAGGGGCTGGCCAAGGCGTTTACCTTTGACAGCGAGGTCATGGTTGAGCAGTATGTGCGGGGGCGGGAGATTACCGGCGGGGTGCTTGGCAATAGAGAACTTACCGCTCTGCCCATCGTGGAGATTATCCCCGGCGAGGAATATGCATTTTTTGATTACGATGCCAAGTACAAAAAAGGCGCCTCCCGGGAAGTTTGCCCGGCGGAGCTGCCGCCCGAGGTAACAGCCGGGGCTCAGGCGATCGCGCTTGCCGCGCACCGGGCCTTGCAGCTCAAGGGGTACAGCCGGACCGACATGATTGTCGCCGCGGATGGTATTTATGTGCTTGAGACCAACACCATTCCGGGAATGACCCCGACCAGCCTGCTGCCCCAGGCGGCGGCCGCTTACGGTTTGTCCTTTTCTGCTCTGCTCGATTTGCTGATCGAACTGGCCTTGGCGGAAAGATGAGTCTGGGGGTGGATTTTTTAAACAAAACGACATGATTACCAAGTTGCATGAAGAAGCTCATCCGTACCCTTGCAACTCTAAATATTTCTGAAAAATTCTCTCCCCCGGAAGGGTGAGGGGATTAATTGAGGTCGATTAAAAAGTTACAAGGTACCAGTGTGCAAACATGAGATTATCGGCCAACCCAACGGAGTAACTGCCTTGACAGAGAGTGCGTCGGGAAAAGCAGGGCTTGTCGCCCTGATTGTCGAGGATGACCAACCCGTCTGCGATCTTTTGCAAAGGATCGTGGAAAGTCATGGCTACACCACCATTGCCTGCCATACAGCCGCCGCGGCCAAGGCGGCTTTTGCCGCCGGTTTTCCCCATCTTGTTCTTATGGACTGGCTGCTGCCGGACATGGACGGCCTGGAACTAACCAGGACATTTCGCGATTCCGAACGGGGACAATACCTCACCATCCTGATGATTTCCGGCAAGGACAGCCCGGAAGAGATTTCCACGGCCATTGCCTCCGGAGTTAATTTTTTCATGGCCAAGCCGGTGGAAAGGCAGGTGATGGATCTCTGGCTCTCCGCGGCTTCCACGCATGTTCTTGATTGCCTGCAACGGGAAGAGGCTGATCTTGCTCTGGCGAAAATCAGGGAAGAGCTGGCGGACAACAACCTCCAGCTGGAAGAAGCCATAGGCCGGGCCAACGCCATGGCCATGGAGGCGGAGCAGGCCTACATCGAGATCAACCAGATATTCAAGACCGTGGCCGGCGGCATTATCCTGGTGGACAATCATAGCAAGATCCTGCGCTGCAACGATGCTTTTCTCGAGATGACCGGGGTGGAGAGAAAGGCGTTACAGGACAGCAAGTGCTACGAAATTTTTCACTCAGAGATGTGCGGGACCGAACAGTGCCCCCTGCGACGGATCAAGCAAGGGGAAAAATACATTGCCAGCGAGATAGAAAGGAACGATGGTTCCGGAAATACCGTGCATTACAGCATCATTTCCACGCCTTTCAAGGGGGCAGCTGGGGAGTTGCTGGGCACGGTCGAACATATCACCGACATCACCGAACGGGTAAAGGCCGAAAGGGCCCTGGCCGAGAGTGAACGCCGCTACAAGGAGTTGAGTATTGTTGATGAGCTGACCAAACTTTTTAACAAGCGCTACTTCAACACCCATTTGAAACTTGAGGTGGAGAGGGCCGGCCGGCATGGCCAGCCGCTTTCTTTGCTGCTGCTGGATATCGACAACTTCAAGCATCATAATGACACTTACGGACATGCGGACGGCGACCGGGTTCTGGCCCGGCTGGGCCAGGTGATTGCCGAGGCGGTTCGGGTCAGTGATATCCCCTGCCGGTATGGCGGTGAGGAGTTCACCATCATTCTGCCGGCGGCGAGCGGCGAACAGGCGACCGTGGTAGCGGAGCGGATCCGAGCCGGTTTCGCCGGGGTGATTTTTCAGCCGACCCCCCAGGAAACGGTACAAAAAACGGTGAGCATCGGGGTAACCCAGTACCGCCAGGGGGAAAGCGGCCAGAGCCTGCTGGAACGGGCCGACCAGAACATGTACGAGGCCAAGCAGAGCGGCAAGAACCGGTATGTCTTGAAGTAGGGGCACACCATGCCTGCTTCTGTCTTGGTTTTCTAAAATCTGTTTTCAAAATAGGGCGCCAGCACCTTGGGAACGGCGATGGTGCCATCCGCCTGCTGGCAGTTTTCAAAAATGGCGGCCAGGGTCCGGCCCACGGCCAGGCCGCTGCCGTTCAAGGTATGAACCAGTCCGCTTTTATTCTGGCCCTTGGGCCGATACCTGATCCCGCCTCTTCTGGCCTGAAAATCCCCGAAATTACTGCATGAAGATATCTCCCGGTAGGTGTTCTGGGCAGGCATCCATACCTCGATATCGTAGGTCTTGTTGGCGGAAAAGCCGAGATCCCCGCTGCAGAGCTGCACCACCCGGTAGGGCAGCTCCAGGAGCTGCAAGACCTCCTCCGCATCAGCCAGCAGGCTTTCCAGCTCATCGCCGGAGGTTTCCGGGGTGGTGAATTTCACCAGCTCCACCTTGTCGAACTGGTGCTGGCGGATAAGCCCCCGGGTGTCGCGGCCATAGGCGCCGGCCTCGGAACGGAAGCAGGGAGTGTAGGCCGTGTATTTGACGGGCAGTTCGTGCTCGGCCAGGGTTTCGTCCCGGTGCAGGTTGGTCACCGGCACCTCGGCGGTGGGGATCAGCCACAGATCCCAGTCCTTGATGCGGAAGAGATCCGCCTCGAATTTCGGCAGCTGGCCGGTGGCGGTCATTGTCTGGGAATTGACGAGAAAGGGGGGGAGGATCTCGGTGTAGCCGTGCCTCTGGGTGTGGAGATCGAGCATGAAGTTGATCAGCGCCCGTTCCAGGCGGGAGGCAAAGCCCTTGAGCACGGCAAAGCGGGCTCCGGAGAGCTTGGCCGCCCGTTCAAAATCGATTACCCCGGCCGCTTCCCCCAGCGCATGGTGGGCCTTGACTGCAAAACCGAATTGCGGCACCGTTCCCCAGCGCTTGATTTCCAGGTTGTCGGCGTCGCTGCTGCCCTTGGGCACGGAATCGTCGCAGAGGTTGGGCAGGGTCAGGACGATGTTCTGGAGATCTTCTTCCAGCCCGACCAGCTCGCTTTCGATCTCCTTGACCCTCTCTCCCAGCTGCCGCATCTCGGCCATGGGCCCTTCGGCCTCGACCCCCGCCTTTTTCAGCGCGCCGATCTCCTGGGAAGCGGTCTTGCGTTTGTTGCGCAGCGCTTCCACCTCGGAGAGCAGGGTGCGACGCCGAAGGTCGATGGCGGCAAAATCGTCGATGCGGGAATCGGTGATTCCCCGGAAGGCGAGTTTCTCTTTGACGAGAGCCAGATTTTCCCTGATAAAACGCAATTCAAGCATGGATGTCCTCTTAAGTCTGGGGCATGATATCTGAAAGTTCTGTTAGAAGGGGTTGTATCATGGCGCAGGGCAGAAATCAAGAGGGTGCGGGGGTTGTCCAGGTGTAGAGCCAGGCTGCGGGCTAAAAGTTTTGGGTGCAGAGGCGCAGGGCGACATCTTCCCCGGCCAGCAGGTGCTTCCGATTTGCCGGCAGATGGATGATGGCGTTGGCCGCCTCGTTTTTGCGGGCTGGCCGAACGATGAGGGTCTTTCCGCGCACGCCGGCCACTGCGCCTTTCAGGTTGAGCAGCCCGGTTTTCTTCAGGAGAATCGGGGCGGTGAGGGTGGCGCGGTAAAGCGGCGGCAAGGGGCGGCGCTGCCCCTGCATCGCCCGCAAGGCCGGCAGGACCAGCTCGTGAAAGAGCAGGAAAACCGCGGGCGGCGGGCCGGGCAGGGCGAAGAGCGGTTTGCCTTGATAGAGGCCGAACATGGTTGAGCGGCCAGGGCGGACCGCCAGGGCCGTGTACAAGGGGCGAATCCCCAGCTCGGCAAAGGCCTGGGGCAGGAGATCGTAGTTGCCCGGGCCCATGCCGCCGGTGGTGATCACCCCCTGGGACGGGCCGTGCAAGGCCTCTTTCAGGGTGGCGACAATACGGGCGCAGTCATCGGCCACCAGGCCGAGATCACGGGATGCCGCCCGCGCAGCTCTGATAAGAGCGGCAAGCAGGAAGCGGTTGCCGCCGATAATCTGGCCGGTTTCCGGGGTGTCCGCCGTATTGAGCAATTCGCTGCCCGTGCAGATGATGGCCAGTTCCGGGCGGGCCACCACAGAAACCTGGGCCAGGCCGCTTTCGGCAAGGAGCGGGAGATGCTGGACCTCGATCCTGGCCCCGGCTTGGACAATGGCCTGTCCGGCGGCAAGGTCCGCGCCCCGGGGACGAAGGAAGGCGCCCGGCTGGGGCGGGCTGTTGATCAGCACCACCGCTGCCTCTCTGCGGCAGCGCTCAAAAGGGACAACCTGATTGGCCCCCGGCGGCAGGGCGCCGCCGGTCATGATCGCGATGGCGCTTTTTCCGGCAAGCCTTGGCAGGTCGGTGGTACCCGCAGCAATCTCGCCGGTTACCTGTAAAGCAACCTGTTCTGCCCCGGTGGTCAGGGTGCGGCTGTTGACGGCATAGCCATCCATGGCCGAACGGGCAAAGTCCGGCACCGGACGCACGGCCTTGATGGCCTGGGCGGCGAAACGCTCGGCGGCCTCGGGAAGAGGGACAGCCTCTGCGGCCAGGCTGGGGCTGTGGCTGACAATCAGCCGTTGCGCTTGGGCAAGCGAGAGAATCGGCATTGGCTCACTGCTCCAGCATGGCGGCAAGACGGGCAAGGTCATGCTGGTGGTTGATGTTTTGAAAGGTGGTGAGATCGGGGATGACCTGCAAGATCTCCTCGGCGGTGACCTTGCGCAGGCGCAGTTTTTTGTACAAGACGCCGAGCTTGTACTGGCCGGCGGCGAGATTTTCCTCGATGCGCGGCAGGGCCGTTTGGCTGTAAACCGCGTATAACGGCTCCGGCCCCTCGGGCAGCCAAGGCAGCACCACCTCATGGTCGCCGGGCAGTGTGCAGAGAAAACGGATCAGCTCCGGATTGACCAGCGGCATATCGCAACCGCAGACAAAGGCGCGGGGCTGGGAGATCGCTCGCAGGGCGGTATGGATTCCGGCCAGGGGGCCGCAGTTAAGGTATTGATCGGCAACCATCGGCCAGCCGAGAAAGGCATAATCCTCGGGGTTATTGGTGACCAGCAGGGTTTCCGGGAAAAGCCCGGTCAGCTTGCGGGTGACCCCCTGGATCATGGCGTCGCCCTGATGGAGAGCCAGGGCCTTGTTGCTGCCGAAACGTGAGCTTTTGCCGCCCGCCAGGATCACCCCGGCAACCTGGCTGATCATTCCGCGGCGTCCTGTCGGATGGTGATAATAATCTCCTCGGGGTTCTGGCACCCCTTGAGCGAACAGGTCATGCCGGTGATGGCCTGGCGGAGAAAGCTTTCGACGAAGGCATTGAGATAGACCGGCTGGCCGTTAACCAGCAGGCTGGTTTTTTGCCGGGGAAAGGTCTTGATGAAGCGCTCCTCAAGAAAATCAGCCAGGCCGGCGATATCGTCCAGGCCAAAGCAGGGAAGATCCCCTGGGCATGCGACATCGCTTGCCATGGCAACCCAGGTTTCATCCCGATCCGGCAGGGGCTCGGCATGCAGAGCCCGGCGAAAGACTTCGATCTTGGGCAGCTCCAGCCGTTTGTAGCCCTCGGTGATCACCAGATCGATATCGCCGTAATAGCGGCCCACCAGCTCTTCAATGGTGAGGTCCTCCGGCACGTCGCGGATAATGCCCAGGCCGGTGGGGGAAGAGAGGGCCACGGTGGCGGCGCCGGCCTGCTTGTGGCGCCACGTATCTTTCCCGGGCTTGTCCATTTCAAAGGCGTGGACATGGTGCTTGATGGTGCCGATGCGGTAGCCGCGGCGGTTTAATTCCGGGATAAGTTTTTCAAGTAGCGTGGTCTTGCCTGAGTCGGGTTTGCCGATGAATGCGATGACAGGGGGCATGGTTTGTGATTACCGTGATGAAAGTTGAAGGTTTCGTTTCACCCCGGCGGCCAGGACATGGCCCTGCCTCCGAGAACGTGGAGATGCAGGTGAAAAACAGTCTGCCCCGCTTCGGCGCCGTTGTTCATGACCAGGCGGCATTGTTCCGCGTTGTTTTCCCTGGCCAGCTGCGCGCCGATCCGGACGACCTTGCCGATAAGTGCTTCGTCTTCACTTGCAACCGCGCCCGGGCCGCTGAGGTGTTTCTTGGGGATGACCAGAAAGTGCTTTGGCGCCTGGGGGCTGATGTCCCAAAAGGCGAAAACATCTTCATCTTCGTACAGTTTTTTGGCAGGGATTTCTCCGTTGATGATCCTGCAGAAAAGACAGGGGTTGCTCATCGCGCCTCCTTGTTTGTAAGATAATAATACGCGTCAGGATACTGTCCTGGGCTGGTTCTGTCAAATGTAAAGGCAGTCTCTTTGATGACAGCAGGCGGCTGTTTTGGTATTGTTATGAGGTGCGCTGTTGCCTGGGCTTTGTCCTATGGCAAATCAGGGGAAAAATACTAATTTACCGGTAACTATCCAGCTCAGTGCCGGAAATTACTAAAACTACCAAAACGTAACTGTTCAGCAGTGCCGCAGGTTGCGGCAAGCGGCACGGTGATGCGTACCTCAGGGACGTGAGCCGGATCGATCGCCGCAAGAGGTGGTGGTGCTGGATAGTTACATTTGCCGGGAAACCGGCAGGGGGATGCCATGCGTCAGTTTGTTATTGATGAATTGAGCAGAGAAGAACAGGACAATCTGGAATCATATCTGAAGAGAACCTTGCAACCGACCCCCATGGAGGGGATGTTCTGGCTGCTGGTCCCGGAGGAGCTGCTGTCCGAAGCGCAGCAGGGACACGGGCAATGCGGCCCGTTTTTTTTCGGGATCGAGCTGGGGCGGAGCAGGTTGATCGCCGAATTTCTGGTCCGGAGCCAGAGCAACCTGCATTGCTCGTGCATCAGTTATGCCACCCCGGCCCAGCGCGAGTTTCTCCTAGGATTTCTAGACCGAATGCTTGAGGACGAACATATCAAAGCTTAAGGTATCTCGTAACAACCTCAAAGAATCCCATTCTCCAAGGCAAAAAAAATCCCCGGCCAGGATGGCAGGGGATTTGGCTCAGTCCTGATCGGCTGGGAAAATCTTGCTTACCACCAGCAGATGGTCTGGTCGGCCGCAAAAACTTTGTCCACCAGGGCGTCATAGTCCGGGTTCTCAACATTGAGGGCAAAGGCCTCGGCGTCACGGCCCTCGGAGACGATCTCCACCAGTTTTTTGGTGTCGTCATTTGGTTCAGAGCGATATACATTCAAGAGTTTCATCGGCGCACTCCTTGTTTATTTGGTTCTCGGGGTTTGCTCAGCTCTTGTCCGAGCGCATGATGCCATAGGGAATGATGTATTCGAGATCACGAAGCTGCTTGCCGATTTCTTCGAGGGTGACTTTGGGCATCCCTAAATTCTCGGCGTTGGCGTCTACCGTGGTGTAGACCTCGCCTTCCATGTCGCGGATCCACTCGATGTTTTCCTTGTGGTAGTCGCTCACCTCGGTGAGTTCGTTGTTCAGGACATAGGCATACGCATACATGTTCTCGACAGCCAGTCCCAGCGCGGAGCGGATGCCGTCCAGGGTGTAATCCTTGTTTACCAGTAGAAAGCCTACTTTCTTGGACATGGTTTTCTCCTTATAAGGTCAGGTAGCATTCGTAGTCTTCAATGATCGCGCCGTGTTGGCCCTGGGTGGCCATGTCCTTGGCCTCAAGCCCCTTGGGGATATCGGCAGGGTCGTAGCCGCACTTTTTGTAGCTGTCCACGCAGATCGAAACCTCATCGGCCAGTTCGCAGAGGGCCGGAAAATCGGAACACTTGGTCAGGTGTACGCCGTACCAGCTGAAGAAAACCTTGACCTTGGAACCCTTGGCCTTGGCGGCCCTGGTTACTCCCATGACGTGTCGCATGTTCTGGGGAGAGGTGACAAAGATACCCAAACTTTTAGCCATTTGCTGTCTCCTTGAATAATTGAAAGGCGCCGAGCCGGAAAGAGCCAGGCGCCATGGCGTTTGTGGGGATTACTGTTTCTTCATGTAGAAACGGATGAAGCCGGCGTCTTCCTTTTCGCCGAGATACTCGTGTCCGGCGCGGGTACACCAGCCGGGCAGGTCGTTGCGAGAGCCGGGATCAGTGCCAAGCACTTCGAGGATTTCACCGGAACCCAGTTTATCCATTTCTTTTTTGGTCCGCAACAGGGGCATTGGACAGCTCAGACCTTTTGCGTCCAGGGTGCGGGTCGGGGTGATTCCTTCCGGGGCCTTCTTGAAATCGTCGCTCATGGTTTCCTCCTTGGAAAAGATTGTGGTTTTCGATCTCTAAAAAAAACGGAAAAAGACGGAAATTTTTTTAAGGTGATTCCGTTTGATGCCGTTGGCTGTTCTATGGGGAGCTTTCAGGCGTTGGGGAATTGGTTGCCTTCTTCAAAAAAAGGTGAACTAGTGTCTACCAAACATCCGCGGATCGTGTCAAGGGAATTTGTGAATGATCATTTCTCGGGATGGTCGGGGCGATTCGGCCTGTTTTTCAGGTTGATTTTTTTCTTCGTTGTATGTCACATTGTGGTTGCGATTCAGCCTGGGCGGCAGGATATTTTCACGGCTTGACAAAAGTGTATGGCACCGGGTAAAGAAAATCCTTATGTTGTGCTTTAAGGGGGAATCGGAACCGCTCATTTTTCGGGTTTCGCTCGGGGAATGTCGGGGCAACTTGTAGTTTTCAGAAAAAATTGGGGAGGAGAATGATTATGAGTGGAAGCGACGGGTTTGGCTGCACCGCCAAAGAGCTTTATAAAAAGTTGTGCCAGGATGAGTGGAATCCCTATACCTCCGGGACCCTCGTCGCCTTTCTGAGCGTGATGCTCCTGGCCTGGTACCGGCCGTGGGGAGCGACCGGGGCGGTGCGCAACTGGGCGGACTGGATTTTGTACGGTCTCGGAATCTACAGCGATGCCCCGGCCTCGATTTTTGTCAACAGCGGTTCCATCATCGGCCTCGGTTTCGTAGGCGGCGCTTTTCTTTCCGCCTGCTTTGGCAACAACTTTGCCTTCCGGATTCCGCCGGTTCTGGAAATGGTCAAGGGGGTGGCTGCCGGTATCTGTATGGGAGTCGGCGCGTCCCTTGCCGGTGGTTGCAACGTGGGTGGATTCTACAACGCCATCGGCAATCTCTCCGCCAGCGGCTTCGCGATGATGGCCGGGTTGATTGCCGGCGCCATTATTGGGCTGAAGTACATTTACTGGGAGATGGAAAATGTCACCTGGGGCAGCGGCGGGGCCAAGACCATTGAAATTCCTTTCGCCACTCAGGTGATGCTTGGGATTGCCGCTCTGCTGTTAATGGTCTGGGGCGCTTACGCTTACGCCGCCAATGAGACGCTGGCCAAGATGGGCGGGGTGCTGTTGCTCGCCGCCGGTCTGGGCTACACCATGCAGCGGGGCCGCTGGTGCATGATCCAGGGCTTCCGTGAACCGCACATGACCGGCAACGGCACTATGGCCAAGTCGGTGGCGTTGAGCATTGTCCTGCTGACCATCGGCGGGGTGATCGTTAAGGCTGGCGGGCTCAACCAGGTTGAGCATTACGTGCGCGGCACCTTTGGCTGGGGCGGGGTGGTTGGTGGTCTTATCTTTGGTTTTGGCGCCATTCTGGCCGGCGGTTGTGGTACCGGCACCCTGTGGCGGGTCGGCGAAGGGCAGATCAAGCTGTGGATCGTGGTCCCTGTTTTCGGAATAGCCAACTCCTTGATGAGCAAGTGGTTTTCCGTCAGCGATGTCGAAGGGATGGACGCCTTCCTTAATGAAGGAATCACCAATGCCGGCAAGCTTGGCAGCTTTGTCTATATGCCGAACACCTTCCTCGGTTACGGCGGCACCCTGGCGGTGGTTTGTCTGCTCATGGCGCTCTGGTGGCTGGTGGTCCGCTGGAATGAGGAGAGCAACAAGCTTATCGTTGAGATGTAAGGAGACAATCCCGCCGCTGGGCGCGGCTTGGAGTTCATACAGATCGCATTTCCCCGGGATTCCGGGGGATGCGATTTTTTTTGTTCTTGTTCTGTTTCCTTGGCCGGCAATGGGCGCTATTTCCCTTGACAGCGCTTTGCCTGTCATCCTAGCATGGTTATAGGCCTTATATCGAGGCGCACCAGTTTTTTCTCTGTCCGCAGGGTATTTTTATGGTAGAGGCGGTTTCCGGTCTGCATAAGCATGTCTCCATTTCCTTGGGACAACTGCTGCAAAATGGCGAGATTATCGCCATTGTTGATGATGATGCGGCAATCCGTGAGCCGCTCAGGAGCTATTTTGAAGTACACGGCCTGCCCGTGGCGGAGTGCGCCTTGGCGGCAGACCTCATGCAGGTCCTGTCCTCCCGTAATGTGGCCCTGGTCATTCTTGACATTGGTCTTCCGGATACCGATGGCCTTTCTCTTTTGCCACGGATCGTGGATCAATACCCCGATGTTGCCGTGATCATGCTCACCGGTATTGCTGATCTGCAGGTAGCTTTGGATTGCATGCGCAAGGGCGCCACGGACTATCTTTCCAAACCGGTGCAGTTTGAAGAAATATTTCATGTGGCGCGCAAGGCCCTGGAAAAAAGGCGGTTGGTTTTTGAGAATCGCAAATATCAAGAAGAGCTGGAAGAGGCGCATTTCCGAATTCAGCTTCTGCATCAGTTGTCAGTGAAGATGAACACCGTCTATTTGAGCACCGTGGAACTTGATCAGATTCTGCGCGCCATTCTGGTTGGGATTACCTCTCGGGAGGGGTTGGGTTTTAACCGGGCTTTTTTGGTCATGTTTGACGATGATGGCAGGTTTTTGCGGGGGAGAATGGCTATTGGCCCGAGTTCCCGGGAGGAGGCCGGGAGGGTGTGGGAGGAGATCGAAGAGCGGGAGCTCAATTTTTTACAGATTGTTGACAATCTCAAAGAAATCAGCAAGTCCCAGGAGGCTACGGTCAACGCCATTGCCAGGAGTTTGGTGGTTCCGGCCGAGGACACCGAGAACATTCTGCTTCATGCCGTGCTGGGCAGACGGAGCTACCGGGTCTCGCCGGAAAACGGCTGGGTGCCCGTGCCCCTGGAGCGGCGTAACGGCAACGGCGGCAGGCATGGCAACGGGACTCTGCTTAATGAGCACCGGGAAAAGGCGGTGGGAGTTGCTCCTCCTCTTGCCGTGCCCAGGGAACTCATCAATATTCTTGATGAGGATTCATTTGTCGTGGTGCCTCTGTACTCTCCCGGCCGGTCCTTCGGGGTAATCATTGCCGACAATTACGTGACCAGGCGCCCCATTGAGGATAATCATATCAGCGCCCTGGAACTGTTTGCCAGCCAGGCCAGCCTCGCCATTGAACAGAGTCATCTGCACAACGAACGGCAGCGCAAGATCGTCGAGCTTGAGGCGGTGAACCAGGAACTTGACCGGAGCAAGGATCTGCTGGTCGAGGCGGAGCGCTATTCCGCTCTGGGTCACATGGCGGCCCAGCTGGTCCACATCATCAGAAATCCCATCACCTCCATCGGCGGGGTTTCCCGCATTCTGAGCAAGAAAAATGTCGATCCCGAATGGGAAAAATATCTGAATGTCATTATCCATGAAACAGAGCGGGTGGAGTCCACCCTGGAGGATCTTTTTGCCTTCGTGGGGCAGGGGGAGATCCACCGGGAGGAGATCCCGCTCTGCATGGTGGTCGAAAAAACCGCCCTTCTCCTTCAGTCGAGCATGGCAAAACATGGCGTGACCTGGAAGATGGAATGCCCAGTCCAGGAGCCGGTTATCCAGGGGGATATGCATCAGATTCGCCAGGTGTTTCTCCATCTGTTTAGAAACGCGGTGGAGGCCATGCCCGATGGGGGCCGGTTGACCATTGTCGTGGAGGCAGGCGAGGGGCAGGCCACTGTATCAGTAATCGATACCGGCCCCGGGATTCCGGAATCATATCTGGACAAGGCCAAGGACCCGTTTTTTACCACGAAAACTTACGGAACCGGCATGGGGTTGACTCTGGTTGAACGGATTGTCAACGCCCATGGCGGCAGTTTTTCTCTCAAGCCCCACCCTGGCGGCGGTCTGGAAGTCCGGGTGGTTCTGCCTCAACAGTAATTTCCCCGGTTTGACCGTTGCCCGCTGGTACCTCGCAACTCTTACATATTCCTGAAAAACGTAACACCAAGACGCAGAGGCGCAAAGGTAATATGCTGAAATGAAAGGATAAAAACTTTGCGCCTCTGCGTTAAAAAATAAGTTATTGACGAGTCAAGAAGATTTTGGCCAATCCCGGCACCAGGCAGGCGAGGTGGGTAAGGCATGAAAATCGAAGGTCCCGCCCCTCTGCTCAAGGGGATACAGTTGCCCGCTTCAGGCCGGAGTGAGGGCGGAGACAAGCCAGTCTCGCCGGCCCCTTCGCTTTTGGGGCCGGGACAACTCGTCCGGGGGGAGGTGACTGGCTTCACCCCCGAGGGCAAGGTTCTTCTGGAGATCGGTGGCCAGATCGTTGAGGCGAGGAGCGAGGTAGCGCTGAAGCCCGGCAGCGCCATCTGGCTTGAGGTGCAGCAGAGCGAGCCTCTCTGGCTGCGGGTGGCCGACAAAAAAGGGGCGGCCCAGGAATTTCTCCGGCAGTTTTATACCGATCCAGCCGCCATGGGCAAAGGGCTTCGGGCCTTGCTCGGCCTGGCTTTTCTCGCGGAGGCGGAAAATAGTTTTCCAGAGCAGGCTGGAGCTTTGCAAAATTTTGCCAATAGCGCCATGGGCTCGGAGGCCGACCCCGGTCGGCTCGTCCGGCTGCTGGCCATGCTGGGCCGCGGCGCGACCGCGGAAGATGGCGGCCCCGGCCAGGCAGGCTCCGGCCCGGAAAGGCTCCGGGAACTGATCGCTCTTCTGGCCGGTAAGCAGAGCGGGATTTTGGGCAAAGCGAACGGGGCCGCCATGCAGAAGCTCGGGATGCTTCTGGAGTTGCAGGGGGAACTCAACGCTCTCCCCGCTTCGGCCCAGCAGGCGCAGTTTCTCCTCTTCCCCTGTTTCTTTGCCATGGGCGCCGGGGTGGGGCAATGGCTTTTCAGCATGGACCGCGGGGAGGATCAGGCGGGCAGTGGCGGGGAGCGGGGTTACACGCTTTCTTTTTTTCTGGAGATGAGTCGGCTGGGGGAGGTGCAGATTCAACTCCGGGTCAAGGGCCAGACCCTGCAAGGGGAATGCCTCGTGAACAGCGAGGCGGTGCGGGAGTATCTGGCCCCGCAGCTTGGTGAGCTTGAGGAGCTGCTGGGCAAGCTCGGCTACGGGGTGGTCTATTTTTCCTGCCTGGTTGCCAGGGTCGGGATGCTGGAATCATTGAAGACCAGCATTGAGATGGCGGCGCAACTGGATAGCGTCAGGATTGTTGATCTTCAGGCCTGACGAGCCGGGATGAAGGTATAGATCGCATAAGTCCCATGGGTCGCATACGACCTATAATCCCGCAGCCGGCTCTACCTTTCGTTTTTTGGTTTGCCTCGAAACCAGGAGGCCGCTGTGCCGAACAGGCCGGTAAGGGCCGCCCCCAGCAAGGCACCGTGCAGGGCGGTCAGGAAAGCCGCGGTATGCTCCGGCCGGAAATCCCGTAAATCAAGACCGTTGGTGAGCCCCCGAAAAGAGAGGGAGAAGATCAGGGCCGCCTGGGCGATACCCAGGAGCATGCCAAGATTTCTGGCCGTGGCCAGCAGGGCCGCTGCTGCCCCGGCCTTGTCTGCCTCGACCTGGCTTAGGACCGAAGCGCTGTTCGGCGAAAGAAACAGAGCCTGCCCCAGGCCCACCAGCAGCAGCTGCCCGGCAATCATGGAAGGTGGGGTGGCGGCGTGAATCGTTGAGAGCAGAACCACCCCCAGGGTAGAGACGCTCAGGCCGAGAGTGCTGATAACCCTGGCGCCGATCTGATCGGAAAGCCAACCGGCCAGGGGGGAGACCACCAGGATCGAGGAGGGGATGGCCAGCATGACCAGGCCGATTTGCGAAGGCGGCAGGCCGAGAACCCGGTCAAGATGAAAGGGGATAAGCAGGATCACGCCAAAAAGGACCGTGAAGGAAAGCACGGCGCTGGCTATGGCCAGACTGAAGCGCCGGTTGCGGAAAAGCTTCAGGGCCAGAAGCGGGTGGGGCAGCCGGGCCTCGATGGCGATAAAGCAGGCCAGGGCGGCCGCGCCCCCGGTGCCGGTGAGGAGCAATCCGGCGACAGACCAGCCGGATAAGGAGGCCTGGCTCAAGGTCAGACAAAGCAGAACCAGGGCTGCAGCCCAGGCGAGGCTCCCCAACCAGTCCAGCGGCCCGGTATAATGGTGGGTTGGTCCGGGCAGAATACGACTGGCGAGGAAAGCGAAGAGCAACCCCAGCGGAACCGTGAGGAAAAAGAGAACGCGCCAGGAGGCGAGTTCGAGCAGCAAGCCCCCCAGGCTGGGGCCGCTCATCAAGCCGAGGGAAACGGCCATGCCGATCAACCCCAGGCCCCGGCCCAGCTGCGCGCGCGGGAAGACCTCCTTGATGATCGCCGGGCCAGCGGCCATCATCATCGCCCCGCCCAGGGCCTGAGAGAATCTGGCGGCCACCAGGAAGGCCAGGCCAGGAGCCCAGGCGCAGGCCAGGGAACCCAGGGCGAAGATCAGCAGCCCCATGGTGTAGATCCTGCCCCTTCCCAGCCGGTCGGCAAGATGGCCCCAGAAAAGCAGGGTGGCGGTGATGGTAAGCAGATAGATCAGCACCACCCACTGGCTGTCGGCCAGCGAGCTGTGGAAATCCTTCATGATGAAGGGCAGGGCGATGTTCACCATGCTGCTGTCCAGGGTGGACATGAACACGCCGGTGGCCACGATGAGAAAAGTGGGCCATTTGTTCGCAGGGGAAGACACGGAAGGAATCTGTTGCCTCGGGGAAAAGAGCGGGTTTTGGTGCCGGTCGCCTTGGGTCGGCTGATTTTTTGTACTGTATCGTAAGTCAGCTGATCCTGCAAAGGGGATTGCGGGAAAAATGGCTTTTCAGGAGATGAACCAGACGTGATCTGCTCGTGGCAACTCGTCACCCCGGCGGAAGCCGGGGTCCAGACCTGCTGTAATTGCCTGAAGACACTGGATTCCGGCTTCCGCCGGAATGACGAAAGGTCGCGGGGTTTGAGTTGTTGCTGATCCGTCATACCGATTCCGAGGGAAAAAATGACGAGTGTCCGAAAAGAAGAAGAGGATGAAAGAATCACCAGGTGTGTCGCGGGCTGCAAGGACCAGGCCCTGGGCGGGATTATGCGCACGGCGGGCCGGGCCGCTCTTGCCGCAGGCAATATTTTGCGAAGCCTGTACGACCAGCCTCACCGGATTACCCGCAAAGGGGCCATCGATCTGGTCACCGAGGCGGACGTGGCCGCGGAGCAGACTGTGCTCGCCATGCTGAAGGAAGCGGGCCCCGGCATCGGCTTTCTCGCGGAAGAATCGCACTCCTCCTATGAAACCCTGCCCCAGGGCCCGGTCTGGGTCATCGACCCCCTGGACGGCACCACCAATTTTGCCCATGGCTTCCCGATTTTTGCGGTGTCCATCGCTTATGCCGTGGGCACGGTCAGCAAGGTCGGCGTGGTGTACGCGCCCATGCAGGACGAGTTGTTTTGTGCCTGCCAGGGGAGCGGGGCCTGGCTCAATGGCCGCCCCATCCGGGTTTCAAGCGCGACTTTGTTGCAGGACTCCCTTTTGGCCACGGGCTTTCCCTATGCCATCGCGACAGAGGTCAAGGGGGTGATGGCGGCGCTTACCCGGTTGCTGATAAGATGCCAGGGGGTGCGGCGGACCGGGGCCGCGGCGGTTGATCTTGCCTATCTTGCCTGCGGCCGGACCGACGGCTTTTGGGAGATCAACCTCAAGCCCTGGGACACCGCCGCGGCCATGCTGCTGGTGAGCGAGGCCGGCGGCCGGCTGACCGCCTACAACGGCCAAGGCTACACCCCCTATCTGCCGGAGGTGGTGGCGAGCAATGGGAAGATCCATGCCGAAATGATCGGGCAATTGGCGGATTTCAGCCGGGCGGGGGAAGAAAGGGGAAAATGAAAAGGGAAAAATGAAAAGTGGCGAATTACGGCGGGATTTTTCTATCGACAGCCTGCTACCATGTGGTAGTTTAGTGTCCATCCGGAAACGGCCCTTTCGTCCGATTGCCGCGTTGCTCAGTCGCCGAAAAATGCTCACGTACCGCGTGTACGTTCCGCCTTTTCGTCTTCCTCGCGCCTTGCACTCGAACGAAATTGCTCGTTTCCGAACGAACACTAGCTTAGGCAGGCATTGGTGGGACGGGAAAGGTCCGCCGCAGGCAACTTCTCGCCCCTCAGACGAAAAGATCGGAGAAACAACGATGGAAGCGGAAAAGAAAAGGCATTTTCATACCCAGGTAATTCACGCCGCCTTGAAACCAGGGGATTGGCAGGGCGCCACCTTGCCTCCCATTTATCAGACCGCCGCGCATTGCCACGAAACCGCGGAGAACCTGAGCGATACCTTTGCCGGGCGCACCACCGACCATATCTACGCCCGGCTCACCAACCCCACCAACCGGGTGCTGGAGCAGAAGCTGGCCGCTCTTGAAGGCGGGAAAGCCGCGGTCTTCATGGCCTCTGGCATGGCGGCGATCACCAACGGCTGTCTGGCCCTGCTGCGCGCCGGGGACGAGTTTGTTTGCGGCAATTCGCTTTTCATGTCCACCTATGTGCTTTTTGCCAATGTGTTCAAGAAATACGGGATCACGGCCCGCTTTGTCGAGGCCACCGACCTTGCAGCCATGGAGGCGGCGATCAACGAGAAGACCCGCTTTCTTTACCTTGAGACCATCGGCAACCCTAAGATGGATGTGCCGGACCTGGCTCGCGCCGCGCAGCTCGCCCACCGCCACGGCCTGCCCCTGGTGGTGGACAATACCCTGGCCACCCCATATCTTTGCCGGCCTCTGGAGCTGGGCGCCGATATCGTCATCCATTCCACCACCAAATACCTCAGCGGCCACGGCGATGCGACCGGTGGGGTGGTTATCGACGGGGCGAGTTTTGCTTGGAGCAGCGAACGTTTTGCCGATTTCGCCTTGTTTGTCGAGCGCAAGGGTGAGCTTGCCTATCTGGACCGGGTCTGGCGGGAGCTGCACATCAATTTCGGCACCACGGCGGCGCCGCTCCATGCCTATCTGACCATGCTGGGGTTGGACACCCTGGCCCTGCGGATGGAACGCCATCTGGCCAATGCCAGCAAGGTCGCCGCCTTTCTCGCGTCGCACCCCAAGGTGCAGTGGGTGCGCTACCCCGGCCTTGCCGACCATCCCCAGCACGAAGTGGCGCAAAGGCAGTTCGGCGGCGCAGGCTTTGGCGGCATGTTCACCTTCGGCCTGGCGGATCAGGCGGCCTGCTTTCGCTTTATTAATGGCCTTAAGCTGATCTATCATCTGGCCAATATCGGTGACTGCAAGAGTCTGGTCATTCACCCCTATTCCAGCCAGTATCTCTCCTTTGCCGGGGAGACAAAGCAGGACTTGTCCATCACCCCCGATCTGCTGCGTCTCTCCGTGGGGATCGAGGCGGCGGAGGATATCATGGACGATCTGGCCCAAGCCCTGGAGAAGGTCTGAACCATGTCGGACGTCTGTGCCAATCTGGTAAGCAAGCAGTTTTTCACCTTCGCTGAGCCGCCCCACGAGCTGGTACTCGAAAGCGGCGAACGGCTGGGTCCGGTGACCCTTGCCTACGAAACCATGGGTGTTCTGACCCAGGACCGGGATAACGCCATCCTGGTGATCCACGCCCTCACCGGGGATTCCCACGTGGCCGGCTGTTACACCAAGGATGATGCCAGGCCCGGCTGGTGGGAGATCATGGTCGGCCCCGGCAAGGCCATCGACACCGAGCGCTATTTCGTCATCTGCGCCAACGTGCTGGGCGGCTGCATGGGCAGCACCGGCCCGTCCTCGCTCAACCAGGTCACCGGCAAACCATATGGCCTGGCCTTTCCCCTGCTCACCATCGGCGACATGGTGACGGCGCAAAAGGCGTTGATCGATCATCTCGGCATCCCGAAGCTGCTTGCGGTGGTGGGCGGCTCGGTGGGCGGCATGCAGGTGCTGGCCTGGTGCGCCCGCTATCCCGAGATGGTCAGGGCCGCGATCCCCCTGGCCACCACGCCACGGCATTCAGCCCAATCAATAGCCTTCAACGAGGTGGCCCGGCAGGCGATCATGGCCGATCCTCATTGGCGGGGGGGCGATTATTACGGCGGCGCCAAGCCCGATCTCGGTCTGGCCGTGGCCCGGATGATCGGGCATATCACCTATCTTTCCAACGAATCCATGCGGCAGAAGTTCGGCAGGCAGCTCAAGAGCAGGGATGCCCTTTCCTTTCATTTTGACGCCGGCTTCGAGGTGGAGAGCTACCTGCGCTACCAGGGCAACAAGTTTGTCGAGCGCTTTGACGCCAATTCGTTTTTGTACCTGACCAAGGCGGCGGATTATTTCGATCTCGACGACTACGCGGCAACAACCGGGCCGGCCGGAGCCTTCAAGGGCTCCCACACCAGCTTCCTGGTGGTGTCTTTCACCTCGGACTGGCTTTACCCCACCGAGCAGTCGCGCACCCTGGTCCGGGCTCTCAAGCGAAACGGGCTGGATGTGAGTTTTTGCGAGATTCAGTCGGACTGGGGCCATGACGCCTTTCTGCTGCCCAGTGAGCGGCTGCACAGCCTGGTGGAGGCGTTTCTCGCTCGGGTTTACCGGGAGAATCCTGCCGGAGAGTAATTCCATTTATTACAATAGTGAAGCCAAAACCCAGTAGGAGAGGCTTTAGCCGTGAAACCGTGAGACATCGCGACTAAAGCCGCGCCTACCCAAGAATATCGTTTTGATTTGGAAATGGAATAAGGGAAAAGCATGCGTTTTGATTTACGGATAATCGCCTCATGGATCGAGCCCGGTTCCAGGGTGCTTGACCTCGGCTGCGGGGAAGGGGAGCTGCTCCAGTTCCTCAAGGAGCAGAAAGGGGTCAAGGCCACCGGCATCGAAAAAGACGAGGCCGAGGTGGCCGTCTGCATCGGCAAGGGACTTTCCGTGCTGCAGGGGGATTTCAATCTGGAGGTCGCCGATTATCCGCCGGACAGCTTCGACTACATCATCATCAGCCAGACCCTGCAACAGGTCTACGAGCCGGTCGCCCTCATCAACACCCTCCTTACCGTGGGCAAGAAGGTCATCGTCAGCTTTCCCAATTTCAGCTACTGGCGGATTCGGGTGCAGTTGCTCTTCGCCGGCTATGCACCGAGAAGCCCGGAGCTGCCCTACGAATGGTACGACACTCCCAACATCCGGGTAATCACCCTGCGGGATTTCCGCAACTTTGCCAGGGAAAAGGGCATTGCCATCATAAGGGAGGTGGCGATCAACACCCAGCGGCACCAGCAAACGGGTAATATCGTCCGCTTTCTCCCCAATCTGCGGGCCACTTACGGTATTTTTTTGATTGGGCGTGGCTGATCGGGATGGGGCGGGTTGCGGTAGATAAAATGGCGCAGTAGGGAAATAGGGATGTTTGTATGCATAAGTAGTGGCCAGCCGGAAACGAGCAATTGCCTTCAAGGAGAACCCACGAAAATCTTTGCAATTACAAAATGATAACAAATAGTCAGGCTCGTTTTAACATTGACAACCATACTGGCAACAGTTATCTATCTTTACATTTTTTTTACAATCGACAACCTCAGCTTTTTCCGTGCCTATGCCTCGTTTTTTTCACCAATGGCTGTGTGTCTGCTCCGTCCTTGTCCTGTTGACGTGGGCCTTTTGTCATCCGACCTACGCGCTGGCCGATCCGCCGCCCAAAACGTTGCTCTTCGGGGTTCTTAATCAGCAAAGCCCGATCCAGACCGCCGAACGCTGGAATCCGATTCTTCGCTACCTGAGCCGCAAGACAGGCATTCCCCTGCAACTTAAGATGGGGGCCACGGTGGAGCAGACCGATGCGATGATGGGGCGGGAAGAGTTTGATCTCGTCTATAGCAATCATAACTTTCAAAGCGACTACGACGGCAAATACCGGGTTCTGGCCCGCTGGGCCGGCAAACCTATTCATGGCGTACTCGCGGTCCTCCATGACAGCCCGATAACTGTCCTGAGGGAACTCCACGGCCGCACGGTGGCCTTTCCCTCGGAAGACGCCTTTGTCGCCTATGCCGTGCCCATGGTCGCCCTCAAGGAAGCCGGAGTCGGGGTCAATGCGAAGTTCGCCGGCAACCAGGAAGGCGCCCTGGCCCAACTCAAGGCCCGCCAAGTTCAGGCGGCCACGGTCAACTCCCGCTTTCTCGAGACCTATGCCAAGCGGGAAAACCTCCATTATCGCAAAGTGTTTGTCTCCGCCCCCTTTCATGAACTGCCGGTTCTTATCCACCCAAGGGTTCCGGCCGAGCAGGCGGCGGCCTTGCGCAAGGCGCTTCTTGAGATGCGCTCTGACCCGGAGGCCGCGGAGGCTCTGGCTCTTTGCCCCGGATTCGAGCCCGCTGAAGAACGGGATTATGACGATGCCCGCCGTATCTACCGGGCCATAGGCAAATGAGTCGGATCAGCCTGCAAAAGCAACTGCTCATCCTGGTGATGGCCACGATGATCCCGCTTTTCTTCCTGCACGAAGCCATCGAAATCAGCGAGGACATTAGCACGGTCCGCCAGCACACGGCCGCCGATGTGCGCAATCTGGCGACCGCGCTCCTGCCGCTGCTAAAAAGCGCCCTGATTATCGGCGACCTGGCCACCGCTCAGGAAACTCTGGACAACATCGCCAACCCCAACCAGTTTCGTTACCTGCGGCTTCTCGATGCCCACGCAGAGCAAATCTTGCTAGAAGGCCGGCCAAAACCGGCGCAAGCGATAGCACCACCCAGTACCGCCCCGGAATGGTTTGTCACCGCCCTGGATTTTCGTTTTCAGGTCCAGGAATTCCCGGTTGCCGCTGGCGGCGAGGTTTACGGGGTCCTGGTGGCCGAGCCTTCGGCCATTTTCCTGGTTGCCCACATCTGGGAACGCCTCTATTCGGCCTTGCTAATCTGGCTTTTCACTCTCGCCCTTCTCGCCCTGTTGCTCAAATTCATTCTCCATCGCGGCCTGCAACCCATAGAAAATCTGGCGGCCACGGCCCATCGTTTCGGATCTGGCGACCTTAGCTGCCGGGCCACCATCGGCGATGATGCCCCTGAGGTTGCGGAAACGGCGCAGGCTTTCAACACAATGGCCGCCAGCCTGGCTGAATCCCGGGAAAAGCTCGAGGGGCGTGTCCGCCAGGCAACCAGGGAGCTTGAAAATCTCATCACCCGTATCCCGGTGGGTATTTACAAAATGCGCATGCTGGCCGACGGCGGTATCTGTTACGATTTCGTCAGCCCGCGCTGGTGCGCTTTGCTCGATCTTGACGAGACAACAATCAGGCGCGACCCATGGGCGCTTCTGTCACGACTCCATCCCGAAGAAAGCAAAGCCTTTGCCCACCAGTTCGACGATGCGAAAGCGAGCCTCTCCCCTTTCTCATGGGAAGGCCGCCTCCGCGACGGTTTGCCCGTCCGTTGGCTACGCATCGAGGCCATGCCCACCGTGCTTGACAACGGCGACATCCTCTGGGAGGGCATCCTGTACGACATCTCCGCCGGCAAACTTCGGGAGGAGGAACTCGATCACATCGCCCACTTTGACCAACTCACCGGGATCCCCAACCGGGTGCTCCTGGCCGATCGCATGCGGCAGGCCATCGCTCACGCTCAGCGCGCCGAGGCCAATCTCGCGGTTTGCTACCTCGACCTGGACGGGTTCAAGCCGGTCAACGACGCTTTGGGGCACAAAGCCGGTGATGTGGTGTTGATTGAAATCGCCCGGCGGCTGAATGGTACGGTTCGGGGCGACGACACCGTTGCCCGGATCGGCGGAGACGAATTTGTCTTGCTCCTCTCCGGGATGAGCGGCATGGACGAGTACGAGGCCATCCTGAAAAGAATCCTCGAAGCGGTCCGCGCACCTATCGTCATCGGTTGTGACCGGGTCTCGGTTTCGGCCAGCATCGGGATCAGCCTCTATCCCCAGGACGATTCCGACCCGGATATCCTGCTTCGCCACGCCGATCAGGCGATGTACCTGGCCAAGCAGGCCGGGCGCGGAAAGTTCCATTTCTTCGACCTGAACCTGGAAGAGGCGGCCAGACGGCACCGCGACCTTCTCCACCAGATCGAACACGGCCTGACAGGGAACGAATTCGAACTTTACTACCAGCCCAAGGTCAACATGCGCCTCGGCACGGTGCTCGGTTTCGAAGCCCTGATTCGCTGGTGGCATCCGGAAAAGGGTCTGCTTCTGCCCAAAGACTTCCTCCCCCTGATCGAGGATAACGATCTGATTATCGCTCTGGGCGAGTGGGTGATCAGCCAGGCTTTGGGTAAGCTTGGCGAATGGCATCGACAGGGGCTTGATTTGACGATCAGCGTCAATATTGCCCCCCGCCATCTCGAACAGGAAGGCTTTGTCGAACGACTGCGCGCCCTCATCGCCATTCATGCCGATGCTCCTGCCGAAAAGCTTGAAATCGAGATCGTCGAATCTTCCGCCCTTTCCGACACCGACCGTATCTACGATCTAATCGCCGAGTGTCGGAAAATGGGGGTGTCCTTTGCCCTCGACGACTTCGGCACCGGATATTCCTCGCTCACCTACCTGAAAAGCCTGCCTGCCCAGACCCTCAAGATTGATCAATCCTTTGTCCGTGACATGCTCGTGGACGCCAACGATCTCGCCATTGTCGAAGGGGTGATCGGGCTTACCGAAATCTTCCATCGCCGGGTGGTGGCCGAAGGGGTGGAGTCGGTGGAACATGGCACCCTCCTGATGAATCTCGGGTGTGAAGTAGCGCAAGGATACGGCATCGCCCGGCCCATGCCGGCCGAGGCCATTGACGAGTGGCTGCGCACCTGGAAACCGAATCCGGCCTGGAAAAACGGGGGGAGCTCTTTATGGACGCGCGACGATCTCCCTCTGATCGTGGCCGAAAGCAATCACCGCGCCTGGATTGACGCCCTCATCGCCTTTGTCAATGGCGCGGTTGCCGAAATTCCGGAACTCGATGGCTCTCTTTGCCGGTTCGGCAAGTGGTATGTCGAGGGCGGCCAACGCCGCTATGGAACGATCGCGGAATTCAGCGCCATCGCCACGGTACACGCCAGGGTGCATGAGCTGGGCGGCGCACTGGTTGCCCTGGTTAACGATGGTCGAACCCCCGAAGCCCAGGCAAAACTGCCGGAGCTTGTCGGCCTGCGCGACGAGTTGTTGCTCCTTCTGCGTCGCCTGGTCAAGGCCACAGGCTCCTCGGTTTTGTGCCAAGGCAACATTCTTCCGGAGCGGCCCACCGAGATTTGCCGCCACTGCGCCCTGCTGGAGATTAGTTCATGAGCAGAAAATCACTGCTGCTTCGTTTTGCTTACCTTGCCCTTCCCCTGCTCGTCCTCCTGGTTGTCCTGCATCGCCTTGACCGGAGCTGGGAGGAGGAGCGCTGGCGTGCGCAAATGAACAATGCCGTAGCCCAGTCCCTGGCCGGACTTGCCGGCGGCTTTCACGACGCGGCTGCGGATGCCCTCGCGCTGGCCGCGGATAAAGATTTTCGTCAGGGTCTGCGCAAAAATGATTTCACCTGCCTGGCCAGCCGCTTCGAGGCCCTGGCCCGCTTCAAGCCGGATTACCGGCAGATTCGTTATCTTGATGAAACCGGGATGGAGCGGCTGCGGGTGGATTCATCCCCGGAGACTGGGGTGATCCGCATCCTGGACACCGCCTTGCAGGACAAGGCGGGCCGGGACTATTTCCTCGAAGCTGTCGGGCTTGCCGACCGCTCGGTGCGCCTGTCCCGCCTTGATCTCAATATCGAGCACGGCAAAATCGAGACACCATTTAACCCGATGCTTCGCTTCTCCTCTCCGGTTTTCGATGCCGACGGAAAGCAGCGAGGGGTTATCGTTATCAATCTCGGGGTAGATCGTTTACTGGGGCGGCTTGAAAGAAATACCGCTCCTGAGAGCGGTCGGCTGATGCTCCTTAACACCAGGGGTTCCTGGCTGGCGGGCGGCGGGCCGACTTTGCGCTGGGGGGATATTCTCGGCAACAACAATGGCTTTGCCCGGGAACGGCCTATGGTCTGGGCGCGGCTGACGAAAGAAGCCGAAAGGCAACCATCTTCCTGGGTAAGCGACGGCCGCTTGTATGCCCGCGCCAGCCTGCGCCCGGCCGATGTTGTCCACGCCAGCTTGCGTGGTGATGCGGTTTCGGTGAGCAGCGCAGACCCTTGGTGGATGGTGCTCAGCGAGGCCGAGTTTGCCGTGGTTTACGCTCAGCCCCTGGCGCGGCTGAAAATTGCCGCGGTTCTGGCAGGCCTGGCCCTGTCCGTGTGGCTGTTCGTCCTGCTGGGCTGGCAAAGGCTGAAACGAGCCGCCCATGCCGCGGAACAGCTGATCAGGCAACTTGCCAGGGTGGTGGAGCAAACCTCCGATCTCGTCTTCGTCACCGACCGTAAAGGGCATATCGAGTATGTCAATCCGGCCTTCAGCCAGACCACCGGTTTTTCGAAGGAGGAGACGAAAGGGAGAAACCCGTCTTTTCTGAAATCAAATCATCATCCTCCGGAATTTTATGCCGGCTTATGGAGCGAGATCAGGCAGGGCCGCCAGTTTCGCGATCTGTTTATCAACCGTCGCCGCGATGGCTCGTTGTACTACGAGGAAAAAACGATCTCACCGCTCATCGACGAAGACGGATTGATCACTAATTTTGTCTCCATCGGTAAGGACATAACCGCTAGCAAGGTTACCAGACTCGCTTTCCACGATCAACTGACCGGCTTGGTGAACCGCACGGTTTTTCTCGACCGGCTTCAGCATGAATTAGCTCAGGCGGCGCGTTCCGGACAAAGCATGGCAGTCCTGTTCATGGACTTGGATGGTTTTAAACAGGTAAACGACTCGGCCGGCCACCGGGCTGGAGACGAAATTCTCCGTGAATTCGCCAAGCGGGTCGGCAAACTGATACGCAAAAGCGACACCTTTGCCCGGCTTGGCGGTGATGAATTCGCCGCATTACTGAACAATATCGGCGGGGTAAGCGAAGCTGAGACCGTGGCCGGAAAAATCATTGAAGCCATGGTGGAAAAATGGGAGGTTGAGGGGCAGAAATTTAATCTGGGGGTCAGCATCGGCATCGCCATGTATGCCGGGGGCGAAATGGACAGTGATACCTTTCTTGCCCAGGCTGACTCGGCGATGTACGATGCCAAACGCGGAGGGCGTAACCGCTTTGTTCTGTTCCAAGCCTTATCTGATGAGGGCCAGAACAATAATTTCCCCCGGAAATGAGATATTTTTGAAAACAAGTAGAATGGGCGCTACTCGTGGAACTCTTCCCCCCTGCTGACTGAGTTGAACAAAAGAACTTATTCCAGGCGAAGGCCTGGTGACCAGCCGTGATGTCAAGGCCGTGCATGCCGATGTCCAGGCGCTGTTGAAAGCCGGCATCCTGCAAAAAACCGAGCAAGGCCGGATACTCTTCCCCTACGACAGCGTTCGGGTTAACTTCATGCTGCACGCAGCTTAGCAAAGCAAGCAATCAGGTGCCACCAGCAAAGCCGTCGGCAGCAGTTGACCGCCGCGCCACGTCCTATCCCCTTTTTCTCGAATTGAAAAGATGTGGGGATTGTCCCTGGGTCGCTCCTCGAACTCGTCAATCTGGCGCTTGAGTTTCGGGGGCAGCATTCCCCCAACCAGGAAGGCTCCCATGACAACAATCTTCCCTGAATCCGTGCCAGGATTGGGCAGGCAAAGGCCGAGCAGTCATCCGATCACGGCGCGATATTCTTAGAAATCAAACAGCTCACCTAGTAGACCCTTGTGTTGTCTCTTTTTATGATCGTCGTAGCCATGGTGATTCTGAAACGGTTTCTGTGCCCCGCGTTCTTCGTGTCGCGGGGGTTGAGAGATTAACTTGAATGCATACCGGGCATCTCATTGATTTTCTCCTTAAGGGTTATTTGTTTTCGTCTTCTTTTTTATCATCATCTTTGCTCGACTCGGCATCTGTTTTTTTACCTTGATTCCCACCGTTAACGGCCTTAGTAATCTCAGCAACAGCGTCCTGCTTCGTTTTTTCCATCACCTGCATTGCCAAGTCTTTAACTTGGTCGCAACCACTCAGTCCCATGCCCGTGATAAGCAAGAGCAGGGCGGTGATTGTATTGATAGATTGCTTCATTGTTGGACTCCTTTTTGTGTTTTGGCTTATGTCGCAGTTGCTGCACAACAAATCGGTAGCATGACAATAAACCGGCTACCAATGCCCAGTTCGCTCTCTACCATGACTGTTCCTCTGTGGGCTTCGACTACTGATTTTACAATGCTGAGACCGAGGCCGGTCCCTTCCGTACTCCGCACGGCGGCGGCTCGGTAAAATCGTCCGAAAATCTTCAGGAGGTCGTTCTTCGCAATTCCCATCCCGGTATCGGCGAAGGTGATGAGCACCTTCCCATCCTGGGTCACGGCGGAGATCGTCACCGTGCCACCCTCCCGGTTATAGCGGATGCCGTTTTCGATAACATTCAGAAAGGCTTCCACTAAGCCTGTCCAAGAGCCAATGACGCAGGTGCTTGCATCGACCTTTGCTGTGACCAAAACTCCCTTCCCGCCGGCGAGCGACTGCGTCATCCGCAGGACGTGGTCGATGCAGTCCTTTAGGAAAACAGCGGCGAAATCAGCAGGATCAACCATCCCAGCTTCGATGCGGGCGAGGGAGAGCAGGTCGCGCACGAGTGTTGCGATATCTTCAGTGGACGACCGGATGGTCTCAAGGGCATCAACGTATTCCTCTGCCGTTCTTGGCCGTTGCAGCACGACATCGCACTGGGTTCTAATGACGGACACCGGCGTTTTTAGTTCGTGGGAGGCATCCGCGACCAGCCGTTTCTGGCTCTCGAACACAGCATGCAGCCGGTCGAGCATGCTGTTGAAGGAGTTGGCTAACCTGGTCAGCTCCTGAACCGTGCCCCCGGCATCGATCTGGTCGGTCAGGTTCTGGTGGGTGATCGTCTCGACGGTGGAGGAAAAGGTCGCAAGCGGTCGGAGCGAGACCTTGGCGATCAACCATGCAGTAAAACAGAGCAACAGGAGACACAGCGGGATGACGGTTCGCAAAAACCGTTGATAGGTAGCGATTATTCCAAGGTCTTCCTCCAGGTTTTCAGCCAGGGTTATGGCGAAGGTTCTACCGAATGCGGCATGCTGGAAGAAAAGCACCCGCACCGGTTCATCATCGGGCCCGACGGAGGTATATACGATCTCTGCCGGTTGTTTGCCGATGTTTCCTGATGGGCCGAACGGAACAAACTCAAAATCGTCGTGCACGAGCGAAGGGGAGGCAGCTATAATTGTTTGCCCGGTCAGCACCCGGTAGTAATGGCCGGACCGTGGGATAACATATTCTCCGGCAATGACCTCTGTCAGTTCGAGTTCCACCGAACCGTGCTCTTCGTGCAGGAGTCCGGTGATGATCTGGAGTTTCGAGTGCAGGGTGCGGTCGACGGAGGCAAGCACGATTTTTTCAACCGATTGGTCGAGGATTCCCTCCGCCGCCACCATGACCGTGGCGGAACAGAGAAAAAACCAGAAAAGGAGCCTGCCGGCTATGGACTGCGGCAGCAACCTCACGGGGTAGCCTTCAGGACATAGCCCGCGCCGCGTACCGTATGGATGAGCTGCTTATCGAATCCCTTATCGATCTTGTTTCTGAGATAGTTGATATAAACATCGATCACATTGCTGTCCCAATCGTATTCCGTGGCATAGACATGTTCGATCATCTCGCTCCGGCTGACCACCCGGCCCGTGTTAAGGGCTAGGTACTCAAGCAGGGCGTATTCCCGGGCTGAAAGCGCAAGAGCTTTGCCGGCCCTGGTGGCCATTTTCCCGTTCGTGTCAATGGTCAGGTCCCCGACCGTGAGGATAGGGGAGGGCTTTCCCTTGCTCCGCCTAATGGCGGCGCGCAGGCGGGCCATCAGTTCAGAGAGGTTGAAGGGTTTTGCGATATAGTCATCAGCCCCGATGTCCAGTCCATTGATTCGGTCCTCGACCTCTCCTCTGGCGGTGACCACGAGAACCGGGACATCGATATTTTTCGCGCGTAGAGACTTGAGGATGGATATCCCATCGACTCCGGGCAGCATGAGATCGAGCAGTATGGCATCGTAGGGAAAAGTCTCCGCCATGTACAGGCCTTCCTCGCCGTCATGACAGAGGTCCACCGTAAAGCTGTTTTCCTCCAAACCCTTTTTAAGAAGCCCCGCCAGTTTCCTTTCGTCTTCGATAATGAGGATCTTCATACCCGTTCCGCTGGAAATTTGAAAAAATCAGTGGTGTTTCGCTCGCTTTACTTTAATCTCAGAAGCGATGAAAATCGTTTCCGTATTGCTTCCCTCTACCTCCACATAGGCGCCTGGTTCAGGTCGGCCGTGCTTTACCTTGAACCTGGTCGCCTTGTCCACCACGATTTTTCGCCCATTGACGATCCAAATGCCCACGAAATCTTGAGGTAAGCTTTCAACGGTGCCGTAGAATTTACTCTCATAATTCTCGGGGGATTTGTTCTTGTGATCGCCAGCTAGGGCAGTAGTACACACCAGCCAATGCATTAATATTGCAACGACCGCAATTAAGGTGGTTCCTATATCCCTCTGTGTAACACGCATCATGGTATTCATATCATCCTACTTTTAGGTTCTTTGTCCCTAATGATACCTGGGCGGAATAGAGAAGGAATTGGAGCATCCTACCGTCCCTTCAGGAAGATCATTGAGCGCCAATAGTGCCGCCCTCGGAGAGCATGCGCAATGATTGCCCCCATATGCAGGGAAAGAAATAACAAAACAAGAAAGATGGAGCCTTCGTGGAATTCCTTAATCGAATGGGCAAATCCCCTTGCTTTATACCCGGGTTCCAGGATGAAATAAAGAAGGAGTCCGCTTGAGGCGGTAGCTATAAGCCCCAGAAGCCCAAATGCCTGCACCAGACCGGCCACGCCCGCATGTGCTGGTCGCTCTGGCAGCCGCAACCGCAAAAGACCCACAATGTCCTCGCCCGCCAGTCTAAGCCTTTCCCTGGTGTATGGTGCCCATTGGGAAAAACGGAGATGTCGAGGTCCGACCAAGCCCAAAATAACGCGCAAAAAGATAAAAAAAGCACCGCCCATGCCAAGCCAACTGTGCAGGGTGTAGCCAGTATATTCCATCTTCTTGTAGTCATCTGCAAGCCCACCGGTAAACAAGGCCGTTATCCCGAACAAAACCAGGCCAAGGTGGAGCAGGACGGCGGCGGAGCTGAGTTGAGTTTCTGCAGGTTGTATTCCATGCGTGGCCATAATTTAATCTCCCTTGGTAGGTACTTGGGGTGGGGCGGCCCACCACCCCAAGGGTATTCTTTAACGATTTGCTCTTTTGACTTCAACCTTGTGTGCGGAGAACGCCTTGCCTGAAGCGGCAATTCCTTCTATCTCGACTGTGGCGCCAACGCCGGCCTTGCCGTGATTTTCCACGATGCGGGTGGCTTTGGTTACTTCGACCTGCTTTCCGTCAACATCCCAGATACCGATCTCCGTTTGGGGGAGACTCCGAATCGTTCCGTAAATCTTCTGTTCCACCTGTGCCTGTGTGCTCCCGGCCTGTCTTTCGGGCCCGCTGGCAAATGCTGTTCCGGTTACGAGCGCAATGCTCAGCCCTACTGCCGCCATAGTGATGGTGAATTTCTGCATAAGTTCCTCCTGGTAGTGGTTGGTTTGATCCCTGGCTTTGACGGGGATCCTTACTTTGATTCCAAGGTAACAAAGCAAACATTAAGAGGAGATTAAACGGCAGATTTTTTTTTGGAGTGCGTTAAAAACCCAAGTTCAACCAGGTGGGTTCAATAATCGAGATAAGCACTCAGGATAAATATGGAGGTGGGCATGAGAAAAATAGCGCATAAGGAAACGAAATCTAGGCGGGCCTTATCGGGAGACGGCGGCAGGTATAGTATTGCTTGAAAACACGGGGCAATAAAATCAGGTTCGAGGAAACCGTAGACTCGGCCAGCGGCAGTTCAGTCAAGCCGGACGGGAGACACTCACATCTGGCCGATGATTTTCCCTAGCACGGCGCTGGATAGCGCCTGTTCCAACGCGGACAGGGGTGGTAAGTTGCGTTCAGATAAAAAAAGGCCGTCGCGGGAGAATATCCCGCGACGGCCTTGCTTGTTTTGGTTCGTTGTTGTTTTTACAGCAGATCTGTTTTCTTGAGCACTACGATGGCGCCCTGGTACGAGACAACCAGTACCAGCAGCCAGCTTACGAGCAGAATGGTATTCATGGATTACTCCTTTTTTTGCAATTAATACATGTCGTTGGCATCTTCGCCGGCCAGTTCGGTCAGGGTCAGCTGCTTCGCATCCATCAGCTTCCAGACATAGGCGACATAGGCCAGAACAAAGGGTACTGCCAGGGCCACATAGCTCATGGCAGTTAAGGTGTACTTGCTGCTTGAGGCGTTATAGATGGTAAGGCTCGATTGCAGATCGCTCAGCGACGGGTAAAAAGCGGTGTTGTTGTAGCCGGCCAGGGAAAAGATCGCCAGTCCCACCAGCACGGTGCCGAGGCCGCCGAACCAGATGCCGTTGTTCTTGCCGAGAAAGGCGGTGGCGGCTACCCCGTAAATCACCGAGATCAATCCCGCCAGCAGCAGAATCAGCACTGCGGGCATCCCCAGCAGATTGTGAAGGTATTTGCCCTTTTCCATGAAGATCTCGCCGGTGGCTGGATTAACGGCAAAGCCGTCCATGGTCACCAGGCTGATCAGGATAATGAGCAGGAAGGGCAGGGCCAGGAGCAGGTTGAGCAAGGTAGCCTTGCGGGCTTTTTGTACCAGAGGTTCATTGGCCACGCTGTTGACGAGGTACATGGCGCCCAGAACCCTGGCCAGGAAGACGAGAAACAGGCCAAAGGAAAGGTTGAACAGGTTGAGCGCCGCTTCCAGGCCATGGAACGGAGTGTGCCAGGTTACGGAGTTGTAGAGGTTCAGGCTGAAGCGGGAGCCGGTGAAAAAGGTGCCCACCGCCGCGCCGATCAGGAGAATCCCCACGCTGCCGTTGATACAGAGGAAAATTTCATAGGTCCGGGCGCCGAGAAAATTGTCTGGTTTCTTGCGGTATTCGTAGCTAACCGCCTGAACGATGAAGGTGAAGAGGATGAGCATCCACACCCAGTAGGCCCCGCCGAAGCTGGTGGCATAAAAGAGCGGAAAGGCTGCGAACAGGGCGCCGCCGAAGAGGACCAGGGTGGTGAAGGTCAGCTCCCACTTGCGGCCCATGGCGTTGATGATCAGGGATTTTTCCTCTTCGCTGCCGGCCAGGGTGAAGATCAGGGTCTGGCCGCCCTGGACAAAGGTCAGGAAGAGAAAAAGCGAGCCGACCACGGAGGCGATCAGCCACCAGAGTTGCTGCAGAATTGCGTGATCCAGGTTTCCTATCATGGTGTTATGCCTCCGGTCCGATCTTGATCTGCTTCATCATAATCCGAATCTCCGCCAGCAACAGGGCGGTGAACAGGGTCAGGAAGATGAAAAAAGTGGTCTGCACGTTGCTCACGGCAATGTTGGTGGTCGCCACGCCCACCGGCAGCAGCCCCTGAATAGCCCAGGGCTGCCGGCCCACCTCGGCCACCACCCAGCCTGCCTGGCTGGCCACATAGCCTAAAAAGATGGAGAAGAAGCAGGCTGTGTTCAGCCAGCGTTGCTGCTCCAGGGTTCCCTTGAAAGCGAAGTAGAGAACCAGCAGGAAAATAACCGGGAACAGGGTCCCCAGGACCACCATGAGGTGGAAGCTGTAGAAGGTGATGGCCACCGGTGGCGCGGCCTCTGCCGGACTGTTCAGGTAGCCGTAGCCGAGATCCGCCTTGTGCCGGTCAAAGATGGCCAGGGCCGCGGCGGCTTCCGCCGGCTCCCCTTTTTCTTTGGCATATTTGTAGTGGGCCAGCTCGGCCAGAGCAATCTTGCCGGTGACCATGCGCTGCGCGGCGCCGACAATGTTATGCTCCGCATTGCCGAAAACCAGATCGTTGATGCCGGGGACAAAGCTGTTGAAATCCCGGTTGGCCAAAAGCGACAGCAGGCCGGGGATTTTTACCTCCTGACGGAAGGCGGGCTGGTCATCCCCCGGCCTCTTGTCGGCGTTTATGAGGCCCAAGGCGACGATGGGAGCATTGTTCTGGCCAACGTACAGCCCTTCCATGGCCGCCAGTTTCATGGGTTGTCTATGGGCCGCGCTGAAGGCGGCTTCATCGCCGGTAACGGCGACAAAGATGGAGGCGATGATGCCGAAAACCGCGGCAACCACCATGCTGCGTTTGGCCATTTTCTGATGCCGCTGCTGGAGGAGGAAAAGGGCCGAAATGCCCACGACAAAAAGAGAAGCAAGGAGAAAGGCGGAGCTGGTGGTGTGGGTGAATTTATGCACCGCCACCGGGGAAAGGGCCACCTCCCAGAAATTCTGCATTTCAAAGCGGGCCTTGTCGGGATTGAAGGCCATTCCGGTGGGAAACTGCATCCAGCCATTGGCCACGAGAATCCAGACCGCCGAAAGGTTGGAGCCCACGGCCACCATCCAGGTGGAAAAAAGATGGAAGCCCTTGGAAACCCTGTGCCAGCCGAAGAACATCACGGCAAAAAAGGTAGCCTCGATGAAGAAGGCGAAGATGCCCTCGATGGCCAGGGGCGCGCCGAAGATATCCCCCACCATCCAGGAGTAGTTGGACCAGTTGGTGCCGAACTCAAATTCCAGAATGATGCCGGTGGCCACCCCGATGGCGAAGTTGATGCCAAAGAGGGTCATCCAGAATCTGGTCAGTTTTTTCCATTCTTCGTTGCCGGTTTTGACGTAAATGGATTCAAAAAAGGCGACGAGAAAGGACAGCCCCAAGGTCAACGGCACAAAAATCCAGTGATACATGGCAGTCAAAGCGAATTGCGCCCTGGCCCAGTCCACCGTGGCTAGAATTGGATCTCCCACAATACCCCTCCTTATGTGTGCTGGCAGGAGCGAACTCCAGCCATGGTTAAGCCGTTGTTAAAATCAACCTGGCCTTTCGCGTGACCAAAACGGCATAAAGGGCCGTAAAGGATCATCCGGAATTGGATAAGTTGCTTGGCAACGACTCCTAAATAATGCGGTAAAGCACAAGGCAATTATGTAAAAAAATCAACGGGTCCACGGTGTTCGGGTAAGGTTCTCCAGAACATGGCTGGCCCGTTCGTGTTCGGTGTTGAAATTGGTTTTAAGATAGTTCGGGAAGAAAAATAGTTTGAGAACTGCAAACATGATGAACAGCTTTATGGCGATAATTCGCCACAGGGTTCGACCTACCACCATGGCGCGGAAGCCGTCGCGATAAAAGATATACAGCTGTTTAGGCAGTGCGGTCATGAGCGGTTTCCCCTTGGCGGAAAAAAACAACTCTGTTCTCTGTTGTATATGCATGGCATTTGCCAGTCAAATTATTTTTTCCCAGTGGGCAGATTATGACCGCCAATTTCGGTAAAAGGTATCAGGCAGCAGGTGTCTTCACTGGCCAGGGTGGCAAAGTCTGCTTCTTGCAGGGTAGCCCGAAGCTGCCGGTTGGCCTTGTCCCAGACCAGGTGTACCGTACAGAGCGCGCTGCGTCGGCAGGATTCTGGCCTGGCCACGCAATCGTTGAGGGAGATCTCGCCGATGATTGCTTCAATTACCGAAAGCAAGGTGATCTTTGCGGGATCGTTCAGCAGGCGATATCCGCCGTTGGCCCCCTGGAGAATCTCGATGATCCCGGCTCTCGCCAGCTGCTGGGCGATCTTGGCGAGAAAGTGCGGCGGCACCTCGGTGCGCGTGGCGATCTCCTTTCTGCTGACCAGCACTCCTTGGCCATGTCTGGCAAGGTGCTGGACGCAACGTATTCCATATTCTCCGGCGCGGGTAAGTCTCATGGGTGTATCCACAAATTTAAACAAGACATATGAGATATTTTTAGTCTTATATCGAAAGATACGGCAAGGTGTCAAGAAAAAAATTAACGCGGGCTTAAGCGGCTCTTTGGTGGTTATGAAGTCAGGCGATGATGGATCAGGGCGTGGGTGGGAGGGCGGTTAGGGCTTCTCTTGCCAGAGAAGCTGCGGAAACATGGCTCAGGCGGCCATCGGCGTACAGGTGGAATGATGAGGGTTCCTGGATGAGGCGGGTGATTGCCGGTCCGGCCTCGCGGGCTCCCAGCAAGCCCAGGGCGCGGGCGGCCAGGCCCCGGACAATGTGGTCTTCCGAGTCGAGGTAGGGTAAAAGGTGGCGGGGGGCCTGCCAGGTATGGAGTAGATCAGGGCGGACCTGGGCCAGGCGACCTATTCCCCACATCAGGCCGCGCTGGAGGGCCGGGAGTTCGAGATAAAAACCATCCTCCCGCATGAAGGAGACCAGGATCTTGGCGTATTCCTCGGCCAGGCCGGCATGGCAGGCCAGACATTCAGCCATGGCCTCCGGCGTGCCCCAGCCGATGCCGCCGGATTCGTCGTTGAGGCTCCACATGAAGCGGCGCATGACAATGCGGGCCGCCTCCATATCCTGGTTGGCCAGGCGGGCCACCGTTACGCCCATGGCGGAAATGGCGTTCCATCTGGTTTTTTCCGAAGCGCTGCAGATCCCGGAAAACAAGGGGTTTAGCAGTTTCTCCGGCTGGTAGCGGGCCAGGGCGGCGAGAACCGCCTCAAGCTCCGCCTGAGCCAGCAGCGCCAGGATTTCCTTCTTGATGCCGCGCTGGCTCACCGCCATGGTTCCCCCCCTGAGCCAAAGCATGGGTTGCTAATCGTCACGGGCAAGGGAGCCTGCTACTTCCGCATGGCTGCGGCAATCAGGCCGCCCAACTCCGAGCACCGCTCGAGCGCCTCATGGGTGGGCACGTTTTTGATCTTGACGCCCTCGCCTACGATCTCAAAGCCCATGTCCGTAAGGTGGCCGGTGAGATGTTTTACCGCCTCACCGCTCCAGCCGAAGGAACCGAAGGCCGCGCCGATTTTGTCTTTCGGGCGCAGCCCTTTCATATAGGTGATGATGTCGGCCATGGCCGGCATGATGTTGTTGTTCAGGGTAGGCGAGCCGAAAATTACGGCCCGGGCGTCGAGCACCTCGCTCATGATGTCGCTGCGGTGGTTGTTGCGGACATGCAGCATTTTCACGTTGGATATCCCGGCCCTGAGCAGGCTGTTCATTATGGCCTTGGCCATTTTCTCGGTGCTGTGCCACATGGTGTCGTAGATGATGACTGCTTTGTTTTTTGTTTCGCCCAGGCTCCAGCGTTCATAGGCCTCAAGGATGGCCTGTGGCGAGGTGCGCCAGATCACGCCATGATCGGGGGCGATCATCTCGATCTGCATCCCCAGTTCTTTTACCTGGGTAAGCAGTTTCTGGACGATGGGGGAAAAAATCATCAGGATGTTGGCGTAATACTTGGCCGCATGCACCATGAGTTCATGGGGATCCACCTCGTCGTCGAAGCGTTCCGAGGTCGCCCAGTGATGCCCGAAGGCGTCGCTGGAGATGAGCAGCTTTTCTTCCGGCAGATAGGAAAACATGCTGTCCGGCCAGTGCAGCATTTTGGTTTCCAGAAACTGCACCGTCCTGGCGCCGAGGCTGATGGAATCGCCGGTGGCCACGACCACATACGGCCAGTCTTCCCGGTGAAAATGCTCGATCAGGGCTTTTTTGCCCATGGGTGAGCAAAAGATTTTTTCCGGCTTGATGAGATCGATCATTTCCGGCAGGGAACCAGAGTGATCCATCTCCACATGGTTGACTATGATATAGTCGATCTTGCTCGGGTCTCCCAGCACCTGATAGAGATGGTGGATCAGGTCGCCCTTCAACTCTTTTTTTACGGTGTCAAACAGGGCGATTTTTTCATCCTTTACCAGATAGGCATTATAGCTGGTGCCCTTTTCCGTGGAGTAACCGTGAAAATCGCGGATGTTCCAGTCCACGGCGCCAACCCAGTAGATATCCTTTTTAATTTCTATCGCAGCCATGTTGTCCTCATCTTGGAAAAAGGCTGCCCACCGTTTCCGGCGGGCAGGTAATTGAATTTTTTGTTTCGCTGGACGCTTTTTGCCGAAAAACAGGAGCGGCGCTACTTCCCCGTGGCCGGCGGGGGGGTAAAGACCCGCTGGCCCAGGGTCTCATCCAGGGTGAAAAGGGCGGTGGTATCCTTGCCGATGAGCTTGAGCTTGTTCAGCACTGAGATGACATTGGCCTCCTCTTCGACCTGCTCCGAGACAAACCACTGCAGAAAGATGTTGCTGGCATGGTCCTTCTCTTCCAGGGCCATGGTTACCAGCTTGTTGATCAGCCCGGTTACCTTCTGCTCGTGAGCCAGCACCTCCTGAAAGACGTGCAGGGTCGATTCCCAGTCGATGGGAGGCTGCTTGATGGCCTTTAAGGTCACGCGACCGCCCCGCTCATTGAGATAGCCCAGGAGCTTCATGCCATGGAACAACTCCTCCTGGGTTTGGGCCTGCATCCATTTACCCGCGCCGGGCAACCCTGCAGAGTCGAACCAGGTGCTCATGGACAGGTACATGTACGAAGAATAAAATTCCGCATTGATCTGCTCGTTAAGAGCCTTTTCCATGGTTTTGCTCAACATTTCAGGCCTTCCAGAGTCCGTGGAGATTGCAGTATTCGCGGGCCGTGACCTGGGTCGCGTCCACGGCGAAAAAAGCCTCCGGAGCATCGCCTGGCTTGAGGAACTGGCGAAAGGCCTTGTTGCCGGCGATAAGTTCGATCCATTCGATATAGTGCTTTTCCTCCATGGGGTGGGCAACGGCTCCGACCTTCACCATGTAGCCGCCCGCCACCTTTTCGATCACCGGCACGTGTTTTTCTTTTGCGGCATCCACGGTGTTTGCGTTGAGCAGGGTCATGGGCTGGCCGCAGCAGACGAGTTCGCCGACCCCGCCGTGCAAGACTTCAACGATGTTGCCGCACACTTCACATTTGTACACTTCGAGTTTTTCAGCCATGGTGGATCCTCCTTGCATTATTTAATTTACCAGTTTTCGCCATGCAGTTCAAAATGCGCCTGGGCATGGTCGCAGGCCAGGCATTTCTCGGGAGCTTCGGTCCCTTTGTGGAGATAGCCGCAGTTACGGCAGCGCCAGGTTACTTCGGCATCTTTTTTAAAAACACGGCCTTTTTCGATATTGGTCATGAGATCCCGGTAGCGTTTTTCATGCTGCTTTTCCGCCACCGCAATGGCGAGAAATACCCCGGCTATATCTGGAAAGCCTTCTTCCTGGGCAATGACGGCAAATTCAGGATACATGGTGGTTTGCTCATAGTTTTCCCCAGCCGCCGCTTCGCTAAGATTTTCCAGGGTAGTGCCGACAACCCCGGCCGGAAAGCGGGCGGTTATCTCGACCTCGCCTCCTTTCAGCATCTTGAACAGCCGTTTGGCGTGTTCCTTTTCCTGATTGGCCGTTTCCGTGAAAATCTCGGAGATTTGCACAAAACCATCCTTTTTTGCCTGGGAGGCGAAGTAGGTGTACCGGTTGCGGGCTTGGGATTCACCGGCAAAGGCGGTGAGGATGTTTTTTTCGGTTCGGGTGCCTTGCAAAGAGCCCATCTTGTAATCTCCTTTGAAGAACGCAATTATATTATCTGGAAAAGTGGTTTGTTTTTTTGTGACGACTTGAGTGGATGGTCTGCAGGTACTCTGGATATGATCTGTAGGTTCTGGAGGCTCGGCTTCGTTTTTTCGTTCAGACCTGACAGAGCACAACCAAAACAACCTTAGCAGGTGCAATTTTCTTAATTGTACATGGTTCTCGGTGGCCTGTGTGGAAAAAATCAAGCCGCCGAGAAAATCAGGGCTGGCATTGCGGACAGATCCCGGTGAATTCCAGGCGATGCTTGAGAATGGTAAAGGTGGTCAGCTTGCTCGCTGCCTTTTCTACATTGAAATCAGGAGGAAGATCAAGGTCGTCAACCCGGCCGCACTGGTTGCAGCGGACATGGTAATGGACATGGGCTTTCCCGTCGAAACGCTTCTGGGTGCCGCCGATATCGAGTTTTTGGATGATCCCGCATTCGGACATGATCTCCAGGTTGCGGTAGACCGTGCCCAGGCTGATTTTCGGCAACCGCTTGCGCACCATCTGATAAAGTACATCAGCGGTGGGGTGCGAAGTCACGCTGCACAGCTCATCGAGGATGATTTGGCGCTGTCTGGTTATCCGGAGACTATGATTGTTGAGTTGCGACATGAACTTTCTCCTCAAATTGATAATAATTCTTATTACAGGAAGATCAAGGCAGCCGCAAGATGTTTTTTCCCCGGCCTTGAGTCCTTTCCCATTTTCGCGAGGTCAAGAAGTTTGCTGGCCCAGGAAAACTTAAGAATCGTTTCCTTATTACGGTGAGGCAGCAAGTCTGCTAAAAAGTACTAAACACTGCGGCATCCTTGCCAAGTTCCGCAGGATCCTGCAAGGGGCCGAGGGGATTCTTTTTGTACCTCTCTCCTTCAATTCGAGGTTGGCCTTCCCAGAGGGTGTAGACCACCAGGTCGTCCACCAGGACAATGAAGGCGGAAAAGCGCCAGCCTGTCTGGGTAGATTCACGTTTGAAGCGAAAAAGGTCAAGGAAAAGGTTGCCATGTCGTTGACTCTTAAGATTTTTTATTTTCATTTCATAGGCTACACAGGAATTCTTTGCCTCTATGCAGCCGCGGAGACCTGGGGGGAGATCGGCCATGGTGATGTTGGTATTGGGCATGAATTTATCGATGATGGCCAGATAATTGTGGATCTGGATATTGGCGGTCTGGTAGGGGTCGAAACCAAGCTGCTGAAGATCTTTACTGGTTGTTTTCGTGGGGGTTATCAGGTCAAAGGAGGCCTTGACCTGGTCAAAGCTGTCCCAGCGGGATTCTTCCGTGCTTTTTGCCACGGGCAGCAACCCGGAACATCCCGAAGTAAAACTGAGGATAGAGGCCAGCAGGATGGTGGTGCGCATAGGCATGGCGGTCTCCTTTGGGAAAGCGGTGGGGCCAAGCAGGGACTCAGGCATCAAGATTAAGGATAACTCTCCCTTTCTGCTTTCCTTGTAAAATAGATTCGATTTGCCGGTCAAGCTCTTTGAGCGAAACTTCCGTGGCAAGGTTTTCCAGATTCGGCAACCGCCAGATGGTGGCGATCTTCTGCCAGATGGGGATGCGGACCGCCATGGGGCATTCAGCGCTGTCAATGCCGAGCAGGCTCACTCCCCGCAAGATAAAGGGGTAGACGTTCAAGGGCAGGTCCGGGGAAGCCGTATTGCCGCAACAGGTGACCGCGCCGCCATAGCGGGTGGACTTGATGGCGGTGGCCAGCATCTCGCCCCCAACGGTATCGATCACCCCACCCCATTTCCCTTTGAGCAGCATCCGGCCGCTGCGGTCGATGCTCTTTTCCCGGGGGATGATCTCCTGGGCGCCCAGGTCGCGTAAAAATTGCTCAGCTTCCGGTTTTCCGGTGGCGGCGGCAACGGTAAAGCCGCTTATGGCAAGCATGGCCACTGCCATGCTGCCTACGCCGCCGGTGGCGCCGGTGACCAGAATTTTGCCTTGTTCCGGCAAGACAGGGTGGCATTGCAAGCGGGTCACGGATTGGGCTGCGGTAAAACCGGCGGTGCCGTAGATCATACTCTCCCTTAAGGAAAGTCCGGCGGGCAGGGGCATGACCCATCTGGCCGGGATCCGGATATACTGGGCAAAGCCGCCCGAAGTATTCATGCCGAGATCATAGCAGGAGACAATGACTGCATCCCCTGGGGAAAAATCGGGGGAGCTGCTTTCCTGCACCTCGCCAGCGGCATCAATGCCCGGAGTGTGCGGGTAGCGCCGGGTTACGCCCCGGTTGCCCGAGGCGGACAGGGCATCCTTGTAATTCAGCGAAGAGTAGCGGACCCTGACCAGCACCTCGCCCGGCGGCAGTTCGCTGAGATTTCTGGTGATGATGGCTCGCTGGAAATGGCCGGAGGCAGTTTGGCTGACGACCATGGCCTGAAAAGGTAAGCGACCACATGGCACCACATCTTGCGGCGATCGGTCCGGCTCACGTACAAAAGTACGCATCGCCGTCCCGCTTGCCGCAACCTGCGGCACCATGTGACCGCTTGTTCCGTGGTTATTTGAACTTTGTGGGGTTGCCCCGTGATCGGTTACCTGAAAAGTGGCAGGCAAGAGGATGCTCCTTTGTGCTGTTGTAAGCGAACAACGGCGGCGCAATTATTTTTGCAAAAATTCAATATACCATGGCGGCACGCGGAACGCCAACCTTCACAAGTACCCGCGGCTGGTCACGAAAAATTTGCCTGGTTCCAGGAAAAAAATCTGCCGACATTCCCTCTTTTTTGTTATCTTGAAACGGATGCAAATTCCCCCCTGCCCATGATGGGTTGGCCCCTAATCATATCGACCAAGAGAGGTGGCTCCGCATGAAAGTCTATGACGACAAGCACATCAAGAACATCGTTTTGCTGGGCAGTGTGAAATCCGGCAAAACCACCCTGGCTGAAACCATGGTTTTTGAGGCGGGGCTTACCAAAAGGCGCGGGAGCATCGAAGACAAGAACACCATCTCCGATTATCACCAGATTGAACAGGAACGCGGCAATTCCGTATACGCAACGTCCCTGCACACCGAATGGCGGGATTACAAGATCAACATCATCGACACCCCGGGCCTGGACGATTTTGTCGGCGAGATTGTTGCCGCTCTGCGGGTGGCCGATACCTGCGTCATGCTGATCAATGCCCAGCATGGGGTAGAGGTGGGCACCGAGCTGGTCTGGAACTCGGTGGAAAGATTCGTCAAGCCCGTGATCTTTGCGATCAATCAGGTTGATCATCCCAAAGCCGCCTATGATGAGGCGGTTTCCTCCATTCAGGATCGTTTCGGCAAGGCGGCTGTGCTCATGCAGTATCCATTAAGCCAGGGCGAGGGCTTCAACGCCATCATCGATCTGCTCAAAATGACCATGTACCGCTTCCCGGCCGAAGGCGGCAAGCCGGAGAAACTGCCCATCCCCGAGAGCGAGAGGGAAAAAGCGGAAAGCCTCCATAACGAACTGGTGGAAAAGGCTGCGGAAAACGACGAGGCTCTGATGGAGCTTTATTTTGCCAAGGGCAGCCTGGATGAGGATGAGATGCGCATGGGGCTCAAGATCGGCATGCGCAACCGGGAGATCTTTCCGATTTTCTGTCTGTCCGCCAAGCAGAATATGGGCAGCGGCCGGATGATGGGCTTCATCGATAACGTGGCCCCTTCGGCCCACGAGATGCTGCCGGAGCATACCCTGGACGGCGGGGAACTTGCCTGCGATCCCGCCGGGCCTCCGGTACTCTTTGTCTTCAAGACCCTGGTGGAGCCCTATCTCGGCAAGATTACCTTTTTCAAGGTCTGTTCCGGCGAGGTGAGCGAGGGGCAGGATCTGGTCAACTACCAGACCGGCGACACCGAACGTCTGGCCCAGCTCTTCATCATGGATGGCAAGGAGCGCAATCAGGTAAAGAAGCTCTCCGCCGGAGATATCGGCGCGACCTTGAAGCTGAAAGGCACCAAGACCAATCATACCCTGCACGGTAAGGAAAAGCGGGTAGGATTGGCACCCATCGAATTCCCCGAGCCGCGCCTCCGTTCGGCCATCGTGGCCAAGGAAAAAAAGGATGACGAAAAGCTGGGCGAGGCGCTGCGCGACATGCAGACCGAGGACCAGACCCTCAAAGCCGAGTTTGCCGCGGAGGTGAAGCAGCTGATCCTTTGGGGCCAGGGAGAGCTGCACTTGCAGGTGGCCCGCTGGCGGCTGGACCATGCCTACGGAATCAAGGCGGAGTTTGTCGAGCCGAAGATCCCCTACCGGGAAACGATCCAGAAGTCGGCCACCGCCATGTACCGTCACAAAAAACAGTCCGGCGGCTCCGGCCAGTTCGCCGAGGTGCATATGCGCATCGAGCCCCATGTGGAGGGGGCGCCTGACCCCGCCGATCTAAACGTGCGAGGCCGCGAGGAGGTCGACCTGCCCTGGGGCGGCAAGCTGGTATTTTACAACTGTATCGTGGGCGGGGTTATCGACGCCAAATACCTGCCCTCCATCCAGAGGGGGGTTATGGAGAAGATGCAGGAAGGTCCCATGACCGGCTCCCATGTCCGGGATGTGCGGGTGATGGTTTTTGACGGCAAGATGCATGCGGTGGATTCCAACGATATATCCTTCAAGATCGCCGGGGCCCAGGCGTTCAAGGAGGCTTTCAAGCAGGCTGATCCGCTGATCCTTGAGCCCATCTACGAGATGGATATTATGGTGCCGGAAGAGGTGATGGGCGAGGTGATGGGGGATCTCCAGACGCGGCGCTCGATCATCAGCGGCATGGAAACCCGGGGCCGCTATCAGGTGATCAAGGCACTGACCCCGCTGGCCGAACAGTACAAGTACACCACCGCGCTCAAATCCCTGACCCAGGGGAGGGCCAGTTTCACGCGGCGGTTCAAGGAGTATGCGCCGGTGCCTTTTGAGGTGCAGAAGACTTTAGCGGCTCAAAACGCTGAGTTGTAGGTAAGCGGTCACAGGGCACCACATCTGGCGGCGATCGGCCCGGCTCACGTACCTGATGTACGCATCGCCGTCCCGATCGCCACAACCTGCGGCACCCTGTGTCCGCTTATAGCTGAGCTTGGCAGCTTGCCTGCCTAGCGAACTTATGCTCTCAGGGCGCATTCCGTGGTTATTTGACCTTTGGAGGCGTTCCCAGTGATTAGGTTATAGGGCAGGCAGGCCGTAATAAAAAAGCCGCCGGACATGTGTCCGGCGGCTTTTTTATGGTCAGGAGGTCTGTTCAGATTTCCTTCATGGTCACCAGTTTCAAGGCGTGGGTGGTGCATTTGGTCACACAGGCCGGCTGCAACCCAGCATCCAGGCGGTCCATGCAGTAATCGCATTTAATCGCCTTATTAGTTTCGGGATTATGCTGGGGGATACCCCAGGGGCAGGCCCCGGCACAGGCCATGCAGCCGATGCATTTCGGCGCATCCACATGGACGATGCCGTCTTCCCTCTTCTTCATCGCTCCGGTGGGGCAGATGGTGACACAAAACGGATCCTCGCAATGGTAGCATGAGCGGAACTTGAACTCGGTTTTGGGAACTCCCCGCACCGATTTGAGTGGCTCGTGGCTTATTTCGCAGAGGATCGGCCCAACCGGCAACCCTTTGTTGGACTTGCAATGGACCACGCAGCCGTGACAGCCTATGCAGCGTTTGCTGTTGAGATAAAGGGTGTAGGTGTTCATAGTTCCACCTTCCGTTGATGGTTTTTCGAGCTTTTCCGCACCGTGACAAAGGTTTCGCAAAGGTTGAGGCCGCCGCCCACCGGATCCATGTTTTGCAACTGCCCCCTCATGAGTTTCTGGTCGCTCATGCCGGCATGGTAGGCTCTGGTTTGCAGAGGTATCTGGCGACCGAAACCGTGTACGGTATAAACCGCTTCGGGGTGGATGAAGTCGGTCAGCTTGGCGGTGATTACGCTGGTGATCTCCCCGGAGATGACATCGACGAAATCCCCTTCGGCAACCCCCATCTTGCCCGCCTCTCTGGTGTTGATCCACAGGGTATTCTCCGGCATCATCTCGTTGAGCAGCGGGTTGTTGACCGTGTGGCTGTGGGCGTGTAACGGCGAGCGGCCAAACACCAGGCGATACTGGCCCTTCGGCGGCTTGGCCGGACTCGCATAGGGCTTCCAGGAGGGAAACCCCCATTCGTCGAGTTTCTGGCTGATGATTTCGATTTTGCCCGAAGGGGTCTTGAACTTGCCTTCCAGTTTGTCCCGGTCGTACAGCACCGGTTTGTCGGCGTATTCGACAAAGCCCTTTTTCTCGAAATCGGCGAGGGAAAAGCCGGTGGGTTCCAGCTGCCAGGCCCAGAGCTCCTGGGTGGTGTTGAAGGGAAAATACTGGTCAAGGCCTAGTCGGGTGGCCAGCCCTTTGATGATGTCATAGAGGCCGAGGGTGTCGGCCTGGGGTTCCAGAACCTTGTTGCGCATGATCATGCGCGGCTTCATCCCCTTTTGCAGGGCTATCATGCTGTCGCGCTCAAGATAGGTCGATTCGGGCAGGATCACGTCGGCATACCAGCCGAACTCGCTGTAATGGGTGTCGATGGAGACGATCAGGTCGCAATTGTCCAGGGCCTCCTTCTGGGCCTGCGGGTCGGGGAAGCAGGAGAAGGGGTCGTGGCGGACGCAGATGATCCCCTTGATCGGATAGGGGTTTCCCGTGGCCATGGCCTTGTAGAAAAGATGAAAGAGGCCGGGGCCTTTTTCGAACTGTTTGTAGACCTCGCCCACCCCGTCGGCCCGCTTGGCGGTCGGCTTGGGCGAAAGGTCGGTGAGGCTGCGCGGCCCTTTGCCGCCACAGTCTCCGGCGCCTTTGGCAAAAATAAGGCCGCCGGGGATCTCGATGTTGCCCATCAGGGCGTTGAGGCAGTTCAAGGCCCGGCTGGCGTAAAATGAATCGCTGTAGCGGGAGAGCATCCAGCCCGGATGGAAGATGACCTTGGGCCGGTCGGCAATGAGCTGGCCGACCAGTTCGTGGATGTCCTTGGCCTTGATCCCACATTCTTTGGCCGCCCATTCCGCCGAGTAGTTTTCTACGAAATAGGCCAGTTCATCAAAACCAGTGGTGTAGCGTTCCACGAACTCCGCATCATATCCCTCGGCCTTGATGATTTCATGGATCAGGGCCAGGGCCAGGGCGTAATCCGTGCCGGGTCGGACTTGGAAGAAATTGGTGGCCTTGATCCCGGTCAGGGTTTGGCGGACGTCCACATAGGTGAGCCTGCCGCCTTTGTCCAGCATGTCCATGACCTGGTTGACCTCGGCGGGCCGCAGGGAAGCGAGGATGTTGCGGCCGAACAGCACCAGATGCTTGGTGTTTTTGATGTCGTAGATAAAGGCCGGACGTCCTACGCCAAACAACGAGATGCTGGCATGGTGCACATTCCGGCCGCAGGCGCTGTCGTGGTTGGTGTAGTTGGGCGAACCCAGGGCATGGGTGAAGGCCTTGACCAGATCCTGGAACGGGCCGCCTCTGGAGCTGGCCATGATCGCCTCCGGGCCATGGCGGTCGATGATGGTTTTGAGTTTGTCCGCGATGTAGTCAAGGGCGAACTCCCAGCTCACCGGTTCCCAGCGGCCCGCCCCCCTGCCGCCCTTGCGGATCAACGGCTGTTGGGGCCGCTCCCGGTCGGCCACCAGAGCGGGGCCGGCCGAGCCCTTGGCGCACAGGGCGCCTTGCAGGAGATTTTGGTTGCCTTCGAGCCAGGTCACGGTGTTGCCCTCGACCTCGACGCGGATGGGGCAACGGACGGTACACATGCCGCACATGCTCCAGACTGATTTTTTCATGGTTATGACTCCTGTAAATTTGGCATGCCGGCGCGGTCAATTGGCCAGCGCGGCGGAGACCTTCTCTTCCAGTTCGCTCTTGTCGATGGGTTTTACACAATAGTCCGCCGCGCCAAGATGCAAGGCCTGCCGGGCTGTTTCTATGGTCGGATAGCCGGTGAGCATGATGACCCGGATCGTCGGGTTCGCACGCCTGAGTTCTTCCAGCACGCTGATCCCGTTGGTTTTCTTGAGATTAATGTCCAGGATTGCCAGGTCCACCTGGTTGTTTCTCGCGTACTGCAACGCTTCCTGCTCTTCGGTAAAGATTGTTACCTGGTGCCCTTTTTTGCGCAGGATTTTCTGGGTCAGTACGGCGGCATCCAGGACATCATCCAAGACGAAAATGTGAGCCATACAGGTACCCTCTTTCTGTTTCACAGGGCGGCTGGCCAAGGTTTATCCTTAGGCCGGAGCCAGGTCCGGCTCCACGGCTAGAGAGGGAGGAGTGCGCCGTGGAACCGGACCTGGGCGATTCTTTTCTAATAAACGCCCAGAAGGTTGAGACCGAGCAACAGCAGGCCCCCGCAGGCAACCCGCTTTACTACCAGCGGGCTCAATTTCTTGGCGATCTTCGGGCCGAGATAGCCGCCCAGCAGGGCAGCCGGAAACATGGCGAGAAAAAGCAGCAGGTCGAAGTTGCCGAACTGCATGTGCCGCATGGTGCCCATGGCCGTGTTGAAGAAGATGGCCAGCAACGAGCTGCCGACCACGATGTACATGGGCAGCCCCAGAGCGACGGTCATCAGCGGCACCATGAACGGCCCGCCGCCGAAGCCGAACATCGAGGACATAATGGCGATGAGAAAGCCGCCGAGGCAGCCGACCCACATATTGACTTCAAATTCATGACCCCAAAAATCTACTTTCATACCGGATTCCTCCTGATGGTGGTTTTATTTCTGGTCCGTGGGACAGGCTGCGGTACCTTCCTCGCCTTTTTTGGCGCATTCTTCCGCCCGCTTCTTGAACTCCTTCAGAATGGCCTGCTCCTTCTTGTTCTTTTCAAGATAGCCGGGAGTGGTTTGCCAGAACATCAGGCCGGAGAGTACCAGGAGAACCCAGCCGAAGAGGAACTTGAACTGATCCAGAGTGATCATCTCGGTGAGCTTCGGGCCGATAAAGCCGCCCACCAACATGGCGCAACCGATGCCGACGCCGAGCTTCCAGTTGATGAACTTGATCTTTGAGTAGTTGTAGATGCCCGATCCCTGGGAGAAGAGCACGGTGGGCATGACCGTACCTGCCACGATGGTATGGGGCAGGGGGAAAAGCGTTACCAGAATTGGGTTGAGGATGAAGCCGCCGCCCGCGCCCATGAGTACCCCGAAGATGGAGATGGCCAGGCAGAGAAGGAATGGGTAGAGGAGATTGATGCTGGTGCCCGCGGTAGCGAGGTACACGGTGGGGAAGGAGACGATGTTTTCAAAGGTGGCGGCCTCGCTCTTTACCTTCTTGATCGTTTCCTTGTCGCCCTCCATAATGCGTTCGGTTACAGCGGTCACGGTGACGTTGTACTTGCCCGGAGCCTGGCCTGCGGGCACCTTGAGCTTGGCGGTGTACATGCCGTCGGGCGTGGTCTCGACGTTGGCGCCCAGCAGCTTGCCGACGCTGCGGAAGCGGCCTTTCACCAGCTTCATCGACTCGCTCTTGGTCGCCTTTTCGTCCATGGGCTCCAGCAGATCGCCGCGGGAGCCGATGATGCTGGCCATGATGGTGGCCTGATAGCTGTCAATTTTGATCTTGGCCGGGGCACTGTAAGCGGCGTTGGCGCCGGTCTTTTTCAGCACCTCGGAGTACTTCCAGCCCTTGCCGGCGGCCTTGGCCTTGTCCAGCTCCGGCGCCATATCCTTGGGCACGAGGATCTTATAGAAGGCGGGCATCTCATGGGTCAGATAGAACTTGTAGGGGATCTTGCCGGTCTTGGGGTCCTTCTTGCCGTCGAAGCGGTTGGCCCGCACCTTCTTGTCCGCAGCATAGAACTCGACATAGACTTGAGCACCTGCCGGGGCCAGGCCGCTGACGGTGATCTCGCCGCCGTTGGCCAGCGAGGTCTTGTCGAGAGTAATGGTTGGCGCAGAACCCTTTTCTTCGGCCAGTGCCTGCGGGACGATGGGCAAGGCCATCATCACCAGGGCGAGTAACAGCAACATCCTGAACTTGACTTTCATACCATCCACCTCCTGTCTGAAATGAAAATGTCTTTAAACACGGCTTTTCCCCCGAAGCTCCCCTGTTGCGCCGTTGCACCTCCTTATGTGTTTTCGCTGTCTGACAGGCGCGGACTGTCGCCGGGCAAGGACGTTCGCGCCGAGTTGTTATGGTTGCTGTCGGAGAGGGTGTTGTGGGTGTCCTCTCTTTATTTTCTGATAAAGCAATAACAGTGCCAAGCAAGCGAGGCGGAGAGGGGTTGTTTGTATCACACTGATTGTACGTGAATGTGTTGTTGTTTTTTGCCGCTGGGCCAGAGCGAAAATTATCGAAAAACAGGTCTGGCGGTGCAGTAAAAAATATGCGCCGCCTATTTTTTACTGCATAGGGGCACTGGGCGGTGGCTGGGGTAGCTTGACAGCTACCTGAAGGTATCGGCAGTGAGGCCAAAGCGGTGCAGCAGCTTTTGAAAGGCCTGACGGTTCATGCCGCTGGCCTGGGCCGCGGCCGTTACATTGCCGCTGTTTTGCTGCAGGGCCTCGGCCAGATAGGCCGCGGAGAAATCCTCCACCAGCCGCTGTTTGGCGAGATTGTAGTGCAATCCCTGCAGATTTTCGGCAATCGTTTTGGCCGCGGAAGCTTCCGCCCCAGGTTCCGTCAACTGCCTGGCGGAGATGGGGCGGTCGTCGGCAAGCAACACCGCTCGCTTGATAACATTCTGGAGTTCCCGGACATTGCCTTTCCAGGACCGCTTCACCAGGGCGGGGAGGGCATCCGGGGCAAAGACAAGACCCTGGCGGTTGTATTCTCCGGCAAAGGTCGCGAGAAAATGGTGGGCCAGGGCCGGGATGTCTTCCGCACGGTTTCTGAGGGGCGGCATGGTGATGGTCACCACGTTGAGGCGGTAGAACAGATCTTCCCGGAAAAGCCCCTGGCGGATTTTTTCTTCTAGATCCTGGTTGGTCGAGGCCAGGACCCGGACATCTACTCGGATGATTTTGGTTTGGCCCAGGGGCATGATCTCTTTTTCCTGGAGAACCCGGAGCAGCTTGGTCTGAAGAGCAATGGGAAGATCGCCGATTTCGTCCAGCAGGATGGTGGAGCCGTTGGCTTCGAGAAATAATCCTTTTTTGTCGTGGGTCGCTCCCGAGAAGGCGCCTCGGGCATAGCCGAAAAGCTCGCTTTCCAAGATCTGCTCCGGCAGGGCCGGACAGTTTACCGTGACCATCGGGTGGGGATGGCGACCACTCAATCGGTGCAGGGCCCGGGCTGTCAGCTCCTTGCCAGTGCCGGATTCTCCCCGGATCAGCACGGTGACATCGGTATCGGCAAGCCTGCTGATCAGTCCAGACACCTCCTTGATCGCCGAAGATGCGCCGATGAAGTCCGGGCACGTTTCCTGCTCGGCGAGCCGATTTTGGAGCCGCCGGTTTTTTTCGAGCAGGCAGAGGCGTTCCAGACAGCGTTGCAGGATATGGAGCAGGTGTTCTTTGTCAAAGGGCTTCTGGATAAAATCAAAGGCCCCGCTCTTCAGGGCGGTGATGGCCGACTCTACCGTGCCGTGGCCGGTCATCATGATCACGGCGGTTGCCGGATATTCTTTTTTGATCGTTTCAAGGAGCGCCAGACCATCCATTCCCGGCATTTTGATGTCTGTAAGCACCATGTCCGGCCGCCAGTCCCTGGTGATCCGCCAGGCGTTTTCCCCGGAGGTCGCGGTCTTCACCTCACAGCGGAATTTCTTGCGGATGAGCCGCTCCAGCATGGAGAGCATGTCGCGGTCATCGTCCACGATAAGAACGGAGGCGGAAAATTCTCCGTCCGGGCAGGGAGAAAGAGGCTGGGCAGAGGTCAAGCAGGCATCTCCGGCAATAGTCATGATAGGAATACGATTTTGGAATTCTCATTCTATGAATGCATTATTTATCTAAAAAATCAACATGTTCTTCTCTGTTTTCTGGCTGGATTCCGCTGGATATCGCTTGCGTCCGCCGGGACAACCTGCTAATGGTGAGCATGCAGGTATTTCCGTAGTGGAGGAGGATTCCGGATGAAAAGACACGCTTTCTTGCTGGCCTGTGCCTTCCTGCTCTGCTGGAGCGGTCCGGCTTGGGCGGTGCAGGGACACGGCGAGGCGGAAGGTCCGGTGGTCCATCTGATGGCCCACCTCCTGCTCGGGGTGGCCCTGCTGTTTTTCCTCTATGTCCTGCACACCAAGCCGCCGGATGCCGGATACTCCTGGAGATCCCTCAAACTGTCGCTATTGTTTTTTCTTTTCTGGGATATGGATCACCTGTTCGTACACTGGTTTGCCGGACAGATGCATACCGACATCAGGGATTCCGGCGCCCGCCTGGTGGAAGATTATTTTGTCGGACCGCGAACTCTGCTGAGCTTCCTCTATTATCTTGGCCGCTATGATCATCTGCTTTGCGTTCCGGCCCTCTGGCTTTTTACCACCTCTCTGCGGGGTTTCTACCGGTCAAATGAAAACCGGCGGCAGGGTTCAAACGGCCATGGTGTCTGATGGAAGAGAGCATCAGCCTTCCCCTGTTTCCCGTCTATCTTGTGGATTATCTCGGCGCCACCGTGATGGTCATCCTTTCCCTTATTGCACTCTCCTTTGCCCGGCGGCTTACACGGCTGGAGCCCAAGAACATCCTGTGGGCGTATTTTTTCTGGTTCTCACTGGTCATGGTGGTTTTTTCTTTTTCCCGGGGAATGGGGCATTTTCTCCCCTATGTCTTCAGGTTTGCCGGGATGCCGCAGGTTTGGGATCTGCTCGACCCTTACAGCGGGGGGTTGAATACCATCGCCCTCTGCGGGGTGGCCATCCTTACCCTCCACTATCACAATACTGCGGTGCTCATCGAACGGGCCAAGGTTGAGGCGCTCTCGCTGGAGTTGGCCAACGAAAGGCTTAAAGTGGCGCATGCTGATCTATCCAGCCTGAATCAGACACTGGAGCAGCAGGTGGAGGAGCGAACCCACGATCTGCGGTTGTCCGAGGAGAAGTTCCGGGGGTTCTTCGAAGGGTCCAAGGACATGATCTATTTCTGCGATGCGGAGGGGCGGATCTGCGATATCAATGAGAGCGGTCTGCAGCTGCTCGGGGTCGGCCAGCGGCAGGATCTTCTCGGCCAGCCCCTGGCCGAGTTTTTTTCCGATCGGCAACGCTGGAAGCAATATCACGCCCTGCTTGAAACGGAGGGGCAGGTCAAGGATTTCGAAGCGGAGTTTGTCGGCAGGGAGGATGGCCGTTTATATCTGATGATCACCGCCTCGGTTATTACCGATCGGGTCGGCGTGACCCAAGGCTGTCAGGGGATTGCCAAGGATCTTACCAACTTCAGGAAGATGATGGAGCAGTTGGTGCATTCTGAAAAGATGACCTCGGTGGGGCAGCTCGCCGCCGGGGTGGCCCACGAAATCAATACCCCGCTCGGGATCATCCTTGGGTATGCCCAGCTGCTGGAGGAGGATTTTGCGGAGCAGACCGAGGTACACGAGACCTTGCTGATTATTGAAAAACAGGCGAAGATCTGCCGACGCATCGTTGCCGATCTGTTGAATTTTTCCCGGCAGACCCAGGAACACGACAAGCTGTATGCTGATCTCAATCAGTGCCTGGAGGAGGTGCTGGCCATTGTCAACCACACCCTGAACATGGATCATATCTTCATCCATCGCTGCCTGGCCGAGAATCTGCCCAAGACCTGTTTTGACAACGAGCGGCTGCGCCAGGTCTTTGTCAATCTGCTGACCAACGCCCACCATGCCATCGGCAGCGAAGGGATCATCGGGGTGTGGAGCCGCTGGCATGAGGAAAGCGGGCAGGTCGAGATCATCATCGGAGATTCCGGGTCCGGCATTCCCCCTGATCAACTGGGACGGATTTTTGACCCATTTTACACCACCAAGGGGGTCGGCAAGGGCACCGGCCTTGGCTTATCAGTATCCTTCGGCATCATCCAGGATCATAGCGGCAGGATCGAGGTGAAATCCCCGCCCCAGGAGCCGGAGCTTTACGCGCTGGATATGCATACGACCTTTCATATCTTCTTGCCGGTCATTGCTGCGGACCAGGAGTAGCAGCAATAGGGGCAAGGCGGGCAATCTCCCGCAGGGGGATGCGTCTGTCCGAGTCCATCCCTTGTTTGCGGCACCAGGTCCGATTGAGCTCAAAGAGGCGTTCGTTGAACCCGTCCATAAACAGGAGGTTTTCCGGGGTAAAGGCATAGTCGGCCGGGAAATTAAGCGGGCAGGCCGAAACCTCGATGGCCTCGCGCTCTTGGTCCACATAGGCCAGGGGCAGCCCCTGGGTCCGGCAGATGACCGGGCGGGCCGCGTAGATGCTGCACAGTTCATCAATGAGCCAGGGGCAACGTTCATCGCCTGCCGCAAGGTTGCGCGCAAGCCGGGCTTGGCTGGCCGGCGGCAGGGCATCAAGGGCTTTCCGCAGGAAGGCGGCTTCCAGGGGCAGAACGCTGAAACTCAGGCAGCAGGAGGCACAGCCCGGCCCGCAGGTGAGGGCGGGGGCATGGATCTCCCCGATGCGGGAGATCTCCGCGTCAAGGTCGGCAAGCAGCTGGTGATAATCCTGGGTGCAGGTCATGGCGCAGTTATAAAGAAAGGGTGGAAAGAATTATCGGGAACGACGCCCTGCCTACCGCAGCCGCCTGCAATCTTTTATAAAGCTGAGTTGAGCAGCTTGTCTGCTCTTACGAAACTTATACCCGCAGGGTGCAAAGCTGAGTTGAGCAGCTTGTCTGCTCTTACGAAACTTATACCCTCTGATTTTAAACCCCACTTCTCCGGCAGTCACGCATTTTTCTCCGCACCATGATCAACCGCCCCCTCTTTTTTGATGAACGGAGAATACTCCCGGTCTTCCTTGAGGATATGCAGCATAATCACCTCGGAGGCCAGAAACTGGAAAACATCGCCGAGCGTGAGTTTGGCTGCTTTGAACTCCTGTGCCAGCGCAAGTCCCCTGGCGAGCAGTTTGGCGTGTTCGGCAACATGGTGTTTCAGGCCGGGGAAACCTGCTTCTCTAAGAATCGTCTCTTCATCGTGGAAGTGTTGGCTGGCCTCGGAAAGCAGTCGACTGATGATCGCGGCAATCTCTTCGGCTGGCCGAGCCAGAAGAGCCGCCTCGAGCAGTTTGTTGGAGAGATGAAAGAGGGTCTGATGCTGTGAGTCGATGAGGTCGTTGCCGCAACAGAAGGAGTCTTTCCAGAGCAACCGCATAAAAGTTCCTTGGGCTCCGCCGGCAACATGGGTTGCGGCGGTGAATTTCACCTGGTTGCGGCCGGAAGATTTTGCCAGGTAAAGCTGTTCGTCCGCCTGGGCAACGAAGTCCATCGCCGATCCGCCTGCGGTACATGGCATCGTTGCCACTCCCAGGCTGGCGGTGACGAAGGCGGCTACCTTCGACTCTTGATGGGGAATGGCACGGGCGATGATGGCCCGACGGATTTTTTCGGCGATGGCGACCGCGCTGCGGCTGTCTGTCTCCGGCAGGATGCAGGCAAACTCTTCCCCACCATAACGGGCTACCAGATCAGTGGGCCGGACAACGCAATTTGCCATCGCCTGGGCAACCTGGCGCAGGCACTCATCACCCTTGAGATGGCCGTAACAGTCATTGAAGTTTTTGAAATGGTCGATGTCCAGCATAATCAGTGACAGTTCTCCCCCTGAACGGGAATGCCGGGCATATTCCCTGGTCAGTACCGCGTCAAAACGCCGGCGATTGGCGACTTCCGTCAAGCTGTCAGTCATGCTCATGGCTTCAAGTTTGCGGTTGGCTTCCTCCAGCGCCTTTTCCGCCTTCTTGCGCTCGGTTATATCCTGAAAACTTTCGACAATCCCACCCACCTTGCCTTTGGCGTCGAACAATGGCCTGGCGGTGGTAATGAAGTGCTTGGACACCCCGTCTTTCTCCTTGAGGGTTTCGCGGGTGTAAGTATTAGCTCCGTCCATGATCCTGGTGATTGGGCAATTTTCGGTTTGGCAGAATTTCCCCGTCCTGTGGTCATGACACTTGAGCGTCTTTTGCTGGTCGAAGGGGGAGCCGAATGCGGTCCAGTAGGCATCGTTCGCCATCAGGATAGTATGGTCTTTATCGGTAACGCAGGTCGCCAGAGGGTTGTTGAAAAGGGCGTCAAGCAGACGCTGCTTTCGGCCATAGAAGGTGCCGCCAAGAAAGATGATGGCCAGGCCGATGATCGACACCGAACCATTGAGGATAAAGAAGCCACGGCGAGGGTGGACGGAAAAGGGCAGGGAGATGCTGAGCCCGCCCCGGATGTCACCTTCCTTGTAACCTTGTTGGGCATGACAGTTGAGACACTCCGGCTCGACAACGAGAGGCGCCATGTAGCGTAACCAGGAAGTTTTGCCGTCTTGGAAAAAATCACTCTGCTCCTTTACCCCAAGCTCAAAGGACTTGAGCCACTTTGCCTCCCACTCCGTCGCCTTGTTTTCGGGCCGGATCGGGTTCAGACTCGTGAGGTGAAACTGGGTGCCTGCCACAATTTCTCCCATCATTTCCGCCATCTGCCTGGTCATGTAGCTGGGGTTTATTCTTGTCAGCGTTATGCCGTTGTCTGTGGTTAACACCCGGAGGTGCTCCGGCAGATACGGATTAGGCTGGGTCGTGGCTGTGACCGGGACATAAACCCCGCCATGGCGGGCGACCCATTTGCGGCTGACCAGATTGTGCTGAAAGAGCGCCCGGGCAGTACTCAGCGCCAGAGACCTTTCCTCCTTCTTGATGTTGCTCTCAAGCATGAAGGTGAAGGTGCCCAGAATGGCAATCCAGACGGCCATCGCAAGCGGTATCAGCTTTTCTTTGCTACCAAGCATCAAGGAGGCTCCTTAGGTGGATGCGGTATCAGTGGTGAGTGATCAAGGTTGGTAATTCGGCCTGAAAAGAGAAGTCGGCCACTAATTTAGCGGCACACATTTATATTGTAATGCAGATCAAAAATGGAAATGCAACTTTTCCAGGAAACAGGAAGTTTCGTGGGGAGAGTATTGTATGTTGCCGTTTTCCGGCATTTATTTTCAAGAATGGGAGCTGCTGCTGATGCGGCCCGGACAATAAAAAAAGGGGAATCAACCTGAAGAAGTTGATTCCCCTTAGAATTTCTGGCGTCCCCAACGAGATTTGAACTCGTGTCGCCGGCGTGAAAGGGCGATCTAGTGCGTAGTCCACCATGTTTTACAGTCTTTTTCGAACCGTCATAGCCATCCACAGGAATTAAAAGCCGTCAAAAAAGCCGTCAGAGCTTCATCAGATTTATTACCTTTAGGATTTCAGAAAGATACCTTTTCCCTTGTACAACGCCACGGAATGTTGCTACAGTCTGCCTATCAGGATGATGCAATATTTTCCACCGGTTGCCACCTTCCTTTTCTTCCTTACCAGCAAAAAAACGCCTGTGATTTTGGCAGGATATCCACAAGATAGGGTTACTATGCAGAATTTCCAGATTCCGTTTATGAGCCGTAATTCTGTCCAATATAATGTTATGCTTCCAAAGACAACCACCACTTTGGATAAAAAGTAAAACCAGATGGAAAACAAGGAGATAATACAATGGCAAATTTCAAAGACGGCGTTATTCGGGATGGATCATCAATCGGATCAGGTAATGCATTGGGCAACATTAAGGACGGAGTCATCAGGAATGGTTCATCGAAGGGTTCAGGGAACGCTCTTGGCAATGTTAAGGATGGCATTATCCGAAACGGTTCTTCAAAGGGCAGCGGAAACGCGCTGTTCAATGTCAAGGGCGATGTTGTAAGAAACGGATCGTCTCTTGGCTCTGGCAACACAATAGGCAAGGTCGGTGATTATAGTATCAAAGGGATGGAGCGGGAACTGGATGCTGAAATTGTTGCTGCATACCATTTCTTGGTAAAAAAGATCGTTTAGATTGAAAGTCGCATAACAAAGCAAATGCAGCGGACGGCTAATCGCCGTCCGCCGGTTAACTTCACGTTAGTCAAAATATAGGTTCAAGCATGATTGAAAGTTTTATTAAATATATTCCAGACGAACTTATAAACAAATCAGGAGCTGTTTTTTATTCTGGAAGGAATGCTTTCTCTGGGAATAAAGACTTATATGTCCTAGGTCTTAACCCCGGAGGATCGCCAGACAAACAATTCTCAGACACTATCAAAAGTAGCATTAAACAAATACTTGAAAATAAAGCATATGATTGGTCTGCATATCGTGATGAATTATGGGGAAAAGTGAATCCAGGGACTTGGGGAATGCAACCAAGGGTATTGCATCTTTTTTCAAATCTAGGTCTTAATCCTGGTGATATTCCATCAAGTAATATAATTTTCGTCAGGTCACAACGAGAGATAAATATACGTAAAGATGCTGATCAGCTTAGCGAATACTGTTGGCCATTCCACCGGGCAGTGATAGAAGAACTCAAACCAAAGGCAATATTGTGCTTTGGAAAAACAGCAGGTAATTTAGTCCGAAAAAAACTAGCTGCTGACAGACATATTGATGAGTTTATAGAAACAAATAAACGAAATTGGAAGAGCCAGGCCTTTATTAGTATTGAAGGCGTAAAGGTTATAGTAGCAACACACCCAAGCATCGCAGACTGGACGTCAGCAGACACTGACCCATCACCAATGATTAAACGAGTAATAAACAATAAATGACTAACAATTCAGCTCAGCCGACCGCGTAAAAATCCGGCGATTTTATCTGCAACTTCTTTGGCGCGGTAGGCTGGCAGAACTGGCCCTTAACCCGAAAGGAGCTTTTTATTAAATACTACAGCATAGCTTTTTCAATTCTCCCCAGCAGAGCTGGGGGCTTAGCGTTGTAGTTATTTTGCTTTTAGGAGACGGAGAAAAAGTTGAATATATGTATACATCGAGGTAGCAATGAAATCGGAGGAACCTGTGTCCGGTTATCCTCTGGGGAAACTACTATATTGATTGATATTGGCATGCCATTGGTTGATGATGGAATTCCGGCAACTCTTCCTAATGGCAAGATTGACGCGGTTCTGGTCAGCCATCCGCATCAAGATCATTTCGGCCTCATTAATCTGCTCCCTGCTACGGTTCCAGTTTACACGGGGCCGATAGCCAAAGAGTTGTTTCAAACAACACGGTTGTTTCTTGGTAAGCCTCTTTTTGAGAATAAATTTTGCACTTTTCAGTCTTGGATGCAATTTAAGATTGGGGACTTCAAGATAACGCCGCACCTTATGGATCATTCAGCCCCAGACGCCTATGCCTTTGAGATAGAAAACAATGGTAAGCGACTATTTTACAGCGGAGATTTTAGGGCACACGGAAGAAAGGCTAAGTTGTTTGAAAATCTCATCAAAAATCCACCCAAAGATATTGATGTCCTCATGATGGAGGGCACGATGATGGAGCGAAAAAATACCGATTTTCCTGACGAAACTGCAGTTGAAGAGGGGATGGTAAAGGTTCTTCTTGGCAAAGATCCCGGGTTGGTTTTTCTTCTTTGTTCTTCCCAAAATATTGACCGGATTGTGAGTGCGTATCGAGCAGCAAAAAGGACTGGAAGAATTTTTGTAGTAGATATCTACACAGCTTGGATTTTAGAAAAGATTTCTTTTATTTCTGCAAAATCACCGAAAATCGATTGGCCCTTAATCAAAGTACTTTCCAGGGGAAGAACTGCGGCCAGTCATTATAAAACAGTAAAAACTAACCCAGAATATTTTGGTGGTTTTGTAAAGTCTCTTTATAAAAATGGCAACATGATTACCGAAGAAGAGATTCTTGAAACTCCTTCGCGGTACTTTATAAAAAGTTCATTTGTTCAGAGGTTCAAAGAGATGCTCGGGGTAGATTCGATATCGGTCATCTATTCAATGTGGTTGGGCTACCTCGATGAAAAAAATAGCAGTTACAGCTACCTACCAAAGCTTAATCATGATCCTGGAGTCAAGATAATCCCCATACATACCAGTGGTCATGCTGTCATTGAGGATTTAAAAAGAATGGTTGATGCAATAAAACCGAAAAAGTTAATACCGATACACACAGACCATAGGGAGAAGTATTTTGAACAATTTTCTTGCGTGTATCAGTTAAATGACGGTGTTATTCTAAGTCTTTAACTAAGGGGCGATATGAATGAACGACAAAATATTTAAAGATATTCTCGTGGAAATTAGGAGGTATTTAGCGCCCCAAAATATTCGTGTCCCAAATTCAGGACGAGAACGAGATATCGATTGGTATGCAGAAAAAAATCAAAAAAATAAAACCATAAAAATTTCAGCGCAAGTGTCTATTGGTAATCTTTGTGTAAATTTACAAAAAGATTGTGCTTCGGTGCCTACTTTCCTATTGTGTATCGTTTATTGGTATAGGCAGATTCATCCAGACATCAATGTCGAATGCCATATGAAAATTACTGGCGTAGAACCGTTGCCAATGAATGAGGGGGTTCTTCATTGGCGTCGTTCATTGTTTTTGCTCGATGAATACAGCAAATGTTTCTCGTTTTTTACTTACGAAAGTGAAAATCATGGGAAGTGGGACTGGCCCACGAAACCAACGTTAAACTCTCCTTCAAACAATAGGAAATTTGGGGTTCCAACAAAAAAGATAAATGGCCGTTTTACTGAACGAGCCATAGAGTCACAGATTAAAGATCGGTATGTGGAATTTCCTCTTGGGAGTGATGTGTTATTTCCACATGAGATTTTTCCGCAATTTCCTGTTGGCCTTTTCAAAGAGTCCGTGAAAGGGGGCAATGAATGGACGGTTGCAAAAACTTCAGAAGTTGATCTCTGGGGAGCGTCGCGAAATGGAAAGGTTTTGCATTTATTTGAGCTCAAAGGAACTGATAATCGAAAAGTTGGGATAATATCGGAGGCTTTTTACTATGCCCGTCTTTTGGGGTATGTCAGGGGTGAGTACTCTCCTTCTAAAGATCTAGTTATTGATTGTGATAACAAAAAGGACACAAAATGGGATGGATTCGAAGCTGCGAAAGCGGCCACTAAAGTCATAATGTGGTTAATTGCTCCCGACGACAAATATCACCCCTTGGTCCTTTCTCATGGGAAGTCCCCGATTAAAATGTTTAACGATGCGTTAGACCTAGGCCATCACAATATAGAATTTAGAATATTGCCTTACATTCTTAATGATGAAATAGGGTTTAATGGTTGGCGTTTTGATGAAATGTTGCCGGCAGGCAAGGTGACATGAATAAAACCATCTGCCTAGATTTTGACGGCGTTATTCACTCTTATTTTTCCGGCTGGAAAGGGGTAACCAATATCCCTGATCCACCAACCATTGGATGCCGTGAATCAATCTGCACCTTAAGATCGAAAGGATTTAAGGTTGTAGTTCATTCAACGCGATGCCAAACACAGGGAGGTAGGTCAGCCATTAAAGATTACCTTGCAAAGCATGATATAGAAATTGATGAAATATGTGAACATAAACCCCCTGCGATTTTATATGTCGATGACAGAGCCATTCAGTTTACCGGAGACTGGGATGAAACATTGGTGTCTATGGACAAGTTTACTCACTGGCTCGGGTTTGATAAGGCATGAAATCTCTGGATTCGGTTAGCTAGAAGATTATGGATGATTTGACTTTTACTCCTCAATATTACGATTCAGAAATTGTAGAAAAATTAGCTGTCTGGCTTGGTTGATGTAGGCTAATTGAGTGAGAAATTTTGATCATTGAAAGGTGGTATTTATGAAACAATACGATGATAAGCTAGAAAAAAAACTGACAGCTGTATTTGGCTCTGTTGCCATACTGGCCGTTATAGTAAATCTGCATATTGTGGGCTATGCCATTAGTAATGTGCTTAATGCAGCTAAAGACATCGCCAGTCTGATCGTTGTTATTGCTGTATTTATTGTAGCTAACAAGATTTTTAAAAAAGACAATGATGTGGATTTTTCGATGTTATTTGAAGGTTATTTGAAGGAATGGATCAGTCAAAACGATTATTTGATTAGTGAAGAATTTGATGGCGAAGGAAAAGGAAAATTCGCCACACGATTTTGCTCCATGGTTATTGACCACTCTAATTTTGTCACGCAGAAGAAACTGGCCAGAGATGCCTCTCAGAATAAAGAAAAAGCCACCTTTGTCAGGCTGCCTATCGAGGGGAAGAGCCAGTTTGAGTTCAGATTCAATGAGAGAACCTTTGATAAACAGGAGGCCTATAGAAAAGATGATAGAGCGGACCTTGGCGCGATCATTGATCAGTTCTCAAAACGGATCAATGACAAGTTCGGTGACATAGCGATCAAGGCTAAAGCTGACAAGTCAAACAAAGCTATTATCGTATCTTTCGACAACATTGAACCCACAAAAGCCAATGCAAGAAAACTAATTGATATAGTCGAGTTTGTTAAAACTATGGTCATGGCGTTGGCGTAAGACGAGGATATGGGAGGAATAGAATGTGTCAATGATCTATAATTAGTGTCCATTGTGTAAATTTTGATTTGATTCACACTGGTGTATTTGCACCGCGACGAAATTGTTTTCGCCATCACCGTGAAAGACATCCAAACAGCCTTGGTAAAACGCCTGGGAGAAGAAGAGGCCATGTCCCTGACCGATTGACAAATAAGGGGATTGAGACGAGGTTGACCTTCCCCCTAAAAAATGATCCATTGCGGAGTTAGTGATTTCGGTCTAGAAACCTCAGAGAGGAGACGGACATGAAATCGAAACGATTCAGCGAAGAACAGATTATTGGCATTCTGAAACAGGCCCAGGCGGGGATGAAAATCGTAGATCTCTGCCGACAACACGGAATCAGCGATGCGACTTTTTACAACTGGCGCAGCAAGTATGGCGGGATGGAAGTTTCAGAGGCCAAACGGCTGAAAGCGCTTGAGAACGAAAATAGACAGCTTAAACATCTGCTTGCTGACGCAATGCTTGAAAATCGGGCGATCAAGGACGTTCTCTCAAAAAAGTGGTAACGCCTGCCGCCCGGCGCAGCGTGGTGGTCTATCTTCAAGAAAACCACCGGCTCAGCGAGCGACGGGCCTGCGATGTTGTCGGGTTGTGCCGGAGCAGTTGCCGGTACCAGGCGATACCCAAGAACGATGAGGAGATCAGGTCACGCCTGCGAGAGCTGGCGGAACAGAGGCGCAAGTTTGGCGCTCCTCGTCTGCACACCATGTTGCTGCGGGAAGGTTATCTGATCAACCATAAACGTACGGAACGGCTGTACCGTGAAGAAGGTCTTTCCCTTCGCTTAAAGAAACGCAAGAAAAGAGTAAGCCATCTGCGGGTTGTCCTGAATAGAGCAGAGCGGGTGAACCAGCACTGGTCGATGGATTTCGTTCCCGATAATCTTTTCAGTGGCCGTCGATTTCGGATATTGACGGTTGTTGATGATTTCAGCAAAGAATGTCCGGTGTTGGAGGTGGATCACTCGCTAACCGGGCAGCGGGTTGCAAGAGTGCTTGATCGTATTGCCCTGACGCATGACCTGCCGGAGGTGATAACGGTGGACAACGGCCCGGAGTTTATCAGCAAGGCTCTTGATCTTTGGGGTTTTGAAAACAACGTCAAGTTCAGGTTCATCCAACCGGGAAAACCGACACAGAATGCGTATATCGAGAGCTTTAACGGCAAATTTCGGGACGAATGCCTCTGTAACCATCCCTTATAATTAGGCCATGCAAAAATAGAGTTCTTCGGGCAAAATTGCTCCAGGAGGACTCAGATGAAAAAGAGCAAATTCAGCGAGAGCCAGATCATCGGGATATTGAAGGAA
>JBAYTO010000013.1:0-78876 GCA_041675585.1 Desulfurivibrionaceae bacterium
CTTCCGCCTCAAACAAACGCCGGTGCGTATCGCCTCGGCCATCGGCGGCATCCTCACCGTGCTCTTCTACACCATCGCCCAGATGGTGGGTTCCGGCAGCCTGATCAAGCTGATGTTCGGCATTCCTTATGAGTACGCGGAGATCATGGTGGGCTGCATCATGCTGGCCTATGTCCTCTTCGGCGGCATGCTGGCCACCACCTGGGTGCAGATCATCAAAGCGGTCATGCTGCTCTGCGGTGTCTCCGTAATGATGCTTATGGTGCTGGCCAAGTTCAACTTCAACCCCGGAGACCTTTATACCGCAGTGGCCACCCAGTATGGCCAGGCAGCCTTGGAGCCGGGCGGGCTGATCACCAGCCCCGTCGACGCGATTTCCCTTGGCTTGGCACTGATGTTCGGACTGCTGGGGCTTCCCCATATTCTGCAACGGTTCTTCACCGTACCAGATGCCAAGGCGGCCAGAATCTCCGTGCTCTACGCTACCGGCTTTATCGGCTACTTCTACATCATCATCCCCATTGTCGGTTTCGGCGCCGCAGCCCTCATCGGTCGTGAGGTCATCAGCAATATCGATAAGGGCGGCAACATGGCTGCCCCGCTTCTGGCCGAATATCTGGGAGGCACCCCCTTCCTGGGCTTCATCGCCGCAGTGGCCTTTGCCACCATTCTCGCGGTGGTGGCAGGGCTCACTTTGGCTGCGGCATCCTCATTTTCCCATGACATCTATGTCCATGTTATCAAGAAGGGCAATGCCACCGAGCAGGAAGAAGTGCGGGCCAGCAAGATTGCCACTCTGCTGTTCGGCATATTTGCTGTTGGACTGGGAATTCTCTTCAAGGGACAGAACGTTGCCTTCATGGTGGGTCTCGCCTTTGCCATCGCCTGCAGCGCCAATTTCCCAGCCCTGATCATGTCGATCTTCTGGAAGAAATTCACTACCGCTGGCGCGGTTTGCGCCATCCTGACCGGCGCTTTCCTGGCCGTAGGTCTCATCATCATCAGCCCCACGGTCTGGGTGGATGTTCTCAAGAATCCCAAAGGCTCCGAGCTCTTTGCCCTGAAGAACCCGGCCATTGTCTCCATGACCGCTTCATTCCTCGTGGGCTACATCGTTTCCCTGTTCACCAAGGAAAAAACCGCCGAACAGCTTTTCGAAGATGAAAAGCTCCGGACCTATCTCGGAGTCGGCGCCGAATAATTTCCCGAACACTGTTTCCAGGTTTTTTCGCACCATTTTAAAACGCGCAGGGCTTGCAGGCCCTGCGCGTTTTTTGTTGTTTCAGTGGGGATCTTTTCTGTTAAGATAATTTCGCTTCTTCATTATCAGAAAACACTCCAGCCTTGAGCACGAAAGATGGCCGAAATAACCGAAATCCTCGTTATCGACGATGAGCCCAGCATGCGGGAGTTTCTTTCCATTCTCTTGGAAAAAAACGGCTACGCAACACGGGCTGCGGCAAACGGGATCGAAGCGCTCGCCCTTCTGCAACAACATCGGTTTGACCTGATCATCTCCGACATTCGCATGCCGGACTTGAGCGGTCTTGCCCTGCTTGAAAATATCAAGCAACAGGATCTCTCCATCCCGGTGGTGTTGATCACCGCTTATGCCTCGCCGGAAGATGCGGTGCTGGCCATGAAAAACGGGGCCTTCGACTACCTGACCAAACCGTTCAAGGTGGAGGACATTCTCTCGGTTGTCAAGGCAGCCCTTGGAAGCCGGCAGGAAAAGATTCCGGCCAATAACCTTGATTCTTTTGCGGGGATCATCGGTAGCAGCCCCGAGATGCTCAAGATTTACGACCTCATCACGCGCATCGGACCAACCCAGGCCAACGTCCTCATCTATGGCGAATCCGGCACCGGCAAGGAACTGGTGGCCAAGGCCATTCACCAGCACAGCAAGGTGGCGGCAAATGCCTTTGTCCCTATCACCTGCAGCGCCATTCCGGAAAGTCTCATCGAATCCGAACTGTTCGGCCACGCCAAAGGCTCGTTCACCGGGGCAATAGCCAACAAGACCGGGCTGTTCGAACTGGCAAACCATGGCAGCGCCTTTCTCGATGAAATCGGCGAACTTTCCCCTCTTATCCAGACCAAGCTCCTGCGGGTCCTGCAGGAACGGGAATTCAAAAAAGTCGGTGGCACGGAGACCATCAGGGTCAAGGTCCGGATCATTTCCGCCACCAACAAAAATCTGGAAGAAGAGGTCCTGGCAGGCCGTTTCAGGGAGGACCTTTTTTATCGTCTGGCCGTCGTCCCCATCCGCATCCCGCCTCTGCGCGAACGCAAGGGGGATGTGCCGCTTCTGGTCGAGCATTTCCTGAAGAAATATTCAACCCTGTTCGACAAGGAGGTGCAGCAGATCTCCTCCTATGCCCTGAAAGTTCTGATGGATTATGACTTTCCCGGCAATGTCCGCGAACTGGAAAATATCGTCGAACGAGGGGTCGCCCTCGAATCCTCCAACATCATCCTGCCGGAAAGCTTAACCCTGTCAGGACACCGGCCAGGCCGCGCCCCCGGCCCCGGACAGGTGGGAGAAAATACTTCCGGGGCACCGGATGAACTCGCCTTTGCGTTAGGCCTTGAGCAATACATCACTAATGTTGAAAAAAGGCTGATCGAAACGGCTCTGGCCAGAACAAAAAATTCCCGGATGAAAGCGGCGGATCTCCTGAAAATGAGCTTCCGCTCTTTTCGCCACAAGGCGAAAAAATATAATCTCTGAGGCAGTTCCCTGGACACCCGTGTCCAGCAAAGCTGAGGACAAGCCCATTTTTAAAAAGACCACATGAAACTTTCCGCCCTCTGCCCGAATAGCGGCTCATTTGCCGCCAATGATCATCTAAAGAAACAGATTCAGTGGCTGCTGTTTTTCAGGGTACTTTTTCTTTCCCTGATGCTGGGGATCAGCGTTCTTCTCCAGACCAAAAATTCTCCCATTTTTCTCCCGCCACTCCACTACCTTGCCTATTTCATTGCCGGGCTATACCTGTTCACCATCCTTTCCGCCTTTGTATTAAGGATGATTCAATGCTATTCCCGCTTCGGCTACCTGCAGATCACCCTTGACACCCTGGTGGTGACTCTCCTGATTCTTTTTACTGGCGCCAGTCAGTCTGTTTTCACGGTGGTTTATTTTTTCCCCATCGTCATGGGCGCATTCATGCTCTTCCGGCGGGGAAGTCTGCTTTTTGCCGCGCTGAGTACCCTGCTGTTCGGGGCACTGCTTCTAGTCGAACATGGCGGTTATGCGTCCCGCTTTGTTCCTTCCTACCCGTACCAGCTAACCAATTTACAGATGCTGCTCCATTATTTCACCATTTACAGCCTCACCTTTTTTCTGGTCGCTATCCTGAGTTCCATGCTCTCAACCCGACTCCAGAAAACCGAAGCAGAACTGTTCCAGACCATGAGCGACTATGGCCGGCTTTCCCTTTTGTACAAACAAATATTCGATGACATCAATACCGGCATTATCACCGTTAACGCCGACCGCCGGGTAACATCTTTCAACCGGGCAGCGGAACACATAACCGGCTACAATGCCAGCGAGGTTCTCGGCCGAAAAATTTCCCAAGTATTTCCCGCTTTGGAAACACCCAGGCTTTATGACGAACGGCGGCACATGGCCGTCATTACCCACAAAGGCGGAGAGACAATCCCTGTAGGCTATTCCTGCTCCAGGCTCAATGCCCCGGACGACAACGAAAGCGGCTCTTTGTATACCCTGCAGGATCTCAGTCAGATAAAAAAAATGGAAGCTCAGGTGCAGCAGGCCGAAAAAATGGCGACCATCGGCGAAATGGCCGCAGGCATTGCCCACGAACTCAGAAATCCTCTGGCCGCCATTTCCGGGGCTGTGCAGCTGCTTAATGGAGAAACCCGGGAAAGCTCGGTCAACAAGCGGCTGTTTAACATCATCATGCGGGAATCAGACCGTCTTGATGCCACGATCCATGAATTCCTCCTCTTTTCCAAGCCGGTAAATCCGGAAAAGGAATGGTTCCCCTTGCGGGCGAAGGTGAAGGAAGCACTGGAAACCCTAAACCATGATCCAGGCTGGAACTCCACGCTGACCCTTGATCTGGAAATCCCCCCGGATCTCGACTGCTGGGGCGATACGCAGCTGATCAGGCAGGTGCTTCTCAACCTGATTACCAACAGCGCCAATGCCTGCCGGAATATGGAAAAGGGAAGGATAGCGCTCCGGGCCAAGAAAACACAGGAAACCGCAATTATCCTGGAAATCGAAGACAACGGTCACGGCATCCCGGAAGCTATCCGGGAAAAAATATTCGAGCCTTTTTTCACCACCAGGGAAACAGGGACCGGGCTGGGGTTGGCCATTGTCCGGCAGATCGTGCACAGCCATGGCGGCGAGATTTCCCTGCGTGATGGCCGGACCCAGGGTACGATTTTTTCCGTCAGCCTGCCTTTGCCGTGACAAAAAAGTGCTGAGTTCCGAGTAAATGAGGGAACGTATGGAGAAAAGGTCTTTGTGTCTTTAATTTTTTACTAAGTACCCAGCACTAAGCACTCCGCACTATCTTAAGGCGGCAATCACGGAAAGAACAAGATAGACGGCAAGCCAGCCGGCGATGAACAGCAACGATCTCCGCCGTACCGGGGTCTCTATGCCTACGCAGGCCAGTGCAAAAACTACGGTACTCGGAAAGATCACCCCGGCCCAGAATGGCGGGATATAACGCAGTAGCTCCTGCAGGCCGAGGAGAAACCACGGCCCCTGGATGTGGAACAGCCCGAGACGGGTCGGCTCCAGGGGCGCGGCCAGCGAAAGGCTGCCCAACACCGTTAGCAAAAGCAGCAGGCGATGCTGACTAAAACCGACCCGGTAGCGGCGCAGATGATCCCAGCAACAGATCCCCCAGACAAGCCCCAGGCCGACAAGATGGTTGGCGTAGATCCGTTTCATCCCCTCGGCTTCGATGGAAAAAAGCAGCGAGTTCAACGGCGCACCGAGCCAGGGAATAGAGAGGAGAATATTTTCGGCAATAATACCCGCCGCCTCGCCGGTTGCATCCGCCCGCAGGACATAGCCGGTAAAAAGCAGCAACAGCGCGGCAGGGACGGAACCGATCAGCAGGAGCCATTTGGCAAAGCGCAGTTGCTGCTCACCCTTTGCCAGGATTACCGCCGCCAGATGCCCCAAGGAGAAGAGAAAAAACAACTGACTGGAATAAAAATGACCGGCCCGGAAGAATTGACCGAACGGCAGCAGCAGGTCAAGGGAGCTGGCGGAAAAATACGGCGTGGCGGGATCATACTGGAGGGCCACCACCATCCCGGATAAAACCGAGAGGTAGAGGGAGACCAGGCTCATGCCCCCCCATTTGGTCTCAAGGAAAAGATTGCGGATAGTAATACCCTTAGAGGCTAACAAGATACCCTTTTCCGTCCTTGCCATCCCGCTGCGTCGTCACCTGAAAACGGGGGAGATTTTTCTTGGCCGGACCGCTGAGTCGGAGGCCTTCCTTGCTGAATCGGCTGTGATGACAGGGGCAGAGAAGTATCCCCTCTTTTTCCTGAAAATTGAGCCTGCAGCCCAAGTGGGTGCATTTTCTGGAGACTGCCCACGACCCGGTTTCCCCGACAAAAAGGATAAAATCATGCTCGAGCGCAAACCCGCCCACCGGTATGATCTTGTCCACTTTCACAATGCGGGGCTGCTTGGGGGTACGATAGTCAAGAAAACGGAAAAGCGGATACAAAAGCAGGGCGCCAGCACCCCAGCGCAGCCAGGACCAGAATCCCACCAGGAATGTCCGCCTGGTCGGGGGATTCCTTCTTTGTTCAGCATCCTCAGCCATGACCGGCAACCATTCTTCCCTGGCCCTGGACGGGGGAACCACAGGCTGGCCCCCCTTCCAAGACAGTCACCCCTTCAATAATCATAGCTGAAGATACCGGGCTCGCAGCTTCTCGCAGACATGATCCGGCACCAGGCCGCTCACATCCCCGCCATACCTGGCAGCGTCCTTGATGATGCTGGAACTGATAAAGATCCAGCGGAAGCCGGTCATCAGAAAAACCGTTTCCACCTCCCGCTCGATCCGGCGATTCATCAAAGCCAGCTGGAACTCGTAATCAAAATCAGATACGGCCCGCAAGCCGCGGATGATTGCCTTGGCCCCGCGCTTGTAAGCAAAATCGACAAGCAGCCCGGAAACCTCCTCGACCGTTATCCGGGTTTCATCACCGGGAAAACAGTCCTCAATCATCTTCCGCCGTTCTTCCAGGGGGAAAAGCGGCTGCTTGGCGGGATTGCTAGCCACGGCGATGATGATCCGGTCAAACAGATGCAGGCCCCGATGGATGATATCGAGATGGCCATTGGTTATGGGATCAAAGGTGCCGGGATAGACGGCGACTGCTTCGGATGTGGCTTCAGAGACAAACGGCTCATAGTCAGTCATGGCACCATGCCTTTAAGTATGCTGGTAGAGCCAAAACCCGGCCTCTCCGTAGCGGCGGCGGTCAAAACAGGCCAGCGATCCCATGCTTTCCGGGTATTGCGCTTCCGCTTCGTCTTCAAGAACAACAATGGCCTTGGCGGCAAGAAGGTTGCCGCCGGCTAAAGACTCAAGGCTCTGCAAGGCAAGTTTACCCCCATAGGGCGGATCGAGAAAAACCAGGTCAAAGCTGCCGGCTGGCTGCTTTGGCGGCAAAAAAGCAAGCCCCCTGGACAAATCCCTAAGGTGCACCGTGGCGCACCCGGCAAAACCGCAGAGTCCGATATTGTGGGCAATAAGCTCAGTCACGGAGCGCTGGCCATCGACAAAAACCGCCAACTCCGCCCCCCGGCTCAAGGCCTCAAGCCCCAGGGCGCCAGTGCCGGCAAAAAGATCCAACACCCGGGCACCAATAACCTTGGCGGCAAGAATGCTGAAGATCGCCTCCCTGGCCCGGTCGGAGGTAGGGCGAATTGAATCGCCAAAACGCCGACCCGGCGCCAGCAGCTTGCGCCCCCGGGCGCTGCCGCTGATGATCCGCAATTACAGGTAATCCCGGATCAGTTCCTCGGCGATCTGTACCGCATTGAGCGCCGCCCCTTTGAGGATATTATCGGATACCACCCAGAGATTGATGCCATTAGCGATGGACTCATCCTCGCGAATCCGGCCCACCAGGGTCTCGAATCGGCCCGCACAATCAATGGCCATGGGATACTGGCCCAGGGTAGGCTCATCAACCAGCTTTACGCCGGGGGCATTCTGCAGCAGGGCCTTGACCTCGGCAGCGGTGATCTTCTTCTCGGTCTCGATATTGACCGACTCGGAGTGGCCGTAAAAAACCGGCACCCGCACCGTGGTGGCGGTGACGCCGATGGTCTGGTCTTCGAACATCTTGCGGGTCTCGTTAACCATCTTCATCTCTTCCTTGGTGTAACCATTCTCCAGGAAGCTGTCGATCTGGGGCAGACAGTTGAAGGCAATCTGGTGCGGGTAGACGCTGTGGGTCATGGGCTTGCCCGCCGCGTAATCGAGCACCTGCTGCTTTAGCTCATCAATGGCCTTGGCTCCGGTGCCGGAAACCGCCTGATAGGTGGAGACCACGATGCGCTTGATCCGCACCTTGTCGTGGATGGGTTTTAAGGCCACCAGCATCTGGATCGTGGAGCAGTTGGGATTGGCGATGATCCCCCGTTTTTTATAGCGGGCAATGGCATGCGCGTTAACCTCGGGCACCACCAGAGGAATTTCCGGGTCCATGCGGTAGGCGCTGGAGTTGTCGATCACCACCGCCCCTGCCGCTGCGGCAGCCGGAGCAAAATCAAAGGAACGGGTCGCGCCCGCGGAAAAAAGGGCGATGTCGATCCCGACAAAGGCATCCTTGCTCAGGAGCTGGACCGGAATCTCCCTGCCCTTGAAGGTGAGGGTTTTACCAACGGACCGCTCCGAGGCGAGCAGCCGCAATTCACCCAGAGGAAAATCCCTCCGCGCCAAAACATCGAGCATGGCCCCGCCCACGGCGCCGGTGGCACCGGCAACCGCAATATTGAATTTCTTTTTCGCAGCAGTCATTGTCCCAATCCTTACAGAAAGCAGCCGGGCAAGGCCCGGCAATTATAAAAAAATATCAACAGGTTAAAAACAATACACCCTTGAGGTGACTAGTTTCCCTGCCGTGTGGTTTCTCTTTTCAAAAACACCAACCGGTTCAGGCCGTTGAGATAAGCCTTGGCTGCGGCGGTGATGATATCCGGGTCCGCTCCCTGCCCCACCACGACCTTGCCCTCGTCTTCAATGCGAACCAGCACTTCGCCTTGGGCATCGGTACCGCCGGTGATGGAGCTGACTGAAAAATAGAGGAGCTTGCTTTTGGTCTGGGTCAGCTCGGCAATGGCCCGGAAACAGGCATCGATGGGGCCGATGCCGATGCAGGCTTTTTCCTGCTCCTTGCCGTCGATGAGCAGTCGCACCGCCGCGGTGGGCAGACTCTTGTTGCCACTCATCGCTCCAAGATGCACTAGGGAGAAGGTCTCGGTGATCCGCAGCACCTCATCCATAAGGATGGCTTCAAGATCCTCGTCAAACATCTCCTTCTTGACGTCAGCCACCTCCTTAAACCGGGAAAAAACCCGATCAAGCTCAGCGTCCTTGAGGCTGTAGCCCATGACCGCAATCCGGTCCTTCAGGGCATGCCGACCGGAATGCTTGCCGAGCACGATATTACCGGTGGAGATGCCGATATCCACCGGATTCATGATCTCGTAGGTGGTTCGCTCCTTGAGTACCCCGTCCTGGTGAATCCCTGATTCGTGGGCAAAAGCATTGGCCCCGACAATGGCTTTGTTGGCTTGCACCGCCATGCCGGTAATGGTGGAGACCAGCCGGCTGGTGGGATAAATGTGCTCGGTGACGATATCGCTATGCACCTGCATCTGGTCGGCCCGGGTACGGATAACCATGACCAGCTCTTCCATGGCCGTGTTGCCGGCCCTTTCCCCCAGGCCATTGATGGTTGCCTCCACCTGCCTTGCGCCATGGTTGATCGCGGCCAGGGAATTGGCAACGGCCAGACCAAGATCATTGTGGCAATGGACGCTGAGGACAGCCTTATGAATATTAGGAATGTTCTCGATCAGATAACCGATCTTGCGGCCAAATTCATCGGGCAGGGCATAGCCGGTGGTGTCCGGAAAATTCAGGGTCGTGGCCCCGGCTTCGATTACCGCGGCAAAGACCTGGCAGACAAAATCAAGGTCGCTGCGCGAGGCATCTTCGGCGGAAAACTCCACGTTGCTCGTGTATCTGGCGGCATGACGCACCGAGGCCACGGCCAGTTCCAGCACCTGCTCCCGGCTCATCTTCAGCTTGTGCTTGAGATGGATGTCCGAGGTGGCCAAAAAAGTGTGGATTCTGGGGTTTTCACCACCCTTGAGCGCCTCCCAGGCCCGGTCGATATCCTTGATACTGCAACGGGCAAGAGCTGCAATCTGCGCGCCCCGGACATGCTCCGCAATATTGCGCACACACTCGAAATCTCCGGGCGAGGCCACGGGAAAGCCGGCTTCAATCACATCCACCTTCAGCTTGACCAGCTGTTGGGCCAGACGAAATTTTTCCTGCATGTTCATGCTTGCGCCGGGCGACTGCTCACCATCACGCAAGGTGGTATCAAAAATAACAATTTTATCCGACATGTTATCGTCACTCCTCTCGGCTGGAACAGCACAAGAAGAATGCCGTCCCCAACCAAGTTTATACCGAATTTTCCTGTTCTTCCTCAGCAGGAGTCCTGCCCTTCACCACCAATCGATACCCCGCCGCCAGCGGTCCGGATAGGACGTAGGTAGCGCCCAGGATAAAGAGGGTAACCTGGGGTTCGGTGGCAAGCAGGGTGATGAGCAGAACCATTCCGACCAGAACCTGAAATTTTTTGGCACGATCGGTTTGCGCATGCTTAAAGCTCAGATACTTCACGGAACTGACCATAAGATAGGAAAGACCGTAAACGGTTCCCAGCATAATAAAATTTCTCATGGTGCCGGTGATCTCAAAAAAATTGCAGAATAATACGGAGGCGGAGATCATGCCTCCAGCCGCGGGGCACGGCAACCCGGTGAATTCATTTTTGGCCGAAGTGGTGTCCTGACTATTGAATCTGGCCAGACGCAAAGCGGTGGTTGCCACATAAAGAAATGCTGCAAGCCAGCCATAACGGCCATAAGGGCGCAGCACCCATTCGTAAGCAAGGATGGCCGGAGCCACGCCGAAGGCCACCAGGTCACAGAGGGAATCGTACTCCATCCCGAATTTACTGGTCGTGCCGGTAAGACGGGCCACCCTGCCATCCAGGCCATCAAAAATCCCAGAGATAATAATCGCCACGGCCGCATGGAAATATTGGCCGTTAATTGCCGCAACGATGGCATAAAAGCCGCTGAAAAGACTTGCTGTGGTGATGACGCTCGGCAACAGACAGATCTTGCCCTTTGCAGAAATTATATCCTTGGTCCGATGATGCTTGGTCATGTGCGCCTCCTTCCGATCTTGTTTGCAACCAACGCAAAGTTCGCACTCATATCTTCGGCAATAATAACTATCCGGCAGTATATTTAAAAAAAGCGTTTCTGCATAGGAGTATCAGGGAAAATAGCCCAAAACCGTCTCTCCGGCCCTTACTTTCTGGCCAACCGCGACTTCCAGTTGAATCTGCTGCGGCAGATACAAATCAACCCTTGACCCGAAACGAATCAAACCGAAGCGCTCTCCCCGCATCAATCTGTCCCCTTTGCCAGCCCAACAGACAATCCGTCTGGCAATAAGACCAGCCACCTGCACCACCGCAATTTTGCGGTTGCTCCTTGTTTCAAGAATAAGAGCGCAGGCCTCGTTCTCCAAGGCTCCTCGTTCGGTATTGGCCGAAAAAAACATCCCCGGAAAATACTGCACCTGGGTTACGGTGCCCGGACATGGAGCCCGGTTTACATGCACATTAAAGACATTCATGAAGATGCTCACTTTGTAAACGTGCTCATTCACGAATTTATCATCAAATACTTTCTCAATAAGGATTACCTTGCCGTCCGCCGGTGAAACCAGCACATCATCATCATCAGGGCATATCCTTTCCGGGTCCCGGAAAAAGTACAGAACAAAAGCGGTAACGAACAAGGTCAGTAACGCGCTGAAATCATAGCCCAAAATGGCAAGGACCAAGGTGGTCAAGGCCGCGAAACCGATAAACGGGTATCCTTCAAGAGCCACAGGAACTTGTGGTTTTTTCATGCGTTTTCTGTCTCGCTGTAAAATACTTTTGCCAGAGCCGAATCGTTCTGCTCATATAAAAATGAACTGACGAACTGCGCCTGCAGTATGTCAGTTCATCTACGAATCACGCTTGCCCAAACAAGGCTTACAATTTATGGGCTCTGGTCATGGCAATGGTCCCGGAACGGACAATTTCCTGGATGCCGATAGGGCGCAGGATGTCAATGACCGCCTGGAGCTTGCTTGCCTTGCCGGTAACCTCCACCACATAGCTCTTTGGCCCGACGTCAATAACCTTGCCCCGAAAAATATCGACTATCCGCAAAACCTCGGCCCTGGTATGCGCCTCGGCCTTCACCCGTATCAGGGCCATCTCCCGCTCCACATTATCATGCTCACACATATCGGTGACCTTGATAACGTCAATCAGTTTATGGAGCTGCTTGGTGATCTGTTCAATAATGGTATCCTCACCGGAGGTCACCAGGGTCAAGCAGGAAACATCCTGCTCAAGGGTCTGAGCCACGGAAAGGCTTTCAATGTTGAAACCCCGGCCACTGAAAAGGCCCGTGACCCGGGAGAGAACACCGGGTTTATTTTGCAACAGTACGGAAATGGTATGTTTCATCGCGGTATCCTTATTGAACCTAAGCTGTCGTTCATGTCTGACTATAACATTGCACTGGTTTGACCTGCTTTAAAAGCAGTAACGATCTGGTCAAAATATAATGCTATTTCGTAGCGGCTCTTAAACCAGCAGCATCTCGGTGGTGGCTTTACCCGCAGGAACCATGGGGTACACCCCTTCTTCCCTGGCGATGACAAAGTCCATGAACACTGTATTGTTGATCTTCAAAGCCTCCCGGATAACCGGCTCCACCTCGCTGGGCTTGGTCGCTCGCAATCCCACCGCGCCATAGGCCTCGGCCACCTTGACAAAATCAGGGGCAACCTCCATGACGGTGGACGAATATTGCTTGTTATAAAAAAGCTCTTGCCATTGACGAACCATGCCAAGGTAGCCATTATTCAGGATGGCAACTTTAACCGGCAGTTTTTCCTGTCTGCATGTAGCCAATTCCTGGATGTTCATCTGGATGGAGCCATCGCCGGCAATGTCGATCACAACCTTGTCCGGCGCGGCCATCTGGGCGCCGATGGCGGCAGGAAAGCCATAACCCATCACGCCGAGGCCGCCGGAAGTGGCCCACTGGCGTGGCTTGTTAAAATGATAGAACTGGGCGGTCCACATCTGGTGCTGGCCGACCTCGGTGGTGATGATCGCATCGCCACCGGTCACTTCATGCAGCTTCTGGATAACAAACTGGGGCTTGATTATATCGGTTTCCTCGACATAGCCCAGGGGATGCTTGTTCTTCCACTCCTTAATCTGCTCATGCCAGGGCCGGTTTTTTTCCACGCACTCTGCGGCATTAAACTCCGTGCTCCTGGCAAACCAGGCATTGATGGCGTCCAGCGCATTCTTGCAGTCGGCCACAATGGGAATATCCACCCGGACGTTCTTGCTGATGGAAGAAGGATCAATATCAATATGAATGATCTCGGCGTGGGGAGCAAAGGCATCGATCCGGCCGGTCACCCGGTCATCGAAACGGGCGCCGACCGCAATCAGCAAGTCACAGTTGGCCACGGCCATGTTGGCGAAGTAGGTGCCGTGCATGCCAAGCATGCCCATGGACAAAGGATCGGTACCAGGAAAACCACCCAGCCCCATGAGGGTCATGGTAACGGGGATGTTAAGCCTTCTCGCAAGTTCGGTCAGCCCCTCGTTGGAGTCGGAGAGGATAACACCGCCACCCGCGTAGATCACCGGCCTTTTCGCCTTGAGCATTGCCTGGCAGGCCTTCTCGACCTGACCGGGATGCGGCTCGTAAGTGGGCTTGTAAGTCCGCATGCTGATTGGCTTGAGCTCGGGATAGGTTATCCGGGTAGCCAGAACATCCTTGGGCATGTCAATAAGCACGGGACCGGGACGACCGGTTTTGGCAAGATGGAAAGCCTCCCTGATAATTGGAACCAGATCATCTGCATCCTTAACCAGATAGTTATGCTTGGTGATCGGTCGGGTAATCCCGACAATATCGACCTCCTGAAAGGCATCATTGCCGATCAGCTTGGTCGGCACCTGGCCGGTGAAAACGACCAGAGGAATCGAATCAAGATAGGCCGAGGCAATACCGGTAACCGCATTGGTTGCGCCGGGGCCAGAAGTCACCAGGGCAACCCCTACTTCTCCCTTGATCCGCCCATAGGCATCGGCGGCATGAACCGCGGCCTGCTCATGCCGGGTTAAAACGTGATGGATTTTGTCGTTTTTCATCAACTCGTCGTAGACATCGATGAGTGCCCCGCCGGGATAGCCGAAGATAACTTCTACGCCATGCTCTTCCAGGCACTTGAGAAAGGCCTGTGCTCCTGTCAGTTTCATGCTCTATTCCTTACCTTTAAATTCAACTCATCTTCCGATATCGATCGGATTGCAATATCATAAATATCCCGAAGGCAACGCCACTCACTGGCTAAAACCAGTGCAAAACAGGGAATTTTGAAATATATTCTGAATATATTTCTTGTCAAGCTCGTTTCTGGTTTACGACCTAGAGGCCGACAAAAAAAGAAAGCCCCTTGCCGGCTAACCGGCAAGTTGACGACATCATAATTCCATGCTGGTTAATGGCAGCGAGGAAAAATCTCTCTGGAAACCCTCGAGCTGCCGGCCTCGCCACAGAAATTCCCGCACCGCACCAAGCCCCTCTTCGCCCAGATCAAGGGAAAACTGATTCACATAAAGTCCGATATGATCCCGGATAACCTTATCGTCAAGCTCCTGGGCATGTTGCCGGATATAAGGCATGGACGCCGCCGGATTGGCAAAAGCGGCAGCGACACTTGCGCGGATGCCCAGAGCAATGGCTTGAATCCTTTCCTTGCCCAAGGAGCGTTTTGCCACGATGCCGCCCAAAGGGATGGGGAAACCGGTCTCCTGCTCCCACCAGGCACCGAGGTCCTGAAGCAGCAGCAGGCCGTGCGCCGGAAAGGTAAAACGGCTCTCGTGGATGATCACCCCGGCATCGACCTCTCCTGCCACAATGGCGGGCATAATCTGGTCAAAACGCATCACTCTGGTCGTCAGGGAGACAGGGGAAAACATCCGCAGCAGCAAAGCCGCCGTGGTGTATCTCCCTGGGATGGCGATAGTCAGCCGGGGCAGCTTTGCCACGGAAAAATTCTCCCTCGCAACCAGCAGGGGGCCGCAGCCGCGGCCAAGAGCGCTTCCGGCCATGAGCAGGACATATTGCTCAAGGACTTGACCCAAGGCGTGAAAAGAAATCTTGCTTACATCAAGCCGCCCGGCAAGCGCCCACTCATTCAGGGTTTCGACATCGGCCAGCGATACGGCCCCAAAGTCCGGCAACTCGGCGCCCGCCTGACAAAGCTGCCCATGGACCAGGGCATGAAAAATAAAGGTATCATTGGGGCAGGGGGAAAAGCCCAGAGAAAGTTTGGTTTTTTCGGAAAGAATTGGCACGGATCTTCTGCCTGGTTCAGATGAGGACTATGTGGTCAAGAAGCAGGGAAACAGCTTGGCCGCATTTTTGCACGGCCTCGGCAAGCTGCCAGTTAGCAAGATTGCGGTCTTCCACCATATTACTGATACAACGGACCTCAAGACAGGGAACGGCTAATTCTGCGCAGACCCGGGCCACTGCCCCCCCCTCCATGTTTTCGCACAGGCCGTTATGAGCCGCACGCAACATGGCGCCACGCTTTGCCGTGGCACTGACGCCATTAACCGTAACAAACACGCCTTTTTTGCAGCAGAAACCATGTGTTCTGAAAATTTGCCAAGCCTGGGCAACATAGCGGGGCTCCAGAAAATTGGCTTGTCTGCTTGCCAATTGCCCGCCAAATGGCTCAATGCTTTCTTCGTGACAGATTCCGAAATCGCCCATAATCTCGCTTTCGGCCAGACAAATATCAAGCAATCCCGCCCCGGAACCGGCATAGGCTCCGGCCACGCCAAAATTAAGAACCAGATCGATCTCCCCCCTCGCTTCGGCGAGCCGCCGGGTGAGACGGATCGCCGCCTCAAGGGGGCCAACCCCCGTAACGAAACGTTCCGCGGGATAGCCGCGCTTTTCTTCCATCAAGGGCAAGGCTTCCATCTCGGTAGCGGTAGCAAGAAGAATCATGGCCATCTAGCAAAAGAAAAAAGACATAAATCTGCGGCAACGGAACCGAGGCACTCCGGCAATAAATGCCGGGATAGCCTCCCGAGCAGGAGGCTATCCGCGATACGGATGTTGCGCTTCCTCGACATGCATCACCTTCTTGATCTGATTGCCTTTGTCGAGCACCACGATCCTGGGCTTGTATCCGGCCAGCTCTTCCGGGGAATACAAGGCATAGCTGACAATGATCACCAGATCGCCGACCATCCCCTTGCGGGCCGCCGCGCCGTTTAAGCCGATCATCCCGGAGCCGGCCACCCCTTCGATCACATAGGTGTCAAACCGCTCACCGTTGTTGATATTATAGATATTCACCCGCTCATAGGGAGACAGACCGACGGCATCCATCAGATTCCTGTCCACCGTGAGGCTGCCCTCATAGTGAAGATCAGCCTCGATCACCGTTGCCCGGTGAATCTTGGATTTTAACATGTATTGTAACATTGTCGTTCTCTTTGCGCCCAAAGGGCATAAGTTTCGCTTGAGCAGGCAAGCTGCTCAACTCAGCTTTACACCCAAAGGGCATAAGTTTCGTTTGAGCAGGCAAGCTGCTCAACTCAGCTTTAGTTTTCCTCAAAAAGATTATCGTTGTCGATCAATCTGGTTGCCCCGACCTTTATGGCCATGGCCAACACGACGCCTTTTCGCAGCTCGGCTTGCGGCTGCAAAGTCGTCTGATCAACAATGCTTGCATATTCAACGGTCACACCCTCCGCCTGCAACACCCCCTCTACCTCTCTCAGCAGAACCCGTGAGTCGACAAGCCCCGCCCGCGCCCTTTTTCTCGCATGGTCAATGGCCCGAAAAAGACAAAGCGCCGCCTGCCGTTCCGGGGCGGAAAGATAGGTGTTTCGAGAGCTCATGGCCAGCCCGTCCGGTTCCCGGACAATGGGATGTCCGATGATCTCCACCGCAAAGTTGAGATCAGCCACCATTCTCTCGATTACCGCCAGCTGCTGAAAATCCTTTCTGCCAAAGACAGCGGAATGCGGCTTGATGATGTGGAAAAGTTTGGCAACTACCGTGGCCACCCCGGCAAAATGGCCCGGACGGCTCCTGCCGCACAAACCGTCCGTCAAGCCGGAGACAATCACTCGGGTGCAGGCCTCCGACGGATACATCTCCTGCGGTTCCGGGGCAAAAAGAACATCCACCCCTTCAGCCTCAGCAAGCCGGCAATCACGGGAAAAATCACGAGGATAACGGCCAAGATCCTCGCCGGCGCCAAACTGAATCGGATTAACAAACAGGCTCACCACCGTATGGCTGGCTTTCTCCCCGGCCTTGCGCATCAAACACAGATGCCCCTCATGGAAGAAGCCCATGGTGGGCACCAGCCCGATTGTCTGTCCGGCGGCAATAATCCTGTTTGCCCAGGCCGTCATCTCGGCCGACGTACGGATGATTTCCATCGCTCGCTTAATAGCCTGTCTACCTGTCTCGGTCTATTCCGCCAAAAAAACGCGTCTTAGAGCCGGTCCAGCTTGACCTGCACCTTTTCCTTGAGCGCAGGAGAAACGGATTCCTCGGCCAGGGCCTTGGCATACATCTCTTTTGCCTTGGGCAGATCCTTCTGCAACTCATAAATTCTGCCCATGGCCAAGTAGGACTCCCCGGCAAACCCCTTTATCTCCGCCAAGCCCTGATAAGCGGCGAGAGCCTCTGGCAGTTCATTTTTATTTTCATAGGCCTGGGCCAGATTCAGCTGCACCAGGGGGAAAACCGGGCTGGATTTGACCAGATCATCCCGCACCTCACGATAAACCCGGATAGACTCAGCATATTGTTGCGAATCAAAGGCAAGATGGGCCAGCTCAACCTTTGCCCACATGGCAGAGCTGGTCCGGCCGTAATCATCAAGAATCCTCTGAAGACTGACCTTGCGATCAACCTCCCCCTGCCCAAGCGCCTCGGCCAGCAGGGCGGCAGCACGATCATTCTGCCTGGCAAGATAATAGCTGAACGAGGACCAGCCCACAATTGCCACCGCACCACACACCAGGCCGATTATTATATTTCGCTTATTTTGCCGGATAAACTTGATTGCCTTGGGTGGCAGATTAAGCTCTTCGAGCAATCCATGCTTCTGCAAAGGCTTGTTCAGTATCTCTTGTTGAAAATAGCTGTTTTGTTCAGACATGCCGCCGTCCCTCGCCGTTACACTGCTTACGTTTTTCGTAAAACAACAAAATTTGCCGACACTATACCTTTCCCTCTCGAAAAATGCATCCGCATTTGTGACTATCCAGCCTGGCGCTGCAACGGAACAAAATACTTGTCCATGCCATGCTGCCCATGATAGGTTAACCGATCACGGGGTGAACCACAAAACAGGGAAAGCCAATAAACTCACCCTGCGGGTATAAGTTTCGCTTGAGCAGACAAGCTGCTCAACTCAGCTATAAGCGGTCACAGGATAGTGCAGGTTGCGGTAAGCGTGACGGCGATGCGTAACATTATTGGGCACGTGAGCTGGACCGATCGTAAGCAAGATGTGGTGCCCTGTGATCGCTTACGTGATAGGTAGTGAACATGCACAGCATGGCCAGCGAGAAAATCCAGACAGTCAGTGAACTTACCCAGTCAATCCGTGGGGCGCTTGAGGTTTCCTTTCCTTTTGTCACCGTGGTGGGCGAAATCTCCAACCTGCGCTGTCCCTATTCCGGCCATCTCTATTTCACCCTCAAGGATGATACCGCCCAAATAAAAGCCGTTCTTTTCAAGCCCCAGCAGCGTTATCTCTCCTGCCCACCCAAGGACGGCATGATGGTGGTCTGCCGGGGCCGGATCTCGCTATATGAAGCCCGCGGCGAATACCAGCTCATCGTGGACTCCCTCGCGGAAAAAGGCGCCGGCGCACTGCAACTTGCCTTCGACCTTCTCAAGCGCAAACTGGCAGCCGAAGGTTTTTTTGCCGAGGGACGCAAGAAGCCCCTGCCGTTGTTGCCCGAAAAAATCGCCCTTATCACCTCGCCAAGCGGGGCAGCGGTACATGATTTTCTCTCCATGGCGGGAAAAAGATTTGCCGCTGTACCCATAGAAATTATCCCGGTCAGGGTGCAAGGAACCGGAGCCATGGAGGATATCATCGAGGCCATCACCCTTTGCAACGACAGAGGGCAGAGCGATGTGATCGTTATCTGCCGTGGGGGCGGTTCCCTGGAAGACCTGTGGACCTTTAACGAAGAAAGGCTCGCCAAGGCCATTGCCGGTTCACAGATTCCCATTGTCTCGGCAATCGGCCATGAAATTGACATCACCATTGCCGATCTGGTCGCGGACTTCCGGGCGCCAACCCCTACCGCCGCCGCTGAGGCGGTTGTCCCCAGCCGCGAGCAACTGCATGCCCGGCTGGACAATCTTAAAAACCGTCTGAGCAAAACATTTTCGGACAGACTGGCCTTTTTCCGCCATACCATCGCGAGCCACAAAAAAATACTGGGCGACCCCACCTCGCTTCTTGACCAGTTTCGCCTGACAACAGACCATGCCCTGGCCTCACTGCAATTCGCCTTTTCCCGCACCATCCATCGACGCCAGCTCACTCTTGCCGGGCTCTGTCAGGTACTTGCCGGCCATAACCCGGAACAGCGCCTGGAATATCAACGGCAAAAGGTTCATGTGCTGGGCAGAAGACTGGCCCAAGCCATGCTTCGCCACCTGGAACGCAAGCGGACAGCCTTTGAAATAAACGCCGGCCTCCTGCACGCCATCAGTCCCTTGGCGGTTCTTGGCCGAGGATACAGTATCGTCCAGAAAAATGATGGAGCTGTCATTCGGAGCTGCACCGAAGTACAGCCGGGGGAAAAAATCAGCATCACCCTTGCCCGGGGGGGGATTGAATGCGAGGTGAAAAAAACGATCCCGCCCGGGTGAGCTTGCATGGCCAGGAGTCAACGATTAATCATCTGGAACAATCAAGCAATCGGCGATTGCATGAACTTCACATCTATGCTATCTAACAGGAATAATAAGAGAAAAAATCATAACTATCCAGATCAATACCGAAAATGACTCGAACCACCAAACCGTAACTATTCAGCAGTTCCCTCAGGTTGCGGTAAGCGGGTCAGCGAAGCATACCTCGGTTACATGAGCCGGCCCGATCACCGCAAAATGGGTGCTGCTGGATAGTTTCAAAAAATCCATTTACAATGAGCGGCCATGCCAGCGAACCTTTCAGAGACTAACCGCAAGAAAATACTGCTCTACAGCGTGCTCATTGTCACGGTTGTCAGTGCCTGGTCTGTTTTTGGGCCATACGGAGCATTGAAATACTTTCGAGTTGCAACGGAGCTCAATGAAATCAATGTCCGAAACGAGCAGTTGCGCGAAAGCAATACCGCCCTGCAGCAGGAAATCAACAAACTAAAAAAAGACCGGGTCTATCTCGAAGAAGTGGCACGTCGACAATTCGGCTTCATTAAGGAAAATGAGGTTATCTACGAATTTCCGGAGAAAAAGAAACGGCACTAACAGATTCGGTCTTCCCCTCCCAAGGCCTTACCCCGTAACCGATCACGGGGTGAGCCACAAAACAGGAAAAGCCAATGAGCTCACCCTGCAGGTATAAGTTTCGTTTGAGCAGGCAAGCTGCCCAACTCAGCTATAAGCAGGACGGCGATGCGTACATTTGGTACGTGAGCTGAACCGATCGCAAGCAAGATGTGGTGCCATGTGATCTCTTACCTTACCCCGCCATATCCTGGACAATCCACTGCACCGCCGCATAGAGATCATCCGCGACATAACTCGGCTGCACTGACTGAACCGGGCCGATATACTCGTAATCCCCCCGGCCATAGCCGGTGAGAACCAGAATCCCCTTGGCCTGCACCGCCGCCGCGGCCTTGAGATCAGACCATCGGTCACCCACCACGTAAGAGCGGGCAAGATCAAGACCAAGGTCTGCCGCCGCCTGGAGAAAAAGACCAGGCTTTGGTTTCCGGCAGTCACAGGCAAGACGGAAGCGCTCCTCCATGGCCTCGGGGTGATGGGGGCAAACGTAAATTCCATCGACATGGGCTCCGACCTCGGCCAGCGCCTCGTTCATCTTGGTGTGTACCTCAGCAAGCAGGCTTTCGGGGAAATACCCCCTGGCCAGACCGGACTGATTACTGATCACCACCACCGGAATCCCCTGCCCGTTTAACAACCGGATGGCAGCCGCAGACTTTGGCAACATGACAAAACGGGAGATATGGTTGATATAGCCCATCTGCTCGTTAATGGTTCCATCCCTGTCGAGAAACACGGCTGGTCGCATGCTCTATACTCCCTCGCTTTCCAGAAGTCTGCAGGTTGCCTCGTACACCTCATCCACCCCGATCTCCAGCATGCAGGCAAAATCATTACGTGGGCAATGGGTTTTCAGGCAAGGGCTGCAGGGCAGATTTTTATTCACCACCTCCACCTTGGGGGCAAACGGCCCGGTGGCAACGGCATCGGTGGAGCCGAAGATCGCAACCAGCGGGGTTCTCTGGGCGGCCGCCACATGCATCAGGCCCGAATCGTTGGTGACAAAGGCATCACACCGGCCGATCAGGGCCATGGCCTCAGCCAGGGTGGTTTTGCCCGTCAGGTCAAGCACCTGCCCCGGCGCTGCCGCGCAGATCTTCGCCGCAGCCTCGGTATCGCTCGCCGTACCAAAAACCAGCAGAGTGGCGCCCTGCTCCTCAGCCAGGCGCTTGGCCAGGCCGGCATATCTCTCGGCAGGCCAGCGCTTGGCCGGGCCATAGGCCGCGCCGGGATTAAGGCCGACCACCGGTTTTTTTGCATTAGCGGCAAGAAAATCCCCGGCCCAGGCAGTGGCGGTACCAGGCAGGGCAAGAAACAGCTCCTGGGGGCCGCACACCAGACCAAGATCCTTGAGCATCTCCTGGTAATAATAGACCTGATGCCTCTCCCTGGTAATTTTTCGGATGGGAACGCCATGACTCAGCAGCAGGCCGCGGCCATCCCTGCGGTATCCAGCCCGAACCGGTATACCGGCAAGCAGAGCAAGAACGGCGGCGGAAAAGGCATTCTGCAGAAGAATGGCCAGATCAAAGTGTTGGGCGGCAAGCTCGCGCCCCAGACGCCACATCCCGGCCAAGCCCTTGTGCCTCCCCATCTTGTCAAAAAGCATGACCCGGTCCACATAGGGACAGGCGGTAAAGATATCCGCCACCCAGGGATAGACCAGGATGGTTATCTGGGCGGCAGGAAAATTCTCCCGGATGGTTCGCACCGCCGGGGTGGTCATAATGGCATCGCCGATCCAGTTGGTTGAGCGGATCAGAATCTTTTTAGGCCAAAGCTGGCTGATTGTTTTAGTCATACCTGTTCCCGGGAGCTGTTGCCTGAAGTGAAGATGAAACCTTTGCGTTTTTTGCCGGAGGCGTCAAGTTTTTTTCTCGGCTTGCCACCGACCTTATCCCGTCTGGCGCAAGATACCCGCCTCTTCGAAACTTCATTCTGGTCATGCGGTGCTGAAAAAAAAGACCACCTCCCTCTTCTTACTTGCAAAAAATCAGTTCTGATGGTACAAAATTCGGGTTCAAAAATAAACACACCCCTGCAAATACTCCTCTGGTGCCCAGATTCGGGTTGGAGTGATGGGGTGGAAGCCAGGCCGTTGTTCAATAATAACTGTAACGATTGACAGATCGTGATCGGCATATGTAGCCGTAGCGAAATGGCAAAAAATCTAACAGTTATTTCCTGACGGCTACTAAACCAAAACCAAAGGAGAAGTCCCCATGTCTAATGTTACCATGAAGGAAATGCTCGAGGCCGGCATGCATTTTGGCCACCAAACCCGCGGCTGGAACCCGAAAATGAAACCGTATATTTTCGGCGCCCGCAACAAGATATACATCATCAACCTTGACAAGACCTTGCCTCTTTTCAACAAGGCCTATGAATTTATCGCCAAGACCGCAGCCAATGGCGGCACCGTGCTTTTTGTCGGCACCAAACGCCAGGGCCAGGACATCATCAAGGAAGAAGCCGAGCGTTGCGGCATGTACTACATCAACAACCGCTGGCTGGGCGGCATGTTGACCAACCACCAGACTATCAAGAACAGTGTCGATAAGCTGAAGAAATACGAAACCATGCAGGAAGATGGCACCATCCACCATTACCATAAGAAGGAAGCTCTTCAGATCCAGAAAGAGGCGGTCAAGCTGGATCGCAACCTGGGCGGCATAAAAAACATGAAAGGCCTGCCCGCCGCCATTTTCCTTATTGATCCGAAACGGGAAAAAATTGCCATCGAAGAGGCCAACCGCCTCGGTATTCCGGTGGTTGCCCTGATCGATACCAACTGTGATCCCAATGGCATCGACTATCTGATCCCCGGCAACGACGATGCTATCCGCTCCATCAAGCTGATCGCTTCAAAAATGGCGGATGCGGTACTGAGCGGCAAGGAAAAACTTGCCGCGGCCCATCAGGCTGCCACCGACAAGGAGATCGAAGCCAAGGCCGTAGCCGCAAAAGGCGACGAATAACCTGTTTTTTAATGACCTTGCAGCAAAAACATAATTGAACAATACGGGCATAATGGCTTGATAGTTATCCAGCTCGTGGCCTGGGAAACATAAACCAAAAACCGTAACTGTTCAGCAGCGCAGCATTGCTGCTGCCGCAAATGCCCGGAAAAAATCTGCATAGGGTGCCGGACACATATGCAGCTCGACGGCCAAGAAATGCGGTGTTGCTGACCAGTTACAGAACATGAAGGTAGAACCGTGAATATTACAAGTCAAATGGTAAAAGAACTCCGCGACAAAACCAATGCGGGCATGATGGATTGCAAAAAAGCCCTTACCGAGACCAGCGGTGACATGGAAAAGGCCATCGATTTGCTCCGGCAGAAAGGGCTGGCTGTTGCCCAGAAGCGGGCAGGCCGGGCCACCAGCGAAGGCTTGGTGAAAACATCCATCGAAAACAACGGCAAGCTTGGCGTCATGGTCGAAGTAAACTGCGAGACCGATTTTGTCGCCAAAAGTGACGCCTTTATCGATTTCGCCGATAATATCGCCATGCAGGTGGCAGAGACTGCACCCGCGTCCCCTGCCGAGCTCATGGAACAGAAATTCGTTAAAAATCCCGCCCTTTCCGTTCAGGATATGCTTAACGAGCTGGTAGCCAAACTCGGCGAGAACATCGGCGTCAAGCGCTACGTCAAATTCAACGAAGGGGTGATGGAAACCTACATCCATGCCGGCGGCAAGCTGGGGGTGATGGTCGAGATAGCCTGCGAGAATGAGGCGGTTGTCAAGACCCCCGACTTCAGCGAGTTTGCCAAGAATATCTGCATGCATATTGCCGCGGCCAATCCTGTTTCCATCAGGCGCGAAGAGGTTCCCGCTGATCTGGCTGAACGTGAGCGCAACATCTTTATCCAGCAGGCCATCGATTCCGGAAAGCCGGCGAACATCGCGGAGAAGATGGTGGGCGGCAAAATGGACCGCTTTTTTGCCGAGAGCTGCCTGTTGGAGCAAAAATTCGTCAAGAACCCCGACATCTCGGTACAGGATCTGATCAAGGAAGTGGCAAACAAGCTTGGCACAGGCATCAGCATTAAACGATTTGCCCGTTTTCAGGTTGGCGCATAACCCCTGTTTTACCAACCTCTCGGCTGACCTGCCTGTGAACAACGCCAAACCGTTGCTGGCAAAGCGCCTTGTCTTAAGATATAAAAAAAAACGGCATTTGCGGCCGTAAATGAATGACCAGAAAAACTATGGATATTTCCTTAACGGCCCCTAAATATCAAAGAGTACTCCTTAAGCTGAGCGGCGAAGCCCTGATGGGCGACGCCGCTTTCGGCATCAGCAACAAGGTGCTTGATTATCTTGCCGCGGAGATCAAGACTCTCACTACGCTCAATGTGCAAACCAGCCTGGTCATCGGCGCAGGCAACATTTTTCGGGGAGTAGCCGGCGCCTCTGCCGGCATGAACCGTACCGCCGCCGACAACATGGGCATGCTGGCCACGGTTATCAATGCCCTGGCCCTGCATGACGCCTTGGAAAGAAACGGCATCGCAGCCAGGGTTCTTTCCGCCATCCCCATGCTCACAGTCTGCGAACCATATTCCCAGCAAAAGGCTGTCCATCATCTCCGGAAGGGTCGGGTAGTGATCTTCGGGGCAGGCACCGCCAACCCGTACTTCACCACCGACACGGCAGCCGTGCTTCGCGGCCTGGAAATCAACGCCGATCTGATCTGCAAGGCCACCAGAGTCGATGGGGTCTACGATAAGGACCCCCTTAAGCACCAGGAAGCAGTCAAGTTCCCCCAGCTCCGCTTCAGTGAAGTTCTGCAGCGGCGCCTCAAAGTCATGGACTCGGCGGCAATTTCTCTGGCCATGGACAACAACACCTCCATCATGGTTTTCGACATGAATATCCCCGGCAACATGAAAAGGGCCATCTGCGGCGAACAGATCGGCACCTTGATACAGGGAGAGGACAATGAATGAAATTATCGACGCTCTAACTGAAAAAATGATGGCCAACATCGAGGCCTTCAAACGTGATCTCACCAAGATCAGAACCGGTCGAGCCACCACCGCCCTGCTTGACGGAGTAAAGGTCATGGCCTACGGCTCACCGCTGCCGCTCAACCAGGTCGGGGCCGTGACCATCCCGGAAAGCAGGATGCTGGTAATCCAGCCTTGGGACGCCAAGCTCCTCCCCGCCATCGAAAAGGCTATCTTCTCCTCGGACCTGGACCTCAACCCCTCAAACGACGGCAAGATGATCCGGATCAGCATCCCTCAGCTCACCGAAGAGCGGCGCAAGGAGCTGGTAAAAAATGTCAAAAAAATCAGCGAGGAGCACCGGGTTGCCGTGCGCAATCTGCGGCGCGAGGCCATCGATACCCTGAAGAAACAAAAAAACAACAAGGAAATCCCGGAAGACGACTTCTTCAGAATGCAGGAGGAGGCCCAACACGCCACCGACAAGTTCATCAAACAGATCGATGAAATTATGGCTGCAAAAGAAAAAGAGGTCATGGCGGTTTGAGCCTTTGCGACCTGCCCCCGCCTTGCTTCATCCGGTTGCCTGCTGTAATCTGCTGACTCAAAATCGAGATAAACTTCCCATGCCCGAACCCGCCAGCACCGCTCTGCCCCGTCATATCGCAATCATTATGGACGGCAATGGCCGCTGGGCCGAGCAGCAGGGCAAGCCCCGCATCATGGGCCACCGAGCCGGGATCGAATCCGTGCAGGATATCGTCCGCGCCGCCCGCGAACTTGACATTAGGGTGCTTACCCTGTATGCCTTTTCCACGGAGAACTGGAAACGCCCGCCCTTTGAAGTCCAGGCCCTCATGGGGTTGCTGAAAACCTTTTTGGAGAGCGAGCTGGCCACCATGGTTCACAACAACGTGAGCCTGCGGTGTCTTGGCGAAAAAAATCGCATCCCTTCGGAAGTCCGCGAGATTTTGAACCGGGTAATTTTCGAAACCGCAGACAATTCCGGGCTGATTCTCAATCTGGCCTTGAGCTACGGCGGCAGAAGCGAAATTACCCAGGCCGTGCAGGCAATTGCCCAAAAATGCCTGGCTGGAACCCTGAGTCCAGAGACGATTGATCAGGCACTAATTGCTCAACACCTCTACACGGCAGGATTGCCGGACCCTGATCTGTTGATCCGCACCGGGGGAGAAACACGATTGAGCAACTTTCTTTTGTGGCAGGCATCTTATGCGGAACTCTATTTTACGGAAATCCTCTGGCCCGACTTCCGTAAACAGGATCTGCTTACCGCGATTCTGGATTTCCAAAAGCGGCAGCGGCGTTTCGGTAAAACAGGCGAACAGGCAAACCAGATAAACGACCAATGATCATAGGCCGCAGGAATGGACCTATGACAGGATCAGCATGAAAAGACTTATTACCGGTGTTCTGGCAAGCGCGGCCTGGCTGCTCCTTCTCCTCTGGGGGCCACTGCCGGTGTTCTGCCTGGCCATCACAGCCTTGGCCGAGGTAGCACTGGCTGAATACCTGACTATTGTTCTGCCCGACCTAAGTCGGCAGGCGAAAATACCTCTTATCATCTTCGGGCTGTTGCCCTTGGCCGGCGCTGCTTATTTTGGCGAACCCCCCGGCCTGCTCTTTGGCCTGAGCCTTGCCCTGGTCTCCCTTCTGCTCTACACCGTTTCCCAATACGCTAGCCTGGCCCAGCCTTACGAAGTTATCAGCCGCGCCGGCTTTGGCTACTTTTACCTAGGCCTATGCGCAGCCCACCTGATCCTGCTCATGTCCCTGCCGCAGGGCCGCGCCTGGCTGCTGCTCCTCACCGCTATTACCGCAGCCTCTGACACCGCCGCTTTCTATACCGGCAGCAAATTTGGCAGGCACAAGCTTTGCCTCGCCATTAGTCCAGGCAAAACCTGGGAAGGATTTGCCGGTGGTCTGGCTGGCTGTCTGGGTGCGGCCCTTCTTGTCCGGTACCTTTTTCTGCCGGAGCAAGATCTGTTTTGGATAGGCTTCATCGCCCTCCTGCTTGGCAGCCTTGGCGCGGCCGGTGATCTTTCGGAATCAATCATAAAACGTGCTTTTGGCGCAAAGGATTCCGGCAGTCTCCTGCCAGGACACGGCGGTTTGCTGGACCGGATCGATTCCCTGCTGCTCACTGCGCCAATACTATATTATCTGCTTAACTATCTAGGCAATCCGAGTAGGTAAAAAAGCATGAAAAACATTTCTCTCCTTGGTTCCACAGGCTCGATCGGTCGAAATGTTTTGGAGGTGATCCGCCAGTTCCCCGGCCGCTTCCGCATTGTGGGTCTGGCCGCCGGCACCAATGGCCGCCTGTTGCGCGAACAGATCGAGGCCTTCAATCCGGAAAAGGTCTCCATTAATGATGCCAGATTGGCCGGCGAACTGGCCCAGAGCCTGCCCCCAGGCTGGTCTGAAAAAATACAGACCGGCACCGCAGGCAATGTTGCCGTTGCCACCCTTTCTGGTGCCGATACGGTTGTTTCCGCCATTGTGGGCGGGGCCGGGCTTACCCCCACCCTGGCCGCTATTGAGGCCGGGAAAAACATCGCCTTGGCCAACAAGGAAACTCTGGTCATGGCCGGCCACCTGATCATGGCCGCGGCAAAACGCTGCCAGGTAACCCTGCTGCCCATTGACAGTGAACACAGCGCCATTGCCCAGGCGCTTGAGGCAGGGAAAAAAGCGGATGTCAGCAAGCTCATCCTCACCGCCTCCGGCGGGCCGTTCCGCAATCTGGCCGAACGCGAACTCTGGGCAGTCACCCCAGAGCAGGCCCTGGCCCACCCAAACTGGGAGATGGGCAAAAAAATCTCCATCGACTCCGCCACCCTGATGAACAAAGGGCTGGAGGTGATCGAGGCCCGCTGGCTGTTCGACATCGGGGTTGAAAACATCGAGGTACTCATCCACCCGCAGAGCATCGTTCATTCCATGGTGGAATACGTCGATGGCTCGGTGGTAGCCCAGCTGGGAGTGCCGGACATGCGCATCCCCATTGCCTATGCCCTCTCCTACCCGGAACGGTTGCGGATGAATCTGCCGCGGTTGAATCTGGCACAGGCCTCTGATTTGAGTTTTTCCCGCCCGGATTTTGAAAAATTTCCCGCCCTGAAGCTCGCCTATCAGGTGTGCAAACGGGGCGGCAGCCTGCCAGCCGTACTTAATGCCGCCAACGAAGTGGCGGTTGAAGCTTTTCTCGCCGGCACCATTCGCTTTCCGGAAATCGCTTTGGTAGTAGCGAAAACCGTGAACCGGTTGCCAAGAGAAGAGGCTGCCAGCCTGAACGCCATCCTGGATGCCGACCTAGCCGCCCGGATGCAGGCGGCCTCCATAATCGAAGCCCTGCATATCCAGACCCGGCAGCGCCTCGGCAAAGACGTTCTCAGCCCGGAGCTGCCGCCGGGACAGACAACCTTAACCATCTGAAGAGATTATGACCTCTATTCTTGCCTTTATCCTTGTCCTTGGCCCCCTGATCTTCATCCACGAATTCGGCCATTTTCTCTGTGCCAAGCTGTTCGGCGTCCGGGTGCTTAAATTCTCCCTGGGGTTCGGCCCAAAGGTTTTCGGCCACACCGTAGGCGACACCGAATACCTGCTGAGCGCCTTTCCCCTTGGCGGTTATGTGAAGATGTACGGCGAAAGTCTCACCGATGAGGTGGCCAGCGGCCAGGAAGGGTTTTCCTTCTCACACAAGGCCGTCTGGCAGCGCTTCCTGGTGGTCTTTGCCGGGCCGCTCTTCAATCTCATTTTCGCGGTCCTGCTCTTTTCCTCCATCTTTGCGGTCATGGGCATTTCCCAGCCGGTAACCGAAGCGAGAATAGGCGGGGTCACCTTGGATTCTCCGGCCGCCAGGGCCGGACTCGCGCCAAACGATCTTATCTTGAGCATTAACGGCGCCCCGGTTAAAGAATGGGTCGATGTAGCGCGCCTCATCCGTCTCAGCGGCGCAAAGCCAGTGACCCTTGTGGTCCACCGGGGCGATCAGACCATGACCCTTACCGGACAGCCGAAGATGGAACAGGACAAAAACATCTTCGGCGAGGTGATTGACACCCGCTACATGCTCGGCATCCGGGTCGCCGACGAACTGGTCTCCATTTCTCCTGTCGAAGCATTGCGGATCGGCACGCTGCATACCTGGACCCTGATCAAGATTACCCTTCTGGGCATTGTCAAAATCATCCAGCAGATAGTCCCGGCCAGCGAACTGGGCGGCCCCATCTGCATCGCCCAGATCGCCGGGCAGCAGATGACGGCCGGCTGGGCCAACCTGTTGCATTTCGCCGGTCTTCTCAGCGTCAGCCTCGGGGTGTTGAATCTTTTCCCCATCCCCATTCTCGATGGAGGGCATCTCGTCTTTTTCGCCGTTGAGGCTATCCGCAGCAAACCACTAAGCGTGGAAACACGAGAACGCCTCCAGATAATCGGCCTGGTGCTGCTTGTTTCTCTGATGCTTTTTGTTTTTTATAACGATTTCCGTTTTCTCGGCAATGGAGGCTGAGGCAGGCAATGCCCCATACCTGCACCGCTCCCTCCGTTATCCTCGCCCTGGAAACCGCCACCACCTGCGGCAGTCTGGCCCTGGTCGCAGAAGACCGCTGCCTGGCCGAGTATTCCCTCAACACCGTCACCAGCCACTCCCGCAGCCTGCTGACCGGGATACACTGGCTCCTTGCCCAGTGTCAGCTGAGCTGGCCCCGGATTGCCGCCATTGCCGTCAGCCTTGGCCCAGGGAGCTTTACGGGGCTGCGTATCGCCTTGAGCACAGCAAAGGGCCTTTGTATGGCTGCGGAAAAACCGCTCATCGGGGTGCCAACCCTGACCGGGATCGCCAGCCAGTTTCCCTTTTCCTCTTTGCCCATCTGCCCGGTAATTGATGCCAGGAAAAACGAAATCTACACTGCCCTGTACCGTTGCAACCAGCAAGGATTTCCGGAAATAACCATCGAGGCCACGGTGATCAAACCGGAACGCCTGCAGGAATTCATTACCACCCCCACCCTGCTGGCCGGCGATGGACTGACCCTGTATGGGGAAATGCTCAAGGAGCTGCTGGGAGAATCCGCCTGCCTTGCTCCCCCGGAGATCTGTTTTGCCAGGGCCGCCTCCATCGGTTCCGCAGCCTGGCATCTTTTTCGGCAGGGTTCGTTCCTGGACCCGGCCACTGCGGTGCCCATTTACGTGCGAGCCTCGGACGCGGAGCTGCAGTTTGGCGAAAAAAAGGGGCCAGAAAAGTAAAATTTGCCTGCCGAACACCAATTGCTTTTCCCTTGCAGCCCCGAAGAATCCCCTCTATTATAAAAGATATTGGTTTCATCTATCCTCGGCTCATTCAGGAGTAACAAAATTGACCTCTTCAGATTTTTTCTCCCTGCTCAGCGCCGGAAGCCTTTTTGCCATTGCCATTACCCTGGTGCCGACCTTCCTGCAATTTCGGCGTACCTTGCAGAAAATCGAGTCTCTCATCGAGGCCTTGAACAAGAATGTGGACCCGCTGTGCCAATCCCTGACCGAGGCGGCCAACAAAATCCAAGGTCTTTCCGTCTCCTTGAACGACAAGCTGGAGAAGACGGACGCGGTCATCTACACCGCCCAGAGATCAGCGGACATGCTGCTCACCACCACCGCCATGCTCAAGGAAACAGTCCGCCCTTTTATCTCCCATCTAGGCGGATTCAGCGCCGGGGTCATGGCTTTTTCACATTTCCTCAACCGATCATGGAAAATACAAAAAAAAGGAGATTGATATGAGCAGAGACAATTGCGACAATTCCAGCACCGCAGTATTGGCCTTCTTGGCCGGCACCGTTGTCGGCGCAGCCATCGCCCTGTTAACCGCCCCGAAAACCGGCCAGGAAACCAGAGAAATACTGGCCGACTATGGGGCCGAGCTGAAGGAAAGAGCCAAGGCCTTGCCGGATGATTTTCAGGGATACAAAGAAACCGCCCTTGAGCGGAGCCAAGAGATGATCGCCAAGGGCAAGGACCTCATCAGCCGCGGCACGGACCTGGCCGCGCAAGGCAAGGAATTTCTCGACGAGAAGAAAAGAACCCTCAGCGAAGCCATTGAGGCCGGGAAGATCGCCATGCAGGAAGAGCGGGAAGCCCTGGCCCACAAACTTGCCGAGAAGGATTAACAACGCCACGCCTGGCATTTAAGTTTTACCTCTCATCCGGCAGAGGGGCTGAAAAACTCACACAAAAAAGCGGCTGGTTCCGACAAGGAGCCCGCCGCTTTTTTTTATCGCAAAGCACCTCATTACTGCTTGTTTTTTCCCGCCTCGCCCGCTCGCCCGCCCCAATTCAACTTATTGCGCAAAATTTCAAAATAATCCTTCTGGGGAGAACAGATAAGCCGCAGGAGCCTTTCCGAGGCCACCACCTCCAAGGTGTCGCTGGCCGACATTTCCCAGGCCGGCTGGCCATCGACGATAATCTTCACTCCGTTGGCCTGCCCGGCAAGTCTGGTAGTAAGACAAACCGAGGCTGGGAGAAGCACCGGGCGGCTTTCCAGCATGAACGGACAGATCGGCGTAACCAGGATGGATTGCAATGCCGGACTGACAATGGGCCCGCCGGCGGAAAGGTTGTAGGCCGTGGAACCGGTGGGGGTGGAAAAGATCAGGCCGTCCGCCCGGTAAGTAGTGATGTACTCCTGATCGGCCCAGGTGCTCAACTGGGCAAGGCGGTCCGCACTGCCCTTGCTGACCACGACATCGTTAAGAGCGTAGCGCCACTCTGCCGCCTCTGCTCCTTGCTGAAGCCTGGCCTTGAGCATCAGCCTTTCCTCAATAACCATCTCCCCGGCGAGAATCCCTTCCAGAACTTCATAACGCTCGCTGACCGCCACTTCGGTCAGGAAGCCGAGATCGCCCAGATTCACTCCGACCACCGGAACCTGCAGTCGGCTTGCCTGCTCCGCGACATGGAGCAGGGTGCCGTCCCCGCCCAGGATAATAAGCAGATCCATATCATCGGCAATGGTATCGACCTCGGCGGCAATCCCCCGCTTACCAAGCCAGGGGAGCAGTTCCCTGCTCATCCCCAGAGCGGCGGATGAATCTTTTTTGCAGATGATTCCAACCTTACGGATTTTCATTTAGGGGCCGTTCAGAAATAACTTGTACAATTTCGACTCGCCTTTACGGCCCCTTATGCCATTTTTGGCTATAAGAAAGTCGTGGTTAATTTTGTGCAATGGCTCACCGTTCCAAGTTACTTGTCGGCACAGGCAACCATGAGCCGGCCGAGTTCACAGGAGCGGTTGGTGGCGGCCTCCACCGCGTTGGTAACCAAGGCCCGGAAAGCCCCCTTTTCAAGCTCATGCAAACCGGCAATGGTTGTGCCGCCCGGCGAGGTCACCATGGCGCGCAACTCGGCGGGATGCTTGTTCCCGTCCAGCGCCAGAAGAACGGAGCCAAGAACCGTTTGCAGAGCAAGGCTCTGGGCCACGGGCCGGGCCAAGCCAACCTTGACCCCAGCGTCGACCAAGGCCTCGATAAAGGTGAACACATAGGCTGGACCGCTGCCGCTCAAGCCGGTAACCGCGTCCAGATAACCCTCGTCCAGAACAAAGCTTACCCCTACGGCATCAAAAATACTGGCAGCTACGGCCAAATCCTCAGGGCTCACGCCTTTGCCAGGGCTTAGGGCGGAAGCGCCCTTGAGGACAATGGCCGGAGTATTGGGCATCACCCGGATAACCCGGCAGCCCCGCCCGGAAACCGCGCCTTCCAGCACGGCCAGCGGAATCCCGGCGGCAATGGAAATAATCAGGTGCTCGGCCTGGATCTTCTCCCGGGACTCACTGAGAACCGCGCCGATCACCTGCGGCTTTACCGCGAGGATAACGACCTTGCATTCCGCCCAGACAGATGTAGCCTCCGAAACCGCGGCAATCTTATATTCCTTCTGCAACAAGGCCTGCCGGTCACGGCTGGGATCGGCGACCAGAATCTGTCCCGCCGCAACCAGCCCGGCCCACGTTATGCCCTTGATCAGGGCTTCGGCCATCAGCCCTCCGCCGACAAAGCCAAGTTTTCCTGAAAAACCCATATCCTGCTCCTTGTGCTAATTAGCCAGACCGGACTTAACCGTTCCGGCCCTGTTGGATCACAATCCTGATGCAGCATCGTAACTATCCAGCTCAATGCCGGAAATGACTCGAACCACCAAACCGTAACTATTCAGCTGTGCCGTAGCTGCTAGGCAGAAGCCTGCGAAGTGTGCTGGCGCCCATGAGCAGGCTGATAACAACGCAGATGCGGTGCTGCTGAATAGTCACGCAGCATCGTACCAATTTCCCCCGGCATTGCAAGCAGGATTCACCGAAACACCGCCATCGGCCGGGCATAAAAAAACCCGCAGATTTTTGCAACATCTGCGGGTCGTTCATCTAAAAAGAGGCGGCCTTATTCAGGCAAAGCAAGTTTGTCCGGCAAGGGCGATGCTGGGGGGGAGCAGAGAGGACAACAGCTTGTCGCCGGCCTCCTTGGTGCTCAAAACCATCTTTTCCAGCACTCGGTTCCCCCCTTCTTCCCCATAGGCGATCAGATCCCACCGCTCTGGCTGGGCGGCAAGCTGTTTCATCAAGGAAAAATGATGCCCATGCCCTGATTTCCTGGTCACGACATGACCAAGCAGAGGGAAACCCAGCAGGGCCAGATCGCCAATCACGTCCAAGGCCTTGTGCCTGGCGAACTCATCGGCAAAACGCAACCCCTCGGCATTAACTATGCAATCGTCATCGATGACCACGGCGTTTTCCAGGGAGCCGCCCAGGGCGAGGCCGCTTTGCCTGAGCTTCTCTACTTGATCCAGAAAACCAAAAGTTCTGGCTCTTGCAATCTCCTGGGCAAATTTCTGGGGAGTCAGATCGCTTGAGAAAATCTGCTTCCTGATCAGGTGGTGGTTGAACTCAATCTCGCAGGTGACCTTGAACCCCTCATAGGGCAAAATTTTCACAAAGGAATCGCCCTCGGAAAAGGAAATTTCCTTCTTCACCTTGAGCATCCACTTGCAGGCATTCTGCTGACGGCGCCCCACCCTTTTAAGCACATGGACAAAGGGTCCGGCGCTGCCATCCATGATAGGCACCTCGGGGCCATCAAGTTCGACCACCGCATTATCAATACCCATGCCAAAAAGCGCGGCCAGCAGATGTTCCGTGGTGGCGATCATCGCCTCATCTTCGGTGGCGATGGTTGTGGCAAGCCTTGTGTCGACGATCCTGTCCATGAAGGCCGGGGTTGGCGCAGCCTGCGGCAGATCACTGCGGACAAAACATATCCCGCTGTTCTCCTCGCCGGGCAGAATGGAGAGGGTGGCAATCTTGCCGGAATGAAGGCCAATGCCTGCGAAGCTTACCGGCCTTTTAATGGTGTGCTGTAATGAATCCATATGCCAAACACTCTTTTGGGAGGCTGTGTCTATTTCACAACGATAGCGAAAGCAACTTGTTTAAATGCAAAAAACAGACCACCGACAACAGATCGAAGCGCAAAATAAAAAAACTATTTAATTACTGAATGTTACACAGATACATAAATAACTAAGCAATAAGGGGGAAAGTAAGACTGTTGCAAAAAAACCACACTAAAAATTTTATTCCGGGAATAATGACGGAATAAAATAAACGGTTCCTTTCGTACTACATCGTCAAGATGCGCAATACCAGGAGCCGTCCAGGATCCCTTGAAAAATCGGGCGTTTTTTCTGTCCCCATCCCTCGCTGATTTTCAGCCTGCATTATTCTTCCTTCATAGCCCCGGTCTCCCCCGGCAATGGCGGCTGTTCCGTCGCAGTCGCCATGCCGGTTGCGACTTCCCGGATGATTCCCATGCGCAGATAGATGGGCCGCACTTTTTCCCTGATCTGCGGGAGATGCCTGGCAAAAACCGCCGCCCCGACAAGGCAGCCTGCACCGCCAAGCAGCAGGGTGTCGCGCGCTCCTATAATCCCGGCCATTGCGCCGGCCCCGAGACTTCCGAACGGCGCTACCCCGATGAAGGCCATGGTAAAAAAGCTCATTACCCGACCGCGTTTATCCTCATCCAAAATCGTTTGCAGAACCGTGTTGCAGGAAGCGACCAGAGTCATGGCCCCAAAGCCTGCCAGGGCCAGGGCGGCCAGCGAGAGAATAAAATTACTGGACAGGGCAAAGGTGGCGACCCCGATCGCAAAAAGGATTGTCGCCCGCACGATCACCAGACCGAGTCCGCGGACGCTCTGGCGGGAAGCGAGATACAGCGTGCCCACCAGGGCGCCGCTGCCCGCAGCGGTCACGAGGAAGCCAAAGGTGTGCGCGCCGCCGTGCAGGATCTCCTTGGCAAAGACGGGCACCAGCACGGAATAGGGCATTCCCATGAAACTGACCAACGCCAACAGAAGCAAAATGCTTCGGATCGGGCCAAAATTATAGGCGTAGAAAAAGCCTGCAGACAGTTCCTGACGCAGATTACGCATGGAGCGCCGGTCATGGGAAGCAGCGGGGTGAAGACGCATGGACGCAAGAGCCATAATAACCGCCAGATAGCTGAGAGCATTAAGGATAAAACAGATCCCTTCTCCCACAGAGGCTACGAGCAAGCCGGCGACGGCCGGGCCGATGAGCCGGGCGCCATTCACCAGAGATGAATTCAGGGCAATTGCGTTTCCGAGATCCTCGCGCTGTTCTACCATCTCGACGACAAAGGCTTGACGGATCGGGATGTCAAAGGCATTGATGACGCCCAAAATCAGGCTAAGCAGGATAATCTGCCAGACTTGTACAATCCCGGCTAGAACGACTACGGAAAGAAAAGCCGCCTGCAACATGGCCATGGACTGAGTGGCAAGCAGAAGACGCCGACGATCCCAACGATCGGCGAGGACCCCGGCGACAGGGGAGATTATGAGGCTAGGGATTTGACTGGTGAAACCAACAACCCCAAGCAGCATAGCCGAGTCGGTGAGCCGGTAAACAAGCCAACTCATGGCAACGTGCTGCATCCAGGTGCCCACAAGAGACACACTTTGCCCCGCTACAAAAAGGCGGTAGTTCCGGGAACGGAGCGCCCGCAAAAGATGACGGATTTGAATTCCCTTTTTTTTGACCAAAATCAAAGCCTCTTATGGATACCACAAAGAACAGATGGCTGCGCTGTTATCAAGGAAGCGATCACAGGCCAACATCTTGCGGCGATCGGTCCGGCTCACGGACCTGATGCACGCATCGCCGTCCCGCTTGTCGCAACCTGCTCCACCCTGTGACCGCATATGCTGCAGGGCGGTTGCCATGGGTGGTCGGGAAATCGAATAAAGCCCCCCCTTGCCATCATCCATTTCATCCGACAGGCTGATATGTGCCAGGGAATATTTCTGTGACTGCGCTCAGAGGGCTCTCTGGCGCAGGGCCAAAGCGACCTGGTTGCGCAGGGCCTTGACTAGATTAAGAATCTGCGGCGACAGGGCCAGTGACTCGGCTTGCCTGTTGCAGTAGATCAGCGCCACGGGCTGGCCACCCATGCTGATCGGCAGCAGGAGAAAAGAACGTGCTCCGGAGTACTCGCTATGCCAAGCAGGGATGCGATTCCTGATGTTGTCGGCCTGGGTGTCGGAAATCAGAATATCCACATTTTTCGACAACGCGGCATGAAAAACGTCGGGGGAGAAGTGCAGCGGGATGTGCAACCCCTTCTTCAACCGTTCGGCATTGGGACCAAAACCGATGCGGCCGATCAGCTCCTTGCCGCTGGTGGCTATGGTGCTGATCAGCACATGATCGAAGTGTCCGGAACGGTAAAGCAATTCGGAGGCAACCTGCAACAGCTCGACAGGGTTGAAGTCGCCCAACATCATACTGGTCAAATCCTGCATGCCCGCGATGAGCAAAGAAGTAGGGTCATTGTCGCTACTCGCCGCACCGATTTCACCGAAATATACCTCACCTGCCTCCTCGGCCTCGCCAGATTTGGCCTTGTCCACGTCTGTGAGCAATCGGCGTAAGAGCTGGCTGCTGCGCACGTCGATCTCAAGGATGTGCGCCTCGCGCTCCATCGTCTGGCCAGCTTCGTTGAGCAAATTGATCAACCCTTTAGCGGGGATGTGCACCGCCTGATCGTATTTCTTGCTCACCGCCTTTATGACGTCTTTCATCGCCTCCGGTGGCGCTTCGCGCATACCGGAGCAGATCTCGAACGCCATGCTGGCGAAGATTCGCATCCGCTGCTGGTCGTTGGCCGGGGTCTTGATAGGCACGTTCGCCGGCAAGGGGGTCATGCCCTGCAACAACTCAGTCGGCATGTGCCACATCTGGCCGATGGCCAGACCAAACTTGTCGTAAGACATGCCGAACACCCGCCGCGCAGCGACGGCCTCACTCAGGCCTTCCTCGACGATAAGGCGATCAACCATCTTAGATCTTTCATAAAAATGCAGACGACACATCATGCGTCCAAGGTTGCACAACAACGAGCAAATAAATACCTCCTCACCATTGCCCATGCCGGCCTTGTTTGCCAGGGCACGACCGATGATCCCGCAGAAGAAGCTCTCAGCCGCTTCTCCTTTCAGTTCGGCCGCCTGGGCGTGGTTATTGAGGTGTTCGAACAGCATCAGCGCCATGGCCGTATCGCGCACAATGTCGTAACCGAGAATGACGATGGCGCGTGACACGGTGTTGATTTGCCGACCTTCGGTAAACTGAGAGAAAACCGCGGAATTTACGAGGCGCAGCAGCTTGTTGGTTAAGGCAACATCCTTGAGGATTGCCTCGGTCAACTCGTCGGTGCTGCTGTTTTCCATACGCGAGATACGATTGACCTCGGAGATGACTTGCGACAAGGCGGGAAAATCCCTAATCTTAGAGATGTCGCGGAGAAGTTGCCGTGCGGTGCTGGCCTCCTCATGGTCCAGTACGATCTCGACCAAGGCATCGCTCATAGCGGGTTGCGCTCCTTCCGGCAGGCTTGAGCAGTTCGCAGGGACATGGGCGACGCCTGTGTTCTCGTCCAAGGTCTCGTGTCAACAATGGACACCAAGATATTCATCCAGTTGTCCCGATTCGCTCAGTCATGAACAGATCAAACTCTTTGTTCATGCGCAGTTCGATAGTCAGAGCCAGGATGGGAAACTCCCCGAAAAATGGCCGGAGCTTGACAAAATCCTTTTCCGTGGTGAGGAGCGCTTGGGCTCCTTGGGCCAAGGCGGCGGCGACAAGGGCCGCAACATCCTGTGCCGTATATCGATAATGATCCTTGAATTCCTTGAATCCGGCAAGGAAAAATCCATCCTGACCCAAGGTCTGGCGGAAGGAATCAGGGTTGGCAATCCCGGCAAAGGCAAACACCGGTATTTCCCTGGCCGAGGCAAGGGAGCAGGTCTTGGCCTGGTTGCTGTGCCAGATCCCGGCAGGCAAATACTCCCCGGTAAAAACAGGGGTTTGCGGAAAGGTTTCCTGCAGCCACCGTTGAAAATCCTCTACCTTGCCTCGATTGCCGCAATCAACCCCGGTAATGACAAAGCCATGAGCCCGCCCAAGGGCGGAGAGCGGTTCGCGCAATTCACCGCCGGGAAAAACCCGGCCATTGCCGAGCAGCGTTCCGGCGCTGAACAAAACCAGATCAAGATCGCGTCTTACGGCAAGATGCTGAAAACCATCGTCCATGACGATGCGGTTCACGCCGAACTCCCGGATGGCATGCTTGGCAACCCGCGCTCTTTCCGGGCCGGTCAGGACCGGAACCCCGGGCAGGGCCTCGGCCAGCATGAACGGCTCATCCCCGGCCATCTCCGGCGAGAGCAGAAGCTCGGCGCCGGCGGAAATGATGTTCACCGGGCCGGCGGCCTTTCCTCCATAGCCACGGCTGACAATGGCCGGACGCAAGCCTCTGGCCAAAAGCAGTTTGGCCACATAGCGCACCATGGGGGTTTTGCCGGTGCCTCCCATGGTAAGGTTGCCTACGCTGATGACCGGCACTGGCAGCCTTTGGGATTTAAGCAGGATATTATTCCGGTAGAGAAAGGCGCGCAGGACCATGAGCAGATGGTATGCCGGCGAAAAAATGCGCCCGATCATAAAGAAGAGAAAAAGTGGCGGCTTCATCCTCTTGCCTCCCCCGCCAGCACCCGGCGAATCAAGGCAAGATGCGCCTCGGTTACTCCGCGTCTGGCAGCAATCAGCGCCTGCGCCTGCCGCCCTGCCCTCTCCCGCTCCGCAGGCTCAGCCAGGAGAAGGGAAAGTCCGGCCCGGAGTTCCTCGGCATTGCGAACCTGTCTGGCCCCGCCAGCCGCAAGGAGATCGCGGCTGATTTCGGCAAAATCCTCCATAAACGGTCCGAACAATACCGGCTTGCCATGCACTGCGGGCTCAAGCGGGTTATGGCCCCGCTGGGGCACCAGACTGCCGCCGATAAAGGCCACATCGCACAGCCCGTATACCGAGGCCAATTCCCCCAGGGTATCGAGAATCAACACCGAGCCCTCCCCTGCGTCGCCTAAAGAACGGCGGAAGGCCGAAAGACCGTGCCGGGCCGCCATGGCTGCCAGCTCACCGCCCCGCTCCACATTCCGCGGCGCCACGACCAGAAAAAGATTGGCAAAGGACTGGGCAAGCTTTTGAAAGACGGCAAAAATAATCTCTTCCTCTCCCCGGTGGGTGCTGCCCGCCACCCAGACCAAGGCCTGCTCCGGAAAATGCAAGGCACCCCGATCATGACCCTTGCCGCTTCTTTCCGACAGGGCGGCATCGTATTTCAGATTGCCCAGAACCGCCAGGCGGGCAGGATCAACCCCTAGCTGCCGCAGACTTACGGCGTCCTGCTCCGTCTGCATGGCCAGGGCTTGAAAGGAATTAAAAAGCGGCCGAAAAACCCAACGAAACCGGCGGTATCTACGCAGCGAACTTTCCGAAACCCGGCCATTGACCAAAAGGCAGGGGATCTCGCGCCGGTTCAGCTCCCCCAGGAAATTCGGCCAGAAATCGGTCTCCACCAAAACAAAAAGATCTGGCTTTGCCCAGGAAATCAGGCGGTTGACGCTCCAGAGCAGATCAAAGGGAAAGGGGATGAAACAGTCGACCTGCTCGTCAAGAACGGAACGGGCAAATGACTCCCCTGCCCGGGTGGCCGAGGAAAAAAGGATGACCCCCTGAGGATAATTTAGCCGCAGCTCATGCACCAGATTCCGGGCAGAAGCCACCTCGCCCACGGACAGGGCATGCACCCAGATGCGGGGGCTATCCGCCCCGCCGGAGCCGGCGGGGCTTTGCCCAAGGGCAAACCCCAATCGCTTGCCGGCGCGATTGCGGTACTTGGGTGTCAGTATAACTTTGACGAAAAGAAGCGGAGCGAATACAATCACCCCCACCGTCAAGAATAGATTGTAAAAAAAAGCCGGCACCATATCCATTATGAACCTGATTTTACTCCATCCGCATGAATTGAGCGATCACCACGTTACCCTGACCGGACGCCGCGCTGAACACATCCGCAAGGTTCTCCGCAGCGCAATCGGGGACAGCGTCCGGGTCGGCATGCTGGGCGGCCTGCTCGGCACCGGCTGCATCCGGGAGATGACCGGCGAGCGCATCGTCCTTCAGGTACAGCTCACCAGCGAACCGCCCCCATTGCCCCCAACCGACCTGATCCTGGCCGTGCCCAGGCCGATCATGCTGAAAAGGGTTCTGGCCCAAGCGGCTTCCCTAGGGGTGAACCGGATATTTCTGATCAATGCCAACCGGGTTGAAAAAAGTTTTTTCAGCTCCACCCTCATCCAGAACAACGCTTTTACGGAACCGCTGCTCATTGGCCTTGAACAGGCCATTGATACCAGGCTGCCGGAGATCTCCGTCCATCCCCGCTTCCGGCCTTTTGTGGAGGACTTTCTCCCCGAGCTGCTGCCCCATTGCCCGATCCGGCTTCTCGCCCATCCGGAAGGCGACCGGACCATGGCCCAGGCCGCCGCAGGCATTTCTGGCCAACGGGCGGTCCTGGCCATCGGCCCGGAGGGAGGCTGGGTTGATTTTGAGGTGCAGCGCTTCAAGGAGCAAGGCTTTGCGCCATTCAGTCTCGGCCCCCGCATTCTCCGGGTCGATACCGCGGTTCCGGCACTGCTGGCGCAACTCAGTCTGCTGCGTCAGCTCACCTAGTGCCCATCCGGAAACGGCCCTTTCGCCCGATTGCCGCGTTGCTCAGTCGCCGAAAAATGCTCACGTACTATGTGTACGCTCCGCCCTTTCGTCTTCCTCGCGCCTTGCACTCGAACAAATTTGCTCGTTTCCGGACGGACACTACCTAAGGCCTCAAGTACTCATCCTTCCCAGCCAAAGCGCTGGCGGACCCGCACCACTAGCATGGTCAACTCCTTGAACCCCAAGGCATAAAGGGTAATCCCGTAGATCGCGCTCCCTGTCGCAACAGCCACGGCGAGCATCACAATATTCCCCATAATAGAGGTCTGGGCAAAAGGGGCGAAAACCTGCACCCCGGCCAGCCAGAGGGCCATGGCCAGCGAAGCCCCAAGAACCTTGGCCAACCCGGCAAAAAGATAGCGCAGGGAATACCCGGCGAGTTTTCGATACAATACCGTACTCAGAAAAAGAAAATTCAGGATCATGGCGCAGGAGATGGACAGGGCCAGGGCCCTGTGCTGCAAAAGATCAATGGTGAGCCAGACCAGGAGCACGTTAAACGCCATGGTCAAAAAACTGCCCGCCACCGGATAGCGGGTCTCATCCAGAGCGTAAAACACCGGGACCATGATCTTAACCGAGGAATAGGCAAAAAGCCCCACGGCATAACACGCCAGCGCCTCGGCGGTTCTCACGGTATCCAGGCTGTCGAAGCTGCCGTGCTGGAAGATGACCCTGGTGATGGGTTCGCCCAGCAGGATCAACCCCAGCGAAGCGGGAATAGTCAGGGAGAAGGCCAGGGTAAGCGAAGAGACATAGGTCTGCCGCAGGTTGTCCATGTCCTTGAGCGCGGCATACCTGGCAATCACCGGCAGGGTGGCGGTGGAAAGCGCCACCCCGAAAAGGCCCACCGGCAGCCAGAACAGGCGAAAGGCATAACTGAGCCAGGAAAGGCTGCCCTCGGCCAGGGAGGAGGCAAAATAAGTGTTGATCAGCACATTGATCTGCAGAGGCGCAAGGCCGATTACCGCCGGGGCCATGAGTTTCAGGATGCGGCGCAGACCGGGATGGCGGAGATCAAGCTGGGGCACAAAGACAAAACCGGCCCGAAACAGGGCGGGCAATTGACAGGCAAGCTGGAGCATCCCGCCGATCAGGGTGCCTATGGCCATGCCCACGATGGGCGGCTGGCCAAACCGGGGCATGAGCAGGGCAAACCCAACCCCGCCAATAATCGAGCCCAGGTTGAAAAAGCCTGAGGCCAGGGCCGGGATGAAAAAACGGCCCCTGGTGTTTAAAATCCCCATTACTACCGCGGAAAGGGAGATGAAAATAAGAAAGGGAAACATGATCATCGAGAGAAGCGCGGTAAGCGCGACTTTCCCGGGAATAGATTCAAACTCGGCCTCGACCATGAAAGCAACGATCTGCTCGGAAAAGAACACGCCAAACAGGGTAAGGCAGCTGAGCAGAATCCCGATAAAGACCAGGACATTGCTCGCCAGAGCCCAGGTAGCTTTTTCTCCCTTGTTGGTCTCGTAATCGGAAAAAACCGCGACAAAGGCGGCGCTCAAGGCGCCTTCGCCAAAGAGATCCCGCAACAGATTGGGGATCCGGAAGGCCACTACAAATGCGTCGAAGGCAAAACCAGCCCCGAAAAACGCGGCAAAAACCTGCTCCCGGACCAGCCCCAGAACACGACTGCACATCACCGCCACCCCGACAACTCCGGCGGATCTGGCTATTTTCCCTGTATCCTGCGCGGGTTTTTCCATAAAAAGTCACCCAAAAACGAATATGGCTCTATTTCATCGACCAAACAGGTAACTACCACGGTAAAACCAAAAAGCTGACCATCCAATCGCTAACTGTTCAGCAGTACAGCAGATGCCAGAGAGAGGTCTACAAAGTGTGCTAGTGCACATGAGCAGACCGATGACAACGCAGATGTGGGGCTGCAGAACAGTTAGCAAAATAGCAGGTTGCCGGAAAGAAGACAACAAGCATTCCGATTAGTTGCTTGACTTCATTGGCTTTTTCTTACTACTATACAAACCGATCTAACCTGAGTTAAAGGAGACAGAGCATGACCCCCTACACCGGCGGCATACTGACCATCAGCGACAAGGGCTCCCGCGGAGAGCGGGAAGACACCAGCGGCCCGCAACTGCAAGCGATGCTCAGCGAACAGGGATTTTCCGTGGTGGCCTATAAAATAGTTCCGGATGAGATCGCCATAATCCGGGAAACCATTCAGGCCTGGGCGGATGAAGAAAAGATAGACCTGATTCTCAGCACCGGCGGCACGGGCGTTTCCCCAAGCGATCTGACCCCCGAGGCAACCAGGCCTATTCTGGACCGGGAAATCCCGGGCATCGGCGAAGCCATGCGGCAGGCCAGCCTGCAAAAAACCCCCAATGCCATCCTTTCCCGGGGAATCGCCGGGATCAGAAAGCAAAGCCTGATCATCAACCTCCCGGGCAGTAAAAAAGCGGCCAGGGAAAACCTGGAGGCCGTACTCCCCGCCTTAGCGCATGCCATTTACAAGATCAAAGGCGGCAGCAAAGACTGCGGGAGCTGAATCTGCCTCAAAAAAAAGGCCCACAGGGGAAACCCGTGAGCCTGGCAACAAAAGCTATTACAAAAACGACTCAGCCGCAATCAACCTCAACAGCCATGGTATCACTTTTCTTCATGGCATCGATCTCCCCGATCAGATAGGGGGTCTCACCCAAGGCTATCAACTGCTGCATGCAGTCATCCACCTGCTTTGCATCAACCGCCACAACCATGCCGATTCCGCAATTGAAGGTTCGGCACATCTCAAAGCCTGAGACTTTTCCATTTTCCTGCAGAAAATCAAAGATCGGAAGAACATCCCAGCCACTCTTGTTAATCACCGCCTTGCAGCCATTGGGCAAAACCCGCGGGATATTGTCAATAATGCCGCCGCCGGTTATGTGAACCAACCCTTTCACCTTGAACTTTTTCACCAGGTTCAGCAAAGGCTCGGTGTAGATTCGAGTCGGCCGCAACAATTCTTCGCCAAGGGTACAGCCGAACTCGTCGATCCGGTCATTGACGCTGAGGCCCATCTCTTCAAAACAGATCTTGCGCACCAGAGAAAAGCCGTTGCTGTGCACCCCGCTTGAGGCAAGGCCGATCAATTTATCGCCAACGCTGATCTCGGAGCCGTCAATCATCTTGTCGCGCTCGCAGATTCCGACCACGAAGCCGGCAATATCATAGTCCCCGGCCTGATACATTCCGGGCATCTCCGCAGTTTCCCCACCGATGAGGGAACATTTGGCAATCTCGCAGCCCTTGGCAATACCTTTGACCACATCGGTGGCAACCTTGAGATCAAGACCGCCGGTGGCGAAATAATCAAGAAAGAAAAGAGGATGCGCGCCGCAGACAATAATGTCGTTCACGCACATGGCCACCAGGTCGATGCCGATGGTATCATGTTTGTTGCACATTTCCGCAATCTTCAGCTTGGTCCCGACCCCATCGGTTGAGGACACCAGAACCGGATCCTGGAACTTGCCGCTGCCCAAAGCAAACAGCCCGCCAAACCCCCCGATGCCGGCAAGCACGCCGGGGCGAAAGGTAGAGGCGACAATCGGCTTGATTGCATCAATAAAAGCATTTCCCTTATCGATATCAACCCCTGCTTCCGCGTATCGAGAACTCTCTTTCTTAACCATAATCGCTTTCAATAACCCCAAATTCTCAAACTTTTAAAAATCTTATAAAAAAAGAAGCCTCGGACGAAAAATCCGTATGCTACGTTCGTGTCCCTGATTTTCATTTTTTTTGCGAGACCATCTTTAATTGCCAGACCCGCAAAAGTCAATCAATTTTCCTGTAACCCGTTGAGAACACGAGAATTGCGCAAGGGGATCAAGATAAGGGCCTTCATCATAAACACCACATCTCCCTGGCTAGAAGTGTACTCTGTTCAGCCGAATAAACTCAAGAGCAATTCAACCTTGCCACACGAATTGCCCGGACCTGCCTAAAGTCAAACACCGATTGCCACGATAACTTACTTGCGCTGTTGACCTCCTTCATATTGTGCATTATTCTTTACAAATGAAGTTTTTAATGAAATACCGAGGTTCTTTGTTGTGTTCCTGCGGCTTCTTGGCGTGTGCGTTTTCATCGTAACATCTTAAACACATCCCCAGCTTCACGAACCGGCAAATCGGTAAATCCCTTTCCTTGACACCAGAGGCCATGCGCCTGCGGAGGATATCACCATGGATATTGAACGATGCATCAGGCTTGCCAGCGAAGAACATTACTGCCCATATTGCAAGGGGAGGCTTTCCTGCTGCGAGGCCCCGCCTTTTCATATCGGCGATGGCCTGGGATGGGGAACGGATATCCTGTTCATCTGCCTCAACAACGATTGTTCCCTGTTCGCCAAAAGCTGGGACCAATTTGAGGAACGCTATGGCCACAAGGCTTCCTGCCGCTACATGCTCCTACCGGGAGAGGAAAAAGGCATGACCATGATGGTGGGCGGGGCCGAGGCCTTTACCGGTTCAGTGATTGATGTCGCGGCCATCAAGAAACAAAACGAACGTCACAGCAAAGAAAAGACCCACACCCAGGACCTGGAAAACTGTGTGGCGGAAAACAACCTTACCCCGGCTCTCACCCTTGTCCTTGACAACTGTGCGGACTTGGCTGCACGCAAACGGGCCTGTGAACTCCTGATCGAGCTGAACAATCTCGACTGCATCGATCCGATCCGCAACCACAAGTTCGTCCACGGCGATATCGAGATGCAGGCCAACCTGGCCATAAAACAGCTCCTGGAAAACAACCACCGGAGGGAATGCCCCTACTGCATGGAAATCATCAAGTCCCAGGCCAAGATGTGCAAGCATTGCAGCAAAGAGTCATAAGCCTCCTCATTGCCAGACTTTGCCCTTGCTAAACAGAAACCGATTGATTATATAAGGGGGCGTTGGTTTCGGGGATGCTATCCCCCAAAATGGTGAGCGTAGCTCAGCTGGTGGCAGCACCGGGTTGTGGCCTCGGAGGTCGTGGGTTCAAGTCCCATCGCTCACCCCATAAAGGATTCCAGCAGCGTCCAAATGAAGTACATAAACCCGCTTCCCACAAAGGAAAGCGGGTTTTTTGTTGTCCGGCATTGCACGAAAAATCTTGGTGATTGGGGGCAAGAAGAGGAGAATATCTTCTCCTCTGTCTTCGGCCACGATCAGCCGTCTTCCCGCCGCCAGCAGACCTGCGATTAGGTATCCCGCCGGTCAACCAGATAATTGCTGCCCTCAAGTTTTTTCACACAATGCTTGAGCTGGGAAGCAACGGAAGAAACCTCGCCATAATGGGTGTACCTGCCACCTCCGGTAGTCACCGCCGCGATGGACAGACTCAAAAGCCCGAAACGGGTTTCGCGATCCTGGCGGTCGCGCCCGACAAACTCGCCAACAGCGATGTCTTCCGCGCTCAGGAACATGTTCCGCACCAGTTCGAAATTGGCCAGAATCTTTTTACAGACCGGTTCCACCATTTCTTCCCGGACGATGAACACAAAATCATCCCCGCCAATATGCCCGACAAAACTGCCTTTTCCAGCCAGCTCCTCCACAACATTAACCATGACCCGGGCCACCATGAGGATCACTTCATCGCCACGGGAGAATCCATACCGGTCATTATAGGGCTTGAAATTATCAATATCCACATAGCAGACGGCATAGCCGTCCGATTCCCCAAGAACCCTCTGAATGGCGCGGATGATTGAGGTGTTGCCTGGAAGCCGACTGAGGGGGTTGTTATCGAAGGCCCGAACCATGCGGGCTTCGGCCAGGCGGATTCGCGTGAGCAGAATCTCGGGGGCAAAAGGCTTGGTGAGGATATCATCCACAGGATAATTGTCCCAGTCCAGCTCAACCTGAAGCTGACTCTCGTCCACGACCAAAAAAATTGGGATATTAGCCTTTTGCAGACATGCCTTCACGGCCCGGATCAAGGCAACATCGCCATTCTTGCCGGAAAAACCCTTTTCCGTCACCAGCAAATCCGGGGGATCTTCCAGTACCTGGGCCAATGCCGCATGCAAAGTGTCGCAATGCTTCAACGTATAACCCTTGGCCTCAAGAAAAAGCCGGCATTCCGGCATGATCAAAGAGTCGCTGCCGGCTATCAGGATTCGTGACATTTTCGCGGCATCTTAAAGAGGATTGAAAAATCCGGTAAATTTATCATGCAGCGCCAATCGGCTCGGTCTGAATATCGAGGCTGAAGCCCTTAACCTCCCAAAGCTTTTCCTCGATCTCCTGCAACAGCGGATCAATATCAATAGGGGCAAGATCCAGCAGTTTCCAGGCCTTGTTATTCAGCGGAGGCACCCAGATATCACCGGCATGGCCATATCCAAGACCCCGAATCATGATGTTGCCGAAATGGACGATGGCGCTGGCCATCTGTTCTTCCCTGGCAAGCTGCGGATCATGATGGCAGGCAATGGGCTCGACCAGCTTGTTGGGCAGGTTCCAGCTTTTCGCAAGCCAGCTTCCCACCTCGGCATGATCAAGGCCAAGAATTTCCCGTTCCGCCTCAAGCCTGGAAATATTTTTCTCCTGGGACAACGCGGTGATCATTTCGTACTCTTTGGGCAACTCCATTTTTATGGCAACCTTGCCTATATCATGGATAAGCCCGGCGGTGCTGATCTCCTCAGGATCCTTAATTCCCAGATGCCTGGCCAGCACATTGCAGACCACGGCACAGCCCAGGGAATGCTCCCACAGCTCCACATCCTGTGCCTCCATGACCTCAAAGATTGAGGCGCTGATAATGAGACTCTTGATAACATTAAACCCCAGCAAAATAATGGCGCTGTTCAACGAACTGATCCGTTGCGGAAAACCATAAAAAGCCGAATTGACCAACTTGAGCAGCTTGCTGGCCAGGATGTGATCCTTGCTGATCACCCTCCCCATCTGCTCCGTGGTCGTATCCGGATCCTCCGCCATCTTGCCCAGCTTGGCAACAATTCCGGGCAAGGTCGGCAGATTTTTTATCTCCCGCAACATCTTTTTAAACTGGGCACGTTTTTGCTCATCCATCATAAGCCGCCATTAAAAATACACTGAACTGTGTCGGTTATTTCGTAACGGCCCCTAAACCCCGCGAGGCCACCAGCTTTGCCTGAATCCGTTTCTTGAGATACATGAGCGGGGCGATGTCTTCGACCCGCTTAAAGCGTAAATCTATCTCCCGCAGTTCCTCCTGCAGGGTTTTTTCCCCCTCGATAATTACGGGATGCCCTTCCACGGTCACGTCAACGACATCCATGCTGGCCAGGCGCTCGATCAGGCTCGAAGTCAACGTCGTGCCTGCTCCGCAAAGCACCATCCCGTCGGGATTAAGAATTTCCTTGGCCAAAATCATTTCTGGAGCAGCCTGGGCTAACAGTATCCTCTGCACGTCTGTTCCTCATTAATTTTTTTGTGGTATCAACCTGCCCCTGCATCGCACTGGGGAATCCATCACTGGAGACATTGACAGATCTGGCAATCGGCATTAAATTATAACCCACTTTCAGGTATGGACATACCGTAAAATACGGCAAGCTTGCAGATGTTTCGCTGGGAACAGTAAAGTCCACTGTTTCCGGCGCTTTTTTTCTCTTATCACCAGACTGGACTCAAGATGGAGGGACCAGAAATGCCTATTTATGAATACCAGTGTGAGGCGTGTCAGGATATAATTGAGGCGCAGCAACGCCTTTCCGAAGAACCTCTTACCACCTGCCCCGCCTGCTCCGGCAGCCTCAAGAAACTTATCTCCCGGAGTTCCTTCCAGCTGAAAGGCGGGGGCTGGTACGCCGATGGTTACAGCAGCTCCGGCGGGACTACCTCTTCCTGCAAGGCAGCGAGCCCGGATACAGCCTCAACCTGCCCGGCCAAGGCCGGATGCGCCTGTAAGTGCGACTGAATTAAGCAGCCCTCCCCCGGGGATGTCTGGTAATCAAGACCATGGCGTCCCCGTAGCTGAAAAACCTGTATCTCTTTTCCACCGCCTCCCTGTACGTTGCCAGAATCCGTTCCCGTCCCGCCAGGGCGCTGACCAAAAAAAGCAGAGATGACTGCGGCAGATGGAAGTTGGTGATCAGGTTGTCAACCACTCTGAAGCGATAACCAGGATAGATATAGAGATCACAAAAACCGCTCCGGGCGCGAACTTGCCCGGTATCATGGGCGGCATACTCTAAAGCCCGCACCGAGGTGGTGCCCACCGCCCAGACCCTCCCCCCTGCACCCCGGGTTTCGTTGACCAGAGTAACGGTCTCCTCGGAGACCATGAGATATTCGGCGTGAATGGCATGCTCCCTGATATCCTCGACCCGCACCGGGGCAAAGGTTCCATAGCCGACATGCAGAGTGACCTGGGCGATGCGAACCCCTTGCGCCTGAATCCTCGCCAAAAGCTCGGGGGTAAAATGGAGCCCGGCGGTGGGCGCAGCCACCGCGCCGGGATTTTCGGCATAAACCGTCTGATAACGCTGCCGGTCTTCCTCTGTCTGCCCTTCTTCCCGATGGATATAGGGAGGCAGGGGCATTTGCCCGTGTTCTTCGAGAAGCCGAGCCAGATCGCCCCGATACCGTAAGGTAACCCGTACCTTGCCATCGGGGAGCAATTCCCGCACCGTGCCCACCAAGTTTTCCGTAAAAAGCAGCTTTCCTTCCGGCCGCGGTCGCTTGGCGCTCTTCACCAGCCCGACCACATCAGTCTGCTGCCAGACAGCCATATCCCCGCTGCCGGAATCTGCCTGGGTAACAGGGTACTCCAAAATCAACAGCTCCGCCTTGCCGCCGCTTTCCTTCCTGCCCAGCAAACGGGCCGGGAAAACCCGGGTGTTGTTGACCACCAGAAGATCCCCTGGGGCAAGATAATCGGAAATGTCGGCAAATTGTCGATCCCAGGTTTCCTGAGCCTGACAATCCACCACCAGCAACCGCGAGGAATCACGCCGGGCCAGAGGATGTTGGGCGATATTTTCCTCTGGTAGCGCAAAATTGTAGGAGGCAAGAAAAAAATCAACGTTGCTGGTCATGGATTTCCATTTGAGGTTACAGGAATGAAGATGGGCGAAGAACAAGAGTAGGACTAGCAGATCAGGGAAACAACCCGGTACGCTGAGTAAGATAGCAGAGCAGCAGGCCAACACCGATGGCAAAAAGGCCCGTACCCCGCAGAGCCCCGGCGGGCATCTGGCCGATACGCGCCAGCCACCGCTGCATGGCCTCGGGAAAAAGGACATAGGGAATCGCTTCAAGAATAAAGGCCAAACCGAGGACGGTGACGAGAAGTTTCATGGCCGCATCCTACCAGCTGGTCTGCGTTTTTTCAAGACCGGAACCCCCAAAGAAATTCACGTTGTAGTTTAGCGGCCAGGTCCAGGTTGAGGCTCATGGCTTCCTGACAGCATCAGCAGCCGACCTCTTTGCGCTTCTTGGAAGTCTTGGGGGAATATAGGATGTCCCATTAATCTTCAGGCTCAACGTGAAGGTGACCGGCGCTGCGCGGCTTCATCGCGCAGCGTCCAGCGACCGAAGGGAGCGAGGTCGACCGCAGAGTTAGACAGTGCCATCAGTGAGCGGTGGCACTTTGACAACTTCGACAACGACAGCGGCGGGAAGATGGAATCCATTCTGAACGACCAAGATTACTTCGTCATCTTCTGGAACGCTTGGCTTGCAAAACTGTGACACGACAAATTGCTCTATGCCTTCCAATTGAAGAGCCTTTCGGCTGATTTTGAATACATAGCCGCCGGAAATGCCGCCTTGGCTGCGAGTGTAGAAGATGGCTCGCTCTAGGTGGGGTGTAGTTGAGATCCCAGACGTAGGAAAGCCTTGTTGCCCTAGCTGGTGGCGAATGACTGCATTGGTTGGTGTTGAGTCCCAGGTAACGCCGCTGTCAAATTTAAAGCCATGTTCGTCCCAATGAAAACCATAGGTGAATGGGCCCTGAACCTTCGGTTTCAGAAGGCCACCATTGGTGCAGTGAAATGCCTCAGACACACCGCGGAAAAGGAAGTCGGTATCCATAAGCTGTCTAACCAGTAAGTATGTGGTTTTCCCGATAACTCCGGGTATCAAAAAATATTGACACCGATTTTCGTACAAGTGCGCTTATCGCTAACCTGACAACCCCACAAAATGCGCGTTATCAAGTTTTCTCGATATTCTCATGCGTTACCGGCCATGGGCAGCAAGCCAAAATCTCTTACTTTAGGCATCCTTGCCGGAGAGGGGACACCTTTATCGATTGCCAAGGGGCTTGCCGAAGATATCCGTGCCCTGGGCCGCCACGGCCTCTACCAGTTCCCGCCAGGCCGCGAGACTCAACTGCGCCTCTTCCTCATCGAGTACCGACAGGGCAAAGCCGGCATGCACCACGGTGTACTGGCCCACCGCGATCTCCGGCACATATTCGAGACAGACCTTGTTGACCGTGCCGCTGTAATCCACATGCCCCATGGTCAGGCCGTTTTCCTGAAATATCTCCACCACCCTGCCGGGAATCGCCAGACACATACTCTCACCTTTTCTTTATAGCCTCGCGGCCGATCACCGCCTGCCCAAGGGAAATACAGGCATCGTTGCAAGGCAGCTCTTTATGCAGCAAAACCTCAAACCCGGCCCGCCCCAGAGAACCGGCCAGCCCTTCCAGAAGCAGCCGGTTCTGAAAAACCCCGCCGCTCAAGACTACGGTGTTGAGGTTTTCCCGGCGTCGCGCCTCCTCGGCCACCCTGATAAAGACCGCAACCAGCCCGGCATGGAACCTGCGACTGATTTCCCTTTGTGCCATCCCGCTTTGCACGGCTTGGGCCACCGCCCGGATCAAGGAACGCACCGAGATTTTCAGCATGCCCCCAGAGGGTATAAGTTTCGTATGAGCAGGCACGCTGCTCAACTCAGCTATAGCATCTTCCTCATAAACCTCGCAGGGAAAAACCTCCTCGCCGATTCCACCCCCCGCTGCCTGCATCAGCTCGATGGCGGCCTGGGCCTCATACTGGATGATCTGCCTGCCCCCGCTCATGGCGGCCACCGCATCAAAAAGCCTGCCGCAGCTGCTGGTCAGGGGAGAGTTTACCCCTTTGGCCAGCATGGCCTGAATCGGCCCGCATTCATGATCCGCCATAAAGGGCAGCTCGGGCAGCTCCGCGCCAAAAGCGGCCTGAAGGTAACTCAGGGCCGTCCGCCAAGGGGCTCGCACTGCGGCATCACCCCCCGGCAGGGGCAAGGCTTCCAGGGCGGCAAACCGCTCATACCCGCAGGCGTCTCCCAGCAGAACCTCGCCGCCCCAGATGGTCTGATCCGGGCCGTAACCCGCCCCATCCAGAATAATGCCGATGGCCGGGCCCGCCTGCCGGTTCTCGGCCAGACAGGCCGCCAGATGGGCATGATGGTGCTGGACCGCCAGGGTGGGCAGCCCTTGCTGCTCCACGGCCCAACGGCTGGAAAGATACTGGGGATGCAAGTCATGGACGATCAGGGTCGGGCTGATTTCAAACAGAGCTTCCAACTGGCCGATACTCTGCTGAAAGACCCGGTAGGCCTCCAGATTTTTCAGATCCCCGATGTGCTGGCTGAGGAACGCTTGCTTTTTTTTAAGCAGACAGACGGTGTTTTTCAGCTCCGCTCCCACCCCGAGAACCATTGCCCCGCTTGCCGCAAGGGTAATGGGCTTTGGGGCAAAGCCCCGGCTGCGCCGGAGCTGCCGGATCAACCCAGCCTGGAGGGCAACCAGCGAATCATCGCAGGGCAGATGAATCCCCCGGTCATGGAGGAGAAAACAATCGGCGAGCCCGGCCAGACGCTGCACCGCCTCGCCGTTTTCGATGCAGATCGGTTCTTCGCTCAGATTGCCGCTGGTCATAAGCAAGGGTCGCCCTGCCCCCTGCAAAAGCAGATAGTGGAGGGGCGCATAGGGCAGCATAAGGCCGAACTGGTCGTAGCCAGGGGCAACCTCATCCGCCAGGCCGTGCCCTTCTTTTTTGCCGGCCAGGACAATGGGCCGGGCATTACCGGCAAGGGCCTGCTCTTCCATCTCCTCCAACCGGCAAATCCTCCGAGCCATTGCCAGATCGGCAACCATGACCGCAAAAGGCTTGGCCGCCCGCCCCTTCCTTTGGCGCAGACGGTTTACCGCCTGGGAGTTAGTCGCATCCACCGCCAGATGAAAACCGCCAATCCCCTTGACCGCCACGATCTCGCCGTCGGCCAGCCGCCGGAGCGCCCCGGCAATCGCTTCTTCCCCTAGCGCCACCTGGCGCCCAGCCGCCTCAAGCAGACTGAGCTGCGGCCCGCAGTCAGGGCAGCAGTTGGGCTGGGCATGAAAGCGCCGGTTGGCGGGATCATCGTATTCCCGCCGACAGGGCGCACACATGGTAAAGCTGCGCATGGTCGTATGGGGACGGTCGTAGGGGATGCGCTCGACAATGGTATAACGGGGTCCGCAGTTGGTGCAGTTGATAAAGGGATAACGGAACCGCCGGTCGGCAGGGTCGAAGAACTCGGCCAGACAGGCCTCGCACACCGCGACATCCGGGGAGATCAGGGTGGCAACCGGCCCGGAAATTGCCGAATGGCGGAGGACAAAGACGTTATCATCGCGCAGGGGGATGGGGCCGGAGATAATTTCGCCGACCTGGGCCAGGGGGGGCGCCTCTTTTCGCAGGGCAACCAGAAAATCCTCAAGCTGCCCGGCCCGGCCCTGAGCCTCGATGGCAACCCCCTCCGGGGTATTGGCCACAAAGCCGCTCAGACCGCGGGCCAAGGCCAGCCGGTAGACAAAGGGCCGGAAGCCGACGCCCTGGACAATGCCGCTGACCGTTATCTTCCAACGCGCTCTTGGCATTACATCCTTCAGATTCGGCTACGCAGCCAGTTCAGCCAAGCGGGCAACCCCTCGCCGGTCCGGGCGGAAAGCTCAAAAAATTCCAGCCGAGGATTGACCCGCAGGGCATATTCCCGGCAGCGGGCCACCTCAAAATCGACATGGGGAAGCAGGTCGGTCTTGTTGATCAGACACAAACTGGCCGCATCGAACATGGCCGGATACTTGAGGGGCTTGTCCTCCCCCTCGGTGACGCTGATAATCACCACCTTGGCCGCCTCGCCCAGATCAAACATGGCCGGGCAGACCAGATTGCCGACATTTTCGATAAAGAGCAGGGAATTTGCCGCCAAGTCCATCTGGTGCAGGGCCTGATGGACCATCTCCGCGTCAAGATGGCAGCCGGCCCCGGTGTTCACCTGCACCACCTCCACCCCGGTGGCCTCAATTCGCTCGGCATCGAGCATGGTCTGCTGGTCTCCCTCGATAACCGCCATGGGGATCTCCCCGCGCAGCTCCCGGATGGTTCGCTCCAGAATCGTGGTCTTGCCCGAACCGGGCGAGCTGACCAGATTGAGGGCCACGACCCTTCTTTGCCGGAAAAAATCACGGTTGTGCGCGGCAATCCCGTCGTTTTTGCCGAGTACCGCCTCCCGCACCTCCACAACCCGCCCCTGAGACGACCGGTCGTGATGATGATGTTGCGCGTGGTGGTGGTCCGCGGAGCCGGATCCGGACACCTCCTGCCCCGCTCTCCTGATGGTTACGATGTTGTCCGGTTGGCTACAACCGCAGGAATCACACATGGGTTCACCTACTCTTCGTCAATAGTGAGGGAAACAACCTTCAATTCCCGGCCCTGCACGGTTTCCACCGCATAGCCGCCGCATTGCGGGCACTGGGAAAGCAGGGAATCCAGAACAAAGGCATGCCCGCAGTCAAGACAGCGACCGCCCCCTTCAACTTCGCGGATCTCAAGACGGGCCCCCTGAGCAAGCGTGTCGCGGGCGGCCGCCTCAAAACAAAAGGCGAGAGCCTCTGGCATCAATCCGGAAAGTTTGCCGACTTCAAGCTCGATGGCCGTGATCTTCGTCGCTCCGGCGGCCCGCGCCTTGCTTGAAACAAGTTCAACGATGTTGACAGCCAGGGACATCTCGTGCATGGCGTTATGATACCCGAAAAAAGGAGGGATGACCCAGGCGGAAACGGCCCTTAAACTTTTTCCGCTTCAAGAACAGGTTCTTCCCGACAGGAGCAGTGCGGAAAATCATCCATCGCCGGGCCATGCACCGGCAGGGTGACGACAAACCGCGCCCCCTGCCCCGGAGACCCTTGCGCCGTAATCGTCCCGCCATGCCGCTCGACAATCCGCTTGCACACCGCAAGCCCGATCCCGGTTCCCTCATACTGGCCAGCGCCATGCAGCCGTTGAAACAAACCGAAGATTCTCTCGGCGGAATCCTCGGCAAAGCCGATTCCGTTATCCTCCACGGTAATCCGGCAAAAATCCGCCCCTCCCTGCGCGTCCGGCCCGTCGACAATCTTGCCGGACACCAGGACCCTGGGAGGGAGGTCTGGCTGGTTGTATTTCAGGGCGTTGGCAATAAGGTTCTGGAAAAGCTGCCTGATCTGGAGCGGATCAGCCTTGATCCGGCACAGGTCGCCGACCTCGACTCGCCCGCCGCTCTCCGCGATTCGCATCTCCAGATCGGCGATCACCTGCTGGACGATTTTTTCCAGCTCAATCTCCTCGAAGGGCTGGACCTTGGAAGAAACCCGCGAATAGGTCAGCATCCCGGAAATCAGCGCCAGCATTCGCGCCGCAGACATTTCGATCCGCCGGATATATTCCAGCCCATGTTCGGGGATGTTTTCCCCGTAGCGGACTCGCAATCGTTCACTGAAAGCCTGGACAAGCACCAGCGGCTCCCGCAGGTCGTGGGAGGCCATGGAAGCGAAATCCTGCAAGTCCCGGTTGCTGATGGCCAGATCCCCCGCATACTTCTTGAGGGCTTTTTCGCTCCACTTGCTGCCGGTAATGTCACGATTGCTCCCCCTGATGCCAAGGAACTCGCCGGACGTGCCATACACCGGCTGACAGGTATGACCTATCCAGCGTTCCAGTCCGGCTCTGGTAATGATCCGGAAATCCAGAATGCACACCGAGCGTTCCGACACCGCATCACAGAAATGCGTGGTCATCAGGGCCCTGTCATCCGGATGGACGATCTCGGTTATCAACCGGGGATATCCCATGAACTCCTCGGGCCGGTATCCGGTAACCCGCTCCGAGGAAGGAGAGACATAGAGGAAATTGCCATCCGGGTCGACCCAGTATTCCCAAGCGTAGGTGAAGTCCGCAACAGTCCGGAATTTCTCCTCGTTTACAAGAATCTCGGCTTCGACCCTTTTGCGTTCGGCAATCTCCTCGCTCAGCTCGGCGTTGACCTCTTCCAGCTCCCGGCCTTGCAAGGCCAGACGATCGCGGGAAATCTGCAATGCTTCCTGGGCCGCATCGCGTTCCGCAACCCGCCGCCGCAAAAGACTATCGCCGAAAAACAGCCCGGTCATCCCGATACCCCACAGCAACGCAACCCTGAGAACATGAAAAAATATCTGCTTATCCTGACGCGCCAGCGCCTCCACCATCGACAAACTGATACTGATTCCGCCCCTGACATCCCCTTGTTTATACCTTTTATGCACATGGCACTCAAGGCAGTCCGGGGTAAGCGGCATCGCCTGAATCAGCCGCATATAGGGCACTCCGGATATTTGGGTAAACTCAAGCTTTTCCTTCGTCCCCAACCGGGCGAACTCCTCAAGGGCGCGACGCTCCCAGGCATCCGGACCATTTTCCGGGCGCAGGGGAGAAAGACTGGTCATCCTGGAAGTCCCGCCATAGCTGGTGGCAAAATCCTCGCCCACCTGTCGCATCATATAGGCGGGGTTCATCAGGGTTAATTTTTTGCCGGAGGGGGTCACCAAATCCCTTTCGGAAACGTGCGCCAGGTAGGGGCTCTCCGGGGTCCGTTCGTCGACCGGCACATACACCCCGTTATGGGATGAAATCCAGAGGCGCAAGGCAAGATCCTTGTTGCCATAGGCCCGGATTTCACTGATGCCGATTTCCTGGGTGATCTGCCGGATGTCGATTATTTCATGAAAGGTAAGCCCGGAGAGAAACAGGGTCCAGCCTCCGACCAGTATCCAGGTAAATCGCCGGACAAGATCAGAGCTGATCGTGGAATTGCGCGGTGTAACGGATTTCTTCACATAGCCACCAGGAATTAAGAAAAACAGCAACAGCTCGGAAAAACTCCCACACCGTTCATTCGTTCACTGGAGTCGTATCTACGGCAAGCACACGCAATCTTATGAATCAGGCCAGAGATCGGGATCGGCCACCCCGATCTTCATGGCAAATTTCAGCATGGCCAACGGCTCGCTAATGCCGATTTTTTTACTGATGTTGGCACGGTGCTTTTCCACGGTTTTCGGGCTGAGGCACAAAAGATCGGCAATATTTTTGGTGGGATTGCCCTCGATGACCAGCCTAAATATCTGCTGTTCCCGGGCGGACAACAGATCATACCTGCTCGACTCCGCGGATTTCCCCTCTTCGTTGTTTAGGTATCCGCGGATGAGGTCGGAATTTATCTCTCGGCTCAAAAAATACTTGCCCTGGGCCACCATCTTAACCGCTTCAATAACCTCTGGCCAGGGGTCGGTTTTTAACACATAACCATGGGCTCCGGCAGCCAGGGCTTGATGCACATACATCTCGCGGGCAAACATCGACAGGATCACGATTGCCGTGCCGGGGGAATCATTTTTAACCAGCGGAATGCATTCCAGGCCGCTGACCAGAGGCATGCCTACGTCAAGGATCGCCACGTCCGGCTGCAGTCTGCGGATTTCCTTGACCGCTGCCTCGCCGTCCACCGCCTCGCCAACCAGCTCAAGATCGTTGCTTCTGGCAAGCATCTGCCGCAACCCTTCCCTGACGATGGAATGATCATCCGCAACAAACACTGAAATCTTTGCCATCCATTCTCCTTGGAAAAAACCGGACACGCCCATGCCCTGTGGGCCGAAAAACCCCGCCTTGCCTGCCCTGGCTGTGCCACCCAGGATGCCGGACAGAGTTTTCATACAATACTATTTGGCCGTGAGGATCAAGCTTTTTCCGAAGAGGGCGCACGGCAGAGATCAACCCTGCGCCCACAAAGAACAGCTCAACAGCTTATCGCCCTCCCTTCGACCCCCAGCAGGGCCAGCTCTTCCACCACCGACAGAACCACTTGCTCTACCGCCCTGCTGACCTCGGGCGACATTTCAAGGCCGGTGGCCAGGTCAAGGGGAACTATGCCGAAAAGGGTGATGTCCGGGGGCAGACAATCCTGCATGGAGGCAACGGCCAAAAGCTCGGAAAGACCGATCTGGTGGGGAGAAATTTTTTGCCGAAAATAGGCGGGGGGATCGAGCAATTTTTCAATGACCACCGAACCGGGAGGTTTGGGCGAAATAATCGCATCCACAATGAACAGATGGGTTTTGTCATCAAGATAGCCCAGGAGGTCAAGCCCCATGGTCCCGCCATCGATCAGCTCCACCTGGGGCGGGAAGAGATACCTCCGTTGAAGCTGCTCCACTACCCGTACTCCAGCCCCCTCATCGGCAAGCAATACATTGCCAACGCCAAGAACCAAAATGTTACACCCAGAGGGCATAAGTTTCGTTTGAGCAGGCGAGCTGCTCAACTCAGCTTTATAAGACATACTCCTCCTTATAAAACAGGCCGTCCCGAAACCGGGGCGGCCTGTTTTCGATGGATTAACGCCAAACAACAATCCTAGGTCATGGTCCTGACCGTGACGATTTCCCGGCTGTCTGGGTCGAGAAGATGAATGGCGCAGGCAAGGCAGGGATCAAAGGAATGGACCGTGCGCAAGACCTCCAGGGGTTTTTCCGGATCAGCCACCGGATTGCCGACCAGCGAGGCCTCGTATGGCCCTGGGGCGTCTTTAGTATTTCGGGGTCCGGCGTTCCAGGTGGACGGGACCACGCATTGATAATTCTTGATCTTGCCGTCCTGAATCACGATCCAGTGGGACAACACCCCCCGCGGCGCCTCGTGAAAGCCAACCCCGCGCTGCTCACCTTTCGGAAACACCGGCTGGTTAAAAGTTGCGTAATTCCCCTTGCCGATATTGTCCATCAGGGACTGCCACTGGCCGCGCAGGGAATCGTGTAGCACGGCGCATCGCACCGCGCGCGCCGCATGCCGGCCGATGGTGGAATGGAGAGCCTCGATCCCGACCTTGGCTCCGGCCAGCTTGCTCACCGTTTGCAAAAGACCGTCGGTATATGTCTTGGTCGGGGCGTGCCCTGCCGCGTACATGCACAAAACATTGGCCAGCGGCCCAACCTGGGCCGGTTTGCCGTTGAAGGTCGGGGACTTGACCCAGGAATATTTCCCGTTGTCCTGGAACTCGGTATGCTGGGGCACCGTCTCCTCTTCCCAGGGATGGCGGTCCCAGTCCCCCTTGTACCAGGAATGCTTGATCCCCTCCTTTACCCCCTGCTTGAAGAAATCGTCGTTGAACCCGGTGATCGGCTTGAACGAGCCCACATTGCCATCGGCAATGTAGCCGCCTGGGAGATCAAATGCCGTCCCCTTGGTATCCAGGGGCATATCCGGCACCGAGAGATAATTGGTCACCCCGGCCCCGTACTTGGTCCAATCCGCATAAAAAGCGCCTATGGCCGCGACATCGACCATGTAAACATTCTTGATAAAATCTCCGATCTCGTCAATCAGGGTTTTGATGTAATAGAGCCGCTCAATGGTAAGGGTGGACTGGCTGTCCGGGTTGATGGGGTTGGCAACCCCGCCCACGGCCAGATTCTGGATATGCGGGGTCTTGCTGCCGAGGATGGCCACCACCTTGTTGATTCTCCTCTGGTAGTCCAGGGCCTGAAAATAATGGGTGGCGGCAAGCAGATTGACCTCCGGGGAAAGCTTCATGGCCGGGTGGCCCCAGTAACCGCTGGCAAAAATACCAAGCTGACCGGTGCCGACAAAGCCTTTCAGCCTTTCCTGCACCGCCTTGATTTCCTGTTCGCTGTTGTGGGGCCAGGGAGAAAGCTGCTGGCCGAGGGCGGCAGCCGCTTTGGGATTGCCCTTAAGGGCGGAAACGATGTCTACCCAGTCCAGAGCGGAGAGGTGGTAAAAATGAACAATATGGTCGAAGATTCCGTGGGCAGCGATAATCATGTTCCTGATGTACTGGGCATTGAGCGGCACCTCCAGCCCCAGGGCATTCTCCACGGCCCGCACCGAGGCAATGGCGTGTACCGTGGTGCAGACCCCGCAGATCCTCTGGGTGAACACCCACGCGTCCCTAGGATCCCTGCCTTGAAGGATCAGCTCGATCCCGCGCCACATCTGGCCGGAAGACCATGCCTTGGTCACCCGTCCGTTATCAATCTCGCAATCAATCCGGAGATGCCCTTCGATTCTGGTGATGGGATCAACGACGATTCTCTTAGCCATGAACACTCTCCTTCAGAATATACATTATGCTTTTTTAAGCCTGGGCAACACCGGCAAGGTCTTGACAAACCACAGATAGGCCATCACTTCCGCGGCAATAATGCCGAAGGTGATGAACAACTCCGGAACCGAAGGGAAATACTGCCAGCCGGTGCCGGGATCAAAGCCGACGATATAGGTATTGAACCGGTACATGCTTCCCCCCAGCAACATGGCGCAGGACGCGATGAACAACAGCCGCGGGCTCTGCCGGTTGGCAGGATAGACCAGGATCAGCAGGGCGGCGAGGAGCAACAGGTTTTCCAAAAGAAAGAGGTTGCCCAGAAGGCCTCCATCAAAGGCCAGGGGCAGATAACCGCGCAGGTTCACGTCCTCAAGCCGGATCACCAGATACAGGCCTAGCAACCAGGGCATGAGCGCCGAGATTTTGCTCAGGAGGTGCATCTCCATGGGCCGCTTGAAGGCGATGGCGGCGACAAGCGACTCAAAAATCACCGCGGCATAGCCGATGACCACGGCGGTGATAAGGAAAAGCAGGGGCAGAAAGCCGCTCCACCAAAGGGGGGAAAGCTTGTGCCCGGCCATGAGCATCATGGTGCCCAGGGAGGACTGATGCATAGTGGGTAAAAGGATGCCCAGGGCGATAAAAACGAAGATGATCCGGTTAAGCCTGGCCTTCAACTGATCCGCCTTGAATTTATCCAGCAGAACCGGGCCAAATTCCATCCAAAGTACCAGGATATAGGTGCCGATGCACAAGGCGACCTCGAACATCACCGAATGCAGGTTGCTGAGCCAGGGCAAGAAGATGTTATAGGCCTGCCAGTAACGGCCGATGTCGAAAATAACCGAGATCCCGGCCAGGGTGTAGCCGAACATGCTGGTCATCAGGGCGGGCCGCACCAGGGGCGAATATTCCCCCTTGTTGAACACATAGACGATCAGGGCGATGGAATACCCGGCGCAGGCCAGGGCCGTCCCCACCACCACATCATAGGCGATCCAGATTCCCCAGGGGTAGCCGTCGTTCATGTTGGAAACCGAACCGATGCCGAAGATAAAACGTTTGCCGATGAAAAAAAGGCCGATGAGCACGATGGCGGCGCACACCTTGAAGGGTACGGTGAGCAGCTTGCCTCCTAATGCTTGTCTTTCCTGCATGGGAACACTCCTTTCCGTAAAAGGCCAGGGGGTAGGCCCCTACTCTTTTTTCTCTTCCCTGTTCCGGATGATATAGATCAGACCGCCCAGGACCACGAGGGGATAGACCATGCCTTTGTAAATGGCGTACTGAATGCCGTCTGCCAGGGCCACGTAGGAATCCTCCGGCAGATCGGGCAGGCCGAGGTTGGCAAACGGGACCCCTGCCAAATAAAGAACCTGAGAGCCGCCCAGCTCCCGTTCGCCATAGACATGCTTTACGTAACCGCCTGCCCGATGCTTCTGCACCTCGGTGGACTCAATGTTGGCCACGGGAAAATCGTAATACACGCCGGGTTCCATGGCCAGCCGCCGCTTGGCCTCCAGCCGCAGCTTTTCCACCGGCCCGAACAGGGAAGCCCCGGTAGGGCAGACGGCGCAGCAGGCGGAAATCCCGCCCTTGGCCAGAAGATGGGAGCAGAGTTGGCACTTGGTAATCTCCGGGAAGGGAGAATCCCACTGGAATTTAGGGATATTGTAAGGGCAGGCTACCTGGCAGTAGCGGCAGCCGATACAGGCTTTTTTGTTGTAGGTTACCACCCCGTTCTCGGGATTTTTCACCAGCGCCGAGACCGGACAGGCCGAAACGCAAGCAGGATCGATGCAGTGCATGCAGTGCCGCTTGATGAAGGCAAAACCCTCCACCGAGTCTTTCTTCCCCGCAACGCCGTACCGTTTGACGATATTCAAGGTCTTGGCGGACAGATCCTGGGGATCATCCCACATCCGCTCCTTGGGATTGGTATGCTCCATCGGCATGTTGTTGGCCTCTTTGCAGCCGTGCTCGCAGACCCTGCAGCCGATACAGAGAGTGGAGTCGTACAGAATGCCAACGGCGTTGGGGGGAAGATCCTTCCTGGCCCGTTTAGCCTGGGCCGGGGTTTGCTCCGCGGCCAGGAGCAGGCCGCTGGCCGCAACCCCTTTTAAAAAATCCCTGCGTCGTATCTTCATGGCCTATTCTCCCTCTGAAGAAGACCCTTGCTCATCACTCTTGCCAAGGTTCCTGGCCACCGCCACCCCGGCTCCCAGCGCCACACCCGCCACCCCGGCAGCCAGGGCCACCGCGCCAACCGAAGGGCCCTCGCCCCGTTCAGTGACAATGTGCGGATACGCAGCGCCAGGGGTAATGTACTTCAGGTCGGCCTGGGTATGGATCGGGATATGAAAACCAACCCCTTCCTCGGTACAGCCGAAACAGGGGTGTCCGGTGCCCACCGGCCAGGCGCCTGGACCGATCTCGTTAAACAAAATAGCCGGACAATTGGCAAAGGTCACCGGCCCCTTGCAACCGAGCTTGTACAGGCAATAACCTTTGCGGTGCCCTTCGTCGCCGAATTGCAAGGCAAAACGGCCTGCGTCAAAATGGGGCCGTCGTTCGCAGTTCTCGTGGATGAGACGACCATAGGCGAATTTAGGTCTGCCTTTTTCATCAAGGGCGGGCAATTTTTTAAAGGTCAGGAAGTGAAGCACGGTAGAAAGAAAATTATAGGCATTGGGCGGACAGCCGGGAATTGTCACCACCGTCGTGCCCTTGAGAAACTCAGGAGCACCGACGGCGCCGGTGGGGTTGGGCTTTGCCGCGGCAACCCCGCCCCAGGAAGCACACGAACCAATGGCGATCACGGCGGCAGCCTTGGCTGCGGTCGCACGCACGGTTTCGCTGAAAGGCTTGCCGCCGATCATACAGTACACCCCGCCATCCTTCATGGGAATGGCTCCTTCCACCACCAGAATGAACTTGCCGGCGTTTTTCTGAATCGAGGCCTGCAGTGCCGCTTCTGCCTGATGTCCGGCCCCGGTATTGAGGGTTTCATTATAATCAAGGGAGATAAGATCAAGGATAAGATGCTCAAGGGATGGATGGGAGGGGCGCAGCAACGATTCGGTGCAGCCGGTGCAGGCCGAGCCGGAAAGCCAGATCACCGGGGGGCGTTGCGGTGCTGTGACCGCCGCAGCGATCTGCGGCGCGACCTCAAGGGGGAGCCCCATACCGACGGCCATCACCGTGCAGAACTTCATGAAATCACGACGCGATACCCCGTTCAGATGCTCACTGATCCTGGCAAAATCCTGCTCTTTCATCGTTCGCCTCTTTTACGTGTATGGAGTGTCATCCCCTTTGCCAATAACAGCGGAACTTCAAAAGATTGTTACATCATTATTGCATCATAAAAATCAGACAAAAGTCAAGCTCGACAAAAACTAAGTATAAATACCTAGGAAATAGTAGCTCTCCTATTGGCCACAGGTCAAGAATTTTCTCGTTGGCCGACAAGATTCTTTGCTGTATGGTGGCGCAAGCAAAACGCAAACAGGGACGCCCACCGCCATGCCGAACATCATTCCTCTTGATCCGGCCAGCATTATCCAGCATATCTATGTGGAGAATGACTGCCGGGATCTGCCTCTCACCAGAAATATCCTGGCTAATCTTCCGGGCCGGCAGATCCGGATTATTCCAGCCCGCTCCGGACCGGATCTTTCCGCTACCGAACCAGACCCCCAGAACCTGACGAGCGGGAAAAGGCATCTGGTACTCTGCAAAAATCGGGGCCGTTTTCTCAAACCCTGCCCCGCGACTAGGGAATACCGCTGCTGCGACTACCAGGTGCTCAATGTCGGCATGAACTGCCCAATGGATTGTGTGTACTGCATCCTGCAAGCCTACCTCAACAACCCCTGGCTTTCTTTTTTTGTCAATACCGATGACCTGCTCGCCGAGCTTGCCACCTCCTTTGCCGAATCTCCGCAAACCTTCCGGCGCATAGGCACCGGCGAATTTACCGACAGCATGGCCCTGGACCGGGTCACGGGCTTGAGCCGGATTCTTATTGATTTTTTCAAAGATCAACCCAATGCAGTGCTTGAGCTGAAATCCAAAGCGGTTGCCCTGGACAACCTTGAACGCAGAGAACATGGCGGCCGCACCATCATGGCCTGGTCGCTCAACAGCACGGAGATCATGGCCAGGGAAGAGCTGCGCACCGCCAGTCTGGAACAGCGGCTGGCCGCCGCGGCCCAATGCGCCGCCTGGGGCTACAAGCTGGCCTTCCATTTCGATCCGCTGATCTATCATCCCGGCTGGGAAAAGGGCTACCGGGAGACGATCGACCGCCTCTTTGCCACGGTGCCGGCGGCAAGCATTGTCTGGATCAGCCTGGGGGCGCTGCGGTTTCTCCCCGCCCTCAAGGGCATTGCCACCGGCCGTTTCCCCAACTCCCGTTTTTTCCACGAGGAGTTTGTCCTGGGGCTGGACAACAAATTCCGTTATTTTCGCCCCCTGCGCACCGAGATGTACCACCATCTGGCGCACCTTCTTGGTCGCTACCTTGATCCGGATACCTGTCTGTATTTCTGTATGGAGAGCGACGAGATCTGGCAGGATGTTCTTGGCTTTTCCCCGGAGGAAAGGGGCGGCTTGCCAGCCATGCTCGACCTGGCGGCCCGGGCAAAATGCGACCAACCCTGAGTACGGCGCCATCAGCCGAGGCTGAGGGCAATTCCATGACCAATCCTTTTGCTTATTGATTTTCGCCCGACCGATCCTTACTATGAAATATCGTCCCCCGGCCGCCACAACCTGAAACCGGAGCGCCCCCCATGAAAAGGTTGGTGCAGGCTCAGGCAATAGCCGTTATGATGGACTGGCTATCTAAACAAAGCCCCATTTTTTGTAAATCTGCTCGAGAATATAAGGAGAAGAAATGGTCAACAAAGTTATCCTCATCGGCAACCTCGGCAAAGACCCGGAAGTACGTTACTCGCAGGCAGGAGCTGCCATCGCCAGCTTCAATGTCGCCACTACGGAAACCTGGAAGAAACAGGACGGATCCAAGGAAGAGTTGACCGAATGGCACCGGATCGTGGCCTTTGGCCGCTTGGGCGAGATTTGCGGCGAATACCTCTCAAAAGGATCCAAGGTTTACATCGAAGGGAGATTGCAAACCCGCAAATGGGATGACAAGGACGGCAACACCAAATACACCACCGAAATCGTGGCCAGGGAGATGAAGATGCTCTCACCCCGTGGCAGCAGCGGAGATTCTTCGCAGGGACGGCAGTACGACGATCAACCTTTCCCCGAGCCGGTCATGGGTGATGACGTTCCTTTTTGAGGTCTACCTAATATAATATTGACAACAAAAGCCTGTCAGCCTTCATGCTGATGGGCTTTTTTATATGACTTACATATCCACGCCGACGGCATTGCAAGAAGGACTTACGCCTGCTGCTCCGCCGCTTTTTTGACTCAGGTCGGTTGTTCCAGGGGAATGGCCACGGTAAAGGTGCTTCCCTTGCCCGGTTCGCTTTCGACCTCGATCTCGCCGCCATGCTTCCTGACAATCTCCTTGCTGATCGAAAGTCCCAGCCCCGTTCCTTTACCAGACTCCTTGGTTGTGAAGAACGGTTCGAAAATGTGCGCACGTTGTTTTTCAGGAATGCCGCACCCGGTGTCGCTGATGGCAACAAAAATTTGTCCCTCGGCGTTCCAGCTCCGCACCGTGATCTCGCCTTGGATGTCAATGGCATGGGCCGCATTGACCAGCAGGTTCATGAAGACCTGCCCCAACTGTTGCGGATAGCAGAGAATCTTCGGCAACTCGCCGTATTCCCGCCTGATCTTTGCCTTGTATTTCAATTCGTTTTTGACAATATTCAGGGTGCTTTCCAGACATTGATTGACATCCGCGAGCTTATGTTCGGAATCATCCGCGCGAGAGAAACACTTCAGATCCCTGACGATACTTTTTATTCGTTCGACCCCATCCCGGGTTTCGAGGATCATTTCGGGCAGATCCTTCATGATGTAGTCTATCTTGAGCTGACGGCGTTGCTCTAAAATCAGCTCGACCTGCCGCTGATCCGGCTGCCCGGAAAGCAGCGCTTCCTGCTGCGCTTCGACAAAAGTAAGAAGTTTTTCACAATAATTGTCGAGCGACCCTATATTGCTGGAAATGAACCCGACGGGATTGTTGATTTCATGGGCGAGTCCCGCGGTCAACTGGCCGACCATGGCCATTTTCTCCTGCTGCACCATCTGCTGTTGGGTTGCCTTGAGTACGGCGATGGCCTCTTCAAGTTCCTCCGTACGCTGCCGGACCTGCTCTTCGAGTATCGTTGCGTGTTCCTTAAGGAAATCGTAATATTGCTTCACCAGCAGAAGGTTGCGCGTCCGCAACAGGATCTCCGTGGTGTCGATGGGCTTGCTGATGAAATCGTCCGCGCCTGCGGCTATCCCTTTCAGGCGCATCGCCTTCTCGTTGAGGCAGGTTACCATCACCACCGGAACAAAGCGCGTCGCCTGATTCTCCTTGAGGCGCCGACAGACCTCGAAACCGTCCATATCCGGCATCATCACGTCGAGCAGAATCAAATCGGGCGGCTCGTCCAGGGCTGCCTGGATGGCAAGCTTGCCGTCAGCCAGACAACGGGTTGCATACCCTTTGCCGGCAAGGATATCGTTCAAAAATTGCCGCGAGCATTGATCGTCGTCCACGATGAATATTTTGGGCGGTTTGCTGTCGGTGATGTCTTTTACTGTCATGGCAGACCTCTTTTGGAAAGCAGTCGGTTACCCCTTCATTTCTTCGTATATTTCCTCGAGCTGTGACGCTGTTTTCCTGAAAGCTTTCAATACCTGTGGGTCGAAGTGATGGGGCATGGTCCTCCCGTCGCCATCCGTGATGATCCTGCACGTTGTCTCGTGATCAAATGCGGGCTTGTAGACCCGCACGTTCCGCAAGGCGTCGTATTGATCCGCAATACTCATTATCCTGCCGCCCAAGGGAATCCGTTCCCCCCGAAGTCCATGCGGATATCCGCTCCCATCCCAGCGTTCATGGTGCGAGAGCGCGATCTCTGTTGCCAGCTTGAGCCGTACATGGTCGCCGAGAATCTTGCCTCCGATAACCGGATGCCGCTTCATCACGCCCCATTGCTCAGACGTCAATTTGCCGGGTTTCCTCAGTATGTCCGAAGGAATGTGGATCTTACCCACGTCATGCATCGACGCCTGAAGGCGAATCAGGAAAGAGAAACTGTCCGGCATGCCTATCTCCCTGGCGAGGACGGCGCAGTATTCACCGACCCTGATGATATGGTCGCCCGTGTCCTCGTCGTTCGCCTCCGATGCCCGTGCCAGTGCGCGGACCATATAGTCGAAGGCGTTTTCCGTGTCCCGCACCTGGCCTGAAAGCGACCGGAGGAACAGGGTCTGAACGACTAGGGCTTTCAGGGCTGCGGCATCATGGGTGGTCACATCCCTGCCGTAATTGAGCGCGTACACACCAAGCTCACGGCTATGGTAACTGACGATATTGTCGACGGGCTTGCCGAACGATTCAATAGCCTCAATGATCGACTGATTGCCTGATATCTCCGGGCTGTTGCCGTTCGAAAAGGTCGTGACCGGTTCGTGGTCCACCTGTTCCGAGCAGTGGATGATGTCGGACCGCAGAAGTTCGCGCCGCACCATGCCGCCATTGGCTTCGTACCTGTAATACCGCAGTCCGTCAGCATCCGAAACGCCAACGATAACAAGACCGGGGCGCTCCGCCTCTGCCGCACCAGCCATCATGAGCTGGCGGACGATAATGTCAACATTCTTCAAGAAATCAAAATGCAAAGGATCAAAGGACTTGACGATCTGCTCGCCGCAGGTGGTCAGATGGTTGATATTCGTATACGCGTGGCGCAAACGGTCGTCCATCCCCTTAACTTTAAGCAGCATCCGCACGCGCGCCAAAACCTCGGTCGCCTCAACGGGTTTGGACAAGAAATCGTCGACTCCCGCCTCGATGCCGGCGACCCGATCTTCTTTTGCGGTCAAGGCGGTTATCATGACCACGGGTATGGAGCGATGCTGCTCATTTCCCTTGATCCTCCGGCAGACCTCTAAGCCGTCGATCTCCGGCATCATGACATCAAGAAGCACAAGGTCCACCTTCTGCGAGGCGATCTGCGCCAGAGCGTCCAGACCGCCGGTAGCTCTGATCACCTCGTAATTTCGCGGCACGAGCAGCGCTTCGAGGAGATCGAGATTAAACGGTTCATCATCCACACAAAGAATTCTCTGTTTTGTCGCTTCCATCGCCTTCTCTTTCCGGTTGGGGGCAAGTATTATACCGTAGATTTTGGTCTGTCCTCATCCATCCCCTTACTCTCCCGCAGGCTTCCCCTCTCCGGCGATGATCATCTCCACCATGGCCGGAAGCTCCATGATGTCAATCGGTTTGGGAATATAGCCGTCGGCCCCGGCAGCGAATCCGCTTTCGTTTTCGCTTCCCGCCGAAAAGGAGGTGACCGCCGCCACCTTGAGCCCTTGCGTTAGCGGTCGCCACGCAAGAGTTGCAGGACGGTATAACCATCCATGACCGTCATGTTCATATCCATGAGGATCAGATCAGGAAACACCGCCCGCGCCACCTTTATTGCCCGCCGCCATGACTTCGTAGCCCAAATACCGGAGCGCGTCCGTCAGAAGCATTCTGATTATGCTCCAGGTCATCCACCACCAGAATTTTTTTCGCCATCGCAGACTCCTTGGTTGCAGGGGTCAGGGAATATCATGACCCGCCTCGCTATTTGCCGGGATAACAACTGTAAAACGGCTTCTCTTACCGACTTCGCTTTCCAGCCGTATGATACCCCCCAGACGTTCCACAAGCTTCTTCGCCAGCGCCAGCCCCAGGCCCGCTCCCCCGTAGTGCTTGTTGTACGGTGATTCAAGCTGGGTCAGACTCTGAAAGATCCTCGGCATATCCTTGGCCATTATGCCGATGCCTGTGTCTTCCACGGAGATTTCGAGGAAATCCACGCCGTGCACCAGGGGCAATCCCTGAATTTCCCCGACCTCGCTCACCAATCGCGCCGCAACACGCACGCTCCCCCCGTCGGGAGTGAACTTCACCGCATTAGAGAGGAGACTGCGGAGGATCTTCTTAAGTTTCACCGGGTCGCTCCGGATCTCCTCTTCGACCTCAGGCTCCATTTCGAGAGAGAAGGAAATACCGCGGGAAAGCGCTTTCTCCTTGAACAGGGAGAGCTCTCTGGTCAGGATGTCCCGCAGGCGAAAGGAAATAACCCGTAGCCCCACGGTTTCGTTTTCCATCTGGGCGAGATCGAGCATGTTCTCGATCATCCCGTGAAGATGTCGGCCGCTCGTGCGGATATTGTCCACATAACGCATTTGCTTCTCCGAAAGGCTGCCGCCAAGCCCGTCCTTAAGCACATCGGCAAAGCCGATAATGGCATTGAGCGGCGTGCGCAGTTCGTGGCTCATGTTGGCAAGAAACTCCGATTTGGCCCGGTTGGCCGTCTCCGCCACGAGGAGTGCCTGTTGAGCCGCGGACCTTTCCCTTTCCAGGGCGACCGCATGCTCCTCCAGCTCCAGGTAAACTTCCTTGAGTTTATTCTGCCCAGCGGCGAAATTTTCTCTTTCCTGGACGAACGCTTGCTCGTTCATTTCCCGGCAGAAATCCAGAAATCTATGCTCGGCCTGCCTTCTCTCCGTGATATCCACGGAGAAAACGGCCACTCTTTCCACCGCTCCCTCGCTGTTGACGAGGGGATACAGCGAATTATCGACGATTCGCCCCTGTTGCTCATCCTCGTAGCGGAGCGGCTGCCGGCAGCGGACCACCTCCGTCAGGTGCGCCTTGCAGCGGACTGCCTGGTCAGCGGGAACGGAGGCAAAGATATTCTTGCCGATGATCTCGTCAACGCTCGTGTCCAAACGCCGGGCCAGTGACTCATTAGCGGCGATGATGGTACCCTGGGTGTCCAAAAGAAAGATCGCTTCAAAACAAGCGTTGAAAAGCCCCCGGATCGTTTCCTCGCTCACGCGGCGGGCGGCGGCCTCCTCATTGAGCGCCTCAATCTTCTTTTGCATACTCCCGCGCATAATTTCAATCGCCCTGGCCAGCTTGCCGGTCTCGGTCCCCGTTGCTGGCGGCATCGACCGCCACCTCCAGGTCGTCGCCGGCCATTCTGCCGGTCGCATCGGTGAGCCGGTAAATCGGGCGGAAAATTCTCCCGAAAATACCGAGAACGATGGCGAGAGCGAGGGTGAATACTCCTGCGGCATAATAGACGGGTTGGGAATGGCTGTGCGTCTCCGTGACCGGTCGGGATGTCTGGTCGAGATCCTCCTTTTCAGGCTGGATGAGCTCCGCGAACTCGGTCTCGATCTTCTCCGTGAGCCTGTAATATTCGCCGCGGAGGCTGGGCTCGGCCTTTCCCCGATCACCATCCTGCCGGACGAGGATGATCTTGCCGGCCAGGCCGATAATCAGGCCGACCAACAAATAACTGGAGATGATCTTGGTGTGGATCCTCATCCCGCCGTTCCTTCCTCTCCCAGCCATTCCCGGACCAGCTGCGGCAGCTTCCGGGTGTCTATGGGTTTCGTCAGGTAGCCGTCGAACCCGGCGGCCATAATTCGTTCCCGGTCCCCCCGCATGGCAAAGGAGGTGAGGGCGATGATCTTCTTCAGGCCCATAATCGGATCATTTTTCAGCGCCCCGATCACAGCAAAACCGTCCATGACCGGCATCTGGATGTCGAGGAGGAGCAGCTCCGGGAGGTGCTCCCTCGCCCGCTCGATCCCCTCTGCCCCGTTGACCGCCTCGATCACCTCGTAACCGTTATACTCCAGCACATCCATCAGGAGGATCCGGTTCAGTTCGTTGTCTTCCACTACGAGTATCTTCCTGCCCATGTTTCACTCCTGCCTTGACTGACTGAGCGGAATGGCAAAGGTAAACCTGCTTCCCTTGCCGACCTCGCTTTCGACCCATACCCTGCCACCGTGCAGCTCCACCATCCGCCGGGTCAGCGCCAGCCCGAGGCCGGTTCCCTCATGTTCTCTGCTGTATGCGGAGCTGAGCTGACTGAACGCCTTGAATAGTTTCGAGATCTGCTCCGGACCGATTCCGATTCCGGTGTCCGCGACGGTGATTTCGACAAAATCTCCCTCAAGCTTCCGACCGCAGTCCTCAGGTTCCAGGCAAGAAACCGGAACGTCGAGACCGGTAACCTTGCGCACGCTGACGCAGACACTTCCCCCGGTCGGCGTAAATTTGACCGCATTGCTCAAAAGATTGAACATTATCTGCTTGAGCTTTCTTTCATCCGCGATCAGCTCGATCTCGGCATCGGGAAGCTTCATGCTCAACTTCAGGCCATGCTTCAGCGCCTTCTCCTGCAACATGACAAGCGAAGTCGCCAGCGTATTGCGCAGATTTACGACAGCCGGTTCCAGCTCCATCTTGCCCGATTCGACCTTGGCCAGATCCAGGATATCGTTGATAAGTTCCAGGAGGTGCTTGCCGCTTACCATGATATTATCGACATACTGACGCTGCTTTTCGTTGAGCAGGCCGAACATCTCATCCTGGAGCACCTCTGAAAAGCCGATGACGGAATTGAGGGGAGTGCGCAATTCATGGCTCATGTTGGCAAGAAAATCGGACTTGGCGCGGCTTGCCTCTTCCGCCTGGAATTTCGATTCCTGAGACGCCTCCCGCTGACACTTCAGTTCCACGTTTAGCTCACGGAGTTCCAGGTTTTTGCCCTTCAGTTCCGCCATGCTCTCCGCCAGCTGCTCATTGAGCATTTTCAATTCATGGGTGGCGCTGGTCAACTCCTGGTTTTTCTGGATGGCCGTTTCATAGGTGGAAAGGAGGAGGTTGAGGATCTGCAGCCGGTCCGAGTTGATGAAGTATTTCTTTCCCCGGAAGAAGATCTCCAGCCCCATTAGTGTGGTCTGCTCGCCAAGCTGACGATTGGCCTGGATGTGCTGCAGGCGGGAAAGGAGAAACCGCTCGTTGTAGGGCTTCATAATGAAGTAATCGGCGCCGCACTCAAGCCCCATGATGACATCCTCGGGGGCGGAGAGGGAGGTAAGAAGGATGACCGGAATACCATGAAATCTCCCGTCCCCCTTGATCCGACGGCACAATTCATAACCGTCCATCTCCGGCATCATGATGTCGCTGATGATGGTGAACGGTCTCTCCTTTTCCAACAGGGGCAGGGCTTCTTGTCCGTTGCCGGCCGTGGTTACCCGGTAATGGTGTTTTTCCAGCATGTATCGCAATTCTTCCGCCTGGGTCGGGCTATCTTCGACGACCAGGATCGTATTGCCGTTTCCGGCGGTCTGTGCTGTAGTCATAATCCGAATCCTTTCCTCCGCCTGCGTTTAGCTTACCCCTCTCCCCGGCTTCACCAGGCGGACAAGAAGGGGCTGAATCCGATCCAGGGGAAGGATGTATTCCGCCGCCTCAATTTTTGCCGCCTCGCCCGGCATGCCGTAGACGATTGAACTCTCCGCATCCTGGGCTATGGTTACCGCCCCATGCTCCCGCATCAGCCGAAGCTCCGCCGCTCCATCCTTCCCCATCCCGGTGAGAAGTACTCCCACCGCATTATTGCCATAACTGTGGGCTATCGAGCGAAAAAGATGGGAAACCGATGGGCAATGCCCATTATTGTTGTCGCCCTTTCTGAGGGCTATCCGTCCGTCCGTTCCCACCCCCATATCAAATCCGTCTGGCGCGACATAGGCGCAGCCGGAATGGAGCGGCTCCCCCTGGACCGCGATTTTGACCGGGATAGCCGAGGATTGGGCGAGCCATTCGGTGAATCCTAAGATGAACCCTCTGGCCATATGCTGGACAATGAGCACCGCAGGGAAAAAATCCCGCGGCAGGGAGGCCAGTATCCGCTGAATGGCGACAGGCCCCCCCGTGGAAGCACCTATCGCGACAAGACTCACCTCCGGCACCTCCTGCCCCGCCATCTTTTCAGGGAACGAGGGAAGCTTTGCCGCCGGAACCGGCCGGGGCCACCTCCTGACGACCCGCACCTCGGACATCAGCTTTACGGTCTTGATCAGCTCCTTCACGGTTTTCTCGTGATCCGGGTGCCCCATGCCCGTCGGCCTGGAGACCACGGCCAGCGCCCCCGCTTCCATGGCGCAGAATGTCGTGGTGACCTCATTCGGATCGACGCTTCCCGAGACGATCACGATCGGGACGGGATTTGTTTCCATAATGATGCGGGTGGCCTCGTAGCCGTCCATCTTCGGCATCTGCACGTCCATGGTGACCACGTCGGGCATCTTCCGCCGCACAGCCTCAATTGCTTCGCTGCCGCTGCCTACGGTCCCGGCCACAATAATTTCCGGGTCGGAGCTGAAGATCTGGGCCAGAAACTCCCTGACAACCGGTGAATCGTCAACAATCAATACCTTGATCATATATTACCCAGATCTCCCCTGCAGGGGCGGGTTTGAGACCTGCCCTGCAAATACCCCCCACATTCCAGTCCCTAAACCAGCCGCCTGATCACCTCAAGCAAATTGCTCTGGTCAAAGCTGCTCTTCACAATGTAGGCGTTTGCCCCCACGTCGATCCCCCGCTCCCGGTCCTCCCTGGATTCCAGGGCCGTCACCAGGACGATCGGCATTTCGGAGAGTTTCCTGTCTCCACGAATCTTTGCGGTGAGGTCGAAACCGTTCATCCTCGGCATGTCCACGTCGGAAACCACAAGATCGAAATCCACGCTCCTCAGCCGGGTAAAGGCATCAATGCCGTCAACCGCCGTCACCACATCGTATCCGGCCGATTCCAGGATGTTCTTCAGGAGGGTCCGGGAGGTAATCGAATCCTCCACGACCAGGACGGAATCCCTTCTTCCTTCCTCTTGCCGCGCTTCCGGTCCCATCCCCACGGAGGGGAGAGCGGACATCACCGCGGATTTCATCAGATCGGGGACATTGAGGATCGGCACCACCCTGCCGTTTCCAAGCACCGTGGCTCCTGAGAGGTTGCGCACCCGCACCAGCTGCGGGCCGAGATTTTTCAGGAGGATCTCCTGTTCGTTCATGATCTCGTCCACAAGAAAGGCGATCCTCCTGTCTCCGACAGCCAGGACGACCGCCTGAAATCTGCCGGAACACTCCTTGTCCTGTTTTTTGGCGGGGAGCTGCAGGACATCTCCGAGTCTGGCCAGCGAGACCGTCCGTCCGTCGAGCTGGATCGTCTCCCTGTTTTCCACGGTCTTGATCTCGTCTGTTTTCAGCCCCACCACCCGCTCCACATTGGTGGTGGGGAGGACGAATGCCTGCTCGCCTGCACGGACGAGAATGCCGCGAAAAGTGGCGACGGTGAGCGGCAGGAGGATGCGGAAGGTGGTCCCCGCATCGGGATGAGACTCGAGGGAAATCGTGCCGCCGAGCTTTTCCACCTTCTCCCTGACGATTGCCAGGCCAAGCCCCCGTCCAGATATCTCGGTGATGATAGGGCTGGTGGAAACCCCCGACTGGAAGACATACAGGAGCAGATCCTCGTCGGGAAGCTCCGCCATCTTCTCCGAGGGAACGACGCCCAGCCTCCGCACCGCGTCTCTTACCCTGGCGATCCCGATGCCGACCCCGTCGTCGGCGACCACGATCTCGACCTTGTTGTCCTTGGGGGCAACAAAGATGGTGACCGTTCCGTGTCTTTCCTTGTTCTTCCCCTCCCGCTCCCCGGGCCTCTCAATGCCGTGGTCGATGCAGTTCCTCACCAAATGCACCAGCGGATCTTTCATCTCCTCCAGGATGCGCCGATCGACCTCGATTTCTCCCCCCCGGATATCCAGCTCCACCTCCTTGCCGTGGTCCCGGGAAAGATCCCGAACAACCTTGGGGAAGATCTCAAGAAGCGAGGAAAAAGGGAACATCATGACCTTCTTCATGTCGTCAAGCAGGTTGTTCACCATGCCGCCCAGTACCCGGCTGTCGTACTCGGCTGTTTTCGCCTCGGCAACATACTTCCCTTCCAGGGACTTCATGAGGGCACCGTTCCACTCCAAAAAATCAAGGAGCCTTGCCAACTCGCGACGAATCTCCTCAAACCTTTCCTCTGCCCCCGCCTCGGCTGGTTTCTCCGAAAGCTTCCTGACTCCATGCACTATGGGCTGGATCTTGGCCCACTCCTTTTTCCAGGCAACAAACGCCGATTTCGTCTCCCGCATCTGCACGACGCGCTGCCCCGCCGCCAGTTTCGCGGAGAGCATCTCTTCCGACTGGAGGAGGACCGAGGAGAGTTTCGTCGTGGCGACCCGCACAGTCTCGGTGATTCCTGAACACGGAACCTGTTCCGGCGCGTCGGCTTGGGCTTCGAGAGCTGCCGGTTGTTGGGGAGGGAGCTGGGATGGGAGTTCGGGGGCCGGAGGCTGGAGTGCGCCGACCAGCGGCAAATCCTCGACCGTTGCCGCTTCTTCGCTTTCCGCTTGCCGGATTTCGGCCTCCGGATCCGGAATCCCGGCTCCCGTCTCCCCCCCCTTTGCCGCTTCCGCAAGCCGACCGATCAGCTCTTTGTAAAGGGCCTTCTCTTTGGCGCTCCGTTTCCCCTCGATAACAGGGAGGATTCGGTCGAGATGGTCAACCGTCTGCTGGAGCAGATCGAACAGCCCAGGAGAGCCCATGAGTTCATGCCGTTTCATGGCTGAGAAAACCCCCTCCATCATCTGACAGAGCGCCTCCAGATCGATAAGATTGACGGAACGGGCCGCCCCCTTCAGGCTGTGCGCCTCGCGAAAGACAACCTCCACGATTTCCGCAAGCATTTCCGGAGGTTCTGCCTTCTCCAGCTCGATCAGCCCGGAGGATATCCTCTTCAGATGTTCGTCCGCCTCGACCTTGAAGATGGCGAGAAGGTGATTCCTGAATTTCTGGTCTTTGTCGTCCATGGAAACCTCACAAGCAAGTTTCGCGAAATCATACCTTGTGTTGCCCCACCAGTTCTTTTAGCTTCTGCCCAAGCTCGTGGAGGTTCTGCACCGTGGCTTCAACCTGCTTGCTCCCGGCGACGTTCTGCTCGCTGGCCTGCTTGATATTCTCCATGGCCAGGGCCACCTGGTCCATGCCGGTGAGCTGCTGCTGGCTTGAGGCCGCGATCTGGAGCGCCGCCTGCGCAGACCCCTCGATACTCTCCCCCATCTGCCGGATCGCCTCCCCCGCCTCTCGCGATTGTTTCACTCCGGTCTCGGCCGCCTTGCTCCCCTGTTCGGTGGCCATCACCGCCGCATTGGTCGCCTTCTGGATATCGCCAAGGATCGCCCGCACCTGGGCGGTGGCCTCCTTCGATTGTTCCGCCAAGCTCCGCACCTCCTGGGCCACCACCGCGAACCCCTTCCCATGTTCCCCTGCCTTGGCCGCCTCGATGGCGGCGTTGACCGCCAACAGATTCGACTGCTCCGCCAGATCGTTGACCGTGGAGATGATCTCGCCGATGGTCTGACTCTGCTCGGAGAGCTTGACGATTCTCTCGGCGATGGCTTCCACCTGTTCCTGGATCCGACTCATTCCGGCAATCGATTCTTCCACCGCTTTCCTGCCGCGGTGGGTCATCTGGAGTGCATTCTGGGCGGCTTCGGAGACACTGCGCGCCTTTGCGCTGGCAACCTGGGCGGTCTGTTTTACCTCCTCGACGGTGGAGGTGGTTTCACTCACCGCCACTGCCGTCTCGGTTGCGCCTGCGGCGACCTGGGCCGTGGAAGCCATGATCTCGCTGGCGGCGGAGGCAAGTACGGTTATGCCCTCGGAGATCTCCCGCAATATTTGCTTGAGCCTTTCTCCCAGATTGAACCATTGAAAAACTATCAGAATGGCAACGAAGAAAGCGGTCACTCTCAACAGATGCCAGAACCACCAGTCGGCGTCCCACAATTGTGAAAACTGGAACAACAAGCCTGAAAAAGCGAAAAGAAGGCAGATATTAGAAAACAAAAAATCATCGAAGCTCCCGCTGATCCGGTAACGGGCGATAAACTGTATCGCTGCCGCAAGAAAGAAAACCCCTCCCAGGATGCTGGCCAATTTTACCGGGGAAGAGAAGTCACCCTGGACCATTGCTGCCGGCAGCGCATCGGGGTTCGCGATCAGAAATCCTCCAGCGATAACGGCGCCGACCGCTACCAGCACGGAGAAGGTAAATATAGAACGAGTCTTGGTCTCTATTCCGCCCAGACAGACAAGGGCAAAGAAAAAACCTCCGGCCAGGGTTGACAGGCTGTGCGTCCATACGAACGAAACGCCGGGAGGAACGGAGGCGTGAAATCCGTCCAGAATCCCCATGGCAATCAGCCCGCATGCAATCCAGAAGTAGTGCGCGGAGCCCTCCCTGTTTTTCTCCAGCATCAGAATCAGCGTGGCCACGGAGAGGGCCGCGAAGGTGCCCAGGGCCTCGATTGCGGAATGGAATGGGATATTGGCGAAATTCCAATCAACCAGATACTGATGGATGATCATGCTTCCGACAACGGGGAGAATGACTCCCAGGAGAAAAATATCCGTTACTTCTGATTTCTGGCCGGATTCGTGCATTTTTCCTCCCTCCGCAACATCTGTTTCGAGTACTCACTCGTAACGGCTCTACACCTTATACTGTTCCACCAGTTGCTTCAGTTTTTGCCCAAGCTCGTGAAGATTCTGCACGGTGGCGTCCACCTGCTTGGCGCCAGCGACGTTCTGCTCGCTGGCCTGCTTGATATTCTCCATGGCCAGGGCCACCTGATCCATGCCGGTGAGCTGCTGTTGGCTTGACGCCGCGATCTGAAGCGCCGCCTGGGCCGATTCCTCGATGTTTTCCCCCATCTGCCGGATCGCCTCCCCCGCCTCCCGCGACTGTTTCACCCCCGACTCGACCGCCTTGCTCCCCTGTTCGGTGGCCAGCACCGCCGCATTGGTCGCCTTCTGGATATCGTTGAGGATCGTCCGCACCTGGGCGGTCGCTTCCTTGGACTGGTCCGCCAGGCTTTTCACCTCCTGGGCCACCACCGCGAACCCCTTTCCCTGCTCCCCCGCCTTGGCCGCCTCGATGGCGGCGTTGACCGCCAGCAGGTTCGACTGCTCCGCCAGATCGTTGACCGTGGTGATGATCTCGCCGATTGTCTGGCTCTGCTCGGAGAGCTTGACGATACTCTCGGCAATGGATGCAACCTGCTCCTGAATCCGGCCCATCCCGGCGACCGATTCCTCCACCGCCCTCCTGCCGCCCTGCGCCATCCGGACCGCATTCTGGGCGGCCTCGGAAACGCTTCGCGCCTTTGTACTCGCCACC
>JBAYTO010000014.1:0-77703 GCA_041675585.1 Desulfurivibrionaceae bacterium
AAATCCTCGTAGGATTCAAAGGTCATCCAGTCTGTTTTTCGCTGTTCCTCGCGGCTCATGGGGTGGCTGCAAAAAATCTCCACCTCGGCAAAGCCGGTGCGCAGCAGCCAGTTGCGCAAGCAATTGGCCGTGGGCACAAAATAGGTGCCCGGCACCTTGGCGTAGCGCTCCTCCGGGAAAAGGGCCACCGGGGCCTCGCCCGGAATGGCCTGGGATTCTAAAATTAAAACCCCGCCCGGCCGCATGGCCGCTCGGATCTCCCGCAGCATCTCCACCGGCGAGATGCGGTGGTAAATGATGCCCATCAGAAATACCACATCAAAACAGGATGGGAAGAGGGGGACATCCTCCACCCCCATCAGCTCGATGAACAGCTCGTCGGCTTTTGCCAGCCGGCGCAGGGTCTTGAAACAGTAATAATGCTGAAGAAAGGGCTCCAGGCCGACAACGCAGCGCGGCTTGTGCGGCAGCATGCGGAACATGTGATAGCCGTTGTTGCAGCCGATATCGGCCACCACCTTGCCGGCGAGGTCGGGCAGGGCCGGGAGCAGCCGGTCCCACTTGCGCCAGCTCTGCCATTCCGCCTCGATTTCGACCCCGAACACCTTGAAAGGCCCCTTGCGCCAGGGCATGAAACTCCGCATGGCCTCATGCACCAGGTACCGGTCCGCTTCGCCCAGCTCTTCGGCCAAGCCGATGGTCACCGCCTCCGTGCTGAAATCGGTGAATTGGGCGTGCAGATGATGCAAGGCCTCATAGGGCTCACGGAAACGCAGAAAGCCTTTTTTGGGCTGGGCCAGCCGGGCAGCCGTTTCCATCCTCCGGGCGCGGATGGCATCCTGGTTGGCGGTTTTCAGCAGGTCGAGATAATCGCGCATGGCCGGGGCAAGCGAAAACTACTTGCCCGCCGGCAGTTTGATCTTCTTGTCCTCTTTCAGCTCCTTGTTTTCGCGGAAGAGCAGGAAGGTTTTGCCGATGATCTGGGCGATCCGGCTTTTGCTCTTCTGGGCCAGCAGCTCGGCGGCCTCCTCCCTGGCAAAGGGGCAGCCGTCCTGAATCTTGACCTTGACCAGTTCGTGCGCGGTAAGCACTGCTTCCAGGGCGGCAAGGAGATTGTCGGTTGCGCCATCCTTGCCGATCATGACCAGAGGGGATAGATGGTGTCCCAGGCCGCGCAGCTCACGACCCTGTTTGCCGGTAATATACAGTTTTTTGTTCATAAGTTTTATTGCCTGCCCAAGGGTTTAAGGTTTTTCAGAAGAGATTGGAGATAATTTTTGAGCCGCCGATCCACATGCCGGTCACGGCGCCGATGCTCGGCAGCATAAAGGCGAGAAAAAGCCGCAACAGACGGTTGCGCCACCAGCCGCGCACAGTGCCCATGTCCTGAAGGACGGTTTCAAACTCAATCACCAGCGGCGGCTGGGCCATGACCTGAATAAAGGCGGTAAGATGCCCCACGCCGAGTACGGGCAACAGGGTGGTGACGGGTGCGCCGACAAAGGCGCCGAGGATGGTGAGAGGATGGGCCAGCGCCAGCACCGCCCCAAAAGCAGCGGGAAGTCCGGTGGCCAAAATCCAGAAGAGCAGGTTGTCGCCGGCCACTGCCGCGCCCTTGGTAAAGGCGATCAACACCAGGGCGAGGACGATGAGGGTGGGGATGGCCCAGCCGACCACCTTCCAGACCGGGGAAACGGGAGGAATTATGTTGATGGCCTCCATCTGGTCGCGGCGGTCTTCGCCGAGCGCCTCCTTGATCCCGGCCACATGTCCGGCTCCCACTACGGCCACCAGCCGCTTGCCTGCGCTGGCCTTGATTTTTTCCGCCAAAAAGGTGTCCCGCTCGTCGATAAGCACCCGCTTGAGCTCGGGCATGGCCTGGCCGAGCTCGCTGAGCAATTCGGAAAGAACATCGCTCTCTTTCAGCTCCCGCAGCTTGTCTTCGGTAATCTCGGTGTCTTCGAACATGCTGGTGAGAATACTGGCCAGCAGATAGTTCTTGCGCCAGAACGAGGTGGAATTCCAAGCCCGGCGCAGGGTGACTCGCACATCCCGGTCGCAAAGGGCCACGGGAATTCCGAATTTTTCCGCCTCCTGCACCGCCTCCAGCAGCTCGGTGCCCGGCTTTACCCCCATCTGGTCCCCGAGCCGTTTCTGGTAGGAGGCCAGAACCATGTTGATCAGCAGGGTGGAGAGCTGCTTCTTGCGGATGATCTCCCGCAGATCGAGAAGTTCCCAGGTCTTGCGCCTGGCCAGAGCTTCGTAGCGCTTCTCGTCCAGCTCCACGCAGACGCAGTCCGGCTTTTCGCCGGCAATTACCACGCGGACCAGCTCCACGGATTCCCGGGAGATATGGGCCGTGCCGATCAAGAAGATTTCCCGCTCTCCCATCTTGAGGCAATGGACGTCCGGGGGATAATTGGGGGCGGAAGCCGCCGTGGATTCAGTCATATTTTTTGTGTTCAGCAGTTCTGGATGCTGCTGGTGTAGAGATAGCGTTTTATCTTATGCGTCGCAGTCTTGGTGAATGGCTCCCGGTGTTCCCTTACCTGGGCAAGCTGCGCATACGGGGGCAGCTGCAGGTTTACCTGTCTTTTGATTTCCGTCATGATTTCGGCAATATGCTCCAGTTGCCGGGATTGCTCCTTGCCTCTGGTTTCCGCATCGATCAGTTCGTAATCCAGATAGATCAAGGCTTCCAGCCGGTTGTTGCATTCACGCACCAGCGATTCCATCACCTGCTGGAAGGCGTTGATCTTCTCTTCAATTGTCTCGGGATAGATATTTTCTCCGTGGGATAGGACAATGACGTTTTTGGAGCGTCCCTTGATAAAGAGATTCCCCTGCCGGTCGAGAAAACCCAGATCGCCGGTGGCCAGCCATCCTTCCTGGTCGAGGATTTCTTTGGTTGCCTCGGGATTGTCCCGGTATCCCTGCATTACATTGTCTCCCCGGACCATGATTTCGCCCAACCCTGTTTCCGGATTTGCTTTGCTGATTTTAACCTCCACCCCCTGCACCGGCTTGCCTGCCGAGCCCAAGGCGATGCTTGGGTCGCCGTGGGGCCCTGCGCTGACTATGGGCGAGGCTTCGGTCAAGCCGTAGCCGACCAGGTAGGGGAATTTGGCCTCGGCCAGGAATCGTTCCACCTCGATGTTGAGGGGAGCCCCGCCGATGGCGACAAATTTCAGTTTGCCTCCGAAAAACAGCTGTAATTTTTTACCGATTTTTTGCAGAATCTTTCGGCGGAGGATGGGCATCTTCATGGCCGCCCGCATTAGCACATTGGCGTTGATGACCGGCAGGACCTTCTTTTTGTAGATCTTCTCCATGACCATTGGCACCATGCACATGGTGGTGGGCTGTTCCTCCTTGCAGATCCGTTCAAGGACTGTCGGGGTCGGGGTCTTGCCTGCATAAACGATGCGGGAGCCTGTGGCCAGGGGCGCCAGGAAGCTGGAGGTGAACTCATAGGCGTGGGACATGGGCAGGATCGAAAGAAAGGTCCATACCTGCACCGGATCATCGGAGAAGATGGCCAGAGTGGCGCGGACATTGCTGATAAAGTTTTTATGACTCAGCATCACCGCCTTGGCGTGGCCCGAAGTGCCGGAGGTATAGATGATCGATGCGGTGTCCCCCGGTTCGACCGGACAAGCGGTCGGGGATTTTTTCTTTTCCGGAAGATCCTCTGCGGCGGTAAGAAATTGGCTGAAGGGGATGGTGGCCACAAGGTTGTTCTGGTCGGCGGCGTCATCCAGGGTGATTACGGCCTTTAACCGGTTGCCGGTAAGCCCATAGAGTTTTTCCAGCTGGCGCTGGGTGGTGAAAAGGATCTTTACCCCGGCCTCGGTCAGGATATGCTTGACGTCGGCCTCCGGGAAATCGGGGAGAATCGGGACAGCAATCGCCCCTAACCTGATGATGCCAAAGTAACTCATGCCCCACTGGGGGGAGTTGTCGGCGAGAATCGCCACCCGGTCGCCTTTTCTGATGCCGTACTCCCTGAGCAGGGCTGCAACCTGAAGAGCTTTCTGCCGGAACTCTCCATAGGAAATGGGCGGCTGAAAAGCGAAGCCGACCGCAGGCAAGTGGCCAAAGGAGCGGGCACTTGCCTCCAAGAGCAGGTTTAAGGTTGTTATGGTTGCGGAGATCATGGTTGCATGGTCATTAATTTTGATGAACTCGTAATAACTTATTTTTTACACCCAAAGGGTATAAGTTTCGTATGAGCAGGCAAGCTGCTCGACTCAGCTTTTCGCCCAAAGGGCATAAGTTTCGTACGAGCAGGCAAGCTGCTCAACTCAGCTTTAACGCAGAGGCGCAAAGTCGCAAAGTTTTAATCATTTTATTTCAGCATGTTGCCTGTGCGCCTCTGCGTCTTGGCGTTACGTTTCTGATTTCGTATTGGGGCAGCTGACTTTGCTACCTTATTGCCGGACCATCAATTTTTCCAGAGCCTGGTACAGGTGCCGGCTTTCCACGGGTTTGGTCAGATACTCGTCCATGCCGGCTGCAAGGCATTTCCCCCGGTCTCCATCAGTGGCCTTGGCGGTAAGGGCGATAATGGGCAGCTCAAGACGCAGAGTTCGGCGGATGGCCCTGGTCGCGGTAAGTCCGTCCATCACCGGCATTATAACATCCATGAGCACGGCATCATATGTTTTGTCATGCAGTGCGGCAAGAGCCTCCTGGCCGTTGCCCGCTATATCAACCAGAATGCCGACTCTTGTCAAGAGTTGACTTGTCACCATCTGGTTTACCGGGTTGTCTTCGACCACCAGTACCTGTTTGCCGGCCAAGCTCTTGAACTGGTCTTTATCGTTATCCCCCGGAGGGAAAAGGGAGCAGTCTCGGGTGACGCTTACCCCCAGACGTTCGGCAATCGCTTCGTACAGGTATGACTGCTTGAGCGGCTTGCTCAGGAGAATTACTCCGGGGCAGGCCCGAATGATCTCTTCAAGGGCAGCTTCCTGGTCGAGTTGAGTGAGGATTATGACCGGAGTCATATGGGCATCAGGCTGGCTGGCATCACGTTCTTTCAGAAAAAGAGGCAGGTCCAGTCCAGTAAAGGAACTGTCGAGGACAAGGAGTGCGTATTCCAGGGGCAGTTTGGCAAGGGATGTTGGTGAGTCATCTTTCCCAGCCCGCGGGGGCGTTTCTGCCCGGCAACCGAAGTCTGAGAGCATCTTCAGCAAGGTTTCTTCCAGGGCCGGATGGTCTGTCGCCACCAGAACCCTAACGTCGGCAGCCGAGGCAGGAAGAATTATGGGGTGTTGGGATTCCTGGAATTGAAATTTAACCTTGATGGTGAAATGGAAAGTGCTTCCTCTGCCCGGTTCGCTTTCGGCGTTGATTTCGCCGCCCATAAGGGTGACCAGCTGCCTGCTGATGGCAAGACCAAGGCCGGTGCCCCCGTAGAGCCTGGCGGTTGAGCTGTCTGCCTGGGTGTATTCGCTGAAAAGTTGCTTGATTTGGTCATGGTTTATCCCGCTGCCGGAGTCCCGTACGGAAAAATGCAATACTGCCTCGCCAGCATTCAGTTTTCCACAGCGCGCCGTGACAGCAATCTCGCCTTTTTTTGTGAACTTGATTGCGTTGCCAATCAGATTGATCAGAATCTGTCGCAGGCGCAGAGCATCTCCCCTTAGGGCGCAGGGGGTATCGCCATCCACAAGGATCAGCAATTCAAGGCCTTTGTCGGCGGCCTGCCGGCCGAACAGGTCCGCAAGGCTTTCCATGGTTTCCCGCAAATCAAAATCGGTACACTCAAGATCAAGGCGGCCTGCCTCGATCTTTGAAAAATCGAGGATGTCGTTGATCAGAGCAAGCAACGCCTTGCCGGAGTCCTGGATAATGGCGAGGTACTGTTGCAATTTTGCTGTTTCCGCTATTTTTGCCGCCATGTTTGCCATGCCGAGGATGGCGTTCATCGGGGTGCGGATCTCATGGCTCATGGAGGCGAGAAACTGAGATTTTGCCTTGCTTGCCGCATCTGCCCGGGTTTCCGCTTTTTGCCGTTCCAAAATTTCCCTGGTGAGGTTTTCATTTACCCGGCTCAGGTCGGCGGTTCTTTCTTCAAGCAGGGATTCCAGGGAATGCTTAAACTGCTCCATATCCCGGAAGGTTTTTTCCAGCTCGCCATGGGCTTCTTCCAGTTGCCTTGAGTAGACGTTCTGTATCTGCTCTTTCCCCTGCTTCATGAGCTGGAAACGATCGGCAAGACCCATGGACAACAAGATGACCTCCCAGGCCGAACCGAACTGGATGCCCCAGTGGGTAATAAAGGTATGGGGCAGAATGCCGAAGGTCTTAAGGCTAAACACTGTTACTCCCAGCATGGAGACAGACCAGGCCAGGAGATAATAACGGGCCGGGCGATATCCTTTGCACATGCAGATAATGCCGGCAACAATCAGGGCAACCACCGTCAGGCTCATCATGGTTGCCAATCGGATACTAAGGGGATAGCCGACAAAAAAAGTAAGAATGGTGCCGATTGCGGAAAGAGCCATACTTACCCGGAGAATGGCGTCAATCCTGGGGACGTTTCTTGCCGTATCAAGAATCTTTCTCGTGAATTGGGTGGCGAAGATGTAGGCGAGGAAAATAAAAAATGGGATGCAGTTATTGGCCCACCAGATCTGGCTGGGCCAGAAATACTGGAAAGCCATGCCGTTGACGCTCAACTGGAACAGCATATAAGTAAAAACAAAAAGAACGTAGTAGAGATAGGTGCTGTCCCTGATGCTTAGATAAATGAAAAAATTGTAGATCATCATGACCAGCAGAATGCCGTAATAGATACCCAGCAGGGTTTGTTCCAGGCTGACTCCTTCGGCAAGACTGGCAGGGGAATACAGGATCAGCGGCAGGTTCAGGGAACTTGTTGTCTCGCAGCGCAGGTATATGGTTTTCTCTTCGCCCGGCAGAAGCCTGATCGGGAAAATGTTGTTTTTGTGCTGGATGGGTCGGCTTGCGAAAGGGAAGCTGTCGCCGGCTTTGAGAACGGTGAAAGCGCCGGTGCCGGTGGGAATATACAGGTATATCCGGTCAAGAAGAGGGTATTTTGCTTCGAGAAAGTATTCCACGGAATCGGGCAGGTTGTTTTGCACGGTAAAACGAGCCCATACCGCCGAAGTGGTAAAGCCGAAGCTCGGGGTGGCGGTGGCCGAAGGAGCAAAGCTGGCGGCGGTTTGTGGGGAAACGATGTCGGCGATTGCAAGGCTGCCGATTGGATCTTCCAGGAGTTCGAGATGCTTATCCAAAGGGTATGAGCCTTGTTCCTGGACAAGTTGTACCGGCACAGGTATGGCCTGGACAGCTGTCGGAGCGGCGAGGAGGCAAAAAAATGCGAAGCATACGAGTCCGCCCCTGATCACGAGATCCGGAAAACAGAAATGCATCCAGCTTGTGAATGGTCGCATGATTATTGCCCTTGTGTTTCCGTGGCCCAAGAGAGAGAATAGAAATGCCTTCAGTATCAACATGGACAATGCTGGCCTCGAAAAAAGAGGAAAGCAGCTAAAGTCTCGCGGCGCATAATCAACGAGTCCCAACAATTAACCGTTGTAATCGCGTCTTGTGGCGATTTCAAGAAAAATAAGGCGAAAGCAAGATTTTTATCTAGTTTTATCAGCGTGTTAATATGGATGGTTGCCTATAAACCTGTATGGGATGAGAAAGCAGCTGGCAAGACAGAGGGGCATAATATGCTTTTAAGCAACAGAGGAGGCGGAAGGATGGGAAAGAAGATTGCAGTCATTGCCGGGCTGGCGGCCTTTTTGGCCTTGGTGTCTCAGGCCGGGGTTTTTGCCAAGGATGAGGGGGGCGAGACTGCCTACCGTTTTGATCCGATAACCCAGTCCAGCCGGGCCTTGGAGTTTAAAAACACTATGGCAGGGTATAAGCTTTATCAAAGCAATTGTAAAAGCTGTCATTTCAGGGGAAACGACAAGGGCGCTAATTTTCTGGATACAGAATCGCGGACCATGCGGGGCTGGAACATCTTATTTTACAAGAAAAATGTGCGGTGCGCTCACGACGGCTCCTGGGCAAAGCTTTCCCCGGATGAGCTGCTGGTTATAAACGATTATCTCTACAGCAAGGCCTATGACACCTGGGACCCCAGATCCAACAAAAGCTGCGGCTGATAAGGCAAGGCTGCTCCCGGTTCGGGAGCGATGACAATCAAATCCTGGTGAAGTTCCAGTTCAGAGGTTTGCCGTTCCGGTAGGGGAGATGGCCGTGGAAGATCCGGGGATCGGAATCGAAAACCATAGGCAGAAAATACCGGTCTCCCTCCCACATCGGCAGGAGATGGAGTTGAGCAATGTGGTGCCAGGCGAGGGTGCCTTCTTCGTTTTCAGGGCAGGGTGTGCCGTGGAAGCGATCGATTCGGAAGATAAAGCCCAGCCAGTCTTCCCCTTTGGGTCCGAAGCCGGGCCAGTTGATGGTGCCGCGCAGCCGGATTTCCTCGCAGTCGATTCCAGCTTCTTCCTTGATTTCCCTGGTGAGACAGGTGAGAACATCCTCGTCAGACCTCATTTTGCCGCCAAGGCCGTTGTATTTTCCCAGGTGGGCATCAGCCGGGCGGGCATTGCGGTGTACGAGAAGGGTCTGGGTCCGGTCTGGAGAAAGAACGTAGCCAAGGGTGCCGATGATCGGGGTGTAGGACATGTTTTTCCTGTTGTCAGGGAACAGCAAAAAGGGTGAAAAAATATTTCTCTCTTCCAAAATCAGGGGTGATTTTATACCATGATTGCATGCGGAGCAAGAGGTACGGCCAGGAGATCTTTGCTTAAATTTTTGTCATAAGTCGTTATTAAAGAATAAACCGGTTTTTTTGTGTAGGAGTCGTAAGGAGACATTCAGAATTATAAGTTGTTTTTTTTACGGCTCCTGAAATATCGAGGCAAAAATGGCAATCCTTATTGTTGACGATATCCCTGTAAATCTGATGCTGCTTGAGGAGATCCTTCAAGAGGAGGGCTATGCGCCCATCTATTGTGCCAGAAGCGGCCAGGAAGCCTTGGAAATGCTGGCGACAACTGAAGCGGCCGAGGCGGATGAGAGAAGAGTAGATCTTATCCTCATGGACGTCATGATGCCGGGCATGGACGGCATAGAAACCTGCCAACGGATAAAGGCGCAGGATGGACTGCGGGATATCCCGGTGATCATGGTTACGGTTCGCGATGATGACGAAGCACTTGCCCAGGCGTTCGCCATGGGCGCGACAGACTATATCGTCAAACCGGTCAGGGAGCTTGAGTTGTTGGCCAGGGTTCGCGCCGCGTTGAGGCTGAAGCAGGAAACCGACCAGCGCAAGGCACGGGAACGGGAGTTGGTCGAGCTTGCCCGTCAAATGGAGACGATAAATCGGCGTCTGATGCACATGGTGCCACGCGACAGTCTGATCGAGCTGGACAGCCGCCGGTATTTTGATGAAACACTGGTCAGGGAATGGAATCGATCCCGGCGTGAGGCTGTTCCTCTTTCCCTGCTTATGATGGATCTTGATGATTTTAAAAAATTTAACGAGGCGCATGGCCGGGACAAGGGTGATGAATACCTGCGGAAGGTGGTGGAGGCCATGAACAGTATTCTCAAACGAGCCGGGGACACCGTGGTTCGTTATGACGGGGAGGAGTTTGCCGTTATCCTGGCCAATACCCCCAGCGAGGGCGCCCTGGTTGTGGCTCATGAATTTCTGGAGCAGATGGCTGAATTGTCTATCCGCTATGGCGCCGGGCGAACAGAGGATCCACCTACGGTGAGCGTTGGCCTGGCAACCGCCGAGCCGTCTCGTGGCTCAGACATGCAGAGTCTGATAAATGCCGCGGATGGGGCACGCTATCTTGCCAGGGTTGAGGGGGGCAACCGGATCAAGGTGGCTCATGATTGCCGGTGATTTTTATCAACTATAGTTTGCAAGGAGGATGCTGATGAAGCAATGCAGCCTGCAAGATTTCATGGAAGAACTTGAGCCCTGGCTTGACACGAACCACATCCGCAGTGCCGAATTGAGCGGCGGGGGCCGGTTGGCCATTTATTTTCTGGATGGAATGAAGAACGTTTATCAGATTGATGATTGTAATGAAAGGCAGATTGGCGCAGTTGTCAGCGATCTGCGGAAAAGGGGGATTGAGGTAGTAACTATCCAGCTCAAGGCCGGAAACGAACAAAAACAACCCAAACCGTAACTATCCAGCAGTGGTGTAGCTGCTAGGCAGAAGCTTGCGAAGTGTGCTGGTGCCCATGAGTAGGCTGATATAGCTGAGTTGGGCAGCTTGCCTGCCCAAACGAAACTTATACCCTCTGGGTGCAACAACGCAGATGCGGTGCTGCTGGATAGTTACTAGAGGTAAAGGCATAGTTTGCGACAGGCGGCAGGCCGAATATGGACGTGTTTTTGTATGATTCTTGATCTGGTGGAGAGGTATGGCTGAAGAAACGGCGGCAGAGATCCAGAAGAAGTTTTTTATTCTCAAGAACGCGGTTGAAAATACCAATGAGGCTTTTATCACCATTGCTGAAGATTCCACGGTGATTTTTTTCAATAAGGCTGCGGAGAGAATGTTCGGCTATGATCGGGAGGAGGTTCTCAATCGTGACCTGGGGAAGATTTTGAGCCCCATGTGCCGGGCCGGCCATGAACTGGCGGTGGCTCGGTATGTTCGAAGCGGCGAGGCAACCTTGATAGGGCATGAGACGGAAATGGCGGTGACCCGCAAAAACGGGGAGATTTTTCCCGCCGCCATCTCTTTTTCCGTGGCGGACATTGAGGGGCAACTTTATTTTACCGGGTTGATCAGGGATCTCTCCGATACCAGAAATATGGAGGAGCGTCTTGTCCAGACCGCACGGCTGGCTTCGCTTGGGCAGACCGTGGCCGAGATCAACCACGAGATAAAAAATCCGTTGACCATGATCGGCGGGTTTGCCCGGCAGCTTTTGAAAAAAGCAAAGGTCAAGACAGATCGGGCCAAACTGGCCATTATCGTCGATGAGGTCACCCGCCTGGAGCATCTGCTGGCCGGGCTGAAGGAGCTGTACAAGCCTCCGCAGCTTAAACTGGAGGGGATTTCCCTGAAGGAACTTCTTGAGGAGGTAGTCGATCTGGCTCAATCGTATTCCGGAGGCAAAGGGATTGATATCCGGCTTACGCCCACCACCGATGTGGTACTCAGGGTGGACAGGGAGAAGATAATGCAGGTACTGCTGAATCTGGTGAAAAATGGGATTGAAGCGACCCCGCCGGGAGGGGAGGTCGTGGTCAGCACCAGAGTGAAGGAAAATATGGTGGAGGTTGAGGTGACTGACACCGGGGAGGGGATTCCCGAGGAGATTAAAAAAAGGATTTTCCTGCCTTTCTTTACCACGAAAAAGCAGGGGACCGGCTTAGGTCTCTCAATTTCCAAAAGAATTATCGAGGATCACCCAGGGTGTTCTTTTCAGTTGGAGAGCGAAGAAGGGAAGGGCACTGTCGCCACCATCGGTTTTCCTCGCGGAAAAGGGTAAGCCGTTATGGTTCTCCAGCCTCGGAATGTCGCGCCGTGGCAAGCTCCGAGTAGGAAACCACCTTGTTGCGCCCAGTATTCTTGGCCTGATAGAGGGCGCGGTCGGCAAAGGCCAGCAGCTCTTCCGGGCCTTCCGGGGAGTGGGCCACGATCGAAGCCAGGCCGATACTTATGGAGACCCGTATGGCAACATCTTTGTCCTGGTGGGTATATTCCTGAGCCCGGATTCTGATGCGTTCGGCAATGTTTGTGGCCCCTGTCAGATCGGTGTTGGGCAGAAGGATGGCAAATTCCTCTCCGCCGTAGCGGGCCACGGTATCCGTGGTACGGGCCTCGTGCAGAATCTGTTGCGCCGTGCCTTTCAAAACCAGATCGCCAAAGGGATGGCCGCAGGTATCGTTGACCTCCTTGAAAAGGTCCAGGTCGAGCATCATGCAGGACAACTCGCTCTGGTGACGTTGGGCCAGGAGAAATTCATGGCGGAGCATTTCCTGGAAGTAACGATGATTGTAAAGACCGGTCAGGCTATCGCGGCTGGTCTGCTCGCGGAGGCTCTTGTTTAGTCGGCTTAACTCATGGGCGACCGAGGTCATTCGATTGGTATGGGAGATAAGCAGACCGAGCAAGAGAATGGTGATGCCTGCGGTTATCCCGCCAATCAGCAAATGCTCCGGATCGAGATAGGGGATATCCGGATGCAGGAAATAATCGACGGCCGGGCTTATATTGGCCATGAACAGCACAATGGCCAGGTAGATCAGCCAGCGGAGTATCCGTTGATGCATGGTTCTCCCTCGTTTCCTGAAAGACTCAACCTCTGTTGCGGGTTGGGCGTGCTTCCTGCTTTATTGTAGCAAAGAAAGGACTGAGAGTATAGCTGGCAAGGTTTAGTTTTCTTTCAGCAGGCGCAAGAGATCGGCGGGATTCATGGCGTGACTTACATCGGTGCCTTCCAGCAGGCTGTCTGCCAGAGCCCTTTTCTCATGGTGGAGATGGACTATTTTTTCCTCGATGGTGTTTTTTGCCACCAGACGGTAAATGGTTACCGGGCGCTTCTGGCCGATGCGATGGGCTCGATCCGAGGCTTGGTCCTCCACGGCCGGATTCCACCAGGGGTCCATGTGGATCACGTAGTCAGCGGCGGTGAGGTTGAGGCCAACCCCTCCGGCCTTGAGGCTGATGAGAAACAGGTCGCCCTTGCCGGCTTGAAATTCTTGGACCTGGATTTGGCGTTCCCTGGAAGGAGTACTGCCATCCAGGTATCGGTAGGTAATGCCCTTCTGGTCGAGGTGTTTTCTGATCAGACTTAAATGATCGACAAACTGGCTGAATACCAGGGCCTTGTGCCCGTTTTCCCGCAATTCGGCGACAAGTTTGGCAAAGAGATCAAGCTTGGCGCTGGAGATGTCCGTATCGGGCAGAACAAGGCGGGGATTGCAGCAGGCCCGGCGCAATTTCATGATTTCGGCCAGAATCTGCAACGAGCGTTTCCCCGGTGGACCGCCCGTTTGCCGCAAGTTCTTCAACGCCTGCTGTCTCAGTGCCGCATATAGGGCGGCTTCTCTTTCTTCCATTTCTACTTGCAGAAGAATTTCTGTGCGCTCGGGTAATTCCTCCAGAACCTGTGATTTGAGGCGGCGCAGGATAAAGGGGCTGATCAGTTTCTTCAGCTTTTTCCTTGCTTCCGGGTCGTTGCCGCGCTCGATGGGGATGGCAAACCGCTGGTTGAACTGGTTTAAGGAGCCGAGAAGCCCCGGATTGATGAACTGAAACAAGTTCCATAGCTCGGTGAGGTGATTTTCAATGGGGGTGCCGGTGGTGACCATCTTGAACTTCCCCTGCAGGAGCATGGCTGCCCGTGAGCGTTTGGTGATGAAATTCTTGATCGCCTGGGCCTCGTCCAGAATGATGGTTTCCCAGTTCCGGGTGGCAAGGAGAGCTGATTCCTGCTGAAGCAGGCCGTAGCTGCAGATAAGCAGATCAAAGGGCCCAAGCTCGCGCAACATTTTTTCCCGCTGGCGGCCGCCGAAGAGAACGACCTTCAAGGTGGGGGCAAAGCGGTTTGCCTCCTCTTCCCAGTTGGGGCAAACCGAGGTCGGAGCCACCACCAGGGTCGGCCCCTGGTCGGCGCGGGCCAGGGCCAGGGCCAGGGCCTGGATGGTCTTGCCGAGCCCCATGTCGTCGGCCAGGCAGGCGCCCACTCCCCAGTTGGCCAGGCGGGCCAGCCAGTTGAAACCGATCAGCTGATAATCCCGGAGTACGGCCTTGAAGGTGGACGGCATGGCGGGCTCGTATTCCTGGGCTTTCTTAAGGAGATCTTGCTGCTCCCGCCAGCGTTCGTCTGTGTGCAGATCCCCAACCCCGCTGGTGAAATCCTCCAGCGCCAGGGTGGCAAGTGGGTGGAGGCGAATCGCGTTTTTCTTGATTTCAGCAAAGGCGGCGATTTCGTCCAGCCGTTTGCGCAACTCCCGGGACAGGGCGAGGAAGTGACCGTGTCCCAAGGGAATAAAGCGGCTGGTATTGGTCTGGGCCAGCTCGAGCAGGGTCCGCATGTCGAGAACCAGGGATTCGTTGAGCTTTAAGGTGCCGCTCATCTCAAACCAGTTGTTGCGTTCCTTGACCGTAAGGAGAAACTGGTTAAGCTCGGCGGGCGGGCTTACTGTAAGCCGTTCTCCTTCGGGCCATTCAATGAGGACCTCCTCCGGCAACCCTTGCAGCTCTAGGAGGAGTTGCAGGCATTCCTCCGGATCCTGCAGCAGCCATTCCCGCTCAAGGTCGGTTCCCTTGGTCAGCATTGGGCAGGATTCTTCGACCAGCAGGGCGTTTTTTTCTTCCAGCTCCAGGTCGCGCGTTGTCTGGGTGCGTTTGCCGGAGCTGTGGGCGATGATGCTTTTGGGGCCTTCCCCCGGCTTCTGGTATGGCCCGTCGGGTTGGAGAGGCCGGACGAGCATGGCCAGCCTGAACCCGGAACCGTAAGGGAGCAACTGCATGTGGATGCGTGAATCGGGCGCTGCCTCCGCAATGCCTACGGATTTTCCGTCAACGGTTGAGTGGACTGTCATGAAGGAGGAGATGTTTCCCAAGGTTGCAAAAAGTTCATCCCTGCCGTCAAAAGGGATGCTTAAGCCCTGGAAGCCGATGACCTCTGCGACGCGCCGATGCTCCATGGTGATGGGGAAAATCCTGAAACGGGCCGGGGTTTCCCGAACGACTATAGCTTCCGTGCTGTCGGGCCAGGGCGAAAACTGGATTCGCAGGAAGTCGCCTTGCTGGTCAACCCGCAATTCAGGTTCGCCCTGGAGAATCTCAACCGGGGTTTTGGGCGAGTCGGCCAGAAAGGCACATGGGTGCCCGATGAGGGACAGAAGGGCTTTTGGCATGGCAAAACGGTAAAAAACGCCCCGGTTGTCTTTTTTCTCTGCTATGGTTTCACAGGCCAGAAGATCCTGGGGGGTTAAAAAAGAGGGCTTGTTTTTGCGGAACAGTTTTCTTAAGGCCACGGACCTGCCTTTGGTCCATTGCCCGCGGGAGGTTAGATTTTGAATCTTCGGCGCCAGGGAGATTACCCCATCCTGGCTGCGGTAATCGAGCATCCAGGCCAACCTGGAGGTGGTTTCCGGTTTGGGCTGGCTCAAAAGCGGGCCCGAGCTGAAGTTTAAGGCGCGCAGAGCCCGTTGCCATTGCTCTTCCGGGGTTATGGCGGCTACAAGCGAGCAGGCCTCGCTCAGTTCGGGATGGCTTGGCGGGGAGGAAGATTTTTCTCCGCTCAGGCCCAGCAGGGAAGCGAATTCACGGGCAAGCCACAGGTAGCCATGGGCCGCAGCTTTTTTCTGGAATCCCTTCAGGTGCGGCAGACAGACCGGGCTGGGCCTGCCTTCGATCCAGTAGGTGACCAGGGCCAGGAAAAGCGTCGTGATGCTGTGCGGCCTGGGCAGAAGGCTGACGGCGGTGAGCCGGTCGCGGGCCAGATCAAGCCGGTTTTCCCTTGCTTCCACCAGGGCCAGAAGCAGGAGGTAGGCCGGGAGAAAAGGGTTGTGGGGTTGAATCTCTTCAATGTCCAGGGTAATCTTCCTGACCTGCTGGTGGGTGGCGTAATCTCCGTTTTTCAGCAAGGCCATCAGGTAGAACAGCCCTTCAACCCCGGTGAAATATGCCTGTTCGTTCTGGTTGGCCTTTCTGATTTTGGCCAGATCTGCTTCGTAACAAAGAATGGCCTCGGTTGTTTTTCCGGCCAGAAATTGTTGCCAGCCCAGCACTCCCAGCGGTGGAGCATGCTGCGGGCTGTCGCTGATCCAGGCGGAGGCGGCCTGTGTTTCTCCCCGGATGAGCAGATGGGAAGTGAGCAGATAGGAAAAGGGCTCGCGGTTTTTCGCGGGCAAGGATTTGAGAAAACGCTTGTCTTGCAGGTATGCCAGCGGCAGGGGGATTTCCGTTAAAATGAGCAAAGCGTTCAGGAAGATCTGATGCAGGGCATAGAGCTGGACATGCAGGGGAAGCCCGGCAAACCATGGCTGGTCAAAAGGGTTGCCGCAAAGAGTGACCAGGGGGTGCTTTTGGAAACGGGCGGGGAATTTTTCCTGAAGTTCGAGCAGGATGAGGAGATTGTGACTGAATCCGCTTTCATCCTCGGACAGCAGGGCAAGGCGAAGATCGCGCAGGACGAGGCGCCATAGGTGGTCAGGTTCGGGATCCTCTCCCGGGAGTGGGGTAGGCCAGACATCTTTGATGGCGGTGGCCAGGGCGGAGAAATACGGCTGCTTCCGAGCTTCGTGCGCCACGATTTCCCGAATTTCCTCGCGGCAGGTGCAACCTTCTGTTAGCAGATTTTTTTTCGTCAGTTCCGCCAGGGCGGCCAGGAGCGTTTCTTCCGTGGTCGTTGGCCAGGGATTACTTGCTGCAGGGGGAAACAGAGCGGAGACCATGGAGATTTTCCGGGCTGGCTCTCCTGCCAGAACGCAGGCTTCCAAGGCGAAGCGGGGTTGGGGATGCAAGGCTTGGTATTCGGCCCGGACGTCATGTTTTTTTTCAGGGATGGTCATTTAAAAAACGTCTATCCTAAGTGCGGAGAAAGTTATTGAGTTTGGCGACAAGGGCGTCCTCGGGCAGGGCTCCGACAACCTGATCGACAACCTGGCCGTTTTTTAGAAAAATTAGGGTTGGTACGCCCCGGATTCCGAAGTGATGGGCGGTGAGCGAGTTTGTGCTGGTGTCGAGCTTGGCGATGATCGCCCGTCCGAAAAATTGGCGCGCCAGCCTGTCTATCACTGGAGCCAGGGTCCGGCAGGGGGCGCAGCTTGGTGAATACAGGTCGAGCAGCAGCGGCAGGTCGGCCTCGCGGATCAGCTGGGCCGCGTCCTGGTCGGTAAGTTCAACCGTCCTGGCGTAACCGGCCATGGGCAAAGGTGTCTGGCATTTGCCGCAGCGTGGGCCACGGTGCTGCTTGCTGGCGGCCATTTTATTTTTGGTCTTGCAGCTTGGACATGCAACAATCAGGGTATTCATGGTATGGTGCCGGTCAAAAGATTTAGTAACTATCCAGTAGCACCGCATCTGCGTTGTTATCAGCCTGCTCATGGGCACCAGCACACGTTGCAGGCTTCTGCCTAGCAGCTACGGCACTGCTGGATAGTTACGGTTTGGGTTGTTTTTGTTCATTTCCGGCCTTGAGCTGGATAGTTACAAGATTTAAAGGATAATAAGGCCTCTGAGTATGAAAGTCCATTTTTTGGGGGTTGGGGAAGCCTGTGACCCGGAGTGCTTTAATACCTCGCTTATGGTTTTAAGCGGGAGCAATAATCACTATATCCTACTTGACTGCGGATTTACCACCCCTCATCGATATTTTGCCGATTGTTTCGAGCCGAACCAGCTTGACGCTATCTGGATCTCGCATTTCCACGGGGATCATTTTTTCGGGATTCCCCTGATGCTCTTGCGTTTTTGGGAGATGGGGCGGACCAAGCCGCTGATGTTGGTCGGGCCGCCAGGCTTGCCGGGAAAAGTGGAAAAAGCCCTTGATCTGGCTTATCCCTCTTTATTGGAAAAAATAGAATACCCTTTGCGATTTCTCCAGCTTGAGGATGGCGATTCTCTAACGGCAGCCGGGTTTTTCTGGCAAGTGGCGGCCACGGAACACTCGCAACCCTGTCTCGCCCTCAGATTAATGTCTGGCGAAAAATCATTGTTCTACAGTGGGGATGGGCGGCCAACTTCGGCGTCGACCAGTCTGGCAAAGGGCTGTACCCTGGTAGTGCAAGAAGCTTATCGGGTTGTCGGGCTGACCGCCAACCATGGCAGTCTTGCCGAGTGTCTAGACCTGGCGCGGCAGTCAGGATGTGAAAAACTTGCCATCGTCCATGTCGCTTATTACGAGCGGAAGCGGGAAAAAGTGGAGATCCAGCGGCTCTTGCGGGAAAGCGGCTTGCCCGGGGTCTTTTTGCCGGAGCCGGGTGATATCTTTGTCTTAGATTGACATATTCAACAATGGGGAGTCGTGATGGCGCAGGATGCAATTGGGGAGAAGTATGGAGTTCAGGAGATGGCCGCCTGGCTAGTGATTGTCGTGCTTGTCACGCTTATCGTGAAAACGCTTTCTTTCCTTTTTATTCCCCTGAGTCTGGCCCTGCTCATTTTTTTCGCTTTAGGGATGCCTCTGGAGTTTCTCCGGCGGTTCGGGGTTCCTGGCTGGCTGAGGATAATGCTGGTGGTTTTGCTTGTTCTGGGCTGCATGTATCTTGTCGGTTGGCTTGTGCATGCGAATGTCCGTGAGTGTATCGCTCAGAAGCCGGTTATAGAGCAGCAACTATCCGGGCATGCCGCTTGTGTCCTGAACTATTTTGGCATGTCGGTGGAGCAGGGTAAGGAAATGATGGGGGCCTTTTTTGGTAGTATGGACAGTAAAAAGCTGGAGCCGTTGGGTTCGTTTCTTCAGGCGGCAGGGGGTTCTTTTTTTCATTTTTTGGGAAGCACTGTCTGGGTTGTGCTGTTTTTGATTTTTATGCTGGCTGAACGTGAGGGGTTGCAAGGCAGGCTGCATAACGCATTTGGCAAAGAGCGGGCGGCAAAAATCATCAAGGTCGGCGGACGGATCAGTTTGGCGGTTGAGGAGTATCTGGGGCTCAAAACCATGATCAGCCTTTTGGTCGGGGTTTTGACCGCGATAGCCCTCTGGATGTTTGGCGTTCATTTTGCCCTGTTGTGGGGATTGCTCACCTTTTTGCTAAACTTTATCCCGAACATCGGCGCCCTTATGGCCACAGTGCCGCCCGTGCTCGTGGCTCTTTTACAGTTTGGTTCATTTGGCCTGGCTCTGATCGTCACTGGGGTACTTGTCTCCATTCATCTGGTGGTAGGTAATTATCTGGAACCAAAGATCATGGGACGAGGTCTTGATCTTAGCCCGTTGGTGGTTTTGTTCTCCCTTGTTTTCTGGGGCTGGATGTGGGGAGGGGTTGGCATGCTGCTGGCCGTGCCCATTACCGCCGCAGTCAAGATAGCCATGGAAGAATATAAGCCAACACAGGTTGTGGCAAAAATGATCAGTGAGGAATGATGAAATTTTTTGCGTAATGATTATTGAGCAGGTATAGGTTCAACAACTTTTAATTTTTCAGGACAAGGAGAAATTATGTACAGCAGTGACAATGGCAGAACAATGGTTATTGACCAGTCCCGCTCCCAGGCGGCAACCCTTTTCCTGGCCAAGGTTTTTAACTGGATGGCTATCGGCCTTGGCCTTACCGGACTTACCGCCTTGCTGGTCGTCAGTACCCCGGCTTTGCAGCAGGCCATCTTTGGCAACAAGATTCTCTTTTATGGCCTGATTTTCGGCGAACTTGGCATGGTGATTTATCTCTCCGCCCGGATCGAACAGATGTCCGCCCGCCTGGCGACCAATCTCTTCCTGGGTTATTCCATCCTGAACGGGGCGACTATTTCCGCCATCCTCCTCCTCTATACCGGCGCCTCCGTCGCCACCACCTTTTTTGTTGCCGGCGGCATGTTTGTTTCCATGGCGGTTTACGGCACGGTGACCAAAAAAGATCTCACCAGCATGGGCTCTTTTCTGTTCATGGGGCTGGTGGGCATGATTATCGCCTCGGTGGTGAATATCTTTTTGGGCAGCTCCATGGTTTCTTGGGTTGTTTCCGCCATCGGCGTCATTGTTTTTACCGGCCTTACCGCCTATGACGTGCAGAAAATCACCAGGATCGGTTCAGGCGGAATCATGGAAAACGGCCAGGCTGCGATCCAGAAAGGCGCGATCATGGGGGCTCTGGCCCTGTATCTGGATTTTGTCAATTTGTTCCTTATGTTGCTAAGGTTCCTGGGGGATCGCCGTTAACTTTCTGATTTTCTGGTGAAAAAACGCGATTGGCTTTCCTGCCGATCGCGTTTTTTTTCGCTTGGCGGACGGTAAAGAGGCTGATTATGCGTGGAAAACTCTGTTTTTTGGGCAGGATCAGGAGGTTAACCCCCGATAGATTTCGGGAATGCGATTGGGGAGTTTTTTGACATCGTCAATGCAGATGTAATTTACCTCCCCGTACATGTGGGGCAGGTAGGCGTGGGCCTGCTTGTCAATGGTGATGCAGAACGGATGCACCCCCTGGGCCTTGGCCTCGATCAAGGCGTGCCTGGTGTCCTCGATGGCGTAATCTCCCTTGTAATCGTCATAATCCTCGGGCTTGCCGTCGGAAAGGGTGATGAGCAGCCTGATCCTGGCTTCGCTTTTCGCAAGGAGCCGGGTCAGATGCCTTATGGGCGGTCCCATCCGCGTGTATTCCTGGGGGGCGATGGCGGCAATCCTGCCCTTTACCTCATCATTGTACGGTTCGCCTAGATCCTTGATCTGAAACAGCTCGGCGCGGGTGCGGCGCATTCCGGAAAACCCATAGATGCCGTAGGTATCTCCCAGAACTTCCAGGGCTTCGCACATGAGGAGCAGGGCTTCCTTGATGGCTGTGCTGACCCAGCCCTCGGTGGAGGAGGACATGTCGACGAGAAAAAGGGCGCTGATGTTGCGTCTGTCACGGGCCAGCCGGATGAAGAGACCCTCCGATGGGGAAAGCCCGGCCTTGATATCGGCAAGCGCTTCGATGAGGGCGTCAAGATCGATTTCGTCTCCGTCTTTTTGCCGTCGGACAAAACGCTCCTGATTGCGCATCATTTCGAACTGCCGCTTGAGCCGGATCAAGTGCCCGCGGTATTTTTCCAGGGTGTTGCCGAGAAAGTCGCCGGTGACCGGGATAATTTTTTTGCTGGACAGCGAGCACCAGTTTTTGCGGAAGCCTGAGCGCCGGTAGTCCCACTCGTCATAGATGAAGAGGTTGGTTCCGGTAAGAGCCTTGCCCTCCTGAGGGGGTGGCGCGTTCCCTTGTGCCAGTCCCTTGCCCGCCGACTGCCTGGCGCTGGAGATATACTGGGACGGGATATGGCCGAGATCCTCGACGATTTCCCGGGCCAGTTTTTTGAGTTTGTCCGGCAGGTCGATCCTGCTGTCGTCGATGGTGATGAATTCAAGGGTTTTCTCTTGGGGCTTTTCCGTCTCCCCCCCATCTTTCCCGGCTCCGGCGGGCGGGATGATCGCTGCGGTCTGGCCTTCGAGTTCAGGAAATCCCGCGCCCTGGGTTTCATTTTTTTCTTTGTCGAGGGGGGCATCCTGGAGGGGCGGTGCGGTGATGATGGCGGCAAGCGCCGCGATGAATTGCTCCTTGGCTGCCGCTCGTCTCTTTCGCTGCACCGTCAGCACCTCCGCCGGGCGCAGCACCCCCTGGAAGATGAGGGGTGGGTAAGACTCTCCGGTCCGGGCATGGAACCGGTCATGAGCCTGGGCTGCAAAACTGGCGGAATCTTGGCTGGTTGTATTATCCTGAAATAATGCGTTAAAAAGCGCCTCAATGCGCTTGCCTCCGGAAGGACCTTCGTTGGTATCCTGCGCGGCATAAAGGATGGATCTGCGCAGATCTCCGAAGGAGTCCTGTGCGTCCTGGATGGTAAGGGCAAGGGCATGGAAGAGCGGGGTGCTTTCCCGCATGAGGCCTGGAAGCCTTTTTTGGAGAAAAGAAGTAGCCCGGGCTGTCTCGCCAAGATGGAAAAGATAGGCTACAACGGCCGGTTCCGGGAAGAGGTTGAAAAAGTCGCTTAGGCTCGTGAATTCAGAGGGGAGAACGATGCGGTGCTGTTTGCTGGCGGCGGTAACTGCTGGAGAGTCATCCCTGATCTGGAGAGAAAAAGTGCCGATGGCGGTAAAGGCCCATTGGAAGGAGATAATGAGTTTGTAGAGCAGAAAATTGTCGGCTTGTTTTGGCAAAAGAGTTATTCGGGGGGGAAGATAGATCGTCGCGGTATCCGTGTAGATTTCCGGGCCGATACTCAGCTCCAGCGGATGCCCGGCCAGGCCGGTGGCATAGGGCTGCAGTCTGGTGGTGATCTCGGCGAAGCTGATGCCTGTCTCCCCTCGGATCTGGCAGAGAAAGGTTTCCTCCACCCGTTCCAGAAGTTGCCGGGCCTCATGCAGCCCGCCTGATTCATAGGCGGCGAGGATGGCCTTGACCCAGTCACCAAGCTGGGAGTGGTGCAGGCAGGTAAGGCCCTTTGCCACCGCTCGGAGAAAATTATTGCACAGGGCATGACTTACCGGCCAGATTACCGTAATCTGACGGAAGATTTCCTCCAGGGCCGCATCGGGCAGACCATGGAGAGGTTCGGTGGTTTCTTCGATTTCCCAGTCGTTCAGGATGTCCGGCAGGACGGCCTGGGCAAATCTGCTTTTGAGCTCGCGTGTGTCCAAGGCGATCACCTGCGCTTCAGAAGAGGGAGCTGGTCATTTCCTCGAGAGCGGCCAACATTTCATGGTCGTCGGTCAGAGTCTCCGTGATCGCGGCTTTGCAGGCGATACGCGGAGTTATCCCGCTTCTGATGAGTTTGCCGGCATGGATCAGAAGCCTGGTGCTTGCCCCCTCCTGCAGTCCAGAGTCTTTCAAGCTACGGGTCATGGCTGCCAGCCGGACCAGTTTTTCGGCAATCGATTGCTCAATGCCGGATTCTTCCCGAACAATGCTGGCCTCCAGTTCCGCCGGAGGGTAGTTGAATTCAAAGGAAACGAAGCGCTGGCGGGTGGATTGCTTGAGATCCTTTAGCACACTCTGGTAGCCGGGATTGTAGGAGATGGCCAGCATGAATTCGGGCGGGGCGGTAAGGGTTTCCCCCTGCTTTTCAATGGGCAGCTCCCGGCGGTCGTCGGCAAGAGGATGGATGACTACGGTGGTATCTTTCCTGGCCTCGACGATCTCGTCAAGATAACAGATGGCTCCGGCCCGGACTGCCTTGGTGAGCGGGCCGTCCATCCAGACCGCTTCCCCGCCTTTGATGAGAAAACGACCGATCAGGTCGCTGGTGGACAGATCGTCATGGCAGGAGACGGTGATGAGCGGGCGGGCAAGCTCCCAGGCCAGCCGCTGGATAAATCTGGTTTTGCCGCACCCGGTAGGGCCTTTCAGCAGAATGGGCAGGCGGTTGTGGTACGCGGTTCTGGCGATGAGCAGTTCTTCCCCCTGCTCCAGGTAGAATGGTTTTTCCGTAATGAGATGCTCTTTTATGGCGATGTCTTCCATGTCTCCCTTTCCTCCTTGATGGAATCAGTGTAAAGGACAGTTTGCGTTGCGGGCAAATGAAAAGGTGAAGGGCCAGGACAAAAATACTTGCCGGTGGCAGACGGTGAGGGTAAGGATTGGAATGTAAGGCCATGATGTTTTATCGATTTCGCCCAATGGGCATAAGTTTCGTTTGCACCCTGAAGGGCATAAAATCCGGCAAGCTGCTCAACTCAGCTTTATTACACGGGAAACCTGGATTTTATGAAATGGTAAGGACGGGGAAAGACGGCCACAGGAACAGGTGAAGCGGTGGTGGAAAAACGGAAATGGTACGAGCAATACCTGCCTTTTGTGGCTCGAAGTCCGGAAATGCAGCTGCGCTGGCTTGAGTCTGCCTTTCGCAAAGGTTCTCTGACCCTTCATGAAATTACGCCATACATCAAGTTGTTCCTGGCCCCGGATGGGGAAGGAGATCTGGCGCTGGTTCGCGGCCTGCTCCATTCATTGAGCAGCAGCAATATTGAGAAAATGTTGGGGGCCGCTGATATCTATGATGTCCCAGATCTTTTTCGGTGTATTGCCGAGCCCACGGTATCGCAGGCGGTCATCGCCATAACCAAGGAGGTTCCCCCCTACGAGAAGAGTCCGCAGCAGGTGGCCGCCAAGGTTTTTCAGGCGGTGTATGACTGTTCGGAAGAGCTTCTGGATCAGGCGGCCACCAAGGTGGCCGGGAGTGGGGCAAGTCCTGCCCACTTTCATGAGGCCTATGAGCGGTTCAAGGAGGTCAAGGAAGACGAGAAGTTGCTGAGCGCCCTGTATCCGAAAGCGATCTTGTGATGGTTTTGCCGGCTTGTGGATCTTCCCGTCCTTAAGCTGGACAGTTGCCCCATCCCCCCCAAAAAAAAGCCCTTCCGGACCCGGAAGGGCTTTTGGTATTTATAAAAAAAGGAGTTATTTTTTCTTGCCTTTCGTGGCGGCGCGTTTTGAGGCCTTCAAAGGGTTGATCTTGAGAGTGGAGACGCTGATCTCCGGCTTTACATGGGTTGCAAAATTGCAAATGCCCAAGCGCCATTTGCTTTCCGGCATGGTGTAGGTGGAGCAGTATTTTACCGTCTCGATCTCAATAATACGCTCGCAACCTTCACATTTGTCGATGGTTTGCTGAAACTCGCCGGTGGTGTATTTACTGGTCGTATCTTTGGGGGCCGCTTTTGCCATTGTCATCCTCCGAATGAAACCCAGCCGGGAACCGCGTTTATCCCTGATTGGGTGTTGTTTGTTGGGGTAGTCAGAAAGCCGCCGCAAACGGGCGCAACATGTCAGTAAAGAATCTGCTTATTTAAATTATCCTGCCTGTCGTGTCAATCAAAAAAAGAAGAAGCTGGGGTGTGCTGAAGATGATCTCTTCCGGCAAGAAATATAGGCGCCGTGCAATGCTGAAGCGTAAAATAAACGCTATCTATCTATTGTTTTTGGGAAAATCTTGAGATATAAGATATAAATGCTGATTTAATCTTAGCAAAAGAGGGAAAGGGATATGCCGTTTTATATCTGGAAAGGCGTCAACTCATATGGGGAAAAACGCAAGGGCAAGCTAGAGGCGCCCAATGAAGCAATGGCGCAAGCGCAGCTGAAAAAGATGCGGATAACGGTGTCCCTGCTGAAAGAAGCCCCCAAGGATATGTTTGGAGGCTTTTCTTTGTTCAAGCCAAAGATAACCGGCAAGGATGTGGTTATCTTTACTCGTCAGTTGTCCACCATGATCGACGCAGGCCTGCCTTTGGTGCAAAGTTTGGAGATTCTGGGGGAGCAGATGGAAAATCCCTCCTTCAAGACGGTGTTGCGGGCAATCAGGTCTGATGTCGAGACCGGCAGCACCTTTGCCGATGCCATGAAAAAACATCCAACATGTTTTGACAATTTATATTGCAACATGGTGGAAGCTGGCGAGGTCGGTGGTATTCTGGACACCATCCTGAACCGTTTGGCGGCCTTCATGGAAAAAAATATGGCGCTCAAGAAAAAGGTAAAAGGCGCCATGACCTATCCCATTATCTGTATCTGTATCTCTTTTGTGGTCATGGCGGTAATGCTTGTTTTCGTGGTGCCGGTTTTCGAGAAGATGTTTGCCGATTTTGGCGGAGCCCTGCCAGGTCCGACCCAGTTTGTTGTTGATTTGAGTGCGTTTGCCCAGCACAATTTTCATTTCATCATCGCAGCGATTTTTGCGGTGATTTTTGTGGTGAAAAAAATCTACAAGACAGAGAAAGGGCGCATTCAGATGGACAGGATGCTGCTGAGCATGCCCATTATGGGTACACTTTTGCGAAGAGTGGCAGTCGCCAAGTTTACCCGGACCCTCGGGACCATGCTGCAAAGCGGCGTGCCGATTCTGGAAGCTCTTAATGTTGTAGCAAGAACCTCGGGAAACAAGGTTATCGAGATGGCGGTGTTCAGGGTGACGGACAGTATCAGCGAGGGCCGGTCCATCGCCGATCCCTTGGAAGAGACCGGGGTGTTCCCCGGCATGGTGGTGCAGATGATCAATGTCGGTGAAGCTACCGGCGCCCTTGACGTCATGTTGAGCAAGATTGCGGATTTTTATGATGAAGAGGTTGACCAGGCCGTGGAGAATCTGACCGCGGCGATTGAGCCGTTGATGATGTGTTTTTTGGGCGGCATGATAGGGGGACTGGTTATTGCCATGTACTTGCCCATCTTCAGCATGGCCGGGGCAGTAGGCGGTTGATTCTCGGGAAGTATTCGGCTTGTTTTTTTTTTGGAGGCATTTTAATTTTTCGGTCGCTGTTGACTGCTATTATTTGCACTACGGTTCAATCAGATTTGGAGGAAGAAATGGGAGAGATTATCGGGGTGTTGGGAAGAGAGGTTCTGGATTCACGGGGCAACCCCACCGTTGAGGTTGAGGTGTTTCTCGATTCCGGGGTGGTCGGCCGGGCTCTGGTGCCGTCCGGCGCCTCCACTGGCACCCGTGAGGCATTGGAGCTTCGCGACACCAAAAAGAAACGGTATCTAGGTAAAGGGGTCCTCACGGCGGTTGCTAATGTGAACGGGAAGATCGGCCCGGGCATCATCGGGCTCGATTCCACCCAACAGGTGATCGTTGATCAGGCCATGCTGCTGTTGGACGGGACGGAGAACAAGAATAATCTCGGCGCCAACGCCATCCTCGGGGTTTCCATGGCGGTGGCCAAGGCTTCCGCCGAAGAGGTCGGCCTGCCTCTCTATACCTATTTGGGAGGGGTGAACGGCAAGGTGTTGCCAGTGCCGATGATGAATGTGTTAAACGGCGGAGCGCATGCCGACAACAACGTGGATATCCAGGAGTTCATGGTCATGCCTGCCGGGGCGGGTTCTTTTGCCGAGGCACTGCGCATGGGGGTCGAAACCTTCCACAGTCTCAAAGCGGTGCTGAAGAAAGCCGGTCTCCAGACCGCTGTAGGCGACGAGGGCGGCTTCGCCCCAAATCTTCGTTCCAACGAGGAGGCCATGGAGTTTCTGCTCGAGGCTATTGTCAAGGCAGGGTATAAGCCGGGCAAGGATATTTTTATCGCTCTCGATGTGGCGGCCAGTGAGCTGTATGACCCGAAGAAAAAAAGCTATGTTCTTGCCGCAGAGAAGAAGGCCAATATGACGGTGGATGAACTGATCGCCTTTTATGAGGGCTGGGTAAAAAAATACCCGTTGGTTTCCATTGAAGACGGATTGGCCGAGGCCGATTGGGCGGGCTGGAAGAAACTCACCAAGAAACTGGCGGGCAAGGTGCAGCTGGTCGGGGACGATATCTTTGTCACCAATACCAGCATTCTTGCCAAGGGCATCAAGGAAGAGGTGGCCAACTCCATCCTGATCAAACTGAACCAGATCGGCACGGTGACCGAAACCCTTGATGCCGTGGAAATGGCCCACCGGGCAGGATATACCTCGATTATCTCCCATCGCTCCGGCGAAACCGAGGATACGACCATTGCCGATTTAAGCGTAGCTCTCAATACCGGCCAAATAAAAACCGGCGCTCCTTCCCGTACCGACAGGGTGGCTAAGTATAATCAGCTGCTGCGCATCGAGGATGAGCTTGGTGCTGCGGGCAGGTATGCCGGCAAGGGCGCCTTGAAATATATTTCTTGACAATTATCAGTTAGTTGAACATGTTATGAACAAAATAAGGGAGGGCGGCCTATGACCCTGACAAAGGCGGGTCTTGTTCAAAAGGTATATCAAAATCATAACTTAACCAAGGTTCAGGCAGCCGAGGCTGTAGAAACTTTTTTGCGTATTGCCAAAAAATGCCTGGATACCGGTGATGACCTGTTGATCAGTGGGTTTGGCAAGTTCAACGTTAAAAAGAAAAATGCCCGTCGGGGGAGAAATCCCCAGACTGGCGATGAGTTGATATTGGATGCCCGTAAGGTCGTGACCTTCAAGCCGTCTGGGCTCCTGCGTTCCAGGATTAACGGAGAATAGCACCCCGGGTAGGTAGGGGCTGCGTATTTTTGCAGCTGATATGTTTTCAAGACGGGTTGGGTTTTCCTTGTCAGCAAGGAGGCAGCAGCCCGTCTTTTTTTTAGGACCAGTTCCGAAATGGTTAGCGCCGGCCGACCAGGTTGTTACTTGGGGTCATTGCGGCCTTGTTATGTTAATGTTGCGGTTATTTGTAAACTGCGGCGAATTTTTTTATGTCCTGGCATGTTGTCCTGCATCCGACAGGCAGAGAGAGGTATAGGGCATGATTTGTGAGAAGAAACGTCTTGCGGAGCTGGCTGCCCTGGTTCAAGGGGAGCTGGTGGGTGACCCCGAAGTGCTTATTGATGGGGTTGCCGATTTTGACAGCGCCGACGAGGGGGAGATAACCTTTGTTGTCGATCTGAAACGGGGGGCCAGGATTGACCAATGCAAGGCCTCCGCAATCATTGTTCCGAGGGAGTTCACCGGGATCACCATTCCGGCGATCAGGGTCGGGAACCCTTATCTGGCCGTGGCTCGCATTCATGCCCTGTTTGTCGAGAAGCCATTTGTTGCCACTGGTATTGACGCGCGGGCGGTTGTCGGACAGGATTGCCGGATTCCCGCCGAGGTCGCCATCAGTCCGCTGGCCTATCTTGGCAACCGGGTCCGTTTAGGGCAGCGGGTCACCCTGCATCCTGGGGTGGTAGTCTATGATGACGCAGTCATTGGTGACGATGTGGTGCTGTATGCCAATGTAACAATTGGATATCATTGCCAAGTCGGAAACAGGGTCATCATCCATAGCGGGGCGGTGATCGGCAGTGATGGCTTTGGCTATGCCACTGATGGAAACGGACGCCATATCAAGCGGCCGCAGGTTGGTATAGTTCAGATTGATGACGATGTTGAGATCGGCGCCAATACCTGTATCGATCGGGCTACCTTCGGCAAGACCTGGGTCAAGAGGGGCACGAAGATTGATAACCTCGTGCAGCTTGGCCATAATGTGGTCATTGGGGAGGACAGCCTGCTTGTCGCTCAGGTAGGCGTGGCAGGCAGCGTTACCACCGGTAACAACGTGGTTATCGGCGGGCAGGTCGGGATCGCCGGGCATATCCATCTCGGGGATCGGGTGATGGTTGCGGCCAAATCAGGAGTGATCAAGAATCTGGAGCCTGGCGCCATGGCGGGTGGTATCCCGGCGATTCCTCAAAAAAACTGGCTTCGCTCCAGTGCCGCTTATGCGAAACTCCCGGAAATATTGCGAGAACTGCGGGAGCTGCAACGGAAGGTTGCCCAGCTGACCGGGGTAATGGAGCCGGGGGAAGACCACAGCCCCGGCAATAATGAGTGAACGACCGGGGGCTGGTTGCCGGAATGATAAAGATCGTCCTGCAGCACTTGAGCTTAGTAAAAAGAGAAGGAGAGGTGGCATGAATTCTGATCTGCAACAGCTTGATATCCTGGAAATCCTGAAGATTTTGCCGCACCGGTACCCATTTCTCATGGTGGATCGGATTGTTGAAATGCATCTCGGCGAGTCCATCCGGGGGTACAAGAACGTGACCATGAATGAAAATTTTTTCCAGGGGCATTTCCCCTCGCAGCCTGTTATGCCTGGGGTTCTGATTCTTGAAGGCATGGCCCAGGTAGGGGCGATCCTTGCCTATGTCACTGACCCCGAGACGGTTGCCAGCAAGCTTGTCTATTTTGCCGGACTTGACGGCGTGAAGTTCCGGCAGAAGGTTGTGCCCGGCGATCAGCTTTATTATGAACTTTCGGTGAGCAAGCGTAAAGCCAGATTCTGGAAGATGGACGGCAAGGCCTTTGTTGATGGCAAGCTCGTGGCCGAAGCCGAGCTCATGGCCACTTTTGCCTGATCCGGTTGCCAGAGTACATTTTTTGGTGAAATCGCAAAAAAAACCGCGATGACAACGGTTACTGCTTTGTGACTCTTCGATTTTATGTTACGGATCCGTGGCCTTTTTTCTTTTTTGCGAACCAATCATTTTTTCAAGTCCTATCCAACCAAACCCAAGCGAAGGCGCAATGAACATTCATCCTACCGCAGTTATTGATCCCGAGGCCAAGGTCCATGCCTCAACCACCGTCGGCCCCTATGCCGTTATCGAGAAAGGGGTGGAGATCGGCTCTGATTGCGTGATCTGCCCTCATGCCGTGGTCACCGGCCTGACCACCATCGGAGCCCGCAACACCATCGGTTCCTTCACCAATATCGGCGGACCGCCCCAGGATCTGAAATACAACAATGAGCCAACCCGGCTGGTTATCGGCGATGATAATCAGATCCGGGAGTACGTTTCCATTCATCGCGGCACCCCGGGCGGCCATGGGGTGACCACGGTGGGCAGCGGCAACCTGTTGATGGCCTATACCCATATCGCCCATGACTGCGTGGTCGGGGATCATGTCATCATGGCCAACGCCGCCACCCTGGGCGGGCATGTCGAGGTCGCGGACCGGGTGATCATCGGGGGGCTTACCGCCGTGCACCAGTTTGTCCGGATCGGCGAGTACGCCTACATCGGCGGCATGTCTGGTCTAAGCAAGGATGTGCCGCCCTATGTGATCATGGCCGGAGTCCGCAATCAGATGCGGGTGACCGGCATCAACCGGATCGGCCTGCGCCGCTCCGGTTTTACCGCGGAGGAGATCAAGAAATTGGGGCAGGCCTACAAGATTATCTTCCGCAGCCCGGACTTGCTGCTCCAGGAGGCGCTGGTCAAGACCCTGGAAGAAATTCCCGATTGCGTGCCGGTCGCCAGGCTGGTGAATTTCTTTAAGACCTCGAAACGCAGCGTAGTGCGTATGGCCGGTGATGACGAAGAATAAAGCTGAGTTGAGCAGCTTGTCTGCTCTTACGAAACTTATACCCTCCGGGTGCAAAGCTGAGTTGAGCAGCTCGCCTGCTCAAACGAAACTTATACCCTCTGGGGGTAAGATCGGGATCATCGCCGGAGGCGGGCAGTTTCCGCAACTTTTTGCCGAGGCCGCCAGGAAAGCGGGGCGCGAGGTGGTGATTGTCGCCCACCAGGGGGAATCCCGGCCTGAGCTCGAAACCATCGCCGACCGGTTCTGCTGGGTAAAGCTCGGACAGCTGGGGCGGATTATTGGTTTTTTCCGGGAACATGGGGTTACGGAGACTGTTTTTCTTGGCGACATCACCAAAACCAGGATTTTTAAGGATGTCTGGCCGGACCTCAAGGGCTTGACTCTCTGGAACAAGATAGACGTCCGCCAGGACGACGCGATCCTGCGGGCGGTTGCCGAGGCCTTGGAAAAAGAAGGCATCCGGGTGCTTGAATCCACGCTCTACCTCAAGGAGCTGCTGTTTCCCAAGGGGGTTCTTACCATCAAAAAGCCCTCCGCCGAACAGTGGGATGATATCCGCTTCGGCTGGCAGACCGCCAGGGCCATCGGCGCCCTTGACATCGGCCAGTGCGTGGTGGTCCGAAATCGTACCGTGCTGGCGGTTGAGGCCATCGAGGGAACGGATGCGGCCATCACTCGGGGCGGCTCCCTGGGCAAAGAGAAGTGCGTGGTGGTCAAGGTAAAAAAGCCCAAGCAGGATTTCCGTTTCGACCTGCCGGCCATCGGCGGAAAAACCATCGACACCATGGCCTCGGTCAAGGCCGCTGTTCTGGCGGTGGAAACCGGCCAGGCCCTGCTTTTTGACCGGGAAGCGGTGATCGACATGGCGAACCGGGCCGGGATCGTCGTGGTCGGGGTGGAGGAGTTGGCGGGCGGAACTCTGTCCTTATAGTTTTTCTGTTTTTCGTTACCGATACTCAGTCATCAGGAAGATACCTCTCATGAAAGCCATGGTTCTGGCCGCCGGCCTCGGCACCCGTCTGCGGCCTTATTCCCTGCAGCGCCCCAAGCCGCTGTTTCCGGTGCTGGATATTCCCCTTCTGACTCATACCCTGACCCAGCTCCGTCGGGGCGGGGCAGAGGAAATCGTGGTCAATGCCCATCACCTTCGCGAGCAGATCAAGGCCATGCTTCAAGGGCAAGGAGATGTCCGGGTCCAGATGGAAGTTCTGGAGCTTGGCACCGGGGGCGGGCTGCGACTGGCGCAAAATCATTTTGGCGGGGCTCCCTTTCTCGCGGTCAATGGTGATATCGTCCACGATCTTGATTTGGCGGCGGCCTATCGGAGCCATTGCGCCTCCGGCGCAGAGGTGACCATGGTGCTGCACGACTGCCCCCGGTTCAACAATGTCCGGGTCAACGGCGAGGGCAGAATTACTGGTTTTGCCGGGGCGGCGGGGGAGGGTGAGCGGCTTCTGGCCTTTACCGGGGTGCAGGTTATCAACCCGGCGGTTCTTTCCCTGATTCCCGCGGGCGTTTTTTATAACATCATCGACTGCTATGAGGCTTTGCTTAAAAGCGGGGGCGCCATCCAGGCCCTGGTCGTTTCCGGTCATTTCTGGACCGATATGGGCACCCCGGCAGATTATCTGCAGCTCCACGAGGATATTCTCCTGCATGGCAGGCTGCCCGGATTTTTCTTCAGGCATGGGGACATCCCTTTTTCCCTCGGCAAAGATGCCAAAGTCGGGGCCGGGGTCTCGTTTCAGGACTGGGTCGCCATCGGGCACGGGGCAACCATCGGCGCGGGAGCCAGCCTTGCCCGGGTGGTGGTCTGGGATGGGGCCAGGGTTGCTCCCGGCAGCATCGTGACCGACACTATCATCAGTGGGGGTGATGTCCCCGATCACGGGGGAGGTCACGAAATAGCGAAAAACACGGAACAAGCGGTCACAGGGGGCCGCAGGTTGCGGCAAGCGGGACGGCGATGCGTACATTTGGTACGAGAGCCGGACCGATCGCCGGAAGATGTGGTGCCCTGTGACCGCTTACGGGGAGATTAAGGTGTTTACGGATCAGCAAAGGCAGGCTCTGGACAGGCTGCTGGCCGAGCAGGGATTTTCTCCGGAGATTCAGGTTACGGAGAGGATGGGCGGGGATGGCTCGGACCGGCAGTTTTACCGGCTTGGCCTCGGCGCTCTTTCCCTGTTGGCGGTTTTGCCGGGCACCGACCAGCCCAAGGGCATGGCCGAAGCGCGGGGTGCCCAGGCAATAGGCCGTCATTTTTTCGCCCACGGCGTGCCGGTTCCCCGGATTTATGGTTTTGCCGAGGAATGCGGCCTTATTCTCTGCGAGGATCTGGGCGATACCAAGCTCCACGATCTGGTTATTAGGTATGGGGCGCAGGCCCCGGAAACAGTGGCCTGGTATCGGCAGGCCCTGGCTGCCCTGGCTCATTTGCAAACCGAGACGCGCCAAGGTTTTCAGCCGGACTGGTGTTGGGATACCCCCCGGTATGACCGCAAACTCATGCTGACCAGGGAGTCAGGCTATTTCCGGAAGGCCCTGTGCGAGGATTTTTTGGGGATGCACGGCCTGCCCCAGGGGCTTGACCGGGAGTTTGTCTTTCTGGCGGAGCGGGCCGCGCAGGAACCTGCCGATTTTATCCTGCACCGGGATTTTCAGTCGCGCAATCTTATGGTATCTGACGGAAAAATCAGAATTATTGATTTCCAGGGTGCCAGATTGGGACCGTTGGGGTATGATGCTGCTTCCTTGCTCATCGATCCATATGCCGGTTTATCCTTGGATCGTCAGCAGGCCCTCCTGGACTGTTATCTGGATGCCCTCGCTTCTCACATTTCTTTTGACAGGGGACGATTTATTGAGGGATATTATTACATGTTCATGCAGCGCAACCTGCAGATTCTCGGAGCTTTTGCCTTTCTTTCAAAAAATCGGAACAAACCGTTTTTCCGGCAGTTCATCACTCCAGCTACCCGCACCCTTATCGAACACCTGGCCGCACCGCAGGGGCGGGATTTCCCCTGCCTGCGTGGTGTGGTGGAGCAGACGATAAATTTAGAAGTCATTACGAGCTGATCATTACTCCAGTCCATTTCGCTATGACTCTTTAACGGCGTTTGGATATTGCCATTTTTGCCGACCAGAATGATACAGTTATTTTGTGACAACGGCTTCTTCGAAAACCAATACGGAATATTTAACTCTTATGCAGACCCGATACCCCATAGTTGCCCTGGTCGGCCGGCCCAATGTCGGTAAATCCAGCCTTTTCAACCGCTTTGCCAAGCATCGCAAAGCCATTGTCGACCCCACTCCCGGCGTAACCCGTGACCGTCATTATGAACAGGTAACCATGGAGGAACGGGTTTTTATCCTCGTGGACACTGGAGGTATCGAGGGCGACGGGCGGGAGATGATGGCCGGCTTGATTCGTGAGCAAACCATGCAGGCCATGCGGGAAGCGGATGTGATTCTCTTCCTGCTGGACGGCAAGGAGGGGGTGCTGCCTGAGGATTTTGAGGTGGCCGATTATCTGCGGCGGTCGAAAAAGCCGGTGCATTTTCTGGTCAACAAGGTGGACAGCCCTGAACTTGAGCAAAAGCTGCTGCCTCAATTTTACGAGCTGGGGGTGGACAGGCTCTGGCCGGTATCTGCAGCGCATGGTTACGGGGTTAAATCGTTTTTTGAGACCCTGCTGGAAACCCTGCCGGTTTTTCCCGAATCCGAAGATATTCCGCCGGAAACCATCAGCCTGGCCTGTCTTGGCCGGCCCAACGTGGGCAAGTCTTCCCTGATCAACCGGCTGCTGGGCGAAGAGCGCATGGTGGTCTCCGATGTCCCGGGTACTACCAGGGATTCGGTGGATACCCTGCTCACCGTTGGCAAGCAGCCCTATCTGCTCATCGATACGGCGGGGATCAGACGCAAGGGCAAGGTGCATGAAAAGCTGGAGAAGTTCAGTGTACTCCAGGCCCTGGGTGCCCTAGAGCGCTGCGATGTGGTGCTTATTCTGATCGACGCCGGGGAGGGGATTACCGAGCAGGACACCAAGGTGCTGGGTTATGCCTTTGAACGGGGGAGGGCCTGTCTGATTCTGGTGAACAAATGGGATCTGCTTCATGGGAACGCTAAGCGGCAAAAACAGCTGCTGGAGGAGATTGCCCGGGCCACGAGCTTCGTCGAATATGCCCCGGTACTCAAGATTTCCGCCCTTACCGGCGCCGGGATGAAGCAGTTGCTGCCCACGGTGGCGAAGATGTACAAGCAGTATTGCGGCACCTTTTCCACCGGCAAGCTCAACCGGATCTTGCAGGAAGCGGTGGACGGCCATAATCCGCCCATGCACAAGGGCCGCCGGCTCAAGTTCTACTATACGACCCAGATCTCCACCAAGCCGCCCACCTTTATCGTTTTTACCAATTATCCTAAAGGGGTGCATTTTTCCTATCTCCGCTACCTGCTGAATCAGTTCAGGGCCGGGCTTAAGCTGGATGCCATCCCCATCAAGATTATCCTTAAGGAACGGCAGCGCAAGGAATATGGCTAAGGGCAAGCGGCCGGGCAAGAGTCTCGGGTTGTCGCTTTTTGCACCCAGGGGGCAGGAGCTGAGTGATGCCCTTACCCTGGAAGTTGAACGCGCCGGATACGCCCCGCACCTGGCCTTGCAGGCCGAAGCCTGGCATTTTTTTAGTTTCCGGCTGGCGGCAGCCCTTGCCGATTTTCTTAAGGCCCCGGATAGCCGCCAAGGCCCGGCGCCGGACCGCGATGCCGCGCCAATCTCTATTTCTCAAGATATCCCCGAGGCCCTTGGCCGTGAAGTGGTTCAGCTCTTCCGCCAGGATGGCCTGGCCTTTGCCGCATTCTTCCCTCTGCTGAAATGCCTGAGCCGGACCGTACTCAACGATCCGCTCTTGCCGGTGCGCTTTCAACCGGTTTGCGCCTTATTTTTTGATTGTCTGGAAACCGCCGCAGCCAGCCAGTGGCTCAAGGTAGAGGCCAGTGGTGCCCAGCAACGACTGCGCGAGGCCAAGCTTTTTACCCTCAATGAAAAAAGGCGTTATGCGACCATCTTCCACCGGATGGCCGAGCCGGCCTGCATTGTCGATCAGCAGGGGTTCCTGCTCGATATCAATGCAGCCTTTGCCGATTTTTTTAAGGCGCCTGGCGAGGCGCTGCTTGGCAAGCCGTGCACGTTGGTATTTGGACCTCAGGCCTGCAAGGCCTGTCTCCTTGAAAAAACTCTGGCCGAACATGGCTCCTTTGCCAATATCGAGGTTGACCTGCCGGTTGCGGGGGAGATTCGCACGGTCTTGATCAGCGCTTCCTCCCTGGGAAGGGTGCGCGGCATTCCCGGCGGCATTGTTATTCTGCAGGATGTCAGCGCGCAAAGGCGGACCGCCCAGGCCTTAAGGGAAAGTGAAGAGAAGTTCCGCAGTCTGGTGGAAAATATGCCGGATGTCACCTGGCAGGCGGACGCGGAAGGTCTGCTGGTCTATGTCAGCCCCAATGCCCGAAGAATCTGCGGTTACGAGCCAGGCGAACTGCTGGGCCAGAGCAGGTTCAACCGTGTTCATCCAGACGATGTTGCCGAGGTCCGGAAGCGCTACAAGCAGCTCTTTGCCAAGGGCAGGGAATTTTCCCTCCGTTACCGTTTGCGGCATAAAAAAGGGAAATGGTTGTGGGTCCATGATCGGGCTCTGGTTGCGGGGGCTTATGCCAACGGGGTCTTAGCCGATATTACCAAGCTGCAAAAAATGGAAAGAGAGCTTCAGGAATATCGGGACTGGCTCGAGGATCTGGTTGATGAACGAGCCCAGGAGGTGAAATCAGTCAATGCCCGGTTGCTGCTGGAGGTGGCCGAGCGTCAGCAGGCTCAGCAGGAGCTGGAAAGGCTGGCGGCAAGTCTCAGGCGTTCCAATGCGGAGTTGGAACAGTTCGCTCATGTGGCCTCCCATGACATGAAAGAGCCGCTCCTGCTGATCGTCGCATTTACCGAGCGGTTGCTGGGCAGATGGCCGGATAAATTCGACGGCAGGGCGGGCGAATATCTTGAGCGGGTTCTCAAGGCTGCTCGTCAGTTGCAGGAACTGGTGGATGATATCCTGCAGCTGTCCAAGGTGCGTTGCTGCGAGTACCCTTTCGGTGTGGTTGCGCTTGAAGAGCTGCTGCGGGAGGTGCTGGGTGATTTTGAAGAAAAAATCAGGCAGGCGCAGGGAAATGTCGAGGTGGGCGCCCTGGCGTCCATTGAAGGAGACAGAATCCAGCTCCGTCAACTTTTTCAGAATATTATTGCCAACGCCCTCAAGTACCGGCAGACGGATCTGCCTCCAAATATCGAGGTGAAGGGCAGAAAGCGGGCGGGCGGGAGTTATGAAATCACTGTGCAGGACAACGGCATCGGCTTTGAGGAAAAGTATGTGGAGCGGATTTTTCAGCCCTTTGTCCGGCTGCATGGCAGGCATGAATATGAAGGTACCGGAATCGGCCTGGCGACCTGTGAAAAGATCGTCGCCCGGCACGGTGGGAGGATCACCGCAAAAAGCAAGCCCGGCGTGGGCTCGACCTTTATCATCAACCTGCCCATTGTCCAGCGCAAACGGTAGTTAGTCGAGCAGTTTTTCCGGCAATGATGGCAAGCTGCGGCTGCCTTTTATTACTCGATTTTTTATTTTAAAAAGTGCTTTCTTCCCCGCCCCTCTTTGGGTATATATGTACCATATATTGTGGTGGCGTATGTTGCTGACGCGCCATATCGTGTTTTTTCCCGTAATAATCATATACTTACCCGAGGGGTGCCAGATGGAGTTACCAATCAGTTTTGATGAAGCGCTGAAGGAGTGGGAGCGTTTTGAAGAGTATCTGGTGCAGGCCAGGTACGCCATCCGCAACAACAAGACCGGGGTGCCCATGGAAAAAGACATGGCCCAGGTGCTGCTGCGTATCAGCAAGCAGTTTAAGCACCCGGAGGTGGCCAAGGCCCTGATCCACGGCACCATCATTACGGCCACCCCTTTTCTGATGAACGGCGGCAATCCTTATACCCGGCGAGCCGGCTATTATTCCTGCTATCCCTTGGGCGATGTGGAAGACTCCACCGATGCGATCTTCGACATGGAGCGGGATCTGGTCAGCATCTTTCAGCATGCCGGCGGCGGCGGCATCGACGTGACCAAGATCAGGCCCAAGGGCACCATTGTTGATAACGGGCAGGGGCTCGCCTCGGGGCCGGTTTCCTTTGCCAAGGGTTTTTCCCATCTATCGGAGCGCATCAGCCAGGGCGGCAAGCGGCGGGGAGCCTTGATGATTCAGGCGGACTGGGATATCAAGGACGTCAAGGAGTTCATTTCCTTCAAGGGGGATAATCCCGGCCGTTACACCGGTTGCAATATTTCGCTCAATGTCACCGACGAGAAGTTTTGGGATGATGAAGAACTTACCAATCTGGTGGCCGAATACATCTGGAAATCCGGCGACCCCGGCTTGCTCTTTACCCAGAAGAGCCTGGCCAACACCCCGGTACTGGCCAAGCATAATCCGATTTTTTCCAACCCCTGCGGGGAATATCTTTCGACCAAGGATACGGCCTGCAACCTGCTCACCGTCTGTCTGCCCAAGTGCCTCCAGGATGAGCAGGGCAAGTTTTTTGATGGAGTTTTCGAGGCGGCCAGGCTTGCAGCCATTGCCGGCAACGAGATCCTCGATCTGGGCGGCTTTCCGCCCATCGAGCGGATCAAGGCCAACACCCTCAAATTTCGGCCCATCGGCATCGGTTTTACCGGCCTGCACCATGCCATGAACCATTTCGGCGTTTCCTATGCCGATGAGCACGAGGCCCCGCTCTTTGCTAAATCGACCCAGCTGGCCTTGATGCTGGGCTCCATGCAGGGCAGTATTGATTACGCCGAGTTCATCAAAAAGGAGGGCAAGCAGAAAAAGCTCACCCCCCAGGAATGGAATATGACCTATGTCGATAAAATCGACAGCGAGGCCCTGGCTTTCATCGAGTCGGACATGCCCAACAAGGCCCAATGGCGCAAGCGGACCTCCGATATTTTCGGCCTCCTGCGCAAGCTCGGCGGCCTGTATAACTCGGTGACCACCTCCCAGGCCCCCACCGGTTCGATCTCCCAGTTGATGCGGGTGGCCTGCACCGGGGTGGAGCCTTATTTTTCCATGATCCAGCGCCGCAAGGTCAAGGATGTGGATGATTCCTGGAAAGAGTTTGTCCTCGTGCCTCTGGAGTTTTACCAGTATGAGGAAGAGAAGCTGGAATGGCTTGCCGAGCAGACTGCGCACAAGATTGAGCCGTACCAGCAGATCCGGATTCTGGAGGCCTGCCAGGCCTTCAATCATACCGCGGTTTCCAAAACCATCAATCTGCCCGCCGAGACCACGGTGGCCGAGGTCAAGAAGATTCTTCAGTATGCCCGCAAAAGCAATCTCAAGGGCATCACCATGTTCCGCGATTCCTCCATGGAAGGGGTGCTGAGCGACCATGGCACCAAGATGGAGGCAACCTGTGAGTTCTGCGACATGGACGTGCGCAGCGGCAGCACCTATAAATTCAGGGGGCCGGCTCCACTGTATATCACGGCCAACAAGGGCGGGCAGGGGCATGTGCGGGAGATTTTCCTCAACACCACCAAGTCCGGCTCGACCCTGCACGGGATGAGCGAGGCCCTGGGCCGGGTTATCTCCGTGGCGCTCCAGCATGATTACCGGCTGGTGGGCAAGATCGCCCGGACCCTGGAGGATATCTCTTCCGATGGGGCCTGGACCAGCGCCTCGCTGGGCCGGTGCTATTCCATCCCCGCGGCCCTGGCCAAGGTTCTGGACAAGAGCGGAGAAGGGGAGGTGGAGCAGGATCCGGAGCCTTACTCCGAGCCTTCCTCCTATTCCTCCTGCCCGGCTTGCGGCAAGCTGAGTCTGCGGCGCAGCGGCGGGTGCAACCAGTGCGTTAGTTGCGGTTACTCTTCCTGCTGAGCCGGCGGAAGGTAAGCGATCACAGGGCACCACATCTTGCAGCGATCGGCCCGGCTCACGTACTGTGAAGTACGCATCGCCGACCCGCTTGCCGCAACCTGCGGCACCCTGTGGTCGCTTATAGCTGAGTTGAGTAGCTTGCCGGATTTTATGCCCTTCAGGGTACAAACGAAACTTATATCTGCAGGGTAAGTTTCGTGGTTTTCCCTGTTTTGTGGTCCACCCCGTGATCGGTTACGGCGGAAAGGCGTTTGCAGGCAATCAGGCGCAAAGCAAGGCGGATAAGGCAAGGCGGTCATGGGGTTCATGGCCGCCTTGTTTTATTTAATGGTGGAGGGTAAGGATTCGGCGATGAACGGCCAGACCCGGCGCAGTTCTTCCCGGTTGGCAAAGGGGATGGAAAGATGCACCTGATCCTGCTCAAAGGAGGGTGAATGGCTGAGAGCAACCCTGCCGGGCAGTTTAAGTGCGGCGGTAAAGGCGCGGAATTCCTCTTCCGCCGCCGCGAGACTCGGGAAGCGCTGATCGGTGAGCCACTGCATGAGCCGGGCGGTTTTCTGCGGGATGTTTGTTTCCTGGGGAGCAAGGATTTCCCGGACCTCGGGCCGGCAGAGCAGGGCCATGATCGAGGTGCGGTGTCTGGCCGCCAGTTCCCGGCAGGTGGTGGTGATCTTCTTCTGGTTGCTGACACTGAGGCTGAGTATCTCCATGACCTCGTAGAGGGAAAGGCGGTCGGTGAAATTCAGGGCCAGCAATTCCCTGGCCACCCCTTCGTGCAGCCGGCCGGCATGGAGCGCGCTGAGCAGATGTTCTTCAAGCCCGAGAAGCTGCACCAGATTGCGCAGATTATGGCGGTGCGGCTCCAGCCCCAGAGCCGGGAGAAACCTTCGGGCCGCCTCGTTTTCGTCGAGATGGCCGAGGATTTTCTGAAAAAAAATCGCCTGCTCGACCACGGTGATGTCGCCACGGAGCAAGGTGTCTTCCAGATTGATGGCCAGGGCCTCCTCCGGCAGGGTCTCCGCCGGCAGCACCAGACAGATGGCCGAGGTGCTGTGCAAGATCTGCTGGGCAGCGATCAGGCGTCTGCGGCCGGTGACGATTTCGAGTTTTCCCCCGCCTTGTTCCTTGAGGATGGGGGGGTGGAGAATCCCGGTTCTGGCAATGGATTCCAGCAGCGCAGTACTTGGCGTCCTTGCTTCTTCCGGGGTCAGGCTGTTAGTGTAGTCTTGAAAATTGATCTGTCGCAGGTTGACGAGGCTTGAGCGGAGGGCGGGGGGCATTGGCATTCTCATGGGCTGCCGGGCAGCGGGCGGATGGATTGTTGTTTTCAGGGTTGCCTGGGGGTCTCTAATGCTTGACTCTATGGGAAAAAAGGCCCATCTTGTCAATGAAAACCTGATGGTTTGGTGAAAATTGGACGGGGCGCAGGTCTGGAACAGTTCGGCAGCCTCTCCGGTACTCGGCTGGGGGCCAATGGGACTTTAACTGCTAAAGAAGCATCGGAAATATCCATCTCGAAACGATTGAGGGACAATATGTTCGCAACCATCATTGTGGCCAGTGCCATCTGCGGACGCATCGGCCCCGGTCTTACCGGCAGCCCGGTTGACCGCAGGCTTCTTGAAAAGATGCGGGAGACAACCGAGGCCAGCCTGCTGGGTGCGGAAACCCTGCGGTTGGGCGACCCGGAGATGCTGGGGCCGGACGGACGTTTCCTGCCCAACCGGATCAGGGCCTTCATCACCGAGTCCGGCGATATTCCGGTGGCCGGAAGAAAGATCTTCCAGCAAGGGGTGGAGCCGCTTATCTTCACCGGCGCAGCGGCGGCGGAGGGTTTGCGGGATAAGGTGGGGAGTCTCGCCCAGGTCGTGGTCCTGCCGGCCGCACCTACCGGCGGGCTTTCCCTGACCGCGGCCCTTGCCCATTTGGCACAACTCGGCGCGGCCTCCCTGCTGATCGAAGGGGGGGGCAGGTTGAACTACGCCTGCCTGCGGCAAGGGGTGGTGGATGAAATACTCCTTACCCTGACGCCAAAGATTTCCGGCGACCGGGGTGCGGCTTCCCTCTGCGGCGGCCCAGGTCCGCTGGGCGAGCCGTTTCTGCCGCTGACTCTGATGTCGTGTGAGTCGGCGGCAACCGGGGAGGTTTTTCTCAAATACCGGGTGAGCAAGGAGAAATGACCATGCAACAGGAACTGGCGATCATGTATTCCGGCGGGACCGATTCCCTCGCCCTCTATGCCCTGGCCAGCGGAGGCCATCACCCAGGCCTGGCCAGACCGGTGCGGATTCATCTGCTCCACATGCTTAACGGCATGGGGCGTTTTGTCGATTTTCCCCGGAATCGTTTCCTTGCCGCGCAGAAGATCCTTCTGGCCAATGCCGTCGAGCCTGAAAAAATACCGGCAGCGGAGATGGTGGAGCTGGACATGGGCAGGCTGTTCCAGGGGTTGTGGCTCGACCGCTATGAGGAACTCATGCCGCGCTACAACGGGAAGAATCTCGTCTGTGTCGCCTGCAAACTCGGGATGCACGCCCGGGCCATTATCTATTGCCACGAGCATTTCATCCCCCATTTCGTGGCTGGGTATACTAAGAAACAGGACCATTACCCAGAGCAGACCCCGGTTTTCATGGAAAAGATCGCGGCGCTGTCGGCCCGCTTCGGGATCAGCACCACCTTTCCGGTTTACGAGGACTTTGACGACAAGATGATCACCCGGCATGTGCTGGAGGATTTCGGGTTGCCCTCCACGGGCGGGGGCGAGAGGAAATGCCTTTTTTGCCAAACCCTGACCACGGCAACGGAGAAGGAGATCGGCCAGTATCTTGACGACATGCTGCCCCTGGTCGGCGAGTATATTGAGCACCGGCTGGCCGGGAGAGTCCGGCCGGCGGCGCATTGTTTTCCTCCCGGCAACCGGCGCCTGTAGTCTATAATGCGGGGCGCCGGCGGCGCGCCAGAAAAACATAGCCATAGATGACCAGGTTTACTGCGATAAGGCCCAGGCCAAGCAGATAACGCAGTTCAACGGGGAGATTTTCGGGATAAAGGAAGAGGGCAACATAATGCTCGATGAAGCCTTCCCCGTAGCCCGTCTCGCCGCCTCTTTGCCGCAGAAAATTCTCCAGCGGCGTAAGCGGACAGATCCAGTCCGCCAACTCGATTACCACCCCCCAGAGTACGGCGCCAAGGTGCCACCAAAGCAGGGAGGGGCGGCGCAGCACCAGCAAGCCTCCCAGTACGGAAAAAAGGGTGAAGGCGAGATGGAGCAGGAGAACAGCGTCGGCGGCTAGGCGGTAGCTCATGGAATAATGGAGTTGGCCAAAGTTATGCCTGAACGTCCACGAATCAACCCCGCAGAACGATCCAGGGCAGGTTGTTCTCCGTGGCGAAGCAGAGTAAAGAGGATATTCTTGACAGTAGGGCTTGCGGTGTCTCCCCGTGGCTTAAGCTTCAGCAGATCATTTCCCAATCTTGAGGCCAAACATCCCCTGGAGCGCCGCCGGCAGATCAGCCGGCAGGACCACGGTCTTGGCATTACCGGAAACGCCCAGCTGCTGCAGGGCGGCAATATATTTCTCGCCCAGCAGATAGAGGGCCGGCAGCTGCTCGCTGCCGATCCCCTGTTGCACCAGGGCCAGGGCATCCTTGGTGGCCTGGGCCAGAACGACCCGTGCTTCGGCGTCTCTTCGCGAGGCCTCCAGGCCGCCCTCCGCCTCCAGGATGGCCTTCTGCTTCTGGCCTTCCGCCGTCAGGATGGCGGCCTGTTTTTCGCCCTCGGCCTCGGTGATGGCCGCCCTGCGGATTCGCTCCGCCGCGGCCTGCCTCTCCATGGAGGCCTGCATGGTGGCCGACGGTTTGATGTCTTGAATCTCGATGCTCTTGACCGTCAACCCCCAATCCTCCAGATCGTTGGCAATGGCCTGGATAAGCTTGATCTTGATCTGTTCCCGGGAGCTTAAGGCATCGTCCAGATCCATCTGGCCGATGATGGCCCGCAGGTTGGTCATGATCAGATTTCGGGTGGCATGTTCATAAAAGTCGATGCCGAAAATGGCTTTGTGCGGGGTGTGGATATTGATAAAGGCGATGGCGTTGGTGATGATCACCGCATTGTCGCGGGTGATGACCTCCTGGCTGGGGATGTCGAGGGAAATATCCTTTCTGGTCACCCTGGCGGCAATGGTGTCGATGTAAGGGATAATCAGGTTCAGGCCCGGGGTCAGGGTGGCATGGTATTTACCGAGCCGCATGATGACATACTCATACCCCTGGGGGACAATCTTGACCCCGTTGCTGATGGTGACAAAGACCAGGACCAGAATGGCAACAACAATTACGAGACCCACATCCATATCGTCTTCCTCCAGGTAAAGATTTAGGAGCCGTTCAGGAAACAACATGGCCATTTACACCCAAAGGGCATAAGTTTCGTTTGAGCAGACAAGCTGCTCAACTCAGCTTTATGTTGCCTTGCTGTATGTACGGCTCTTCATGCCATCTGGTTGCCCAAAACGGCCATGTTATTTTATGACAAGGGCTGAACTGCGTTACAGCACTTTTTTCACTTTAAGTATCCGCTCCCCCTGCTCTGCCGGGAGAACCTCGACAACCCTGAGCCGGTTCCCGGTTTCTATTGGTTCGTCGGCCAGATACCGCCAAGATTCCTCGCCCAGCACCGGGACGGAAAAAGCCGCCCGGCCCAGCTCTCCCGGGATCATGGCACTGGTGGCGGCAATCCCGGTCTGGCCAATAGCTGTTTGTTCGTCGGCCAGCAGTGTATTGGTTTTTTTTCGTGGCACAAAAAAGCGGAACCAGAAAAAAGTGAATCCGAGACTGGACAAGGAAAACACCAGCAATTGCCACTTCAAAGAAATCTCGGGGGACATGGCCAGCAACAAGCCGGTCACCACTGCCCCTAGGCCGAACCAGAAAATAGTGAATGAGGGCACCACTATCTCCATGATAATCAGGATGATTCCCAAGACAATCCAATGCCACCAGAGGATATTTTCCATCGTTCTTCCTTGGGGGAAATGTTCGGCCCGGCGCGGCCTCCCTTGGCCCTGCACCGGTCGTCTGCTTCCGGGTTTTCGGCGGCTGTGCCGGTTACAGCTTTTTGACGGTGTACCCTTTCTGTTTCAGCGCTTCGAGCAGCCCGTCCGCCCCGACCAGATGGCCTGCGCCGACCAGAATAAATTCCTTTTCGGGGGTATTGTGGTAGGCTTCTATCCGTGACAGCCACTTCTTGTTACGGTCAGACAGCAGCTCCTTGTACAGCTTCGGCATTTTCGTTTTTAGTTCAGCAACGAACAGGGCATCAAGTTTTTTGATGTCTCCCTGTTTCCACGCCGCCACCATGGCTTCATAATCCTGCTTGATGGAGGCAATATCTCTCAGAAAATAAGTGATAAAGGCGTCTTCATTTCCGTCTCCCATGGTCGCGAGAAAACGGATTTGCTCGTCGATGGTCTCAAGCCCTTCTGTTCTCTTTTGGTCGCGGCTGGCCAGCTGATACATGAAGGTGTCAACCCCATCCGGGATAACCCCAAACTTGGCGAGTTCAAGGGTTGTCATCGTCACGGAAATGATCGACGGTTTGAAGCGCTTGATAATTTCCAGCGGGATGCCCATGGCGGCGCAGTAATCGCTGAGCTGGCTGTAGGTTTTGGGGGAGAGGTGCTGGGCAATGGACGAGCCGTCGGCATAGACGGCTTGCGCCATCAATTTCTGCTGCGTGGCCGGGTTGTTGAATCCGTTGATATCGGTTTCAAAAACAAGGAGGTTCGAGGCCTGGTAGGCTTTCTCGAATTCGGGCGGCAGGGGGAAGTCCGACGGGCGCAGCAGGTGAAAGGTGCCGCCGAGAAAGAGCACGGAGTCGCCTTTCTGCGCCTTCCAGACGGAGGATTCCGCCAGCGCTTGGGTACAGATGGTTAACGCCAGGATAATGGCCAGCAAGACTTTTTTCATGGTAAATTAGGGATACTCCCCGTATTTTTTAGTGGCCGCCCCGCCTTCTTTGGCTTCAATTGCTGATTCAATTCAAGTTCCAGTTTCCCGACAAAATTTTCTGAGCCAAATGGCCGGCCACTGCAGGTCGCTTTACGGATCGCTTCATCTGTTTCGTCATTGCCGCTCTGGACAAATTCAGAATAAGCCGCCTTTTCCGATGGGGCGAGCCAAGAGGTGCGACTCAGCACCGAGTCGTACGCTTCCGTTAAATGAGCTTTGGCGCTGGACCAGCGATATGCTTCGGGCCTGGCGGTCAGCCCCGGGGTTTTCAAAGGATTGCGTTCGATATATCTCGCCACGGCCCAAAGATATTGCTCACTCCCCACCACGCACGAGAAGAAACGGTTTTGCCAAACACGGCCTGATCTGGCCAACTTGCGGTTAAGATATTGGGTATAGACCTGGTTGGTCAGGCCAATACCGCGGGCCAGCGAGGCTTCCGTTTCCGGAACGACAAGCAGGTGGATGTGGTTATCCATCAGGCAATAGGCCCAAATCTGCAAAGAGTGTTTGTGTGCGTAGCCAGTCAGGAGTTTCAGGTAGGTCTCTCGATCTTCGTCATCAAAAAAGGTCGTGACGCGGTTGTTGCCGCGCTGAGTAATGTGGTGTGGAAAACCAGGTGCGATGATGCGAGCGATTCTGGGCATGGATAAATTTTATCCCAGTTTAAAAATGTATTGCAAGGTAAATATGGGGAGTGTCCCTAATTTACCAAAACCCCGTTGGTAGATTGAAAATCCGATCCTGGAATGTAGGTTGCCATGTCTCATCCTCCAAATGCAATTATTCAAAAAAACACTGAAATATCGTCTTTGAGCTATCTTTTCTGCTCGCTTCCAACTCGGGCGTAGTTGTCCCCGATTTTGTAACCAAGGACTGACCGTCGGCCAGAGGCCGGAAGTCACGTCCAAATTTTTTTCGTATAATTTTTCGGACCTGACCGTACTTCATGGAAATTTCCACCCCAAAAGAAGGGTAATTAACGTCATCGTCGGATGCTGATGGAATCCAGAAGGCAGACACAGGCATCCCCAAATATGTTGCTCTCATATTGTAAATAGCGAGCCCGCCTACGTTTTCTGGATTTTTCAGCCCAATATTTTCAAGTTGCTTAATTGATAATCGATTAGTCGTGAGATCTATATATCGTTGATTAAAGGTACATGTGCCTATATCATTGAGAAGTTGATCTAAAACGATTGGCTTGTCATCTGAGTAAGCTAATCCAGGAAATAAAACAAAACAGATTATTAAAAAAATCAGATGAAAAAAACTAGGGGCACACCCCGGTTTCAAGAATATTCTATTTGTCCCGTGTCCAATTATTTTCCACATTCGCCTTTGTCTGTTCATGCCGACATCCTCCCGATAAAAAATTTCCCCCTCACATGCCACACCCGCAACGGCATGTCCAAAAAACATAAGAAACAGTTACGCAAGGAGTGGAAACAATCCTCTCCCTTGGACGGATGACTCGTTCGAATAAGCTATGTTTCGTGGCCCCCCAAGACACGGGACTTCCCATTTTTCCGTCGGTTCCAATTCGTAGTGATTCTATGTGGCATGGGATTGAAAGGCAAGGATGAAATCCAACAGGATAAAATCGGCTGCGATCTGCCTGCATCCCACCCACAATAGGATTGGCATACCGGAGCGCAGAAAGTCCACCAATTGTATTCTTGCTTGGTTTTGTGATATTCAAAGTTAAGAAACCGCCATCATAATCCGCCCAAAGGGAGGCCCCCATGCCCCGCGATATTCCGGTGGGAAACGGGCATCTTCTGGTCTGCTTCGATCAGAAGTACCGCATCCGCGATCTGTTTTTTCCCCATGTCGGTCAGGAGAATCATATTTCCGACGATTTTTGCCGCTTAGGGGTTTGGTCCGACGGCATCTGTCTGGTCCGCTGACCGGCAGGCCGCGCCGGGTTGCCGGGTGGTCGGGCTGTCCATTTTTTGCGCTGTGCTCCTTCTGCCTTGGAGCATCCCTTTTATCTGTGCTATGCTGAGGTCTGAACAGGGTGCGTCATCATCAGACCGGATATACGGAGTCCCAACAACCATGCGGATCAGTTGCGTAATCCCCACGAAAAACCGGCCGGAGATGACCTGCCGGGCCATTGCCAGCGTGGTGGCGCAGGCTGCGCCGGTAAGCGAGATCATCGTGGTGGACGATGGCTCGACGGACAGCACCGCCGCCCTGGTGGCCGCCCGGTTCCCCGAGGTGCGGCTCCTGCGCCGCTCCGGCCTCGGCCCTGGCTTAGCGAGAAATGCCGGGGTTGCTGCGGCCCGCGGCGAAGTGGTAATGTTTCTTGATTCCGACGATCTCTGGCTGGAGGGTCATGTGGCCAGCCTGATGCGGACCATGGCCCGCGGCTACCCGGTGGCCTATGGGGTAACAAAGAATTGCGACCGGGTCGGTGGCGGGGAGTTTTTTATTCCGGAGCCGGACATGGCCCTGGAAGGGCAATGCCTTGCCGGGCTGGCTCGCTGGTGTTTTCTGCTTCCCTCGGCCATGGCTGTCAAGAGAGAGGCCTTTGTCGCGGTGGGCGGTTTCGGCGCGGGGGAGCTGGGTGAGGACTGGTCTTTTTTTATCCGGCTGGCCCAGCGGTTTCCTTTCGGCTTTTGCGGAAAAGAGCCCATCACCCTGCGCCATCTCCACTCCGGCAGCCTGTGCAACGGGGCCTTTGCCGAACGGCTGGAGAGCCTGCTGGCCTCGGTCTCCCTTGCGCTGGCGGAAGCCGGGGCTGCGGTCGAGGAGACTGGCCGTTTTCAGGCGCTGGCCGACTGGACCAGGCGACAGGGGGATTGGCAGACCATCCAGCAGTGGTATATTGCCTTGAAAGAGGAGGAGCTTATTTGAAACCATCCATATCCCGCGAGGATCATGCCCGGGTGCTGGCGGAAGGGGTTGATATCCCCCGGCAGCCCCCTTCCTTTGCCCTGCCCTTGCCGGAAGTCGGCATCTGCGGGAAAACCGTCTGGGTTCGGCTGCCCGAGGGGCGGATTCCTTTTTCGGCCAGACTGGAGGTGAATCTGGGGGCGGAGGTTCGGGGCATCCATATGTCCCGGATGGAAGAGGTGATCGCCGGGCTTTATGAGCAAAAGTTTGTTGATCTGCGTGAGTACGGGCTGCAATTAGGCAGGGAGATGATGGCCCGGCAGGGCGCGAGCCGCGGCAGGGTGCGGCTTGGCGGCCAGCTGCCCCTCATCAGCACAGCCAGGGTCAGCGGCAGGCAGTCGGTTGATTCCCTTGACCTCAGTCTTGATCTGAAGCTGAGCGGGCAGGGGGAGGAACTGGAAAGCTCGGCCATGTTTGGGGTCGGCGTTGCTCACATCACCGCCTGTCCCTGCACCCAGGCCTACAATCAGGCCCTGTTTCGCAAGGAGGCGGAGGACTGCCCTTTGCCCACCCACTCGCAACGCTCCAAAACTACCCTCTCCCTGCAGTCGGCAGGGCTTTCTCCGAGTATCGCCGAGTTGCTTGGTTGTCTGGAAGAGGCGCTGCACGTGACCCAGGATCTGCTGAAAAGAGGCGATGAAGCGCAACTGGTCTACACCTCGCACACCCTGCCGCAGTTTGCCGAGGACGCGGTGCGGGAAGTGGCCCGACGGGCAGGGGAGAGGTTCGCCGGGATCTTGCCGCCGGAAACCCTGGTGGTGATCGAGTCGTTGAGCCTGGAGAGCATTCATATCCATGATGTCTGCTGCCGGCTGGAAACCAGCCTGGCGGAAATTGTCAACCATCTGTAAGGGATTTCATGGCAGCAAGGTTAGCGGCGACGATATTGACCCGGGATTGGCTGCAAACCTACCCGGCGGAGCTGCGCCTGGCCCTGGGCCGGGTCGCGCACCGCACCGGCCAACCCCTTTATGTGGCGGGCGGTCCGGTGCGGGACTGGCTGCTGGGGGTGGCGGCCAGGGACCTCGATTTTACCATGCTTACCGGCGCCGTGGCCTGCGCCCGTGAGGTCAGCATTTTGCTGGGCGGCACCTTTGTTTTGCTTGATGAGGGAGAAGACGTGGCCAGGGTTGTCTGGCAGGGCGTGACCCTTGATTTTTCCGGGTTCAGAAATCACACCACTACCATTGAAGACGACCTTGGCCAACGGGATTTCACCATCAATGCCATGGCCGTTTCCCTTGCTCACGAGACCGGCTCCCTTGCCTCGCTCACGGTTATCGATCCTCTTGGCGGCGCGGCCGACCTTGCCGGCAAGCGCATCCGGGTTCCGGCTGTGGCCAATCTGCTGGCCGATCCCTTAAGGCTGCTGCGGGCCTATCGCTTTGCGGCTACCCTGGGTTTTAGCATCGAAGCCGAGACCGAGGCGGCCATTGCCGCCCATGCTGATCTGCTGGCTGAACCGGCCATGGAACGGGTGGCCTATGAGCTCGGCTTGATCATCGGTTCGGACCAGGCCTGGCAGACGTTCAATCGCCTGGCGAAAACCGGTCTTCTTTGGGTGGTTTTCCCGGAGCTTGCTGCCGGTTGCGGGCTGGCGCAGCCTGCCAGCCATCATCTTGATGTGTTCGCGCACAGCCTGGAGGCCTTGCGCTGTCTGGAGGAGATCTTGCCGGCGCCGGAGGCGTATTTCCCGGGGCAGGGCAACCTGTTTCGCGAGGCGGCCCAAGGGAAAAACGGTGTTTTGTTGAAATGGGCCGCCCTGTTTCATGATCTGGGCAAACCGGAGACGCACCGGCTGATCGAAGAAAAGATCACCTTTTATAACCACGACCAGGCCGGTGCCGCGATTTTTGCAACCATCGCCGAAAGGCTGCACTGGCCCAAGGATGACCGCCACCGGGTATCCAAGCTCATTGCCCTGCATATGTGGCCCTTTCATCTCAGCAACGCCAGGCTGCGCACCGGGATAAGCCGTAAGGCCTGTCTGCGCCTGGTCAAGGCGGTTGGTGATGATCTGGCCGGGCTTTTTCTCCTGGCCATGGCGGACAGTCTTGCCGGGCAGGGGGTGGGGAAGCCGATGGAGATGGAGATAAACCTGGCGGCGCTTTTTCGGGAGGTGCAGGGGGTGTATGCGGAGTATATCCAGCCGGTATTGTCCAGCCCGTCGCTGGTTACGGGGCATGACCTGATCACCCTTTTCGGCCTTGCCCCCGGCCCGCTTTTTAAGGAGATTCTCGACGGCCTGATGACGGCGCAGGTGGAAGGGCTGGTAAAGGACCGGGAACAGGCCCTGGCCTGGGTGAAGATGAATATTTCTGGCCTAACCCCTGAATCCGAGGTATCAGTAGAGTGCTGAGTTCCGAGTACTCGGTACTTTGCACTCAAGCACTCAGCTTTATCGCTTACGATCAATCTAATTGAGGCAGAGCGTAACCATGAACGATAAAAACCCGCAAGGCCCGTACTGTACCCTCTTTAAATCGCTCACCAAAAATGATTTTTTGAACACGATCGATCATCATATCCTGAGTTTTCTCGGCCGTGACCCCCAGCGAGCCGGGAGCAGAGATGTTTACAAGGCTCTGGCCTACACCATTCGTGATTTTCTGGTCGAGCGCTGGATTTCCACCCAAAAGGGTTATTACGCCAAGGGCAAGAAGCGGGTCTATTATCTGTCCCTTGAGTTTCTCATCGGACGCTCCTTGGGTAACAGCCTTATCAATCTCGGCTTTTATGATGAGCTGGCCGGGGTGTTGCAGGAGATGGGCTACGACCTTGAAGAGCTCAGGGAGGAAGAGGATGATGCCGCTCTCGGCAATGGCGGCCTTGGCCGCCTGGCCGCCTGTTTTATGGATTCCCTGGCAACCTTGGGTGTTCCGGCATACGGGTATGGCATCCGGTATGAATACGGCCTTTTTTATCAGCACCTCGTTAATGGCTTCCAGGTGGAACATCCGGACAACTGGCTGCGTTACGGCACGCCCTGGGAGTATGAGCGGCCCCAGAATCTTTATCCGGTGAGGTATTACGGCCGGGTGCAGAGGTACAAAAACAACCGGGGCGAGTTTGTTACCGAGTGGGTCGATACGGAAGAGATCATGGCCATGGCCTGTGATGTTCTGGTGCCCGGCTTTAACAATGACAATGTTATCAATATGCGTCTCTGGACAGCCAAGGCTTCCCGTGACCTTGACCTCAGCTCGTTTAACCGGGGCGACTACATCTCGGCCGTGCAGGAAAAGGTGCAATCGGAAACAATTTCCAAGGTTCTCTATCCCTCGGACGATATCCGGCAGGGCCAGGAACTGCGTTTGAAGCAGCAGTATTTTTTTGTGGCGGCCACTTTTCAGGACATCCTTCGGCGGCACAAGAAAAAACACAATGATTTCGATTCATTCGCCGAGGAGATCGCGGTGCAGCTAAACGATACCCACCCCTCCATCGCCATCCCGGAGTTCATGCGGCTCCTGATGGACGAGGAAGCGGTTTCCTGGGGAAAAGCCTGGCAGATCTGTGTGGGCACCTTTGGCTACACCAACCATACCTTGATGCCGGAGGCGCTGGAAAGCTGGCCCGTGGAGCTGCTGGGCAAGGTGCTGCCGAGGCATCTGGAGATCATTTACGAAATCAATCGCCGCTTTCTTGAAGAGGTTGCGGCCCGCTATCCGGGCAGGAGCGATCTGCTGCGCTCCATGTCCATCATTGAGGAAGGGGCGGTGCAAAGGGTGCGCATGGCTTATCTGGCCATCGTGGGCAGCCATTCGGTAAACGGGGTGGCCGAGCTCCATACGCATCTGCTGAAGACCAGGCTTTTCAGGGATTTTCACGATTTTTACCCAGGCCGCTTCAATTGCAAAACCAACGGCATCACCCAGCGGCGCTGGCTGCTCAAATGCAACCCCGGCCTGGCTGCGTTGATCACCAACACCATCGGCGGGGAATGGGTCACTAATCTCGACTATCTGCGCAACCTTGAATCTTATGCCGACCAGCCTGAGTTCCAGCAGGAATGGGCCAGGGTAAAAGCGGAAAACAAAAAACGTCTGGCCGCCCTCATCAAGCAGGAGTGCGGGGTGGTGGTCAACCCGGATACCATGTTCGATGTTCAGGTGAAGCGGATTCACGAGTACAAGCGGCAGTTGCTCAACGTTTTGCATGTCATCACCCTGTATCACCGGATCGCCAACGGGGAGGACACCGCTTCTCCGCCCAGGACCATTATTTTCGGGGGCAAGGCCGCCCCCTCTTATTTCAAGGCAAAGCTGATTATCAAGCTGATTAATTCGGTGGCCGAGGTGGTTAACCAGGATTCGCGGGTGGGAGACCGCCTCAAGGTAGCGTTTATCCCCAATTACGGGGTGTCGGTTGCCGAAAAGATTTTTCCGGCCTCCGATCTTTCCGAGCAGATCTCCACTGCGGGCACCGAGGCCTCCGGCACCGGCAACATGAAATTTTCTTTAAATGGCGCTCTTACCATCGGCACTCTTGACGGCGCCAACATCGAGATCCGCGAGGAGGTAGGGCCTGAAAATATGTTCATTTTCGGCATGACCACGGAAGAGGTTGAGGCCGCCAAGCGGAATCCTCAGCGCAACGCCTTTGACGTGTATCGCGACAATCAGGAGATAAAACGTACCTTGGACAGCATCCGCAACGGCTATTTCAGCAGGGGTGACACCAGCCTGTTTGCCCCCATTGTCGAGGGGCTGCTCAACCTCAACGACCCCTATCTGCTCCTGCTTGATCTGGAGGATTATCTCCGCTGCCAGAAAGAGGTGGGCGAACTGTATCTTGACCAGCCGAACTGGATCCGCAAGTCCATTTTCAATGTGGCCCGGATGGGTAAATTTTCCAGCGACCGGACTATCCGGGAATATGCCCGGGATATCTGGGGAATCCCGGTTGACTGATCGTAAGTGGGAAGTGGGTAGTGGGAAGTAGTCATTACTCCCTACTCCCTACTCCCTACTATCTTCCCCAAAATTCATTGACTTTTCGCCCTATTGTTGATAGCTAGCAGGATGTTGAAAAAAGCGGCACTTCGCTTTTTTGGCATCCTGTTTTGCAATCGGGCGCCCAGCAGCCGCGTCTTTCTTGATACTGGAAAAAACTATGATTCAAGACAATCCATCCGCCCGTTTTCAGGCGAACGGCCTGGCGACCCTCATCGGCAGCCTGCCGGTTTCCGACCACCGCGAAGCGTTTTCCCTTATCTTTGACCACACCCCCGATATCCCCCTGTGGCCGCAATTGCCGGGCAACCCGAAGGAAGGGATGCTCAATCAGTTCAGCGAAGGGATCCCCGGTTTTGTCGAAGAAGCGGGGCGCACTTATTTCGATATCGAGACCGAGACCTTTGCCGAGGAGATGCTGGCCTATTTCGAGCAGTATCTTGCCGCTCTCGAAGATCCGGGCCTTCTGCCGGACTCGCCTTTTGCCGTGAGCCGGGAGAGGGCAAAGGGGCTTTTTGCCCTGCAGGAGGCGGTGGCCGGCAAGACGGTGGCCGCGGTCAAGGGGCAGATGACCGGGCCGTTTACCCTGCTCACCGGGCTCCACGACCGGGAGGGGAGGGCGGCCTACTATGAGCCGACCATCCGGGAAATGGTGGTGAAGGGGCTTTCCCTTAAAGCAGCCTGGCAGGTGCGGTTTCTTGCCCAGGCGCAGGCGCCGGTCATTCTCTTCATCGACGAACCGGCTCTGGCCGGTCTTGGCTCCTCGGCCTTTCTTGGGGTTTCCCTGGATGAGCTTGGCCAGGAACTCAATGAAGTCATCGGTACGGCCCAGGCCGCGGGCGGGTTGGTGGGCGTCCATGTCTGCGCCAATACGGACTGGGAATTTCTCCTTTCCACCTCCCTTGATATTGTCAGCTTTGACGCCTACGGCTTTTTCGACAAGCTGGCCGCCTGCAAGGAGGCGTTGTTTGGCTTTTTGCAACGGGGCGGCATCATTGCCTGGGGGATCGTGCCCACCGGGGAGAAGGAATATATCGAGCAGGAAACGGTGGAGTCCCTTCTGGCGCGTTGGGAGGCGCAGGCCGCCCAGCTTGTCGGCGGAGCCTGGGATTACCAAGCCCTGTTGCGGCAGACCCTGATTACCCCCAGCTGCGGAACCGGTTCCCTGCCTCTGGCTCATGCCAAAAAGGTGCTGGCCTTGACCAGGGATCTTTCCAGGCTGTTGCGGGATAAATATCTGTAGGTGCAGAGGGTAACTGTTCATCAGCACCCCATCTTGCGGCGATCGGTCCGGCTCACGTACCTGATGTACGCTTCGCCGTCCCGCCTACCGCAACCTGGGGCACTGCTGAACAGTTACGCTTTGGTGGTTCGAGTCATTCCCCGGCATTGAGCTGGATAGTTACTCAATTATTTCAAAAAAATTTGAGTGTTGAACAATGGAAGAACTGAATCAGGTTTTGAAGCAACGCCGGCAAAAAGCCCAGGAGCTGGCAGAGTTGGGCGTTAATCTCTATGCCAACGATTTCAAGCCGGCCCACCGGGTCATCGATATCCTGGCGAGAAACGACAATCCGGACGCGCCGCTGGAGGAGGGGAGCAAATCAGTGGCCGGTCGGATCATGGCCCTGCGCAAGTTCGGCAAGGCGGCTTTTGTCCAGATTCAGGACGAGACAGGCCGCATCCAGGTGTATGTCAAACGCGATGGGGTTGGAGAGGAGATCTACCAGATCTTCAAAAAACTCGATCTCGGCGATATAGTCGGCTTTGGCGGTACCCTGTTCCGCACCCAGACCGGCGAGCTCACCATCGAGGCGGCAACCCTGAAGCCGATTACCAAATCCCTGCGGCCTCTGCCGGAGAAATTTCACGGCCTGACCGATGTGGAAACCCGTTATCGCCAGCGCTATGTCGATCTGATCATGAATCCGGAGGTGCGTGATACCTTCAGAAAACGGGTGGAGATCATCCGGCTGATCCGCGATTTTCTGGTAAACAGGGGCTTCATGGAGGTGGAAACCCCGATGATGCAGGCCATTGCCGGCGGGGCCACGGCCAAGCCCTTCAAGACCCACCACAATGCTCTGGGCATGGATCTTTACCTGCGGATTGCCCCGGAACTGTATCTGAAGCGGCTGCTGGTGGGGGGCTTTGAAAAGGTCTTCGAGATCAACCGCAATTTCCGGAACGAAGGCCTTTCCACCCGACACAATCCAGAATTTACCATGCTCGAGTTCTATCAGGCCTTTGCCACCTACGAGGATCTCATGGATCTCACCGAGGAGATGGTTTCCTACGTTGCCGCCGAGGTCACCGGTTCCATGCGGGTGAGCTATCAGGGGCAGGAGGTTGATCTTTCCCCGCCCTGGAAGCGCTATACCATGGATGAGGCCCTGATAGAGGTGGGCGGGGTTGATCGGGCCGTACTCGCCGATCCGGCCTGCACCCGGCAGTTGGCCCTGGAAAAGGGTATCTCCCTTGAGCCCATGGCCGGGCACGGCAAGGCCAAGACCGAGCTCTTTGAACTGCTGGTGGAAGAAAAGCTGCTCAATCCCACCTTCGTGACCCAGTATCCCACCGAGGTTTCGCCGCTGGCCCGCCGTAACGAGAAGAATCCCGAGGTCACTGATCGATTCGAGCTTTTTGTGACCGGCCGGGAAATTGCCAATGCTTTCAGCGAACTCAATGATCCCATTGATCAGAAAGAGCGGCTTGCCAAGCAGATTGCCGAACGGGGCAGCGACGAGGAGATCTTTCCCGAGATGGACGAGGACTTCGTCCGGGCCCTGGAGTACGGCATGCCCCCGGCGGCAGGGGAAGGCATTGGTATCGACCGTTTGGTCATGCTGCTGACCGACTCCGCTTCGATTCGGGATGTCATCCTCTTTCCGCATCTGCGCCCGGAGAGCAAGTAAACCGTGTAACCGTCCAGGAGCACGGCATCTGCTTTGTCATCGGCCGGCTCGTGTGCGACAGCACACTTCGCCGGCCTCTTCCGTGCATCTGCGGCGCTCCTGAACGGTTACACTCCCGAGAAGTCAGGGGTCTTGCCGATCCGTATTTTTTTGGACTGTTACAGAAAGAGATAGGGTTGTCCGGTTAGAACATTGCCGGAGGCAAGAAAAGTCCCCTCTCCCCTTGCGGGAGAGGGATAGGGTGAGGGGAAAGATGTATGAGGTGATGCTGCTGTTGGCATCTCCACCATCCCCCAACTGCTTCCCCGCAGGCAGGGGGCAGGACAAAATCATAATCACCACTACTGGGGGAAAAGAGGGATATTGTGAATTTTGAATGGTTTGTCTGCCTGCGATATCTTAAGGCCAAACGCAAGCATGGTTTCATCTCGATTATTTCCCTGATCTCCATTGCCGGGGTCATGGCCCTGATCGTGGTTCTCGCGGTGATGACCGGCTTTACCTCCGAATTCAGGGACAAGATTCTCGGCATCAACTCCCATGTGGTGGTCCAGGATTATACCGGCAATATCAGCGGTTATGACGAAGTTGCCGCAAAGGTTCGCGCGGTTGAGGGGGTAAGCGGAGTAACGCCCTATCTGTACAGTCAGGCCATGATCACCAGCGGCGAAGGCGGGACCGGCGCCGTGTTGCGCGGTCTTGATCCTGCCTCGGCCCAGGGAGTGCTTAATCTGGAAAAGAACCTGCGTTCCGGTTCAATGGCGGCGTTGTCGCCTGGCCGAACTGACGGGAGAAGGCTGCCGGGCATTATCCTGGGCAAGGAGCTTGCCGCCCAGTTGCATGTCTCGCTTAACGACCGGGTGCGGCTGATCTCGGCTTCAGGCCCTCTTACGCCCATGGGGGTGCTGCCCAAGGTCTCCACCTGTCAGGTGGTGGGGATTTTTGAAACCGGCATGTACGAGTATGATTCCGCTCTGGCTTATGTTTCCCTGGAAACGGCGCAGCGCTTCTTTGATCTGCCCGGTCTGGTACATGGTCTGGAGGTGAAAACCAGGGATCTCAACCAGGCGGACCAGATTGCCAGGCGGATCGAACAGGCTCTGGGGCCTAATTATTTCGCCAAGGACTGGATGCGGATGAACCGGAACATCTTTTCCGCCCTCCAGCTGGAAAAGACCGCCCTCTCCGTGATCATGGCGCTGGTGGTGATGGTCGCCGCTTTTAATATCGTCAGCACCCTGATCATGGTAGTCATGGAAAAGAACAAGGATATCGCCATTCTTAAATCCATGGGGGCCACCTCTTCCAGCATCATGCGGATTTTTATTTACGAGGGGCTGGTTATCGGCCTTGCCGGTACTTTTCTCGGGGTGCTCGGTGGTCTGGGGCTCTGCGCGATCTTAAGCCGCTACCAGTTCATCAAGCTGCCGGAAGTCTACCCGATTTCCACCTTGCCGGTGCTGGTCCTTCCCTCTGATGTTATCCTCATTGCCCTGTCGGCAACGCTTATTACCCTGGCCGCCACCCTGTATCCTTCCTGGCAGGCGGCCAAGGTCGATCCGGCTGTGGCCCTGCGTTACGAGTAAAGGAGACTGCTTCATGTCCAATGGCGCACCAGAACCGGCTTTCTTTTTTGAAGCGCGGGATATTTACAAGGAATACAGCGATCATGGCAGCCTGCAGGTGCTTGCCGGGGTAAATCTGCGACTGGTAGCCGGAGAAATGGTCGCGGTGGTCGGCGCATCCGGCACCGGGAAAACGACCCTGCTGCATATTTTGGGCGCTCTTGATCAGCCAAGTCAGGGGCAGGTTTTTTATCGGGATGAAAATATTTTTGAAAAAACCGCTGACCAGCTGGCTCGGTTTCGCAATCAGGTTATCGGCTTCGTTTTTCAGTCCCACCATCTGCTTCCGGAATTCAACGCCCTGGAAAACGTCCTCCTGCCCGGGCTGATCGCCGGCCAGAAACGATCCGGGCTTGTCGGATATGCAGAATATCTTCTGGAGCGGGTAGGGGTCATGAATCGCGCCACCCACAAGGTGGGCGAGCTTTCCGGCGGCGAGCAGCAGCGGGTCGCCCTGGCCCGGGCCCTGATCATGAAGCCCGAGGTTCTTCTGGCGGATGAGCCCACCGGGAATCTTGACCCTAAAACCGGTTTCAAGGTTTTTGACCTTATCCGGGAGTTGAGTGAAACCCTCTCCCTGGCAACGGTTATGGTGACGCATAACCTTGAGCTGTCCCGGCGGATGAGCCGTAGCCTCACCTTAAGGGACGGGAGCTTGCACGAAACCGGTGATGAGCTGACTGCTCAGCTTGTAGCCGGGAAATAGCGGCAAGCAAGAGAGATAGCGGCCCAGTAGTGCCACGGATGTGGTGTTGCATAACGGTTACAGAATGAGAGCAAAGAGGTAATCGATCACGGGGTTAGCAACAAAACAGGGAAAGCCAATGAGCTCATCCTGCGGGTATAAGTTTCGTTTGAGCAGGCAAGCTGCCCAACTAAGCTATAAGCGGTCACAGGGTGGCGCAGGTTGCGGTGTACCCTTACGCAAAGATTCTTGACAGTAAGGACAAGGCCTGATAATCCTGATGGGCCATCATCTCGACAGCACGGCCGCATATTTCTGGGCGGTTACTCAAGTTCCCTTAACAGCGAAAGCGAGAGTATGAGACAAGACAATTCATCCCGGCACATATTAAGTTCCTGTAGTTTTTCTGGGGGCATCAGGATTATTATTGCAGCCCTTGTCTTTTTTGTGACGCCGGGCATCCTGCCTATGGCAGGGGAAGCCGTTGCCGCACCTCTGGAGGCGAACACTGTCATCGTCCCTCCCATGATCAACGCCCCGTCCGGGGTTGACCAGTTGCTTGCCTTAAGCGACAAGACCCTGCTGGAGGTTGCGCAGAGCAAGGGGCTGGTGCTACTGCCCAGGGAGGAAGTGCAACAGAAGCTCGGTTATGACGCATGGCCCCCCGCGGCAGCGGCCTTGAAGACCTTGATCACCTCTTCGGCGGTCAACTATGTGGCGGTTGGCAGCATTACCAAGCTTGGTGAGCAACTCAGTCTTGATTTTGTCGTCCATGATATTTTCGGCAGTAATCCGCCTAAATTCTATTATCAAGTCAGTAACAGCGAAGCCGGGTTGCAGAAAGCCCTGACCCAGATGGTCAACGATATTCTCTCGCACACCGGCCAATATTTTCTCATCAATTCCATCGGAGTTGCCGGAAATACCCGCACGGATTCAGGAGCAATCATGCGGCAGGTGAAAAGTCAGGCCGGGGAGCGTTATGCCCCGGAACTTCTGCGGACGGATCTGAAAAATATCTTTCAGATGGGCTACTTTGATGACGTGCAGATTCTGGTCACCGACACGGAAAAAGGCAAGGACATTATCTTTCAACTCACGGAAAAAGCAGTAATCGGCCAGGTTCTTATCAGTGGCGCAAAGGATCTTGAGGAGAAAGAGGTTAAAGAGGTGGTGAGCATCTCACCCAATAGCATCATCAACACCAAAGAGGTGCAGACCTCCGTTGAAAATATCCGCAAACTCTATAAGGACAAGGGGTTCTATCGGACCAACGTCGCCGCCAAACTCAACTATGTCTCGCCTGGCAAGGTGAATGTTACTTTTGACATCGAAGAAGGTGTCAAGATGTATATCAAGGGTATCCGTTTTGTCGGCAACAAGGCTTTCAGCGAGAAGGAATTGCGCAAGGAAATGACCACTTCGGAAAAAGGGCTGCTTTCCTGGTTTACCGAGTCTGGCAAGCTGAAGCGCGACCTGCTTGAGCAGGATCGTTCCCGGCTCGGCGCCTTGTATCATAACAGTGGCTACCTTGAAGCCCGGATCAGCGAACCGGAGATAACCGATGAGGGCGATTGGCTTTACGTCACTTTTGATATTCAGGAGGGCGACCGTTACCAGGTCGGCACCATTGAGATTGTTGGGGACATAGTTGGTGACAAAAATGAACTCTTCGGTCTGGTTGAGTTAAGCAAGGGGAAATTTTTCAGCCGCAAGATTTTGCGGGAGGATGTCCTGCGTCTTACCGACCGCTATGCGGAAAGCGGCTATGCCTTTGCCGAGGTGGAACCGAAGCTCAGCAGAAATGAAGAAGAAAAACGGATGGATTTGTCGCTCAAGATTACCCAGGGGCCCCTTGTCCACATAAGCCGGATCAACATTAAAGGCAATACCAGAACCAGGGATAAGGTGATCCGTCGGGAAATGCTGGTCGAGGAGGGCGGGCTGCTTGATGCAAGCGCGGTCAGAAAGAGCAACGAAAGGCTGCAACGGCTTGGTTTTTTTGAGGAGGTGAATATCACTCCCGAGCCGACCGTGCAGGCAGATGTCATGGATGTGGTAGTCGGGGTGAAGGAAAAGGCAACCGGCACCTTCAGCATCGGCGCCGGGTACAGTTCGGTGGACAGTCTCATGTTTATGGGCGAGATCAGTGAAAATAATTTTCTCGGCAAGGGCCAGCGACTTTCCCTGCAGGCCAATCTAAGCTCCACGAGCAACCGGTACAACTTCAGCTTTACCGAACCTCATCTCAACGATACCAAGCTGCTGTTCGGCTACGATCTGTACAACTGGTCACGAGAATACGACGATTATACCAAGAACTCCACCGGTGGCGCCTTGCGTTTTGCGTATCCAGTCTGGGAAAAGTGGAATCTCGGCTGGGGCTATGGTTATGATGACACCAAAATGACTGATGTGGAGTTGCTCAATGTCTCGCCAACCATCTTGGACTCCATGCTCATTGAAAAAACAAGCTATGTCAGGATCGGGCTTTCCAAGGATACCAGAAATAAATTTATAGATGCCTCAAAGGGCTGGATCACCAACTATTCCATCAAGTATGCCGGCGGGGTTCTGGGCGGCGAAAGCGCCTTTACCAAATATGAAGCCACTTCCGGCTGGTACTATCCGTTGAAATGGGATTCCGTTTTTCATGTCAAGGGCTCCATAGGCTATGTTGTGGAAAACGAGGAGAATAAGCTGCCGGTGTATGAAAAATTTTACCTGGGGGGGCTAAATACCATCAGGGGTTTTGACAGCGGCAAGGTAAGCCCTCTGGAGTTGAACCCGGATGGGATTACCTATTCCCGAATAGGCGGGGAAAAAATGTGGTATGCCAACCTGGAATGGATATTCCCCCTTGCCAAGGACATTGGCCTGAAAGGGCTGGTATTCTTCGACATCGGTAACGTCTATACCGATTCGCAAACCTGGGATGTCGCTGACCTTCGCTACAGCACCGGCTTTGGCTTCCGCTGGATGTCGCCCATGGGGCCCCTGCGTCTTGAATGGGGCTGGAATCTCGACCCGAAAGAAGGTGAGGACCAGGGTGTCTGGGACTTCAGTATCGGCGGGAGTTTTTAGGAAATGTCCGCCTTCTGGATGAAGCTGCCTTCGCCCTGCGTTTCCGCCATCTTTCAGTAACCGATCACGGGGCAAGCTCACAAAGGTAAAATAACCACGGAACCACCCTTCGGGTATAAGATTCGTTTTGTACCCTAAAGGGCATAAAATCCGACAAGCTGCTCGACTCAGCTAAAAGCGGTCACAGGGTGGTGCAGGTTGCGGCGCACCCAGAGGGCATAAGTTTCGCTAGGGCAGACAAGCTGCCCAGCTCAGCTATAAGCGGGACGGCGATGCGTACATCATGTACGTGACGGGCCGATCGCCGCAAGATGTGGTGCCCGGTGATCGATTACATCTTTCAGACGAAAAATGGACAATAGGCTTACGGCCCTCTTCACCGAGGGCCGATCCGTTAATATCATTGGCTTGCGGGGAAGCGCGGCCGCATTGCATCTTGGCCGCACCGCCCGGGTCGGGCAACGCCCCATCCTCTGCCTTACGCCCAGCGAGACAGCGGCCCAGCAATTTGTTCAGGATCTTGCTTTGTTCAGCGATAGCCAGATTCTGTATTTACCCGGCCATGAAATTCCTCCCTATACCCCGCTGTCGCCAGACAGCCGGACCGTTGCCGAACGCCTTGCCACCCTGTTTCAGGTCCACTGCGCCGAGAAGCCGTATATTCTGGTCATGTCCATTGAGGCTATGCTGAGAAGGGTTTTGCCCCGCGCTTCCCTGGCAAAGCTGGCCGAGCTGGTCATGCGTGGAGAAGAAACCGAACTTGATGGCCTGGTCGCCTCTCTTGCCGCCTGTGGCTACGATGCAGCGGCTTTGGTGCAATCCGTGGGCGAATTCAGCCTGCGTGGCGGTATCCTGGATATCTTTCCCGCTGGTTTTGACATGCCGGTGCGTCTTGATTTTTGTGGCGATACCGTTGAGTCCATTCGCAAGTTTGATCCCATCAGCCAGCGTTCGGTCGAGGATCTTGAGGAGATTGTCCTTCTGCCGGTGAGCGATATCCTTTACCCTGCCGGTAAGCAGGAGTTGCGGCAACTGCTCGATCGTTTCCGGGCCGCAGCAGAGGATTTTGCCTGGGACAGCGAGCGGGTCAAGGTTATGGAGGAGTGTCTGCAGAGTCGCCAGCGCTTCCCCGGGATTGAATTCCTGCTCCCGCTCTTCTACGAAAAAACTTCAACTGTATTTGATTATCTGCCGGACAAGGCCATCGTTTTCTTCTTCTCGCCAACCGTGTTCGCGGAGAGTCTTGCCCTCTGCCGGGAAAGGATTCAGGCTAATTTCGCGGAAGCATCCGGGGCTCGTCTGCCTGTCTTGCCGCCGGAACAGGTTTTTCTCCCGGAGGATCAATGGCTTGCCTGGCTGTCTCGCTTCCAGCAGGGGCGATTTTATGATTTTGCCCATCCAGACATGGAAGATGGTGAAGTCCTGGAGATATCCTGCGGCAACCATGTCCTTCTCAGGCAGCAGCTTGAGCTGCAACGCAAAAGTCAGGGGATGATGCCCGAACTTTCCCGGCAGCTGCGCGGCTGGCTTGAGGCTGGCGACAGGGTCTTTTTTGCCTGCCGGACCAGGCGGCATGCAGAGCACATGGCGGGGCTGTTCCAGCAATACGATCTGCCGGTTGTCATCTCCGGAGCCCCGGTGGGGGATGATGCTTCTGCCGGCAGGGAGATTATCCTGGTGGATTCGCCGCTGACCGCGGGTTTTGACCTGCCTGGTGCCCGGATGCACTGGGTTTCGGAAAGCGAGCTTTTTGGTCAGCTTCGCCTGGTGGCGAGAAAAAAGAAGGACGGTCGGCGCAACAGGCCGGCGGTGAGCTTTGCCGAGCTTAAGCTCGGCGATATTGTGGTCCATACCGCCCATGGCCTTGGGCGGTATGAAGGGCTGGTCAATATCGTGCTGGGCGGCATAGCCAACGATTTCTTTCAGCTCGTTTACCGCGACGGCGACAAGCTCTATGTGCCGGTGGATCAGCTCAAGGTAATCAGCAAGTATCAGGGGCTTTCCGATACCGAACCAAAACTCGACAAGCTGGGCGGCAAGCTCTGGCAGACCCGGCGGGAAAAGGTCAAGGAGGAGGTCTGGCAGGTGGCCCAGGATCTGCTCGGCCTCTATGCCCGGCGGGCCATGGTGGAGGGGCATGCCTTTTCTCCGCCGGACGAGCTGTTCCATGAGATGGAGGAGTCCTTCCCCTACGATGAGACCGCAGGCCAGCTCAAAGCGATCAACGAGGTTCTTGACGATCTGAGCTCACCTAAGCCCATGGACCGGCTGATTTGCGGGGATGTGGGCTACGGCAAGACAGAGGTCGCCATCCGGGCGGCTTTCAAGGTAGTGGCCGACAATTTCCAGGTTGCTATTCTGGTGCCGACCACGGTGTTGGCCGAGCAGCACGCCGCCACCTTTCGCGAACGGTTGCAGGGCTTTCCGGTCCGGGTGGAGAGTCTGACCCGCTTTCGCAGTCCGGCAGAGCAAAAGCAAATTGTCCGGGAGGTGCGTGAGGGGAAAGTCGATATCGTGGTCGGCACCCATCGGCTCCTCTCCCAGGATGTGGTTTTCAAGCGTCTCGGGCTGTTGATTATCGACGAGGAACATCGTTTCGGCGTTTCCCACAAGGAAAAGCTCAAAAAGCTTAAAAGTCAGGTGGATGTCCTGACCCTCACCGCCACTCCGATTCCCCGCACCCTGCAGCTTTCCCTGCTCAGTATCCGTGACCTTTCCGTGATCAGCTCGCCGCCTGAATTCCGGCGGCCGGTAAAAACCTTTGTCGCCCGCGATGACGAGCTGGTGATCAAGGAGGCCGTGGTCCGTGAGATGCAGCGGGGCGGACAAGTTTTTCTCGTCCACAACCGGGTCCACTCCATTCAGGAAATGGCAAGCCGGGTGCAAAAGCTGGTTCCTGAGGCACGGCTGGCCGTGGCCCATGGCCAGATGCCGGGAAAAGTCCTTGAGGAGATCATGGTCAGTTTTATCAAGGGGGAGATCGATGTGCTGGTCTGCACCACCATTATTGAATCAGGGCTTGATATCCCCAATGCCAACACCATTGTCATCACCAGGGCGGACCGGCTCGGCCTGGCGGAAATCTATCAGCTCCGCGGCAGGGTGGGGCGGAGCAAAGAGCAGGCCTATGCCTATCTGCTGGTCCCCTCCCTGGACGGTCTGTCCAAGGATGCCCAGCAGCGGCTGCGGGCGCTAATGGATTACAATGAGCTTGGTGGCGGCTTCAAACTGGCCATGAGTGACCTGCAGATCCGGGGAGGAGGCAATATCCTGGGGATCTCGCAAAGCGGCAATATCGCTGCGGTGGGCTATGACCTGTATCTTGAGTTGCTGCAACAGACGGTTCTCGATTTGAAGCGGAAAGGTACTGCGGTGGAACAATCCCCTGAGCAGATAGAGCCGGAAATCAATCTTAAAATATCGGCTTTTCTTCCAGAACGCTATATTCCCGCGACAGAGCAACGTTATATCGCTTATCGTCGTTTGAGTAACGCGGAGCAGGTTGAGGAACTGATGGATCTCAAGGATGAATTTGCCGACCGTTACGGCCAGCTTCCCCAGGAGGCGCTTAATCTCTTTGAGGTGCTGGCCCTGAAAACCCTGCTCAGGCGTCTTTGGATCAGTAAGCTGGAGCAGGGCCCCGCCAATCTTGTTTTCTCCTTTCATGAAAAAACCCCGGTTACTCCGGAGCAGATCATGCGCCTGCTCGGAAAATACAAAAATCGGGCACGCTTTACCCCGGAATCCCGGTTGATTGTTACAACCGAAACCGGGACTCTGCCGGAACAAACCCTGCGGAATACGCAAAATATTCTCGCCTTGCTCGCGGAAGATGACAAATAAAAATGACTGTGGTAGAGTTTGCCGTATTATGAAGTTAAATAAGATTAAAAGTAATATTTTTAAACTGTTATGAGCGTGCCAGTGAAATTTTTCTTATATGTTTTAGGCGCGGCCCTGTCTTTTCTCGTTTTTTCCCATCCGCCGGTTGTTCGGGCGGAAATGGTGGACCGGGTTGTTGCCATTGTCAACGATGATGTTATCACTTTTTCCGACCTAAATCGGGAGGGGGGGGTGCTGTTTCGCCGAATTACCCAGGAGGCTCCGCCGGAACAGGTTGAGCGGACCCTGCTGAAGGCCAGGGAGGAGATACTTTCCAGTCTGATCGACAAGCTCATCGTGGCCCAGCGGGCCAAGAAGCTGGGGATTTCGGTGGACAATCCGGAGGTGGACAAGGCGATCCGCGTAATCATCGAGCGCAACAAGACCACCGCGGAAAAGTTTTGGCAGCAGATGACGCTTATGGGTTCAAACGAGCAAGATTATCGAGAAATCATCAGAAGCCAGATTTTGCAGGAAAAACTGATCGATTATGAGATCCGTTCGCGGGTGGTGGTGACCGAGGAGCGGATACGCGAGTTTTACGAAAAAAATTATGCTCAGAAAATGCAGGAAGACGCCTACCACATTCTGCAGATGGGGTTTGTCTGGAAGGAGAATACCCAGGCGGCAAAGGATGATGCCCGGCGGCGGGCTGAAGAGACGCGTCAGCAGGCGCTTGCCGGTCAGGATTTTCGCAGCCTGGCGCGGCAGTCTTCCGATCTGCCTTCGGCCAAGGATGGGGGAGACATCGGGGTCTTCAAAAAATCGGAGATGGCGGCTCATATGAAAGCAGGCCTGTCCGGCCTGCAGGCAGGACAGATCAGCACTATCCAGGAGACGCCGGCCGGGTACCAGTTTTTTAAGCTTCTTTCCGACCGGGGAGATGTCGGTCTTCAGGCAACATATGAGACCGTGAAAGAACAAATCAGACAGCGGTTGTATGAGGATGCGTTGAACAGTCAGTTTCAGAAGTGGGTAAAAGAGCTTCGCGATCAGGCGTATATCAAGAAAATATTGTAGTTATTCTGTCCTCATAACCTCTGGATAAGGGAAGTCTCTTATGACTAAGGGCTCACCATCTGCCGATGATGTAACTGGACAAACCGCGGCTTTATCAAGAGCAGAGGAAACCATTGGCGGCTTTCTGAAAAGGCATCGGCAAAGCCAGGGGAAAGACCTCGATGAAGTCGCGGAAAAGACGCGCATTCATGCTTCAACTCTTCGGGCCATTGAAGAGGGGAATCCCAAGGCTTTGCCTGCGGAGGTTTTTGTCAGGGGGTTTATAAAAAATTATGCCCGGTATCTTGGCCTTGATCCAAACGATGCCTTGGCCTGGTACATTAAACAGAATAAAGGAGACGCCAGAACAACGGAAAAAATCAATGTTCGGGAGGTTCTTGCAGGCGAGGCTCTGGCCGAGGCCCGGACTTTTCCTGTTTGGCGTTTCATCGTCTTTTTTCTTGTCGCCGCCCTTATTTTTTTTGTCGGATACTTTATTTTTGGCTTTGCAAATTCGGTTGCCCCTTCACTCGGTATTTTTATAAAGGACGAGAAGCCTCCGGCCTTGGTTGGGCAGCAACCGTCTCCGACAGTTCCGCTGACTGGCGACTCAGGTGCAGAACCAGTCGTCGTGGACATGGGGGTGGAGCAGGCACCGCCTGTGACGCAGGGGGGTACACAAGACTCTGCTTTATCCTTGTCAGGAAAGGCCGGACAGTTAGTGGAACCTCAGAAGGTTGAGGGTGAGCAGAGCCTTGAGGTAAAAAAAAAACAGACGAAATTAAGCCCGTAATTGATCCTCAGGTTTTGGATGAGAAACCAGAGCTTAATCAGGGGGCTTTGGATCTGGCTACGCCACTCTCTGGTGTGACTGTTTCGCCAGAGGTTTCCGTGGCAAAAGCCCCAGGGATGAATTATGTCCTGGTGGCAAAATTCACCGAGAAAACCTGGCTCTCTGTGCAGATAGACCAGGAAAAGAAGAATTCATTTATTTATCATCCCGGGGATCATGCGGTCTGGCAGGCGAGGGAGAAAATTTCCCTTTTTGTCGGGAACGCCGGAGGTATATCCATGACGCTGAACGGCAAACCGGTCCCGTCCCTCGGCGAGTCAATGAAAAGCGTGCGGATTTCCTTCCCTGCTCAATAGGGCTGGATTCGCAAACAGGGAAAGGGCCAGAGGTCTGCAACCCAAAGGCAAAGAGCCACCTACCAACCTTTGTAATCGCGGTTTATTGCGATTTCAACAATAGCCCAGCGAGAGCAGATGTCTTTGCAGGAAAGCCTGGCCATTGTGCTCCAGGTTAGAGATCACGGTGATTCTGACAAGATTGTCACCTTGTTCACCTTGGAGTACGGTAAAATTGCGCTTATCGCCAAGGGCGCCAAGCGAAGCAAAAAACGTTTTGTCAACAAGCTGGAGCTGTTTTCTCTCCTCACCATTCATTTTGCCCCAAGTCGTCATAGTTCGCTCATGCGCCTGGATCAGGCTGATTTGCTGAACTCCTTCCCCAGGCTGCGGGAAAACTACGAACTATACATCGCCGCTTCACTCCTTTGCGAACTTGTCCTGCACTGGACCAGGGAGCATGACAGCGATGAAGAGCTTTTCCGGCTGCTTGTCTGGGCGTTGGAGGTGCTGCCCATGGCGCGGGGGGCTGTCAACCGCACGATTATTTTTTTTCACGTCAAGATGCTGGACATCATCGGCTATCGTCCCGATCTGACCGGCTGCCTGGATTGCCGCGCTCTCGGCGCGCTTGGGGTCTTGTACCGTTTCAGCCCCTTGCGCAACGGGCTGGTTTGCAGCCGCTGTGAACCCCAGGCCACGGTGAATTCCCAGCCTCTTTCCATCCAGACGATTCAATTGCTGCGCAGGGTTCAGGACATGGAGCAAGGCAAACTGGAACGGCTGCATTTTTCCCTGGCGGCCACAGGGGAGGCCATTGCCCTGCTCAAACGGTACGACCATCATCTGTTGCAGAGAGAGGTACAGTCCTGGAGTTTTCTCGGCTGACGGTAACTGCTCTGCCCGACCACACTTTGCTTTGTGTTTCGCCTGCTCGTGGGCAACAGCACACTTTGCAGATCTCTTTGTCGGACACTTCTGCCGACAATTGACAAGCGTATCTGTGATTCTGCTGAGCAGCTATCGTTCGGGGGTGTCTTGAGTTTTTCCCCTTGAGTCGGATAGTTTTCTGGTTGCTTGCTTATTCGGTCTTGATTTTCCGGAGGAGCCAGGCCATGTTGCTTCCCAGGTCGCGCATGGTTTTCATGCCTTCCTCGTCGTTGGCTACCTCGCCCGGTTCTCTGCCGATGCCGATGTTCCAATATGAGGAACCTACCACGATCATCTGGCCGATCAGGAAAAAGGCGTTGAGGGAGTTAAACACTTGAATGGCGCCAGCCCTCCGGACCGCGACCACCCCGGCCCCGGCTTTGCGCTTGAACAGATCGCCGTTGGCCCGGGAAACCATGCCGCACCGCTCGATCAGCGCCTTCATCCCGGCGGAAACATCGGCGAAGTAGGTGGGGGAACCAAGGATTATCCCGTCCGCGGCGATCATCTTGGCAAGACAGTCGTTGATGATGTCCTTTTCCATGGCGCAGCGGCTGTTTTTATTTTTGAAGCATTGATAGCAGGCGATGCAGCCGGAGACAGGTTGTCCAGATAACTCCACCAGTTCTGTGTCGATCCCATGAAGAGACAGCTCCTCCATGGCGGTATTCAATAATTTCGCGGTATTTCCGCCCTTGCGGGCGCTCCCGTTAAAAGCGACAACCTTCATGGCATCCTCCTGAGGTGATGATTATATTCAGCTATTTCGCGGACGTGGCTAGAGATACCATGATATTGTAATCGAGATTGGCAAGGACAGGAAGGATTTCAAGAAAAAACCAGCCGGGGATGAACCACGGCTGGTTTTTGTGGAGAAAAAATTACTTCCAGCAGTAAGACATTTCCGTCTCGGTCTGCCAGCTGTCCCAGAGATATGCCTCCTCCCGTTGCTGGGCGATGCTCCTGAAGGCATAACGCACCTGCTCCTCAAAGAAGCTGCAATAAGGGCTTGGCGCGTTGATGTCGCCGGACACCTTATAGATCTCGGCCGGGCAAGGAGCCCCGCAGAAATGCCGGATGGCGCAGCCTGCGCAAGGCACAATTTTTTCCACCTTCCGGTTTGTCACTTCCTGAAAGGGTTTGCTGACAAGAATATCGGCAGGATCATCCCGAAAGATGTTGCCGCCGGAAAACTCGTTCATGCCGATGAATTCACTGCACGGCACGACCTCGCCATCTGCGGAAACGGCGAAGAAACAACGGCCGCCGCCGCAGGGAGAGATGTCGCACATCAACCTGCGACCGGTAGGGCCGATGACTCCGGCCAGGACATTGGCGAAGTTGGCGATGACCAGCTTTCTGCCGGTTTGCTCAAAAAGCTCAAAAGACCGGTCCAGCGCCTTGAAGAAAGCCTCGGCGAGAACCTGGTTGTCCGGTTTCAGATCCATCCCCCCCTGACGGGTGCAGCGCACCGGGTTGAGCATGACCACCCGCACCCCCAGCCCATGGTAAAAATCCACCATTTCGGTCAGGGTGTGTACGTTGGCCTGGGTTACGGTGGTTATGACGTTGAGGGCCGGATAATCAACGAGCTTTTTGATCACCGAAACCACGGTGTCGTAATAGCCGTTTCCCTGCCAGTTTTTTCTGGTGCGGTTGGCGACCTCAGCCGTGGGCGCATCCAGGGACAGGCCGATGCCGACGTGGTGTCCCCTTAAAAAACTGATTGCCGTTTCGTCGAGCAGGGTGGCGTTGGTCTGGATGCCGAAATGGAAGTCGTCCTTAAAGCGCGCAATTGCGGCAAAGACCGCCTCCCGGGCAACCATGGGTTCGCTGCCGTGGAAGATGAGCTGCGGCTTTACCCCATCCGGCAAGATCTTCCGGAAGTGCTGCAGCAGCCGCTCGAGGGCGAACATCAGTTTTTCCTCCCCCATGTCAATGCCGTTTTTGCGCATCTCTTCGGGGAGGTAGCAGTAGCTGCAGTTCAGGTTGCAGCGTTCGGTGGGGTTCACATAGGCGGCGGAAAGCTGCAGGCCCGAACGCAGATGATTCATTTCCGCGGCAAATTCCGGAGCGCGGGCCAGGAAATCTTCGACCATGGCGCCCCCCAAAGCCTGGGGCAGATCATGACGGTCGACCAGGGCCCAGTAGGCAGTGTCCGCCTCGACAACCGCAACTCGGTCGGGATCGCCGATCTCCAGCACGGAAAAATTCGGGCCTTTCCCTGTATTGGCGAACATTGCCGCTGGCTGTTTTTGAGTCTGTTCCATCACTTGCTTTTGTCCTCTGGGGTTGTCTCAGCGCTGGGGGTGAGCAGAATGTAGTGGGAAAGGCCGGTTCCCTGGCCGATCAGGTTGCAGCGGCGGCGGTACGAAATGATCTGTTTCTGTGTTTTCATAAGTGTTCTCCTGTTATTGTTGAGCTGTGCGCATAAAAAAACCCGGAGCAATCCCTTTAGGGGCGCTCCGGGTTCGGTTTCCATAAGAATACCCAGCGGATACCACTGCTTGAAAACATTATCACCAGGTCTTCTGGCTCTCGGATCGTCTGCTGGTCTGCAGCCTTCCCCCCGTAGTATACTCTGGGAGTGACCGGGAAAATTCCCTGTGCTGACCGGCATCCCCGATTACAGCGGCGGGACCGCCACGGATTTACACCGTGTTCCGGGATGATGAAATGTATACTTTTTTTCTATAAACTCTTTTTCCTCCGGCATGTCAAGTGGGGCAGTAACAGAATTTCATGGATAGAGACTCGGCTCTCAGTAGGTATCTCGTAAGATTAGCGGCTTACGCCCATGAGAGGAGGCAGACTGTCAACCTCTCCGGTAAGGGAACAATTGCCATTGGCGTTGCCGTAAAATGAATTGGGCCTTCAGGTTGCCAAAACGATATAATGAGCGGCAAGGGAATGTTCAAAATCGGATAATTAATTATTTAATGGCTCTGTAAATCGAGGCAGGATCGCAAGCTGCCCTTGACTGTGATCTGAAAGTTGGTTATTTTTCTTTGTTCAAGCGAGAGTGGCGGAATTGGTAGACGCACTGGTCTTAGGAACCAGCGCCTTTGGTATGGGGGTTCGACTCCCCCCTCTCGCACCAGTACAAGAAACAGCTCCCCGGTTTGAATGCCGGGGTACAGGCAGACATCTCAGCCGTAACAGCGAGTAGCGTTTTTTTAAAAGCGTCTTCCACTGGTATGGCTGTGTTGTTGAAAATGTTTGAGATAAGGAAGGTGTTGCATGCAGATCAATGTAGAAGATGTAAGTCCGCTTACCAGAAAGATGACCATAACCCTGCCGGAAGCGCAGGTTTCCCAGGAACTTGAGTCCGCCTACAAAAAACTTAATTCGGAAGTTTTTCTGAAAGGGTTCCGCAAAGGCAAGGTGCCTCGGCAGGTTCTGGAAAAAAATTATCGGCCCAAGGTTGAGTATGAGGTGGCGGAAAAGCTGATTCAGGGCACTTATTTTGACGCCCTTGAGAAAAGCAAGATCGATGCGGTTGTGCACCCGGACATTCGGGAGCAGAGGTTTGTCGAGGATGGTACCTTTGTCTACACTGCGGAGGTGGATGTTCGGCCCCAGTTTGAACTTGCGGAGTATAAGGGCCTTGAGATTGAACAGACTGCGCTTGAGGTGACAGACGAGGAAATTTCCCGGGAGCTCGAGGCATTGCGCAAGCAGATGGCCCCCCTGCAAAGCGTAGAAGACCGCGCCATTGAGAAGGGACACCTGGCTGTGGTTGATTTTCAGGGGTATCATGAGGGCAACCCCATCAAGCAGGTGGTTGGGGAAAATTATTCTGTTGAGGTGGGGGAAGGCCAGTATGGGAACGAGTTTGAAGAAAAACTTCTTGGCTTGAAAAAAGGCGAGGAGGCTTTTCAGGAAATAGATTTTCCGGCAAATTTCGCCAATCCGATTCTGGCTGGCAAGAAGGTGGAGTTCAAGATCAATGTCAAGGATGTCAAGGAACGGTTGTTACCTGCTCTTGATGACGAATTTGCCAAGGAGGTAGGCGAAGAGTTTGCTGACCTTGAGGCGCTAAAAAGCCATATCCGTGAAAAAAAGCTGCAGGCGAAGAAGGATGCTCAGCGTGGCGATCTCACTGACAAATTGATGAAGGCGCTGATCGAGTCACATGATTTTGAGATTCCTCCTCGGTTGGTGGCCTATGAAATAGAGGCTATGATCAAGGAATTGGAAAGCAATCTGGAGCGGCAGGGCGTAACCCTGGAAGCTGCCGGGTTAAACCGGGATGCCTTGGTTGAGCAATACAAGCTTGCCGCGCAGGCACGGGTCAAGGGCGATTTTCTTTTGAAGAAGGTCGCGGAAAAGGAAGGACTCAAGCTGGAGAATGAAGACATCGACAAAGGCTTTAAGCGCATCTCCGAACAGTACAACATGCCGGTCAGCGAAGTGAAAAAATATTTTTCCAGCCGGGATGACCTGTTGCCGTTTATGGCGGAGTTGTTGAACGAAAAAATCTTAAGTTTTCTGCTTGACGCAGCCAAAATGAAAATCGTGTCGGCTGTGGCTCAGGGTGTGAGTGATCCCCAGTAATTTCTTGAAGGAGTGTGTTTATGAATCTCGTTCCCATGGTTGTTGAGCAGAGTCCCCGCGGCGAGCGGGCCTATGATATCTATTCCCGGCTCTTGAAAGAACGGATTATTTTTTTAGGTTCGGCCATAAATGACGATATAGCCAATATAATTATCGCCCAGATTCTTTTTCTGGAGGCTGATGATCCGGACAAGGATATTACTTTTTATATCAACTCTCCGGGTGGGGTTGTGACGGCCGGTATGGCTATTTATGATACAATGCATTATGTGAAGTGTGATATCGTTACACTGTGTATGGGACAGGCGGCCAGCATGGGCGCGGTTCTCCTTGCCGCCGGCACTGAGGGGAAAAGGTATGCGTTGCCCAACTCCAGGATTATGCTGCACCAACCCATGGGCGGTTTTCAGGGGCAGGCCAGCGACATTGATATTCATGCCAAGGAAATTCTGCGGATGCGACAGTCCTTGAATACCATTCTGGCGCATCATACCAAGCAGAAGCTCAAAAAAATTCAAGTTGACACTGACCGGGATTTTTTTATGGGAGCCGAAGAAGCCAAGGCCTATGGCGTAATTGACAAGGTACTGGTGAAACGGACGAATCCTGACGAGGAGAAAGCACATGGCAAAAGATCATAATAGCGAAGGGGAAGTCACCTGTTCCTTTTGCGGCAAAAGCCAGGATGAGGTCAGGAAGCTGATTGCCGGGCCTACGGTATATATCTGCAACGAGTGCATCGACCTGTGCAATGAGATCGTCACTGAGGACAGGCCTTCGGCGCTGGAATCGCCGCTAGAGGCTTCTACCCTCAAACCATATGACATCAAGGCCCACCTGGATGAGTATGTGATCGGTCAGGAAAGGGCCAAGAAGGTCCTCGCGGTCGCGGTACACAATCATTACAAGCGCATTGAAGCACAGGCAAGCGGCGATGGCAGTGAGGTCGAACTGCAGAAAAGCAATATCCTGTTGATCGGTCCCACCGGATGTGGCAAGACCCTTCTGGCCCAGACCCTGGCGAAGATTCTCAATGTGCCTTTTGCCATGGCCGATGCCACTACCCTTACCGAAGCTGGTTATGTCGGTGAAGATGTGGAGAATATCCTGGTCAATCTTCTCCAGGCAGCTGATCACGATATCCAGCGGGCCAGTCGCGGGATCATCTATATCGATGAAATAGACAAGATCGCCCGTAAATCAGACAGTGCATCCATCACCCGGGATGTTTCCGGCGAAGGGGTTCAGCAGGCTCTGCTCAAGATCATTGAAGGTACTGTGGCCAGTATTCCCCCCAAGGGAGGGCGTAAGCATCCGCAGCAGGAATATATCAAGATTGATACCACCAATATCCTGTTTATCTGTGGCGGAGCCTTTGTCGGGCTCGATGGCGTTATCAAGCAGCGTACCGGCACCAAGTCCATGGGGTTTGGGGCCAAGGTTGTCGGGAAGCCTAAAAAAACGGTGGGAGATATTCTTGCCCAGGTGCAGGCGGAAGATCTACTGCGTTTTGGGCTGATTCCTGAATTGGTCGGCCGTCTGCCGGTGGTGGCGACCATGGAGGAGTTGGATGAGGATGATATGATCCGTGTTTTGCGTACCCCCAAAAACGCTCTTACCAAGCAGTATGAGCGTCTTTTTGCTTTTGATAATATACGGTTGCGTTTTACCGAGGGCGCGCTCAAGGCCATTGCCCAGGAAGCGATTAAAAGAAAGTCCGGGGCACGAGGCTTAAGAACGGTGATGGAGCAGGCGATGCTTGATATCATGTACGAATTGCCTTCAAAGGAAAACGTGCGGGAATGCGTGATCAGCGAGCAAGTGGTGCTGAATGGCGATTATCCGGTAATTTTGTACGATAATGACGCGGAAGAAGCAAAGAAAAGTGCTTGACCATGAGCGCAGTCTTTTAACTCCATCTAGGTTGCATTGAATATTATGGCTGAGTCTGCTCCTGAACAGAAAATTGCCTATCCGATGATGCCTTTGCGGGATATCGTGATCTTCCCCTATATGGTGGCGCCGTTGGTGGTGGGCAGAGAGCGTTCCATAAAAGCTCTTGAAGAGGCGATGGCAAAGCGTTCCGAAATTTTTCTGGCAACACAGAAAGACGCTGCCGAGGATGATCCAACCGAAGAGAGCGTGCATGAAGTGGGAACCATTGCAACGGTCATGCAGTTGCTTCGACTGCCCGATGGTACGATCAAGGCCTTGGTCGAGGGAAAAAGAAGGGGCAGGATCATCAGGCATATGGCCAATCGCGATTATTTTATGGTCCAGCTTGAAGACGATGATTCAGAAGATGAGGGTAGCCTTGAAGCAATCGCCTATGTGCGTGAGATTCAAACCATTTTTAAGGAGTATGTCAAATATAACAAAAAGGTGCCCGCTGAGGTTGTCAAATCTTTGGCCCGCATTGAGAACCCTGCAAAATTTGCCGATGTCCTGGCCGCGCATCTGCCTCTGAATGTACAGGAAAAGCAGCTAATCCTTGCTGATTTTTCAGTTGTTGGGCGGCTTGAGCAGGTGTTGGCTCTTATCCATAAGGAAATTGAGATTGCCGAGCTTGAGGAGGTTATCCGGGTCAGGGTCAAGAAAAAAATGGATAAGACCCAGAAGGATTATTTCCTGGCTGAGCAACTTCGCGCCATCCAGAAAGAAATGGGGAACGTCGGAGATGCTTCTTCTGAGCTTGAAGCGCTGGACAAGGCGATTCAGGAAAAAAAATTACCCGAGGCGGCTCGCGTCAAGCTGGAGCAGGAATTTAAGAAACTGAAGATGATGCCGGCCATGTCGGCCGAAGCTACGGTGGTCCGGAATTATATCGACTGCATTCTTAGCCTGCCCTGGATGGAAAAAACCGAAGAGAAGATCGATATCCTGGAGGCGGAGGAAATCCTGGCCCAGGACCATCATGGTCTTTTGAAGCCCAAAGAGCGGATTCTAGAGTATCTTGCCGTGCAGGCCCAGGTTGAAAAAATCAAGGGACCGATTCTCTGTCTGGTCGGCCCGCCTGGAGTTGGGAAGACCTCGTTGTGTAAATCCTTGGCCCGGGCTATGGGGCGCAAGTTTGTCCGGCTCTCTCTTGGCGGGGTTCGTGACGAGGCTGAGATCCGTGGCCACCGGCGAACATACATCGGAGCCTTGCCGGGGAAGATTATTCTGTCCATGCAGAAGGCGAAGGTCATGAATCCGGTTATCTGCCTTGATGAGGTGGACAAGATGAGCATGGACTTCAGGGGTGATCCTTCTTCCGCCCTGCTGGAGGTGCTGGATCCGGAGCAGAACGTAGCTTTCAACGATCATTATCTTGATCTCGACTATGATCTATCCGGTGTTTTTTTCGTGACCACCGCCAACAATCTGCACGCAATACCTGCTCCGCTTCAAGACCGTATGGAGGTGATCAAGCTCAATGGCTATACGGAAGAGGATAAGCTGAACATTGCTCAGGGTTTTTTGGTGCCGAAGCAACTGGAGGCCAACGGCTTCGGTCCGGAGGATATCACCTTTAACGATGGCGCGATTCTTGAGATTATCAGGAGATACACCCGGGAGGCAGGAGTCCGGAATCTTGAGCGCAGCATTGCCTCGGTTTGCCGCAAGGTGGCCCGGGATCGGCAAAAGAAGAAGACCGACAAGCGCTATCGATTGAACGATGTAGCCGTCGCCAAGTATCTGGGCGGGGTCAGATACCGGTTTGGTCTTGCCGAGGAGCGGGATAAGATTGGACTTACCACCGGTCTGGCTTGGACCGAGGTAGGAGGCGAGTTGCTGCAGATCGAAACGGCTCTGATGCCTGGGAAAGGAAACCTGACCGTGACCGGAAAGCTCGGCGATGTCATGCAGGAGTCAGCCCAGGCAGCCTTGAGCTATGTGCGGACCAGAGCCTTGCAGTTGGGCCTGCTGCCGGATTTTTATCAGAAACTCGATATTCATATTCATGTGCCGGAAGGGGCCATTCCCAAGGATGGGCCTTCTGCCGGGATTACCATGGCGACCTCGATGGTTTCCGCCTTGCTCAAGTTGCCGGTCCGGCGGGATATCGCCATGACCGGCGAGATCACCCTGCGTGGCAGGATCTTGCCCATTGGGGGCCTAACTGAAAAACTCCTTGCCGCGCGACGGGGGAATATCAAACATGTTTTGATTCCTTGGGAGAACGAAGCTGATCTTAATGAAATACCGGCAAAGATCATCAAGGGGCTCACCGTGGAATTGGTTGAGCATGTGGACGAAGTGTTGGCTAAGGCTTTGGTGCTCCCGGAAGGGGAGATTCTTTTCAAGGATGTTCCTTTTGCCGACTTTGGCGGTGATGGTGTGCTGCCTTCAAAGAATGTAGCTCATTAGTTTGGAGTGTTTCGCCCCGCAGACGGGAGATGACGCAGTATAGTCTGCGGGAATCATTTTTGAAGTGTGGTAAGTTTTTTGCTTGACGTATTAGGGGGGCAAGAGTATATCTTGCCACACTTCATGTGGGCGAATAGCTCAGCTGGGAGAGCATCGGCCTTACAAGCCGAGGGTCACAGGTTCGATCCCTGTTTCGCCCACCACAAGAGGAGTGGTAGTTCAGTTGGTTAGAATACCGGCCTGTCACGCC
>JBAYTO010000015.1:0-77378 GCA_041675585.1 Desulfurivibrionaceae bacterium
GCTTGAATAGCTTTCATGGCTGCTGCCGTTGCACTCTGGGCACAGGTTACGACGTCGGCTGCCTTTTTGGCGCAACCGGCGGAAACCATCCCGCCATTCGCATCGGCCAGAATAAATCCATTGTTGTCAACGGAAAGTCCAAGAGCCGCAGCCTGGGCTTTGGCCGCAGGCTCCATGCCGGTGGCCAGAATGGCGAGATCGACTGTTTCCTTGATCTTCTCGCCGGTCACGGCATTTTCAGCAATCAGGGTCACGGACCCATCAGCTTCGGCAACAATATCGGCAACTTTGCCCTTCACCCAGGTGATGTTCGCATCAGACATCAACTTCTCACGGAACTTTTCATATTTGCCTGGAGTCCGAAGATCGATATAGAAAACAGTGATCTTGGCGGCAGGATACTGCTCACGGATGTAGTTGATGTGCTTCATGGAGGCCATGCAGCAAATGTAGGAACAGTATTCTAAATGATTTTCATCACGAGAACCAGCACACTGCACAAAGGCAAAGCTCGCGGGCTCCTTGTTATCGCCTGGACGGAGAATTTTCCCGCCGGTGGGCCCATTAGGCGCAGCCAGACGCTCCATCATCATGTTGGTGATAATCGCGTTGCTGGAATCGTACTTGAGGTTGGTCATCTTAGTCGGGTCATAAGGATTCCAACCCGTGGCCCAGACAATAGCGTCAACATCAACGGTGAATTCTTTGGCCGCCATATCGAGCTCAACAGCATCATAGATGCAGGCATCCTTTATGGCCTGCAACCCGGCTGCGCTACAGGAATTTTTATCAAGCACATACTTCATGGGGAAAGCCATGTCGTGGGGCTTGTACACCGCCTTGCTTTTGTTCATGCCGAAATTGAAATCATTGTCCCGTTCATCCGGACAGGCATCAGCGCAAGCGCCGCAAGCGGTGCATTTATTATTGATATAGCGTGGCTTGCTTTCGAGCGTGACCTGATATTTACCCGGTCCACCGGCAATATTCTTGACCTCGGTCATGGTATACACTCGTACCCGGCGATTGCTTTTAATCCGCTGGAAATTGATTTCCAGCCCGCAACTTGGCGGGCAAAGCTTAGGGAAGTATTGGTTAAGCTGTGCGACCCTACCACCCAGATACGGATTTTTTTCAATCAGAAAAACATCTTTCCCGACTTCCGCGGCTTCCAAGGCGGCTGTAAGCCCGCTTATGCCACCGCCAACGACAAGTACAGCACCTGCGGGTGCGCTGCGTTCGTCTGTCATGCCTTCCTCCATTTGAGTAAAATAGTATTGATCTGTAAAACGAGTTTTTTTGGCTCAAACGACCAGAGTCATCTGGTTTCTGTCTGGCCACCTCAACCAAAAAAACTGCCCCAACAGCTTATAGAAAAATCTCCAGACACCTTTGGGGGGTGCCTGGAGATTTCTTATTGCCTTTACCTTATACCAGTTGCGTGGTGCAGCTTAGATCCACGGCTCGGTCTCAACGATGTTGATGCAGTTGACCTTTTCACACTTCCACTCCTGGGTTGCAGGATCGAAAGTGGAGTTGACAAAGGCCTTCCAGTTGGCATCGTCAACGGTCGGGTAGTCTGACCGGTAGTAGAAGCCGGGGTAACGACTCTCTTTCCGGAACTCAATGTGACGGATATGGGTTTCTACGCACCAGATGCGATGGTAGTTCTCCCAAGCGCGCATCAACTCATGCAGATCGCCGGCAGCCATCAACGCAGCATCTTCACGCAGCATCTTGAGAAGATCCAGGCAGATGTTCAGCAGCTTGCCGGAGGTCATGTAGTAGGTGGCAACACCGCCGCCGTACTCGTCCGTGGCCTTCATGAGACGCATCATGATACCAGCGGGTTTGCAGTAGTTGGGATTAACATCAGAAGCGGTGGTGGCGCCAACGTGCTGGAGGTAAAGCTTAACCGGGGCATACACTTCATCAGCATACTCCTGGGCGCTCTTCGGCAGCTCGGGCTTGAAGGAAGCATTGTCACGGCAGAACTTAACCATCTGCTTGGCAACAATACGACCCTCGGCATGAGAACCGGAAGAAAACTTATGACCGGAAGCGCCCACGCCGTCACCGGCGGTGAACAGACCGTCAACGGTGGTCATCCGGTTGTAGCCCCACTTGTACTGATGGCTACGGGGACCGTCTACCGCAGGTACCCAAGCTTCGTCCGGACCAGAGGTCCAAATGCCGCAGCAACCGGAGTGAGAACCGAGCATGTACGGTTCGGTCGGCATAATCTCGGAACCAACCTTCTCGGGCTCAATGTTCGCACCGGCCCAGAGACCGGCCTGACCAACGGACATGTCGAGGAAGTCTTCCCACGCCTCGGACTCGAGGTGCTTCCAATACTTCTTCACTTCCTTCTCGTCCAGACCGGCAGCCTTCTTCGCCTCAAGGAAGGCGTTCAGGGCAACGTCGGTGGCCATGTAGATCGGGCCGCGGCCAGCCTTCAGCTCGTTGAGCATCAGGTGGTTACGCAGACAGGTCGGGGTTACGGCAGAAGCGCCGTAGGGCATAAACTTCTCGAGCTCGCCTTTCACTGCGTCGCTGTTGGCGTAGAACTCACCCAGACCGTTCTGCACTTTGGCCTTGAACAGGAGGAACCATGCACCAACCGGTCCATAACCGTCTTTAAAACGAGCAGGCGTGAAACGGTTTTCCATCATGGTCAGAGTGGCACCGACCTGAGCACACATGGTGTAGGTGGAGCCGGCATTCCATACGGGGTACCAGGCGCGGCCCTTGCCCTCACCGGTGGACCGGGGACGGAAGATGTTTACTGCACCGCCGCATGCACAGAGCGCGGCCTTGCAACGGAAAACGTGGACCTTGTTCTCACGGGTGCTGAAACCAACAGCGCCGGCAATCTGGTTGGCCTTGTTCTTGTCAAGGATCAGCTTAACGATGAACACGCGCTCCATGATGTTCTCATCGCCGAGTGCGGTCTTAGCAGGCTCGGCAACGATGCACTTGTAGGACTCACCGTTGATCATGATCTGCCATTTACCGGTACGAACCGGCTTGCCGCCTGCAGGCAGAGAAGGAGCGGGCTGAGCGCCGTCGAGGTTGTTGCCGTCGGCATCGAGCTTCCAGATCGGCAGACCCCATTCCTCGAAGAGATGTACGGAATCGTCAACGTGACGGCCCAGATCGTAGATCAGGTCTTCACGGACAACGCCCATGAGATCGTTACGAACCATTTTCACATAGTTCTCGATCTTGTTGTCGCCAATGTAGGTGTTGATAGCGGAAAGGCCCTGGGCAACAGCGCCGGAGCGCTCCATGGAAGCCTTATCCACCAGCTTGATCTTCATGTCGGCAGGAGCCCACTTCTTGATCTCGAATGCAGCGCCGCAAGCGGCCATACCACCACCGATGATCAGAACGTCAACATCGTGCTCGACAACCTCAGGATTGGCAACGGCTGCCAATTCACCCAGCGGCTTATTAGGTAACGCCATAGTAAATCTCCTTAAGAAATTGTATTGAAATCAGTTAATTAACCAAAAACTTACTTGGCAACCATGGTCGGTACAGGCAGCTGCTTCTCGGTGGAGAGCAACTCGTCGTCCAGGTTTGTACATTTCAGCGCAGGATAAGCATTGGCAGCACCCTCAGCCGTGGTACGGATGGGGAACTTGAAACGCTTCATGTTGCCGTTACGGAACTTAACGGTCCACATGATGGAATCGGAACTCCGCATCGGATGCACCTGACCGCCCATGGGCACGAAGTCATTGTAACCACGAACAGCAATAGCGCCCTGCGGGCAAATCTTTACACAGGAGTAACACTCCCAGCATGCATCAGGCTCCTGATTATAAGCCTTCATCTCCTCTTTGTTCAGGACCATCAGGTCATTGGGGCAGATGTACATGCAGGCGGTTTTGTCACCACCCTTGCAGCCGTCACATTTAGAAGGATCTACGTAACTTGGCATTCACTAACCTCCTCACTTGGATTGAATTTTCCGAACTCCGATTTGACGAAATTCGCGTTAACCTTATCAAAAACATGCTGATGAAGAAAAAACTGGCTTCCCCAAGAGTTTGCCGCCGCTAACCAAACGGAAAATTCCGGATTTTTTTCTTCATCTTTTGCACAAAACTGAAGAACCACTCATTTTACGAGACATTGAACTGTATAATTTCTCACCTGATAAAAGTCAAGAAAAAAACATTGCCCATATCCTCCCCCAAAAAACCGGAATCGCAGCTCTCGATTCCCAATTCTCCTCATCAGGCACCATGTTTTTCCCAACTTCCAGATCGCCTTTGCCCGGGCCCCCAGATTCAAAATTCGCCTTGTCATGGTGCCCGCAAAAATAATATTTCTTCATTCTTTAAAGTTTGATCTTTTCCTTTTAGAAATGAATTTGACAGGGAGCGTTCCCATGGTTATTACTCTTTGCCAGATCTTTTTATCCCTATTAGCGCGTTGTCGATATAATTATATAGAAATAGTAAAAAAACCGGAAGCTTTCTCCCTTCCCGCATCAGGATTTTTTTAACATCCTGCCCGATGCAATACGGTCGCTTCTTCTGTCCCAATAACACATTTCTGAAGGTCGTTACCAATGAGCAAGTCCGAACAGCCACTTCAATCCACCTCCTTTGACAAGTCCTTGTTCGCTTCGGACAACAATCCAAGCAACATCATGCCCGCCAAGCTTACGGCAGACAGCTCCCTGAAATTCAGCTGCCACCCCGGAGTTTCCTGCTTTACCAACTGTTGCGGCAATATCAACATTATCCTGACTCCTTACGATATCCTGCGCATTAGACGCCCTTTAAACCTTTCCGCCGAAGAATTTCTCCTTCGTTTCACTACTCCGGTCTTTTTGGAAAAAACGGATCTTCCTGGAGTAAAGATTCATCTAGACGAAAATGGCCGTTGCCCCTTTGTTACCGAAGAAGGCTGCACCATATATCAATACCGGCCCACGACCTGCCGCTATTATCCGGTGGGGATGTCATACTTCCATGCGGCAGGCAACGAGGGGACTGCGGCGGAGGAATTCTACTTTCTGGTCAAGGAGCCTTACTGCAAGGGGCATGAAGAGCCGAAGGAACAAACCATCCGCGAATGGCGAGCTGAGCAGGGAATTGACGAGTCAGACGAAATGAACCGGGAATGGATGGAAATTGTCATGCGCCGTAAGTCCTTCGGCTTGCAGGCCACCCTGAGCGAGCTGGCCCAAAAAATGTTTTTTATGGCCAGCACCGATCTCGACAAGTTCCGTGACTTTGTCTTCAACAGCTCTTTTCTAGACACCTATGAAGTAGATACGGAAACCTTGGCAAGAATCAAAACAGACGATATCGCCCTGATGAAATTTTCCTGCAAATATCTGGCCTCTTCCATCTTCGGGACCAAGGATCTGTTGATCAAACCGGAAAAAATAAAAACACGGGTGGAACAGAATAAAACCAGTCAGGCCGATGCAGAAAAACTGGCCATGAAGACCTACGAAGAACTGCGCCGCGACCGCGACCTGCTCAAACAGAAAATCGAGACGCAGAAAAAGACGGACTGATCACTTTGCGGGGAGGGCAATCGTAAAGGTGGTTCCCTCCCCCTCCTTGCTATCCACGGAAATTGTCCCATGGTGGCTGTCAACAATATTTTTGACGATGGCCAACCCCAGCCCGGTTCCCCGATTTTTATCGGTATAAAAAGGGGTGAAAATATGCCCCTGTTTTTCGGGGGACATCCCCCACCCGGTATCGCTGACGATGAGCCTGACCACTCCCGCTTCTTTCTCATATCTGGTTTCCACGGAAAGCCTTCCCCCTTCCGCCATGGCCTGCACACTGTTGACCAGAATATTGAGACAGGCGCGGTGCATCAACCCCTGATCAAGGGCTATCTGCGGCATATCCTGAGATAGGAATGTTTCCAGAATAATCTTTTTCCGCTCCAGTTCCGGCTCCATGAAAGCGAGGATCTTGCTGAAGATATCATTTACCGAGGTCGGCGCCATGTTCGGTTCCTGGGGACGGGCAAAATCAAGAAACTCCCGCACGATTCCATCCAGACGGCCCGTTTCCTCCACGATAATCTCAGCGAGATGCTCATTGCCCGGCGCCACGATCTTGAGGCGTTTCCCGAGAATATCCGCGGTGCTGCGGACAATGCCCAACGGATTTTTTATTTCATGGGAAACCGAGGCCACCATCTTGCCGAGGGTGGCCAGTCTCTGGCTTTGGTCCAGCTGTTGTTCAAGGCGCCGGCGCTCCTCGGCGCGGGCTTCGATAATGCGGTCGGCCCGTGCCACAATAAAACCAAGCACCACAAAAAGGGCCGACATGATCAGCATGGAAGTAAGGATTATGGAGCCCTGCAATTTACTAATCGCCTCGACATCCTCGGAGAGATCCTGAACCACTTCGATAACCCCCAGAATGACTCCCCCCTTCTGACTGTTAGCCTGGTACTGACGAAAAGGAATAAAAGTACTCAGTTGCGAGGTAATTGGCCGACCTCCGGGAAGGAGGTTCAACAGAGAACCGGTTGAGCGGACCACGGAGTTGTTCTCTCCAGCCAGAGCCTTGTGGTATTCAATGCCACCTTCGCCCTTGCGGCCGATCCTGCTGGCCACCGTGCTATACGAAATGATATTTTCCGAGGAGTCAAAAATGGTGACCGCCTGGATTCGCATCCCGTGCGTGGCGTTGCGGACAACACTGTCAAGCCGGGCAAACTGCTCGGGCTTGCGCAGGGCAATCTTCTTATAACGCATCACCGTGGGCAGGACAAATTGCTGGAACACCTGATGACTGAGGTTCTCGGCGACAACAAAGGCATAAGCCTCGCTCCGCTCCAGAAGAACCTTTTTGGCATGATTCGAAATGATCCAGGAAAGGATCAGGGTAAAGAGGAGAAAAACGGCAAGACCGCTGTAGGAAAAAAACTTGACCAGCCTGAACGGCTTCAGGCTCGCGAGATTGGCCCCATCGTCCTGCGTCATTTTTTTTCTTTCAACCATGACATACCCCACATCGCCTGCATTGCGCAGTATCACAGGCTACCGTTGCTTTTTCTTCCAGGGCTTTCTGATACTCCGCCCACAAATACCGCCGGTCAATTCCATGATCAAGAATCTCCCACGGGAAAAGCTCATCCTGGCCCCGCTGCCGCATGGCATAGTCTTCCGGAACAACCCCGCAACGATGCAATGACTGCCGCCAATTTCCCCCACTTTGCAGCATGGCGTACAGGGCCAGCCCGACCTTGCGATCCCCGCGGGCCAGCACCGCCTGATAGAAGGCATTCCCTGGCTGGTCAACAACCATACGGGTATTGGCCAGACCTGCCACACCCTTGCGCAGAAATTTTATGCTGTTTTTAAGCGTTGTCAATGGAGCAAAACCATGAAATTGGAAAGGGGTCCAGGCCTTGGGCACAAAACTATTGACGCTGAGGGTTATATTCCCCATGCGCCCCGTTTCCCGGCTTACCCCCAGCAGGGTTTTGCGAACCTTGCCCGTCAAAAGCAAAAGTTCCTCCAGGTCAGCCTCCGTTTCCGTGGGCAGGCCGATCATGAAATAAAGCTTGAGGTGATTGATTCCGGCCCTGGCCAGAGCCTCGGCCGCACACAATACATCCTGCTCGCTGATTCCCTTGTTGATTACCCGGCGCAGCCTTTCCGAGCCTCCGTCCGGCGCGATGGCCGCGCTCTTCAGCTTGCTTTGCGCCAGCAGATGGCAGAGTTCCTCGCTAATGGCGTCGGCCCGCAAGGAAGAAAAAGACAGGGCGCAGCCCTCGCCCAGCAAGTATTCGGCAATTCGGGCGAGATCCTCACCCCGCGCCATCTCCATCCCCAGAAGACCAACCCGCTTTATCTCCGTAGGCCGCTCGGCCAATCCGGCCAAAATGCTTGCCGCCGACCAGAGCCGGGGAGGGCGATAGACAAATCCGGCGGCGCAGAACCTGCACCCCCGGCTGCAGCCGCGACCAAGTTCAGTCAGAAAAAGATCGGCAAACTCTGCCTCCGGCGAGAGCAGTTGCGAGTGCCCGGCCACTAGGGATTTCTCCAGCACCACGCGCCGCACCCGGGCTGGCGCTTCCGGGGCAACCTCAATACAGCTCAGGAGGCCATCTTCGCCGTAATGCATGCTATAGAAACGGGGCACATAACAGCCGCTGAACTCCTTGACGATTCCTCTCAGCAGCACTTCCGGCTCTTCGGTAGTGAGGTAGTCGGCAAGATAAGCCATGAGCTGCGGAAGAATCGGCTCCGCTTCGCCAACGACAAAAAGGTCGACAAAAGGGGCCAGAGGCTCGGGATTGATAAAGGAGGCCACGCCGCCGCCGATGACCATAGGTTGGCCGGGCCGAAACCTCTTGGTGTCCGCCGTGCGTTTTTCGGCCAGCGGCTCAATGCCGCCGGCAAAAAACAGGGCCAGCAGGTTAAGAAAGTCCTGTTCAAAACTCAAGGAACAAAGCAGAATTGGAAAATCGCGGAGTGGCCGGCCCGATTCCAAAGAAACCGGGGGCTGATTGTCATGATAAAAAAACCGCTCGCAAACGAAGCCGGGCAGGCTGTTTACCAGGGCATAAACGAGCTGGAAACCCAGGTTGGAATTGCCAAGGGCATACCTGTTGGGGAAGATCAGGGCAACAGGCAGCAGACCCTTCCACTTCTTCCGCTGTGTCCCTTTTTCGCTGGCAAGCAAATCACCGGATACAGGTTGGCGCTGGCGCATGAAATCCATATCGAACCTGCCGGCGGAAACCAAAACCCTCCGGCAGTGGTTAAAAGCGGGCAGCCATTGCACACCCGCTATATTGACACCACTACCATAATACCGTCGAACATCCCGGTTGTTTCTCTAACACAGGCAATCGCGCGGCGCAAGCATTCACCACGGTGGTGCTGTTGGCCAACTATCTGTCAGCTTTCATTTCTGCGCAGGAAAGTCGGCCGATCATAGTCCTGCTCGTTGCGAGCGTTATGAGGGTGAAAGCTTCTACTTATGCCGTTGGCCACGGCGCGGCCTCTGTCCATGCCATGTTCACCTTTTCTGAACGGCAGTTGTTGCGTGGCCGGCTCCCGTTTTTTATGGATGAACTGCACCCGGTCGGACAACTCTTCGACTTCCTCCACCGTTTCGCGGATACCGGTGGCAATAACAGTTACCTGCAATTCATCGCCCAGGTTCTCATCAAAGATAACCCCCAGAATAATATTGGCGTCGTCATGCACTTCCTGGTAAATTTTTGTAGTTGCATCGGTTACCTCGGGCATGGTCAGGGTTTCCTTGCTAGCCGAGATATTGACCAACACCCCCTTGGCGCCGGCGATGCTTATATCCTGCAAAAGCGGGCTGTTGATCGCCATGTTCACCGCTTCCACCGCCCGGTTTTCGCCTACCCCATAGCCCGAGCCCATGAGCGCCGGACCCATTTCGGTCATGATGGTTTTAACATCGGCGAAGTCTGGATTGATATAGCCGGGGAGATTGATCAGGTCGGTGATCCCTTTTACTGCCTGCACCAGAACATCATCCGCCATTTTCATCCCGTCAATGAAGCGGGTCCCCTTCTGCGTCATGGAAAGAAGTCGGTCATTGGGGATGGTAATAATGGCGTCAACATGCTCCTTGAGCTGCTTCCAGCCCAGCTCGGCGTTCTTGGTTCTGGGGCGGCCCTCAAAGGCAAACGGCTTGGTCACCACACCCACGGTCAGCGCCCCCATCTCCTTGGCAATTCTGGCCACAACCGGGGCAGCGCCGGTGCCGGTGCCGCCTCCCAACCCTGCGGTGACAAAGACCATGTCCGAGTCCTTCAGTACCTTGCGGATGTCATCGATGGACTCCTCGGCCGCAGCCCTGCCCACCTCAGGGTTGGCGCCGGCGCCAAGCCCCTTGGCCAGTGACTTGCCAAGTTGCAAGCGGATATCTGCCTTGGAATGCTCCAGGGCATGACTGTCCGTATTGCCGGCGATGAACTCCACCCCGAGAATCTTGCTGTCCACCATGGTGTTGACCGCATTCCCACCGCCGCCGCCAACACCAAAAACCTTGATCTTTGCCCGAGACTCTGTTTCCACAAATTTAAAAGTCATATCCTTCTCTCCCTGTTCAAGGTCTTTGCCCTGCTCCCCAACAACCCCTGGCGTTTAATGCTCGTGCTATGCTATCCCCTTAAACCAGTCTTTCATTCGACCGGTGATTCTCTCTACCATTCCACCCTTGGGGCGCTTGAATCTCTCGCCCGGCCCATTCTTCATGCCGTAGACAACCAAGCCAACCCCCGTAGCCCACTGCGGCGTTCCCACCACATCCACCACCCCGCCGATATTTTCCGGCCGGCCGATGCGAACCGGCAGGTCAAATATCTGCTCCGCCAATTCTTCCATGTTGTCGAGAAGGCACGAGCCACCGGTCAATACCATGCCGGCGTTGACCATTTCCTTGTACTTGGAATCCAGCAACTCCTGGTTGATGAGGGTTAGCATCTCCTCAACCCGGGGTTCAAGAATCTCTCCCATGACCCGACGGGAAAGTTTCCGGTTCTTTCTCCCTCCCACACTGGGAACCTCAATGACCTGATCCTTGTCGATGAGCGAGGCCAGGGCGCAACCGTATTCCTCCTTCAGCCTTTCCGCCTCCTTTTGCGGGGTGCGCAACCCGATGGACAGATCGTTGGTAAGGTTCTGGCCGCCCAGACCCAGGACAAAGGTGTGTTTGATGGTCCCATCGGCAAAAATCGCCAGATCGGTGGTGCCGCCGCCTATGTCCAGCAGGCCGACCCCAAGTTCCATTTCTTCTTTGGTCAGGACCGCGCCTGCCGAAGCCAGAGGCTCAAGAACCACTTCCGTTACCTGAAGTCCGGCCCGGTTGCAGCATTTTACAATGTTATGCACCGCAGTTGCCGAACCGGTCACAATATGCACATCAGCTTCAAGGCGGACGCCGGTCATGCCGAGAGGATCCTGGATATCCGCTTGGCCATCCACCATAAATTCCTGCGGCAACACATGGATCACTTCCTGATCCGGCGGGATTGGCACAGCCCGGGCCGCATCCACCACCCGGTCAATATCATCCTGCTTGATCTCGTTACGCTTGATGGCGATCAGGCCGTGACTGTTAAAACTCTTGATGTGGCTCCCGGCAATGCCCACATACACCGCACAGATCTCACAGCCGGCCATACGTTCCGCTTCTTCCACGGCCTGCCTGATGGAATGCACGGTACTCTCGATATTGACCACCACCCCCCGGCGCAATCCAACCGATGGATGCCTGCCTATGCCGATAATTTCAATCTGGTTATCATGCACCTCGCCTACCACCACGCAAATCTTCGTGGTACCGATATCCAGCCCGACAATCAGGTCGCCGCGTTCTTCTTGTGCCATTTGCTCACCCTTTGCTTCTTTGTTTCGAGACGGTGCCAGCCGTCAAAAACCTATTGCGCTCTACACCATCTCGTCAAAGCCCACCAGCACCTGATTCAGCCCATAATCCATTTTTATATAGGCGGTTTTTTTAAATTCCTTGTTTTTGTATAACTTGTACAGCACCTTGGTCAGCCGGGAATATTTTCCCCCGACATTTCCTGATCCCAGATGAATAGGAAAAGGCCGATCAACAAGATAAAGAGTGATATTTTCGCCTCCGTCCACATGGAGTTCCGAGATATTCTGCTTCGGCAGGATGGAACTCCCCTGACCCGCATATTTAATGAACTGCAGAGCCTCGCCAAGTTGCGAATCCTTGAGAGTTCGCGGCCATTCTTCTCTTTTCAGCCCGGTGATTACAGGATAATCCATATCCTCCGGCGGCAACACCTGGGCAAAGGCAACCCCGTTCTGGTCAAGATAGAACAAACCGTTGTCCAGGCTGACAATGGCCACCGGCAGACGTTCCTTGACCACAATGATCAACCGGTTTGGCCAGTCTCTTTCAATCTCCGCCGATTCGACCCATTCATGGGCCTCAATCCTGGCCTTCACCTTTCTGATGTCAAGAGCCAGCAGATTGGTATGCACATCCACCCCGCTCATTTCCAGAACATGGTTTTTGGTGGTCTGTCGACAACCCTGGATGCTGGTGGCGGTTATCTGAAAAAAATCCGAACGGCCCAAGATCTTATAAACGACAAAGCCAACCAGGGCAAAGCCTGCCAGCAGCAAGAAAAAACCCGCCCCCAAAATAGCCAGTTTTTTCTTAAGTTCCAAGGATCGACTTTTCTTGCCATCCCCGTAACGATGTTGTATTGACTTTCCCTTTCGCAAAACCGTCTTACCCTTTCCCCTTACGCTTAAATGAGATGAACTTCCGGTTCCAGTCGGATTCCAAACCGCTCGAGAACCTTTTCCTGCACCAGCCGCATCAGGTCAATAAAATCCTTAGCCGTAGCCGAACCGGTGTTCACCAAAAAATTTGCATGTACCTCGGAAACCTGGGCGCCACCAATGCGAAGGCCTTTTAACCCTGCGTCCTGAATCAATTTCCCGGCGGCGGGCAAGCCCGGCGGATTTTTAAAAAACGAACCGGCGCTAGCTAGACCCTGCGGCTGTTTTTCTTTTCGGTCGCGCAACAACTGGCCACATTTTTGCTCGATGGCCTGACGGTCTCCAGTCTGCAACAAAAATTCCGCAGCCGCCACGATCATCCCCTTTGTTTCCAGATGCCGATATGTAAAGGGCAAATCGTCTTTTCCCCTTTTCACCAACTCGCCTGCCTTGTCTAAAAATGTCACCGAAGACAAAACCTCGCTCATCTCCTTGCCCCAAGCTCCAGCATTCATGACCACCGCCCCGCCCACCGAACCAGGAATGCCAGCGGCAAATTCCAGCCCCTCTAATCCCTGATCACTGCACCAGTTGACCAGTTTCATCAGACTGCAGCCGGCCTCAACCTGCACCAGTGATCCGTCTTCCTTTGCCCCAACAAATTTGTCAATAGCCGCAAACTTCCGGCCCAACATAACAATGACCCCATCATAGCCCGCATCGGAGACCAACAGGTTGCTGCCCCGGCCAATAACCCGCCAGCAAACTCCCAGTCTTGCCAGCACACCAAGAAGGCTCCGCAATTCTTCCAGGCTGGCCGGGATGGCGACACCCCTAGCCGGACCGCCCACCCGCAGGGTGCACCATCGAGCCATGGGGCTGCGCCATTCAATCTCGCCGGACCAAAGCTCGCGCAGTTGCTCCGGCCATCCCTTGCCAACCTCTTTTTTCATCGGCCTCTGCCCCTTGAATTTCCAGGCTCTCCCCCTCTCGGTGCGGTATGGCAGGCAGCAGCAACGGTCAGGCAACATGCTTCTGCTCCAGGATCCGCAAAAGTTCCTCGCCTGCCTGATAAATGTTGCCCGCTCCAAGAGTCAGCACAATATCGTCCGGCTGCACCATGCCACGCACCGTGTGCGCCAGGGATTCAATCTCCGCAACAAAATGGGCGTTTTTCTGGCCATGCTGCTTGATTTCCTGCAAAAGAGCCAAACCGCTTACTCCCTCGATGGGAGTCTCACTCGCCGCGTAAATCTCCGTTAGCAGCAGAACATCCGCCTCGTGGAAGGCGGTGCTGAATTCCTTGAACAACCCGGCCGTCCGTGAGTAACGATGGGGCTGAAACATTACGATCAGCCGCCTTCTCGGCCATGCCGAGCGCATCGCCGCCAGAGTCGCCCTGATCTCGGTGGGGTGGTGGCCATAATCATCAATGACCATGACCCCATCGACCTCTCCCTTGATCTGTAAACGCCGCTGGACGCCGCTGAAAGTTTTCAAGGCAGCGCGGATGACCGCAAAGGGGATCTCCAGCTCCAACGCCACGGTTATGGCGGCCAGAGCGTTGTAAACATTATGCTGTCCCGGGATATTCAGGGTTATCTCCCCAAGCACCTCCGTATTCCGGCAGAGCTCAAAGGTAGAGGTCAGCCCTTGGGGCACCACCGCTCTGGCGTGGACATCGGCCTGACTGGTCAAGCCGTAGGTGATGACCCTTTTGGGGATCTGGGCCAGGACCGAAGCAACATGCACATCATCCAGACAGACCACCGCCGCCCCATAAAAGGGAAGTTTTTCAATGAAGGCCAGAAAAGCCGCCTTGATCTCCTCGATATCTTGGTAATGATCCAGATGTTCCAGATCGATATTGGTTACAACCTCAAGCACCGGCGACAGCTTCAGGAATGAACCGTCGGACTCATCCGCCTCGGCAACCAGAAATTCCCCCTCACCCAGTTTGGCGTTGGTGCCCAGGCTGTTCACCTTGCCGCCGATCACCACGGTGGGATCGAGTCCTGCCTCGGCCAGCAGCCAGCCGACCATAGAGGTGGTCGTGGTTTTCCCATGACTGCCGGCCACGGCGATGCCGTATTTTTTAAGACGCATGAGCTCGGCCAGCATCTCCGCCCTGGGAATAACCGGAATATGCGCGGTGCGGGCTGCCTGGACCTCCGGATTGTTCTCCCGCACCGCCGAGGAAATCACCACCACGTCCGCCCCGGCAATCCATTCACCCTGGTGCCCGGTATGCACCTTGCCGCCCAGCCCGGCCAGACGCCTGGTTATGGCGGTATCCCGCAGGTCGGAACCGCTCACGGTATAGCCGAGGTTTAAGAGCAGCTCGGCTATGCCGCTCATGCCGATGCCGCCGATGCCCACGAAATGGATATGCTGGGTCTTCTTATACATGCATGCCGTCCTTAACCGGTGGCCCCGTAACGGCGGCCAGCAGCTCTATGCTTTTATCCACGATGGCATCGGTCGCCTCCGGCCGGGCGTATTGCCTCATCTGTGTTGCCATGCCCCGCAACCGTGGGGCATCGTGCAAGAGCCCCATGATCTCCCCCCGCAGTTTAGCCCCATCGAATTCCTGCTCCTGAAACATCAAGGCAGCCCCCCCCCGCACCAGAAACTCGGCGTTGGTAGTCTGATGGTCATCTGCGGCATACGGGTAAGGAATCAGGATGGCCGGTTTGCCCATAACCGCCAGCTCAGCCAGAGTGGTCGCCCCGGCCCGCGAAACAACCAGATCCGCCTCACGGTAAGCCGCCGCCATATCAGTAATAAAGGAAGAGACCCGGGCCGTAACCCCTGCTTCGGCATAGGCCTTGCGCACCCATGCTTCATCGCTGTTTCCCGTCTGATGTCTGACCTGAACCGCACCGCCAGCCAGACCGGTGGCAAAGGCCTCTACCATCAAGCCGTTAACCCGGTGCGCCCCCTGACTGCCCCCCAAAACCAGCACCACCTTGCCGGTCGTCTGCTCCTTCTCTTGGGCTGCCGCCTGGAGAAGTTCCGCCCGCACCGGATTTCCGGTCAGCACCACCTTGCCCTTGGGGAAAAAACTCTCGGATCCAGGGATGGAAATATATATCCGGTCAACAATTTTTCCAAGCAACCTGTTGGCCATCCCCGGGATGGAATTCTGCTCATGAATGCAGGTCTTCACCCCCATCAGCCTTGCCGCCAGCACCACCGGCCCGGTCACATAGCCGCCCACGCCCAAAACCAGCTGCGGCTTAAAAGCGCGGACAATCCGTAGCGCCTGCCAGAGGCTGAGAGGAAGCTGGGCCACGCTCTTGAGGGTTCCCAAAACCGATTTCCCTTTCAACGGCAGGCAGGCAATGGCCTTCTTCTCAAAGGAGCGAGCAGCCAGGGCCTTATTGTCAATGGCGCGATCCGTGCTGACAAAAAGGATCCTGCCCCGGGGAAACCGCCGCAGCATCTCTTCGGCCACGGCAATGCCGGGGAAAAGATGGCCGCCTGTCCCGCCTCCGGTCACGATCATCCGCATGGGCAGTCACCCAGGCTGTTGACCGCCTGGGCAAACATCTCCCCCCGGTGGCTGTAACTCCTGAACATGTCAAAACTTGCGCAGGCCGGAGACAAGAGCACCGCGTCGCCTTTTTCCGCCATGCTTCCGGCCAGCCGCACCGCCTCGCCCATTTCCCGGGCAAAGGTTATCCGGGTAAGGCCGGCAAAAGCCTTGGCCATTGCCTCCCTGGCCTCGCCGATCAGGACCATGGCCCGAACCTTTTCCTTCACCAGGGGCAACAGCATCTCGTAGCCGCCGCCCTTGTCCCTTCCGCCGGCAATGAGCACCACCGGCTGCTTCATCCCGGCCAGGGCGGAATAGACCGCCCCGACATTGGTGGCCTTGGAATCGTCATAGTAGGAAACCCCGTCCCTCTCGGCCACCAAGGCCAAGCGGTGCGGCAGCGGCTTGAAGTCGGCCAGGCTTTTCCGGATCTCCGCCGGGCTGCACCCCAGGGCGCGAACCGCCAGAATCGCCGCCATGGCATTTTCGCTGTTGGGCGCCTGGGCAAGCGGAGTTCCCGCCAATTCATACACCTCGTCTATTTCGCCAGACTCGACCGCCCCGGCAAGATGCACGGTTGTACCGCGAAGATACGCCTTTATCCCAGCCCGCTCGCTTGCGCTGTATTGCCGGATCTCGCCCCGCAGCGGCCAGGGGCTTTGTTGCTGGGCCTCTTTGCCCAGCCATTCGGAGATGGCGGGATCGTCACCGTTGACCACCGCCACATCGCCGGGCTGCTGGTTTTTAAAGAGCGACATCTTTGCCTCGACATACGCCCCATAGGAGGCATAGCGATCCAGATGGTCCGGGGTGATATTGAGCAACACCCCCACCTGGGGCCGAAACTCCCCACCGCCGTCCAGCTGAAAGCTGCTGACCTCCAGAACCACCACCTCGCAGGCCTGTTCCCCTGCCAGATACTCGGCCAGAGGGGTGCCGAGATTCCCGCCCACAAAAACCTTTTTGCTGCTGCCGGTAAGCAGATCGCCGATCAGGGTAGTCACCGTGCTTTTCCCGTTGGTGCCGGTCACTGCCACCACCGGAGCGGCAAGGAAATCCCTGGCCAGGGCCAGCTCGCCCACCACCGGAATGCCTTGTCGCCGGGCTGCCGCAAGGGGGGGGATTCCCAGCGGCACACCCGGACTTACCAGAATGCAGTCTGCCGAATTCAAAAGTTCAGAGGTATGGCCGCCGGTTTCCACATAAACTCTTTTCTCCTCAAGCCAACGAACCAGGTCTCCGGCAAGGTTCTCCCGACAGCCACCCTCTGAAACCGAGATTCTCACTCCGAGCTTGAGCAGGAAACGCACCGCGGAAACACCGGACTTGCCAAGACCCACCACCACGACATGGGCTCCCGGTTTCAGTATTTCCTTGAGGTTCCTGTTCATCAACATTTGTTCTCCACTCTGTTTTCCTAACGCAGCTTCAAGGTAGCTAAGGCGGCCAATCCCAGAACAATGGAGATGATCCAAAAACGGGCCACAACCTTAGGCTCCGTCCAGCCTTTTTTTTCAAAATGGTGGTGAAATGGGGCCATGAGAAAGATCCTTTTCCCGCCGCTCATCTTGAAAAAGCCCACCTGCATGATGACCGAAAGAGCTTCCATGACAAATACCCCCCCGACAATGGCCAGCAGCATCTCCTGTTTGGTGATGATCGCCACCATGCCAAGAGCTGCGCCTATGGCCAAGGAGCCCACATCGCCCATGAAGATCTGGGCCGGGTAGGCATTAAACCAGAGAAAACCGAGGCTTGCTCCCACCAGGGCACCACAAAAAACAGCAACCTCCCCTGCCCCTTGCACATAGGGGATCTGCAGATAAGCCGCCAACCCGGCATGCCCGGCCAGGTAGGAGAAAAGCAGATAGACTCCGCTCGTCACCACCGTGGGGCCGGTGGCCAGCCCGTCGAGGCCGTCGGTCAGATTGACGGCGTTGGAAGCGCCGACCACCACCAGAGTAGCGAAAACCACATAAAAAGGGCCCAGATCCGGCTGGATATTCTTCAAAAACGGGAAACTCAGGTGCCCGTCAAAATTCGGGTTGTAATAGATGAGCAACCCGGCCGCCAAGGCCCCGATAATCTGCCAGAAGATCTTGCCCCGTGCGCTTAGCCCCTTGCTGTTCTGCTTTTTTATCTTGCGGTAGTCATCGTAGGCGCCGATAGCCCCGAACCAAAGGGTCACCCCGAGAATGACCCAGACAAAGGCGTTGGACAAATCAACCCAGAGCAGGGTAGTCACCGTAACGGCAAAAAGAATGAGCAGCCCGCCCATGGTAGGCACGCCTCGCTTGCTGAAATGGCTGGCCGGACCGTCGTCCCGCACCACCTGACCGATCTGGTTTTCCTGCATCATCTTGATAACCTTGTTGCCGCAGAGCAGCAGGATGAGGAAGGCAGTCAGCGTAGCGCCGATGGAGCGGAAGGTAATATAACGAAAAACATTCAGCGCGCTGAAGTAAGTATGAAGCGGATAGAGAAGATGATAGAGCATGGTGGTTATCCTTACTTCTCAAGCAAATCGTGAGTAATTGTTTCCATCCGCATCCCGCGCGAGCCCTTGACCAGCACCCAGTCTCCCGGCTGCAGAAATCCGGCGGCGATGCCCTCACGCAGCCAGGCACCGACCTGCTCCTTGTTGGTGAAAAACAGCGCTTTTCCCCGGCTCATTCCCTCTTGCCGGGCGGCAGCAACCAGGGCTTCGGCAAATTCCCCCACGGCCAGCAGGGCGTCGAAGCCGAGCTTCGCCACCTCCCGGCCGATCCCCTGATGGGCGGCAACACTTTGTTGTCCGAGCTCAAGCATGTCGCCCAGGATAACCACCTTCTTATGGCGGTTATCCATCTGGCGCAGGGTCGTAAGCGCGGCCAGCACCGAAGAGGGGTTGGCATTATAGGCGTCGTTCACCAGCCTTATCCCGCCGCTGAGTCTCTGCACCTGGAGCCGGTTTGCAAAGGGCGTGAAACTCTCCAACCCGGCCACGATTTCCGTAAACCGCACGCCGGCCGCATGGGCCATGCCTGCCGCGGCCAGGGCGTTCTGCACATTATGCGCCCCCAGACCCTTGATTTTCACCCGGGCTTCGTTGCCGCCGATCCGCAGGGTGAAAGACATGCCACGTTCACCCAGACTCCGCAGACGAAGCCCGCGGATATCCGCCTTTGGCTTGCGGCCAAAGGTGATTTTCTCCTGACGGCACTGCCTGGCTATCTCCAGCACCCTTTGATCATCAATATTCACCACCAGCCTGCCCGAGGCTTTAAGCCCGACAAAAAGCTCGCCCTTGGCCCGAGCCACCCCGGCGATGTCACTTAAGCCTGCAAGATGGGCATCTTGGACATTGGTGATGCAGGCGATGTCCGGGTCGGCGATTTCAGTGAGTCTGGCGATCTCGCCGGGCTGATTCATGCCCATCTCCAGCACCGCGAAGTCGTGGTGAAATTCAACCGGCAGCAAGGAAAGCGGCAGGCCGATCAGATTATTGAAGTTTCCCTGCGTCTTCAGCACCTGGTGTTTTTTAGCCAAAATCGCGGCGACCATCTCCTTGACCGTGGTCTTGCCGCAGCTTCCGGTCATCGCCAATACCCGAAGCTTCGGCATCAGCGATCTCCGGAAGGCGGCCAGATCTCCGAGGGAGCGGAGGGTGTCCGCTACCTGCACCACCGGGACCGGGGGCATTTTTTCAGGGATACTCTCCACCACCAGGCCGGCAGCCCCTTTCTCCACCGCTTGCCCGAGATAGGCATGGCCGTCGAAATTCTCCCCGCGCAAGGCCACGAACAGCTCCCCCGGCTCGATCCCCCGGCTGTCCGTGCAGACCCGGAGGAACCCAGCCTCGTTCATGCCGGAAACAAGCTTGCCCCCCGTGGCCTGAAGAACCTGGGGGAGCGTCCAGCGCGAACTCTGCTTGGCGCCGGCGCCGGAATTCTTTTTTATTTTTCCCTTTTTCATCCTGCCCACACCTGTTTTGCCCCCAGCTACCATTTGATCACCGCGGCCTGGGCAGCGGCTTCAAGACGGTCATCAAAAAAGAAACGCCCCTCCGGGGTTATCTGATAGGTCTCATGCCCCTTGCCGCACAGCAGCACCACGTCCCCGGGCCGGGCATGACGGATGGTTTCCCTGATCGCCTCCCGTCGGGAGGGCACGATATCATAGCCCTGCATCGCTTCGCGCTGGAGAAGGGCCTCAATCCGCAGGCGCGGCAGCGAGGTTTCCCGAATCCCCGCCTCAATGTCGTTCAGGATGGCCTCGGCTCTTTCACTCCGCGGATTATCGGAAGTGAGTACCACCACATCGGCCAGCAAACCGGCAACCTTGCCCATCAGGGGGCGCTTGCCGCGGTCTCGGTCCCCGCCGCAGCCGAAGATCACGATCAATCGCCCCGGGGTGAGGCGGCGCATGGTCTGCAGCACATTGGTCAACGCATCAGGGGAGTGGGCAAAATCAACAAAAACGCTGACCCCTGGCGGAGAGGCAACCTTTTCCAGGCGTCCGGGCGCGGGCTGGGCTTGAGCCAGGCCGGCAACAATCTGCTCCCCGGCAATCCCCAGGGCCACCGCCACTCCAATCGCGCCGAGGATATTTTTCAGGTTAAAGTCTCCGACCAGATCTGAGCGAACCTCAAGCTCTCCCGCCGGGGTTGCAAGAGTCGCCACCGTTCCGGCCAGACTCTCTTGCGCCTGCCGCACAGCCACTCTGGTCCCGGAAAAGCCGCAATCAAGCAGGGTTCGGCCATTTTTCCCCGCATACCCCAACCCCTTGTCCGCCTGCAGTTCGGAAAACAGTCGCCGCCCCCAGTCGAGATCGACCTTGTCCCGGTCGTCACAGACGACCACCGCCTTGCCGTCTTTTTTCAGATACTCGGCAAAGAGCATCTTCTTACTGGTGAAGTAGCTGGCCATATCCCCGTGAAAATCAAGATGGTCGCGGCTCAGATTGGTAAAGAGCGCCAGATCAAAGAGGATGCCGGCCACCCTTTTTTGCTCAAGGGCATGGGATGAGGCCTCCATGATCACATGGGTGACGCCGTTATCCGCCATTTCAGCCAGGATCCGGTGCAGGCTTACCGGATCAGGGGTGGTAAACGAGGCCGGAACTTCCACCGCGTTGTACCGGTAATTCACGGTGCCGATCACCCCGGGCTTACCACCAGCCTGACGGATGATCGACTCCAGCAGATAGGTGGTTGTGGTCTTGCCGTTGGTGCCAGTAATCCCGAGCATGAGCATTCGTCGGGCCGGATGGCCATGAAAACCGGCCGCTGCCTGCCCCAAAGCCTTTGGCGTATCGGCCGCCTCCAGGCAGGCGACCTTGGTATGCCTCCACCCCCGGCAGCGTTCCTTACCGACCAGCACGGCGGCACAGCCTTTTTTTACGGCAGCCTCCAGATAATCATGGCCATCCACGGTCAGCCCCGGGACCGCAACAAACAACGAACCGGGACCAGCCTGACGGGAGTCGGCGGTGATGCTGCGTATCGGTTTATCCGGCAGCCTGTCCAGGTTCATGATTTCCATTTCCTCGGCCAATTTCCGCAAAGATACTGAGGCAAGACTGTTGTTTTTCCCCATGTCCAGTACCCGGCTTTTTCCTAATATTGGCGACTACTCAACAAAAAACAAACGATACAGTTACAGCTGCATTGGTTTCAAGTGCAGCACGCACCGCTCAACACCCCGCAGGGCTGAGCCAGGCAAGGGATACTGACTTGTCACCTGTCCTGACCCGGCGATTTGCAATCTCACCCCATACGGCTGCAGGAACTGCATCGCCTTTCGCCCGCTCAGGCCCCGCACATCGGGCATGACAAGACCCTGTTGCTCCTGAATTAAAGCCGCCGGCAGGGTTGCTTTAGCTTGGAGCATTTCAATTTTTCTGGAATAGCCGACTTCGCGCACCGCCAGCTCCAGTGCCGTGGGAGGCCGAACTGTTTTCTGCAGAGCGGTTCTGGCCTGCGCCATGGTCTCTTCGGCAAAATCCCGAACCGGTGACTTGGCCAGCGGATCGATCCTGGCATCCTCAAGCACAACAATCATGGCGATTTCCGGCTGTTCCAGGGGTGCCATCCCCAGGAGAATACTCTCCACTTCCGGCTGGGACGTGACCGCTTTTTCGCTTTCTTTTTTGGTCGGCTGCGGTCGGCTTTCGTCTGCCGGTTTTGCCTGACTCGCCGGAACAGGGCCTTTCTGCCGCAGCGATTCGATGACGAAATTGTCCCGCCCAACCCCGGCAACCTTCTTCATTTCGCCGCGCATGCCCTCACTTACCTCGGGCCGCACACCAAACTCCCCTATCCCCTGCCGGACCGGCACATCCCATACCTGATCGTTTTGCCAGACAGCGCGAAGCACATGGGGGGTCATCACCCGGCCTCTGTTGACCAGCCGACAAAACGCCGACAGCAACGCCAAAGGAGTTGCTGTCGGAAAAGAATCCTTGTCAGCCTGCGGCGGCATGGTCTTTACCGTCCCGGGAGGGACCGAAGGAATGCCATTCGTCTCCTTTAAGACAAACAAGGACTCGGGCAAATCCACCTCCCCCTTGACGGTCAAGCCGATCTTGTCGGCAAAAGCATTGAACTGGTCGCGACTCACCACGGTCTTCCCAAAACCGACTCCTTCTGGAGAAATATAGCGGCCATCCTGGAGCAAATTCCAGGCGGCCAGTTGAACCGCTTCCGGCTCCGGGGCTGCCTCGCTTTCCGGCCCACCGCTTTTCTCCCGGCCCATCGTTTTATCCATTTCCACCGCCGTCAGGAAAAGCCGCTCCATGGCGCCAAGATCAAGGATAGCTTCAATGGCCCGGTTCCGGCGCGCCTCATCGCTGAATTCCCAGAACCGGTTGGGATCATAATCCGGCAGACTGGCCAGACCGATAATCTCCCCGGTATCCGGAGCCATAAGCACAGCAACCCCTGCCTTGGCCCCCGTGCTTGCGACAAGGCTTTTCAGCTTCTGTTCCAGAATATTCTGCAAATGGCTGTCAATGGTGAGGATCAGGCTGGCGCTGCCTTCGGCTATTTTCCTGCTCACCCCGGCTACCGCCAGTCTTGGGTTATTTACCCCGCCGCCCCTCAGCACACCGTCATAATAAAACTCGACCCCGGCCAACCCTTGTTCATCCTTTAAAAAACCTAGCACATGAGCGCCAAGCTGGTTTCCGGGATAAAACCTCTGCACTTGGTTGAGGCGGTAGACCCCCTTCAAATTAAGGTCGGCGATCTGCACCGCTTTCTTGCGGGGAAGATCCCTGCCCAGCCAGGCAAAACTTCTTTCCCCCTTCAGGGCCGAAAGAATATTTTTTTCATCCAGTTCAAGAATTTTTGCCACCTCGCGGGCAACTTCCTCGGGAGACTCAAGCTCCAGAGGCCTCGCATAAATGGAACTTCGCTGAAAACTCACGGCCAGCTCCATGAAGTTCCGGTCATAAATATTTCTCCGGCCACCGCCTCTCACCCCGCTGGCTTGCTCATCCTTTTGTCCGTCGCCCGCGACCTGCCGACCGCTCCCCGCAAAAAACTGACTTTTTATGATCACCACAACCACGAACAGCACGGCCAACAAAAGAAACAAGCCGCCAACCATGGCCGGCCAACGGTCTCTCCTCTCCAGGCTCCGCTTCTTCATGGGGGCACTAAGGCCTTCTCATCTGCTGCTCGGAAGGCGGAAACAATCCCAGCCCCGCTGCCGCAGCTTCGATTTTTCCTTGTTGCAGCAAGGTATCCTTTTCCGCAATGAGCGCCACATTAACTATCCCGAGCCTGCTGCTTTCCTGCCTGCTTTTGTCAAGTCTGCCCAGCCCCTCCTGCAAAGCAAGGCCGAACCAGAGACTGCTGCCCACTCCCAGCAGCATGGCGACAACCGTCACCACCCCAATGATCTTGGAGGGCTGCTCCCGATCAGCTCTACCAGACCGTCTGCCACCGGAAACCTTCTGCCGGCTGACGACCGCGCCGGAATATTTATTCGTGTAATCCCGCATCGTTAAGTTCTTCCTCTTGCCGCAACCCGCAACTTGGCGCTTCTTGCCCTGGGATTGCGCAGACATTCAGCGCGACCCGGGACAATAGGCTTAGGGGTGACGACCTCGAGCAATGAGTTTTCCCGAAAAGCCTGTTTTACCAAACGATCCTCCAGGGAATGAAAAGAGATTACGCAAAATCTGGCTCCGGGCGCAAGCAGGGTGGCGCCATCAGCCAAAATCTGCTCAAGGCTGTCAAGCTCGCGATTCACGGCGATGCGCAAGGCCTGAAAAACCTTGGTCGCCACATGGATCTTTTTGGGATGGAACCGTTTGGGGATTGCCCGATCCACCAGGACGACAAGCTGGTCGGTGGTGACAATCTTTTCTTTCCGCCGCACCGCGACAATCTCCTCGGCAATCCTTCTCGCCTGGCGCTCTTCCCCATAGTAGAAAAAGATATCCGCAAGTTCTTCCTCGGTTGCCTCATTGACCAGCTGGGCGGCCGTGGTGGTCTGACGCTGATCCATGCGCATGTCAAGCGGCTCGCTGCCTTTAAAAGTGAAACCACGGCCGCTTGCGTCGAGCTGCAAAGAAGAAAGACCCAGATCGAGCAGCAGGCCGTCAATTGTGCCGATGCCAAGCCCCATCAGGGTCTCCTTTATCGAGGTGAAATTATCATGTACAAAATGGACCCGGCCGGCAAACCGGACCAGCCGTTCCCGCGCCAGGGTCAGAGCCGCCGCATCCCAATCAAACCCTACAACCTGACCGGAGGGCCCGCAGGTCTCAAGAATCCCTTCCGTATGGCCGCCAAGGCCCAAATTGCCGTCAACATAAAGACCGCCATCCTTCGGGGCCAGACAGGCGACCACTTCCTCGAGCATGACCGGGAGATGCGCTGGCTGCATAGCGGCTCAGAACCGCCCGGTTTCCAGAAGCACCTGTTCGAAATTATGAAAATCATCGACGGTCGGTTTTCTTTCCGATTCCCAGACTTCCTTATCCCAGATTTCAAAATAGGTAATCATGCCGCTCACCATGACCTCTTTCTTGATACTGCAACCTTCCCGCAAGGTTGGGGAAAGCAGTATTCGCCCCTGCTTGTCCAGCGCACATTCCTCGGCACCGCCGATCATGTACCGGATCAGCTTGAGCTTTTCCGGACTTTTCTGACCCTGCGCCGTCAGGGCCATCTCCAGATCTTCCCACTCCGGCAGCGAATAAGCCCTGATACAATTGAGCCATGGAGTAAGCATGAGCCGTTCCTCGCCCTGATTGCGCAAGGCCTCCCGAAACCGGGTCGCAATATTCAGCCTGCCCTTCGCATCGAGCACATGCTCGGAACGACTGCGAAAACGACAGACTGAAGTCTTTACACTCCCTTCAACCACACCCAGCTCCTTCTTGTACCCCTATTACCCACTTTGCACCACTTTGCTTTGTTTATATAGTGATAATGGCGGATCAGTGTCAAGGGAAAAACATGCGTAACCACTTATTTTTCTTCCTTTTTCAATGAGCAAAAAATACTACATATGGTGTCATGCATATGCAGAAAGCACTACATGGAGTGCCACCAAAAATAGTATCCCATTTCATCCCCATCCAAAATTTTTTTTGTGGGACAGGGCAGGGTAGTTTTTCTCTACACCTGCTTTAATTTCCTGGGCAGTAAACCTCCCGCCAAGGCCATGCCCCGAAACGTTTCAGCTCTTTATCTTGCTGATTTTTTGGTTTTTCCTTGCCTTTCCCCCGCTTTTCATTTAAGGTGCCTCTTTTTTTCCCCAACCGGGGACGAACCCTTCTTTATGGAATGTCAAAAAGTCATGGATCAAAGGATAATCAGAAACGTCGCCATCATTGCTCACGTTGACCATGGGAAAACCACCCTGGTCGACCAACTTTTCCAGCAAAGCGGCATGTTCCGGGAAAATCAGGAAGTAGCCGAACGCCTCATGGACTCCATGGATCTGGAAAAGGAACGCGGCATTACCATCACCGCCAAGAACGGCTCTTATTGCTACAAGGATTACTGGATCAACATCATCGACACCCCCGGCCACGCCGATTTCGGCGGTCAGGTAGAACGGGTTCTGCGCATGGCGGACGGCTGCCTTCTTTTGGTGGACGCCCAGGAAGGCCCCATGCCTCAGACCTATTTTGTTTTAAAAAAGGCGCTGGCCGCAGGGTTGCGCATCATCGTAGTGATCAACAAGATCGACAAGCCCGCGGCCCGCTGTGAATGGGTGGTCGATCAGGTTTTCGATCTCTTTGTCAAGCTTGAGGCCCCGGACCACCTGCTGGATTTTCCGGTGGTCTATGCCTCTGCCAAGCAGGGCTACGCCAAGCATCACCTCACCGACGAATCCACCACCATGGAACCGATCACCGAGCTGATCGTCGCCCACGTGCCCCCCCCCTCCGGCGACCCCAACGCACCTCTGCAGATGCAGGTCAGCTCCCTGGACCACTCCCCATATCTGGGGCGGCTCGGCATCGGCAAGGTGACCAACGGCACCCTGAGCATCAACAAGCCCATTGCCGTGGTCAGGCGCGACGGCAGCGTAAGCCAGGCGCGGCTCACCAAGATCTTCCGCTTTGAGTCCGACAAAAAGGTGGCCACCGATACGGCCGGGGTCGGCGAGCTGGTTGCCGTGGCAGGCATGGACGACGTTACCGTCGGCGTGACCTTCACTGACGCGGATAACCCCATGCCGATGCCCCTGATCGAGATCGATCCGCCGACCATCTCGATGAATTTCATCCCCAACGACTCGCCTTTTGCCGGGTTGGAAGGGAAATTCGTCACCTCCCGCCATCTGGAGGACCGACTCCGGAAAGAGACCCTTGCCGACGTGGCCCTTCGGGTCGAACCCATGACGGAAGGGGTCGGCTATGTGGTTGCCGGCCGCGGCGAGCTGCATCTTTCCATCCTCATCGAAAAGATGCGCCGCGAGGGTTTTGAGCTCCAGGTCACCCGCCCCCAGGTCATCATGAAACAGGAGGGCGGCGTCACTCTGGAGCCTTACGAGGAACTGACCATCGACGTGGACGAGCAGTACGCCGGGGCGGTAATCGAAAGGCTGGGGATGCTGCGAGGCCAGATGCAGGAGATGAGCCAGGCAAACGGCATGAACCGGCTGGTCTATAAAATCCCCACCCGCGGCTTGCTGGGCTACCGCTCAGAATTCATGACCGCCACCAAGGGGTTGGGCATGATGAATTACGTATTCGCCGAATACGGCCCCTATGCCGGCGACATCATCAACCGGGTCAACGGGGTACTCATCAGCATGGATACCTGCACCACCGTGGCCTACGCCCTGTTCAACCTGCAGGATCGAGGCCGGTTGTTCCTCGGCCCGGGCAACAAGATCTATGCCGGCCAGATCATCGGCGAAAACGCCCGGAACCAGGACATGGTGGTCAATCCGGCCAAGGGCAAGAAGCTTACCAACATGCGCGCTTCCGGCTCCGATGAAAATGTGGTTCTCACCCCGCCGGTGCAGATGAGCCTGGAAGACTGCATTGCCTATATCAATGATGACGAACTGGTGGAAGTAACCCCCAAAACCATCCGGCTGCGGAAGAGATCGCTTAGCGTTAAATAGTGCCCGTTCGCTTCCTGCCCGATCTTACAGCTCCATAAAAAAGGCCCTGCCGGACAACCTCCGGCAGGGCCTTTTTATATTTGCGCAAAACAGCGATCCCGCTACAACACCACGGTCCGCTTGATGTACCTCACCACCTCCGCCGGGTCGTCCATCACCTGAAAGTAGAGCAGATCGTCCTCGCTGACATACCCTTCGGTCAGCATCCTTTCCTTAATCCAATCCAACAGACCTCCCCAAAAATCAGAGCCCACCAGAATAACCGGGAAACGCTTCACCCTCCTGGTCTGGATCAGGGTCAACGACTCGAACAACTCGTCCAGAGTGCCAAAGCCGCCGGGCATCCCGATAAAGGCCATGGAATACTTGACAAACATCACCTTGCGCACGAAAAAATACTTGAAGTTCATCGGCACGTTGGTGAAGGGATTTGGCTCCTGTTCAAAGGGCAGGTTGATGTTAAGCCCGATGGAAAGCCCCTCGGCAATGGCCGCGCCTTTGTTGGCCGCGGCCATGATCCCAGGCCCGCCGCCGGTGATAACCCCGTAGCCGGCCGTGGCGAGATCAAGGGCGATCTTCTCGGCCAGCTTGTAGTAGCGGTCTTCCGGGCTGGTCCTGGCGGAACCGAAGATCGACACCGCAGGCCGACCGAGGTTGGCCAGAGTGTCAAAGCCATCGACAAATTCGCTCAGAATTCTGAACAGCCGCCAGGAATCCCCCACCTGAAAATTATCCAGCGAATATTGCTGCCGTTCGTCAACTACCCCGGCCTTGGTCACCCTCATATCCAATCTCCTCTTAAGCGCTCACCGGGCGACAAATATGTTTTGTCATCGGCATACCCAGGGGCAATGACACCATTCACAGGCCACTTCCGCACCTCTGCTTACAGCCTGGATACCCCATCAAGAAAGATCTGCCAAGGCCGCTTGCGCCTGGGCATGCTCCGGGAAATATCGCAATACCTTTTTATAGAGTTTTCGAGCCTTACCCGGCTTGCCCTGCTGCGCAAAGATCCTGCCCAGCAACATGGCTGCTTCCGCTTGCCCCTGGTCAAGACGGAGGCATTCCGTCAAAGACTGCCTTGCCCCTTCCTGGTCCTTGGCCAGGGCCTGCACCTGGCCCAACCGAAACCAGTGGGCTGCCTGGCCCCGATCCAACTCAACCGCCTGTCCGCACAGGGCCAGGGCGATATCCTCGCCCTGTTTTTCCAAAGCATAGAGCCGACCAAGCCTGCTTAACGAACCGGCGTCCCTGGGATTGCCGCCAACCGCCCGCTGATAGGCGGCAATCGCTGCACCGTTTTCCCCCAATGCTTCACAGGCTTGGCCAAGCCAGCGCGCTACCACCGTGGGCTCGCCCCCCTGCTGGGGATTCTGACGGATCAATTTATCACAGTGTCCCAGAGCCTCGCGGGCTTCGCCGTATCTTCCTTGCCGACAATAGAGCATGCCCAGATGCTGCAGCAGATCGGGCTGGTTGCCGTCCACAGCCAGCGCCCTTTCCCAGAGCGCCATAGCCTCTGCCTCCTGTTGATCTTCAAGGCAGACAAAACCAAGATTGAACAAGGCCATGAAATTTTTCGGCTCGATCGCCAACGCCTTGGTGAAACAGGCCTTGGCGGATTTGAGCCGGTTAAGCTGGATGCCGGCAACCCCCATGCTGTTGAGGATATTCACCTTGCCCGGTTCAAGAAGCAACCCTTGCCGATATTCGCCCAAGGCCTTGACCAGATCGCCTTCGTTATAATAAACATCCCCGCTGATATTGAGACTGACCGCATCAAAAAACGCCAGCGAATCAGGGCCGAAAAAGGCTGCGTGCTGCAAAGCCTTGCGGCAGTTCAGGGGCAGCGCCGATTTCTTGAAATCATGAAAGGGAAAGGTCGCCACCCCCATGGAAAAGGAGCTGCCGCCGATACCCTCCATCTTGCTCCGAAAATCTGCAAGCCAAGCGCGGGCCGCCGTAGCGTCGAGTCCGTCGAGAAAAAGAAAAGCCTCTCGCTGGTTGACAAGGAGCAACCCCTTATCTTGCCCAAGCAAGGTCCGGAGCCGCTTGGAAAAATGATTGCTGGCCGGTTCCTGATCCATGCGGAGCAAGGCCAGGGAGAAAAGATTTTTGCCGCGATACAGGGCGCGCAGTTTTCTGAGCGTCGCCTCCGGGGTTTTCCGAAAGGGGTGGGATTCAATATCCTTGGCTGTGGCATGGCCGCAAAGGCTGAAAGGCCCCCGCAGCCGGGCAGTGCGCAAAGACTGCCAGGCCTGCGCCAGAAGTTGTTCCGGGGAGCCGCTCCCCTCGGGATCGTGGGGCGTAACCGTGGTGATCCCGAGGTGGGCGGTGACAAAGTTTTCCCGCTTGAGCCGCAGGAGAAGAGATTCGCCCAGCTGACGAGCCTGTTCAATATCCACCCCATACCAGAGCAGAGCGAAGATCCCGGCGCCAAGATGGTGCAGAGGCATGTCCTCGCCGAGCATGGAGGCAAGACAACTGCCGGCCCGGACAATGTAACGGAGACTCCGGTCCGCGTCGCGGGTGCGAGGATAAACCTCCAGCAGAGCCAGGGTGGCCGGGGGTAAGGACGGCGACTCGGCCTCCTTTTTGCCAAGGGCTTGAAGCTCCCCCCGCAGATGAAAGCCGTTCAGCAGGCCGGTGGCCGGATCCTGACAGCTCTGTTTGAGCAGATAAAACTCCCGGGAGATGATATGACTTTGCTCGTCGAGCCAGACCGTCGGCATTCCATAGAGACGGGATTCGCCGCCCCGGACCACCAGCAGGCCACAGAGCGTCTCCCCGCCCCAGATGGGCAGCAACAGTTCCTGTCGCTCTGCCTCGACCACGGGCATGCGGCTAGCTCGAATCTGCTTAAGGCCCGCCTTAAACTCCGCGGGCGGCTTGCCTTCCCCTTCGCCCAAAGGCAGCAGACGGACAGTCTCGCAAGGGAAAAAATCAAAAGCCGTCTTGGTGAACAGCGTGGAAAACCGGTGAAGATCGGCAGGGGTCAGCGGCCCGGCCTCAAAAAGAAAAGGGATGGTCATTGGTTTTTGCACCCTGCAGATATAAGTTTCGAATGAGCAGGCGAGCTGCTCAACTCAGCTTTAGCCTCAAAAACTTCTTTCAGACCGTTGGCCAGCAGGGGTATTTCCTGGTCCGCCACGGTGCGCAGATCAAGGAGCAGCCGATCATCCTCGATGCGGCCCAGCACCGGCAGCGGCAGCTCCCGCAACCCCTTTTCCAGCTCGTTGACGCTCCGGTCCAGTGGGGTAAGGGCCACCCCCCGGCTGGGCAAGGGCTGCTCCGGCAGCGAGCCGCCGCCCACCATAGAGGCAATGTTCTTGATTTCCACCCGGCAGACCGGGCCAAGCTCCTTACCGATCAGGCGGCGCAGTCGCTTGGCCCGCCGGTCGATGGCGGCCAGGGGCATGGCCAGCATGGCCAGGGTGGGGATGGCCGCGATGGCCTTCTCCTCATCGAAGTAGAGACGCAACACCGCCTCCAGCCCGGCCAGGGTGAATTTGTCGATGCGCAGCGCCCGGTTCATGGGGTTGGACTTGATCTGGGCGATAATCTCTTTCTTGCCCACAATGAGCCCGGCCTGGGGGCCGCCCAACAGCTTGTCGCCGCTGAAGGTCACCACATCGACCCCGGCCCGCACCACCTCGCCCACCGTAGGCTCCTTGGCCAGGCCGAAACGGGAAAGATCAATGAGACAGCCGCTGCCCAGATCCTCCATGACCGGCAGGTTATGCCGCGCCCCAAGCTCCACCAGCTCCGCCAGCCCCACCTCGGAGGTAAAGCCGATGATCCGGTAGTTGCTGGTATGCACCTTGAGCAGCAGCGCGGTTTCTTCGCTGATCGCCCCTTCATAGTCGCCAAGATGGGTACGGTTGGTGGCGCCCACCTCCACGAGTTTGGCCCCGGTTCGGCTCATCACCTCGGGAATCCGAAAAGAGCCGCCGATCTCTACCAGCTGACCCCGGGAGACGATGACCTCGCGCCCCTTGGCCAGGGTATCGAGCACCAGCATCACCGCAGCGGCATTGTTGTTGACCACCAGCCCGGCCTCGGCCCCGGTAAGCTCGCAGAGGATCTCCTCCACCAGACTGTACCTGCTGCCCCGCTTGCCCGTGGCCAGATCAAGCTCCAGATTGGCATAGCGGCCGGCCACGGCCAGCAGACTCGCCAGGGCCGATTCGGGCAGCAGAGAGCGGCCGAGATTGGTATGGATCACCACGCCGGTGCCGTTAATGACAGTGCGGAAGTTGGGACGGAGTCGGGCGGCAAGGAGGGAGGAAAACCGGGGCAACAGCGCGGCCGGGGTCAGATCGGCGGACTTGACTGAGCCGCCCGCGAGGATCTCCTGACGGAGAGATTCCAGCAACCGGCGCACCGTGCTTTTCACCAGGGAAGCAGGCGCGGCGGGAGGCGGGTCCAACCAGCCTAAAAATTCATCAACCTTGGGAATAGCCCGAAGCAGACTTTGGGTGGCAGCGGCAGGTTGCCCGGCGGATTCAGATTTTGTGGTCATTCGCTCCCCAGTTCTGGCAGAAAACGGAAGAAGAAACAGCGGTTTCACACGAAGAAACCCCTAAGCTACTGAAAGGACTTACCGTTTTTCCGAAAAACTGTCAAGGACCGTAATAGATCGACCAGGAGTGAAAAATCAGCCCGCCAATCTCCTTCAACCTTCCGGCAGAGGGACAGCTCACCTCCTCTTGACAGGGAAAGCGCGCCACAGTAAATTACCCGCATGAATTCCTTAGATTTCCGATTCGCAGCCGTCGCGGTTCTGCTTCTTGCCCTTCTCTCCTTAGGCGGCTTGCCCTTGGCGGATGAGGCTCTTTCCTCTGCCGACCCCGCCGATTCCTGCTGTTTTCCTGTCGGCCATGGCGAAGAGTTGCCCCAGTCTCCCTGCGCTACCCCGGATTGTCCTTGCCTCTTCTGCCTGAGCCTGCATCTGCCCGGCTTTGCCGAGGTTTTCTTCCTACCGCTTTCCTCGGCCACTCCCGTTTCTCAGCCCCTCACCCCTCCCCTTGCCGCCTTTGCGCCCTCAATCGATTACCCCCCAGAGCGCTCCTGATCTCCACGCCTTTTTACCACAAAATCCCGAACACCGTGGCCGGCTTCGCCCCGTGCGGAACCGCGCCCAGCATGAAACAACTGGTGGAGATTGCGCCACGTTCATGATTTTTTTTTTGGAGAACAACTAAAGATGACCACTCCTGACACTACAGCCAAGGCAAACTGGAGCCTCCTTTTCCTCTGCTGGCTGCTTGCCTCTATTTCAACGCTGGGGAGCTTGTTTTTCAGCGAAATAATGCAGTTTGCTCCGTGCATCCTGTGCTGGTATCAAAGGATCTTTCTCTTTCCCCTGGTTTTCATTTTTGCAACCGGGCTCTTTTCCGGCGATAAAAACGTGGCGCGATACGCCCTGCCTTTGGCGGCGGCAGGCTGGCTGGTCGCCCTCTACCATAACCTGCTCTATGCCGGCATTATCCCGGAAAGCATCCAGCCTTGCAGCCGGGGTGTTTCCTGCACCGAAGATTACATCTCCCTGTTCGGCTTTTTGACGATTCCGATGCTTTCCCTGCTGTCATTTTCCACCATTTTGGCGCTACTGTTCATCCTCAACCGGAGGTTTTCCCGATGAAAAAACAAGTCGTTATATTTTCCGGAATTTCCCTGCTTCTTCTCTTTATGCTTGGCGGCTATCTCTATAAAAATCAGCAGGCAAAAAAAATTGGCTTCCTGGCCCAGGAACAAGCTGAAATTTTTTTGCGGCCACATTCCCCGACCCTTGGCAGCGAGAAGGCCAAGGTCTATCTGGTGGAATTCATGGACCCTGCCTGCGAAACCTGCAGCGCCTTCCACCCTTTTGTAAAAAATCTGCTGGCGGAAAACCCGGAAAGAGTCAAACTTGTACTCAGGTATGCCCCGTTTCATGACGGCGCGGCTTATTTTGTCAAAATTCTTGAGGCCGCGAAAAAACAAGACAGATACTGGGAGACCCTGGAGGTCATGTATCAATCTCAACCCTACTGGGCCAGCCACCATAACCCCCAACCCGAGTTGATCTGGCGCTTTCTTCCCGGCGCCGCCCTTAATCTGGAAAAACTTAAGAATGACATGAACGACCCGGCAATCGAGCGGATCATTAGCCAGGATCTTGCCGATGCCAAAACTCTCAACGTCACCAAGACCCCTGGTTTTTTTGTCAATGGCAAGCCGCTGACCACTTTTGGCGACTTAGAGTTGCGGCAGCTGCTCGAAGCTGAAATTGAGGCGCAGTATCCGAGATAGGATGCTGACGGCAACAACTCTTCCTCTCAACAACCCACGCCATGGTGCGTACAAATCTGGAGACCACAAATTATGAAAAGATTATTATCCCCCTTCACCATGCTCTGCCTCGTTTTCCTGCTTGCCTCCTGCGGCCAGCGGCCGGAGGTGGCGGAAGTAGGCAAACCGGCCCCGGACTTCACCCTGGTAGACACCAAGGGCAAAACCTGGAAGCTTGCTGAGCTCAAGGGGCAGGTGGTGTTTCTCAATTTCTGGGCCACCTGGTGCCCCCCCTGCCGGCAGGAGATGCCTTCGATGCAGGCAGTACACGCCTCAATGGCAAAGGACAAATTCACCATGCTGGCCGTCCTCAGCAATGACGACCCAGCTTTGGCTGACGCCATGGCCGCCAAGATCGGCACTACCTTTCCCATCCTCATCGATCCGGCAAACAAGGCCGGCCAGGCTTACGGCCTGACCGGGGTGCCGGAAACCTACATCATCGATAAGCAGGGGATACTTCGGGAAAAATTCATCGGTGCTGTTCATTGGGCCTCGACCGAGTCCCTGCAAATGCTGAATAAATATATCGACCAGTGACAGGTCGGCAACTGGGGATCAAAACGTAAGCGATCACAGAGCACCACATCTTGCGGCGATCGGCCCGGCTCACGTACATGATGTACGCATCGCCGCCCCGCTTGCCGCAACCTGCGGCACCCTGTTACCGCTTTTAGCTGAGTTGAGCAGCTTGTCGTATTTTATGCCCTTTAGGGTGCAAAACGAAACTTATACCCGAAGGGTGATTCCGTGGTTATTTGACCTTTGTGGGTTTGCCCCGTGATCGGTTACATCAAAACTCCTCGATCCGTTTCCTGAACCAGCGGATCACCGCCTCCTTCTTCTCGGCGATGTCGATCTCGTAGATATCCTGCGGGAACAGGAGCTGGGCCACCCCGGAGTCGAAGATCCGCTTCACCTCGTATTCGTCGTGGGATACCTCCCGTTCATACATATAATTGAGGTATGAACGGTTGGTGTGGACTATGAACTCCACGCGCATGCCGCCCATGCGGGCGAAAAACTTGAACATCTGGGTCTTGGCCGAGCTGCCGATGCTGCTACTCTGATGCACGCCGCCGGAAAGGGTGTCAGTCACCTCCTCCAGGGTCATCAGGGAGCCGGCCCTGGTGGCGCTTTTGGTCAGGTGCTTCTGAAAGGCCTTGACCTCGGCCACCGAGTCCACCACCCCCATGAGGCCCAGCTCGTCATCCACCGCCACGGCCGGATTTTCCTCGCCCTTGCGAAGCAATTTCAGTACCTTGGCCTCGGACTGTTTCTTGCGGATGGAGACATAGATCGGCACCTCCACCCCGTTGGCCTGGAAGCGGCGGCGCTTGATCAGGGTGAGCTTCTGGTTGGCCTTTCTTTTGCCGCCGGGAACCTCCTTGCCGAAAACCTTGGCTGCGGTGCTGCCGTAGGCCCAGTGACCCTGGCCGATGACCTCGACCTTATTGCAGGCAAAGGTATCCGGGTCGTGGTCGCTCAGGAGGTAGACAATCTCCAGCTCGCCGATCCTGCTTTTTTTGCTCCAGACGTATTCGTTCAAAAAGTCGAGAAACTGGTCGAACTTGGCCTCCACCTCGGTTTCCCGTTCCCGCTGATCGATGGAGCCGGCCAGATTCATGAGAATCAGCTTGCGCTTGGCCTCGAAACGCGCCTTCTTGTGATAGCGGTCGTCAAAGAGGATGAGCAGCAGATCCACCGGGCTTTTGCAGGAATCGATCTCATTGGTCATCTCGATGTAGGAGGCGTAGTTGGCCAGCACCTTGGCCTTGAGATAGTTGATCACCCCGTCCGCGGTCCGGGAATAGGTATTGACCCGCAGGATCACCTCCCGGGCGCTGCCCTCGATGCCAAACATGTTACCCAGCAGACGATAGGCCCGCTCGTTGACCTGCTTCCGCCGGGCCGGATCGTTGATAATCGCCTGGATCTCGGCAAAAGAGCGGACATCGAGAAACTCGAAGATCTGGTTGCGCAGAATCCGGTAACGGGTGGCCATGCCCGCCTCGGCCAGACCACGGGCGAAGAGCCGTGCCTCCGAGGAGAAAGGGGCCAGGGATGGCGGCCTGTCCCCTGTGGCGAAAGGACCGGTGCGGTCCAGCAGGGAAAAAATATTTTCTTGCACCATGATGCTTTCTCCTGTTTATCGTAACGAACCAGGGGCTTTGGGTAACCCGCTTGGTTTTTTCCACTGTACGGGCAGGAAAGCCGCGGATCAAGAACTATATTGGGCCACGAGCTGCATTAACTCCCGGTCCTGGAGCGGTCGGCCCATGATCCGGCACTGCCCCCGAAAGGCCTCGACCAGCCGCCCAAGCTGCGCCTCCTGACAGTGCAGCCCCAACTGCCGCAACCGCTCGGCCACCCCCTGCCTGCCCACTTTTGGCCCGTACGACAATTGCCGCCGCGCCCCGACCAGGATCGGTTCGTAGGGCTCGTAGGTCCGGGGGTCTTTGGCGAGCCCGGCCAAGTGCAGCCCGGTTTCGCAGGCAAAGATTCCCGCGCCGATCACCGGCTGATGGGGTTCGATTGTCCGCCCCGAGCAGTCGGCGGCCAAGCGGGCCAAGTCGGAGAACAGGGTGGTCGCGTAGGGCCTGCCGGTTTGCAGGGCCAGATAGCCTGCCACCTCTTCCAAACGACTGTTTCCGGCCCGCTCGCCGAGGCCCAGGACGGTGACGTCGACCCAATTTGCTCCGGCCTCCAGGGCGGCAACACCATTGGCCGTGGCCATGCCGAAATCGTTGTGCATGTGCACCCCGATCTCCACCTTAAAATTCCGGCGCAGCCCACGGACCAGAGCACCAATGGAGCCGGGGGTGGCCACCCCCACCGTGTCGGCGATGCGGATGCGGTCCACCCCGCCTGCACAGGCAACGATGACGATCTCGCGCAGAAAGGCGGGATCCGCCCGGGTCGCGTCCTCCAGGCCAAGGGAAAGATAGGGCACCCCAGCCCGCGCCGTTGCGACCGCCTTGGCCACCATCGCCAACACCGCCGGACGTCCCAGCCCCAACTTGACCCCGATCTGGAGGTCGGAAACCGGGATGGAGAGGGAAAGCACCTCCGGGGCCAAACGCAGAGCGCAGGTGATATCCTCCTTTCGGCAGCGACACCAGAGGGACAGACGCTTCACCCCTGCCTCCCCGCGACAACGAACGATCAGGTCGGGCAGCTCTTTGTCCAACGGCGAGGCGATACCCACCTCCACCTCTTCGATCCCGATTTGCACGAGATACCGGGCAATAGCCACCTTCTGCTCCAGGCTGAAGGCAACCCCCACCGCCTGGCTGCCCTCGCGCAGGGTGCTGTCCACCAAACCCCGGACATGCTCCATGGTGGCCACCTCAATCAACCGAGGCCATAGCAAAACCATGCGCGGCAAGAGATCCCTTTTTCCACTGCGCCCGCGGGCAGACTTTTGTCCGCCAGCCGGAGCCGTCCTCCGGCGCGGCAAACTCCTTTCTGCTGCTGATCTCTTCCACCTTGCCATTGGCAAAGACGACCAGGGTGTCGCCAAAAACCTCCACATCCGCCGGATCATGGGTGATGACCACCAGAGGCACCCCGAACCGCTGCCTGATCTCCAGCAACTCCATGCGCATCCGGTGGCGGAGCATGGAATCCAGAGCGGAAAACGGTTCGTCCAGCAGGAGGATGGCTGGTTTCTTGATCATGGCTCTGGCCAGAGCAACCCGCTGCTTCTGCCCCCCGGACAGCTCCGCCGGATAACTTGCGGCAAGATGGCTGATCTCAAAAGAGGCCATGATCTCCGCAACCTCTGCCCGATCTTCGGGAAACAGGCTGAAATGCCAACCATTTTTCAGGGGATAGCCGATGTTTTCCCGCACGGTGAGATGGGGAAACAGGGCATAGTCCTGAAAAAGATACCCTACCCCCCGCTTGCGTGCCGGGAGATTGATCCCATGCTGCTCATCAAAAAGAGCTTCGCCGCCCACCGTAATCCTGCCCTGCTCAGGGGTAACCAGCCCGGCAATGGCCTGAATGGTGAGGCTTTTCCCTGAACCGGAAGCGCCGAAAATCACGGTGAGATCGTCCCGCGAGGAAAACGCCGCCGCCAGTTCAAAGCGCCGCTCACCGGAGTGCAGGGTTTTCTTGATATCAACCTCAAGCCTCATCGCCCACCCCTCCCTTTGTTTGCCAATTTGTTGGTCATGACAAGAATAGTGATGCAGACCACCGACATTATGGCAACCAGGGTATTGGCCAAGGTGTAGTCCCCGGCCTGCACCGCATCGAACACCGCCATGGCCGCGGTCTGGGTCTTGCCCTCGATATTGCCCGCCACCATCAAAGTGGCGCCGAAGTCCCCCATGGCCCTGGCAAAAGCGAGCATGGTTCCGGCCAGCAGCCCGCGCGCGGCCAAGGGTAGAGTGATTCTAAAAAACACCTGCAGCTCGTTGTCTCCCAGGATACGGGCCGCCTGCTCGTACTCGGCGGCAACCCCTTCAAAGGCGGCGCGGGCTGATTTAAAAAGCAGGGGAAAGGAGACCACCGTTGCCGCAAGCACCGCTCCCTGCCAGGTGAACATCAGGCTGAGGCCAAAATGCGCATACAGCCATGAGCCCAGCCAGCCGTTTCTGCCCCAGACCACGATGAGGTAATAGCCTAGAACCGTGGGCGGCATGACCAGGGGCAGGGTCAGGAAAGCGTCGAGAAAATCTCTACCCCAAAAGGTGAAGCGGGCGGTGAGCCAGGCAAAGGCTACGCCAAAAACAAAGGCGAGCAAGGTTGCGAAAAAGGCAACCCGCAACGTAAGCCATAGAGGGGTAAGGTCTGGCATGATCATTTCCTTCAAAAGGCAAAACAGCTATACCCTTTTAAAACCGTATTTCGCGAAAATAATCTGCGCCTCAGGGCTACGCAGATACAGGATAAAGGCCTGTCCCTTCTCCTTGCTGGCACTCCCGGCAACAACGGCCACAGGATAGACAATGGGGTTATCGGTGGGGATTTCAGCCACAACCCGCACCTTGTCTTTTACCGCAGCAGCATCAGTGGCATAGACGAAGCCAGCCTCCACCTCGCCACGCATCACATATTCGAGCGCCTGTTTCACCGAGAGACCCATCACGCATTTAGGCGCCAGAGCGCCCCAGAGTCCCTGCTTTTCCAGGGCCGCTTTGGCATACTTTCCCGCAGGGACCGAGTCGGGATTGCCCATGGCAATTTTTTGCACCCGCCCGGATTTCAAATCGCCAAGCCCGGTGACGGAAGTCATCTTCGCCGGGGCGATGAGTACCAGGGAATTGCCCGCAAAATTCATTCTACTTTCCGGCAGGATGAACCCGCCTTTCTCCCCCTTGTCCATGGTCTCCTGGTCGGCGGAGGCAAAAATATCCGCCGGGGCGCCCTGGACGATCTGCTGCAAAAGGGGGCCTGACCCGGCAAAGTTAAAACGTACCGTCACCCCTGGATTTTTCGCCATAAACGATCTGCCGATCTCCTTGAACGATTCGGTCAGGCTGGCGGCAGCGGAGACGATAAGCTCGGTTTCCGCCCGGGCAGGGCTCGACGCCCAAAACAACGAAGGCATTACCACAAACAGACAGAGCAAAATTCTCAAAAACATGCTTTGGCTCCTTATAGAATTTGATGATAAATGGGGAACCCTATGCACTGCCATTATGAGCCCGGATCGGTGTCCCCTGAGTCACACAACGCCTCCCCCATCGTAGCGGTCATCTCCTGCAAAACCTCCTGAAAGCGCGCATGATACTGCCAAAAAATCGCGATGGCCTTTTCGCCCGTCGGGGTAAGCCTGGCCCCGCCGCCGCTTTTGCCGCCACGGGAGGTCTCAACCATCTTGCCGCCGGCCTGGCGGTTCATGGAGGCAAGGAGATCCCAGGCGTGCTTGTATGACATCCCCATGGAACGGGCCGCCTGGGCAAGGGAACCGGACTCCCTGATCCGCTCCAGCAGCACCACCCGGCCATAGCCGAGAAAAGTGCCTTCTTCGCCTTCGAGCCAGAGCCGCCCTCGCCATCTCAGGCCTGGCTCCTCCGTATCTTGTCTCGGGTTGTTTTTCATTTCGTTATATTTAACAGAATATAACGAAGGAGCAAGTATTTTTTAACAAAAAAACCCGTCTGTCTCAGCCAGGGGAGGGAGCGAGACAGACGGGCCAACAGGGAGAAAATGGGGGAAAACCCCTGTTAAAACGCCATACTCACAGCAACACCGCCGTAGATGAAATTGTCGTCGTTTCCATCCTTGCTGCTTGTCCGCATGAGATCCTTGGCAGCATCGCTTAAAGCAAAGGTATAGCTGAGCTTCGGGCTGACCGTGATGTATTTGTTTACCGGCACGGTAAGGCCCACCGATAACACCCCGTCATGGAGATTGCTGTACTTGCTGCCGTCAGCCTCTTTATACGGGGAAGAATCATCAGCGGCCAGATAACTCACCTGACCGCCCAAATCCAGGGTAACGTCCCCCTGCACCGGGAAGGAGTGGGAAACAGCCAGAGTCGCATACCAGCCTGGATAGTAATCCGTATCGCGGTACACGGTCAGGGTCGGTTTCAAAAGGGTGTTAAGCGCGGCGCTGGCAAAAAACTCCTGGGTATCTTCCGCGGAATCAAGGGCGTAGTAGATATAACCTGCGGAGAAGGCCACCGAGCCCATCTCCCAACCATAGGCTAGGGTCATGTCGGTTTCATTCCAGTTGTTTGTCGAATCCGTAGTGGCGGAGTACTGGTCGGAGTCGAGATTCCCCCAGAGGTTGGCGGAAAAACCCTTATATGCCACGGTCATGGACGGCTGCACCACGATGCTGTCCTTGCTCAGCTCAAATCCACGCCAGATATACTGGCTGGACGCACCAACGGTCAAATTCGCCGTGGGCTTGTCTTCCTCGGCAAAGGCCATTCCGGTAAACATGGAAAGGCATACCCCTGTAGCGGCAACCCCAGCCAGCAACTTCTTCGCGACTTTACTCATCTTCTTTCTCCTTTTTCATAAATTATAAATTTTATTGAAATGCTTAGAGCCTGCCTTCTGTGCCTTCTGGTAATTCACATTCCATGCCAACAACCCCAAAAAACCAGTTATTAATATAACTACTTGAAATAGAATAGATTACTGAAAAAACCAACCATGCTAAAAATTACATTTTTGAACCATAAACAATCTGGGTAATAACAAAATTGTGTAACAATGTATTGCCTCAGAAAGCCAGTTGTGCCTGAACAGGCCGATGTTCACGCAACTGCCGGGGGGGGGAATACCTTCTTTTACTGACAACCGCCACCCGACCCCGCGCACACCCCCTTGGTACAGGGCTGCCGCCTGGCCTTCAGCGCCCCATGGTTGCCCCCCGCAAAGATGGTCTTAAGGCCATCGGCGATAAAGCCGCCCATCACCACGGGACGAATCCCCGATTTCCGCAAGATTTCCTTTGGCGTCTCGCCAACCCCGCTCACCAGCACAGCCCGGCAATCGTTGAGGCGCCGGGCCAGAGAGGTCCAGCGCTGCAGGCCGCCGCCGTTCTCCTTGGCCACCTCTCGCTCTTCAATCAGGACAAAAGCAGCATCTTTCTTCGCATAAATCTGAAAACGGATGGCTTCGCCCAGATGCTGATTTACCAGGATGCCCTCCATGGTCGCCACCGCGACATAGGGCCGCTCCTCGACAGGCAGCGGCGGCAGCTGGGCACAGGCGGAAAGGCAGCCCCGCATCTCCGCAGTCCGGTCCTGATCGAGCAGCCCCACGGCATCGGCCCGGCACCGGGTGCAATGCCGCATCTGGGGCAAGAACTTTTCCGCCTCGGTGCGCATCGCCCCGACCTCTTCCTTGGACGGCTCACGGATCGTGCCGAAGGGGGTACCCACGTTGGGGAACATGGCCATGCAATTGAAGAGATCAGCGCCCAGATCCCGCATGGCCTCCGCCACCTTCAGGATATGGTGGTCGTTGATCCCAGGTATCAGGATCGAGTTGATCTTCACCGTGATCCCGTGCGCCTTCAAGGCCTTGACTGCGGCCAGCTGTCGGGAAAGGAGCAGCTCCGCCGCCTGGCGGCCGTGATAGGCAACCTTGCCGTCCCGAACCCAGCTGTAGATCCTGGCTCCAACCTCCGGGTCCACGGCATTGATGGTGATGGTCACGTGAGAGACGTTGAGCTTGGCCAGCTCCGGGATATAGGGACCGATGGCCAGGCCGTTGCTGGCCAGACAGAGGATCATCTGCGGAAAATTCTTGTTGATCAGCCGCATGGTTTCCATGGTCGCCTCGCCATTGGCAAAGGGATCGCCGGGTCCGGCAATACCGGCCACGGTGATGCGCGGCTCCTTTTCCAGAACCTTGCCCAGGTAGACCAGGGCCTGCTCCGGGCTCAGGATGGTGCTGGTCACCCCGGGCCGCGACTCATTGACGCAGTCGTATTTGCGGTCGCAGTAATTGCACTTGATGTTGCAGTTCGGGGCCACCGGCAGATGGACGCGACCGGCCTGGCCTTTGATGGCGGGATTGAAACAGGGGTGGAGGCTCAGGTCTTTGGAAATATCAAGCATTGGTTTTCTCCTTTTGATGATCGTATAGGTCAATGGGCCCTACAAGACCTATTGCCCTTTACATATAGCTGTAGCCGACTTCGGAACTGTCCTGTTTGGCCGCGATCATGGCATTGGCGATCAAGTCGAAAAGCTGTTGCGCTCCGTGGTAGCCGATATGCAGAAGCCGCTGGCCGCCCACCCGGTCGTGAATGGGAAAACCAACGCGGATCAGCGGGAGGCCCAAATCCCGCGCCAAGGGATACCCCTTGCTATGACCGAGAAAGAAATCCGGCTTCAGCTCCCCGGCCAATTCGCCGATCTCATAGAAATCCATGCCCTCGTGGATCCGGGGCATCTCCAGCCCAAAGCCTGCCACCGCCTTTTCGATGGCCTTGACAAACCCGCCGCTGGTGCCGCCCGAGGCGCAGAGCACCGGCTGCACCCCGATCTCGGCCAAAAAAGAGGTCAGGCCGATGACCAGATCCTCTTCGCCGTAGACCACGGCCCGCTTGCCGAACACGTACTTATGGCCGTCCACCAGACTGTCCACCAGACGGCCCCTGGCCAGGGTGTACTTTCCCGGCATGGATCTACCGGAAAGGCTGCTCACCACCTCGAAAAACCGGTCCGTTTCCCGGATCCCCACCGGCATCCCCAGCCGGTGCAGGTCCACGCCGTAGCTCTTTTCCAGATACTTGCCCCCGGAGAGCTGGTCCGGCAGGGTATGGCCGAACTCCACCGTTGCCGTCGCCCCGCCCATCGCCCGGATATCGCTGATCCTGGTTCCGCCTTTGGGGATCAGGGGATAGTCCCGCAGGGCCGGGCCGTCGAGGGTTTCGGAAAAATCAGGCAGCACGGTGGCAACCAGGCCGCAATCGGCAACGATCTCCTTAAGGCTCCGCAGATCCGCAGGCGAGAGAAAGCCGGGCAGGATGTTTACCGTGCCGTTCGGCTCCGCCGCCTCGGTCAACTGCTCCACCAGCCCCCGCACCGCCGCATGGAACCCCTCCATGTGGGTGCCCGAATAGCTCGGAGTCGAAACCTGCACCAACAGCGGCCCTCCGTCCTGCATGAACTCCCGGCGGTACTCAAAGAGCAGTCGCTTCACGTCGTCGCCGATGGTTTCGGTGAGGCAGGTGGTGGCGATGCCGATGAGGGCCGGATGGTATTTCTCGGTCACGTTTTTTAAGCCCAACTTCAGATTCGCCCCGCCGCCGTAAACCGCGTTCTTCTCCCCCAACGAGGAGGAAGCGATGTCGATGGGCTCGTTGAAATGGCTGATGATGTAGCGCCGCATATAGGTAGCGCACCCCTGGGAGCCGTGGAGAAAGGGCACCGCCCCTTCCACGCCCCGAAAGGCCAGACTGGCGCCCAGCGGCTTGCACAGCTTGCAGGCATTGGTGGTGGAGACATACTGGGGAGGCATCTTGGTCATCTCTAACAACCTCTCATAACTAATACGGGGCAGGACCTTCCCCCTCATCCTGTCCTTCTCCCTCAGGGAGAAGGAAGGCCTCGACACAGTTTCTTTGCGAATCCCCCCTCTCCCCCAGGGAAAGGGTCGGGGTGAGGGCCTACCCCTTTTCGTGTTGTTTCGTGGGGTTCGTGGCTATTTTTCCCCTCTGGGCACAAACCGCCACACCGGGCTCATCACCGAGGAGTACACCTCGAGGGCAAAGTTGAGCATCCCGGCAAATCCGGCCAGCATCTCCTTGCGCTCGTGGTTGTGGTCGCAGAAGGCGACGCCCAGCTTATAGGCGATGGGCCGTTCCTTGACCCCGCCCACGAAGATGTCCACCTCCTTTTCCTGAAGAAACGAAGAAAGCTCCAGGGGGTTGGAATCATCGACGATGATGGTGCCGGGGTCGGTGATCTCAGCCAGCTCCGCATAATCCTCCGGGGTGCCGGTCTGGGAGCCGACCATGACCACCTGCATGCCGATGGTACGGAAGGCCTTGACCAGGGAAAAGGCCTTAAACGCCCCGCCCACGTAAATGGCGGCCCGCTTGCCCGCCAGAGCCTGCCGGTAATACATCAGTTCCGGCATCAGCCGCGAAAGCTCCTCCTTGACCAGCTCCCGGGTGCGGCGCATCATCTCCTCGTCCTTAAAAAAGGCGGCCACCGCGTAGAGCGACTCGGCCATGTCCTCCACGCCGAAGTAGGAAACCCGCAACGAGGGGATGCCATAGTCCTTTTCCATCATCCGGGCCAGATCCATGGTGGAGCCGGAGCACTGCACCACGTTGAGCGCGGCCCCGTGCGCCCGCTGGATATCCCCCACCCGGCCGTCCCCGGTGATGTTGGCCACCACCTCGACGCCCATCCGAGCAAAGTAGTCGCGGATCAGCCAGATCTCCCCGGCCAGGTTGAAATCGCCCAAAATGTTGAGGCTGTATTTGGAGATCCCGCTGGTGTCGCCCATGCCCACCAACTGACGCATGGCATTGCAGGCCGCCTTGTAGCCCTCCCGCTTGTTGCCCTTGAACCCCTCCGACTGCACGGGCAGGACCGGAATCCCCTTTTCCTCGCTCACCCTGCGGCACACCGCCGCCATGTCGTCGCCGATAATCCCGACGATGCAGGTGGAATAGACAAAGGCCGCCTTGGGGCTATGCCGGTCGATGAGTTCGACCAGGGCGTTGTAGAGTTTTTTTTCGCCGCCGAAAATGACGTCGGTCTCCTGCATGTCCGTGGAAAAGCTCAAGCGGTGCAACTCCGGCCCGGAGGAAAGGGCACCCCGAATATCCCAGGTGTAGACCGCGCAGCCGATGGGGCCATGCACCAGATGCAGGGCGTCGGCAATGGGATAAAGCACCACCCGGGAGCCGCAGAACACACAGGCCCGCTGGCTCACTGCCCCGGCCAGGCTGTCCTTGTTGCATTCCATGGCAAAGGGGGCCTCCCCGGTGCGATGTATCGAATCCTGGCGTTCCCGCAACACTGCCTGCATGATGTCCGTGCTCCTCTTTGATGATTTGCAAAAGGGTAAGAGCAAGGGGTGTGCCAAGCAGGAGAATAATATTTCCTCAAATGATTACATAGTGTTACACAGTAATGCTTCGCGGACTGAAACGGGAGTGGGCAGGGACCGGAGAAAGGTGTGTAAGGTTTGCGACAAAAAAGAAGGGGCCGGACATTTTTGTCTGCCCCCCTGAAGTTTCATAGTCATCCACCTAAACAATCGTTGTTCTCCCCCCTGAATTGACAATCAACCAGGGAGTATGGGATGCTAATGGGAACTATTTGAGGGACTGCACGAAACTTTAAAATCAGGAGCGCTCCTTTTGCCTCCGTCAAAATTTTCACCCTAGTCCGGCAACTTGAAGTATCGCAATATACTTCTCAAACGAAACTTATGCCATCTGGGGACAAAAAGATCTTAACACGCGTGGGGTGCTTACTATTTAAATCCACCCGCATCTTTCAAGGTGCAAACTTTGGCTTAAATTGATATGGAATAGGGAAGGTTACTAACAAATTGGCGCCATCCATCTTGAATGCTCGGAATCAATACATCCGCAGCCGCAGTTCACCTCCGGACTCAGGGAAACTGGTTCCGGAGGCCTGCCTCGAATTTGCCCTTACAGAAGAACGGCTTGATGCCGATGGATTTTTGACCGGGGGAATGAATGGGCTCACAGAATGAACAAATGACGGGAAATCGGCCGGGGCTTAAGTTCGCCTTCAAAATCACGGACATTCTGGTTGCGGAAGGGCTGCTTACCAAAAAACAGGTAGAGTATGCCACCCGTGTTCTCGTCAAGTTGCCTCCCTCCAATATTTTGCTTGGAGTACTGCGTGATCTCAAGTATGCCACCGAATCCCAGATACGCAAATGCCTTAAGGGCAAGACCCTGGACGGGCCGATCGGCGAATTGCTTGTCGAACTCGATTATTTGAAGCGGGCTGATCTCGAAAAAGCGCTCACCATTCAAAGGGAGGACCGCTCGAAAAAACTGGGTGAAATCCTCATTGAGCATCATTTCGTTTCAGAAGAGAAGGTCCTGGAAATCCTTTCCTACAAGTTCGCGGTCCCCTATCTTGACGTGACCAGCGAGGAATTTGACGACGAAGTGCTTGGGATTGCCTCGTTCAAGGAATACCGCCTGTATACCTTCCTCCCCATCCGCCGCCAGGGAGAGTCTGTACTGGTGGCCTTTGGCGAGAACATGAATGACCAGACCATCCGGATCGCCAAAAAGACTCTTGGTGCGGACATCATCCCTGCCATTGCTCTTGAAGCGGCCCTCAATCATGCCATGGATAAACACGAGGCCCGGCTGCGCGGCGAGGATCTTTTTGCCCAGCCCGAAAATGTTATTGTCGAGGCGGTTAATTCCATCATTTTCGGCGCGATCGAAGAAAAGGCAAGCGACATCCATGTTGAGCCGATGAAAAACGTGTTACGGGTTCGGCTCAGGATTGACGGAGTTCTCATCCCGTTTAAAGAATTCCCTCTCGAAATGATGCCGCCGATGATCAGCAGGATCAAAATCATGGCCGGTGCCGACATCAGCGAAAAGCGGCGCCACCAGGACGGGCGCATCCTGTTCGACACCCATGATGGCACCCTGGACATGCGCGTTTCCGTTTACAGCACGGTAGCAGGAGAAAAGGTCGTCATGCGGCTGCTGAACAAACAGGCCCTGCTGCTCGACATAAAGGAAATAGGGATGTTTCCCCGCATGCTGCAGCTATTCAAAGAGGAGGCTCTGGATGCATCCACCGGCGTTATTCTGGTCACCGGCCCCACCGGTTCGGGCAAAACAACCACCCTGTACAGCGCCATCAATTATCTTAACAGTGTCAATATCAGCATCGTCTCCGCAGAAGATCCGGTCGAGTATGTCATCGAAGGCATTGCCCAGTGTTCGCTGAATCCCAAAATCAAGGTGACTTTTGAAGAAAGCCTCAAACACATGATGCGCCAGGATCCGGACATCATCGTTGTCGGCGAGATACGCGACCGCCTTTCCGCCGAAGCGGCGATCCAGGCAGCGCTCACCGGGCACAAAGTGCTGACGACCTTTCATTCTGAAGACAGTATCGGCGGCCTTATCCGCCTGTTGAACATGAACATCGAGGCCTTTCTGATTTCGTCCACCGTGGTGGGCATCCTGGCCCAGCGCCTGCTGCGCAAGGTGTGTCCGGACTGTGCCGAGGATCACCATCTGACTTCCCATGAAATCCGGCGCCTGGGATACAAGACGGAGGATTTCAAGGGGGTCATGTTCAAGAAGGGCCCGGGCTGCAAGCGGTGCCGTTTTACCGGGTACCGGGGAAGAGTGCCGGTGTTTGAGCTGCTGGTGCTGAACGAACAGGTCAAGGATGCCCTGATCGCCCACAAAGTATCCTATGAGATCAGGAAGATCAGTTCCGAATCGGCCGGGCTGGTCACCCTGCTGGAGGACGGGATCATCAAGGCGGCGAACGGCATGACCACTTTCGAAGAGATCATGCGGCAACTGCCGCGTTTGAGCAGGCCCCGACCGTTTGCGGAATTACGACGTTTACAGGGAGAATTGGCGTGACAGAAAATGTTTCCTTGATTGACAGTATTGATCAGGTCATCAACTCGGCCGACTTCAACCTGCCGGTGTTCAGCGATATTGCCATCAAGGTTCGCAAGATGGTGAGCGCTGACGACTACAATGTCCAGGATGTCGAAAAGTTGATTCACAGCGACCAGTCGCTTGCCAGCGAGATTCTGCGGGTGGCAAACTCGCCGTTTTATGCCGGCCTTTCCAATGTGGCAACCGTGCGCGACGCAGCTGTCCGGCTCGGGGCGAATCAGCTTGCCGACTTAGTGGTTCTCGCGGCGGAACGGAATCGTTACTCCGCCAAGAACAAGGAGATCGACGCCCTGATGGGCAAGCTCTGGCGGCATTCGGTGGGGGTTGCTCTAGCCGCGCAATGGCTTACCAAGAAACTCGGCTATACGGTCAATATCAATGAGGTATTCCTGGGCGGATTGATTCACGACATCGGCAAACTCGCGGCTCTCAAGGCGATTGATTATATCAAGGCCAAGGAGCATATCAACTTTCCCGGAGAACTTATCACCCAAATAGTCGATTCCGTGCATACGCTGCAGGGTTATAACCTTGCCCATAAGTGGCGGCTGCCAGAGAATTATTGCGCCGTTATCCGGGACCACCATCTCGAAGATATTGCCCCGTCCAATTACATGCTCCTGATCGTCAAGGTCGCTGATTCGGCCTGCACCAAACTCGGCATCAACCTCAATCCCGATGCCTCCATAGAACTTGCCGTGCTGCCCGAGGCGCACAGCCTTGGCATCGGCGAGGTTTTGCTGGCGGAACTCGAGATTATGCTCGAAGACACCATGGAAAAGCTCGGGGAGTGAAAAAATCCGGCAGGCTCCAAGAAATCAAGGGCAGGGCAACGAGACACCTGCCAGAATCTTATCTCAAGTCGCTTTCATTAATCCCATCCACTCGCGCATCGGCAAAACAGCAAGAGAACTATCCCTCCTCACACCCACCAGATCTGCCGCTTGGCCGGGTTGCCGTTTTTTTCAAAGACGTCGCCCGACTCCTTGAGTACCGCGTCAAGCTCCTCCACGGTGAAATGATAGCCGTCTTCCGCCGCCAGTGCGACAAACTCATCCCTGGTGCCAGGGACATCGTATTTGGCCCGCAGATGTTTATCGCCGCCGCCGGCAACCAGCAATGCCTCTACGTCTTTCCTCGCCATGGTCGTTCTCCTTGTAATAGAATCAATAGATTGCAATATTAACGGTCGGCAACAGAGGCCATGACACGCGCCTGCACCTCCAGGGCCAGGGTGAGCATACCGCCTATCTGCGCCATGGTCGGGGGGCTGACGGAGTAGCTCTCCACATCGCAGATGTCCTGAAATCCGTCCAGCCGCTTGAGTTCTTCGCCAAGTCCGGCCAGTTCGCCGGGCAGAAACTCGTCAATGGCCGCCACCAGATCGTGCATGGTGTGGTTGTAAGGCAGATTGCCGCTTTTCATGAGCAGGGCCATGATCAGTTTTTCAATGGCCATGGCCGCCAGATTGTACAGAATCGCGGTGGTGAAGGCCGGACGCCGCTGGACATAGGCATTATTGGCCGTAGCCAGGAATTGATTGCCCTCCCGCAGGAAATCCTCCCATCCCTTGATGGCTTCGCGCTGGAAAGCGGGAAATCCGGCCAGGTTGGCAGTTGCAGCCTTGCGTGCTTCCAGCATCATTCGCCCTCCTCTATTCTTTTGCGCCGGCAGACAAGTTCCGTGGACTGCCAGCCGAGTCTGCAATAAAATTCCAGAGCCGCTGCATTGTTCCGGTCGGCCAGAAGCTGAAGGCGTCCGATCTTTCGCTCGGCACCCCACTGCTCCAGGGCTGCCAGCAATTCTCGGCCCAGGCCTTTTCCTTGCCATGGCTCGGCGACCACAACATCCTCCACCAGGAGGGCAAATCCGCCCTCCGCCGTGGAGATGGTCGACTGCCCGGAACACATGCCGACAACCTGGCCCTCTGCTTCGGCAACCAGAATAACCGCTCCCTCATGGGCCAAGAGCATCTCCAACCCTCGGCGCTGCCGGGCTGCGTCAAAAGCAAAATCAGCCTCGATAGCAAAGAGCATCCGGAGCAAAGCCACCAACGCCTCGAGGTCGCCAGGTCTGGCGGGTCGTATCACTGCTTGTGCCATACACCTCTCCCGGTTCAGCCGCTGAATTCGAGGCGGATGGCATCCTCGCCCTCCGGGACCAGGATGTAGTGGGTCCCGCGGGTAAATTGCATGGTGTGTTCAAGCGCTACCTGCCGTAACCGCTCTATATCGCCATGCACCGTGGCCTCGTCCGCCTCGCTGTTCAGATGAATCACGACCTCGTGGTCGGTAAACTGGAGCAAAAAGGAATTATGCTCCAGAAAGACCAGATCCTCATAGGCATAGGAGATCCCCATCCCGGCCGCCTCGACAATGGTTTTGACCGTCCCCAGGGGGTTCAGGGCCATGGTGTTTTCCTCCCTATGCGGTGATCAGGTACTTGGCGGCAGGCTCGCCCTCTTCAAGGCCGTCCAGGATGGCGTCAATCGCCTCTTCGCTGTCCACGCCCTTGAACCACCAGTTCTCCGGCTGGATCACCATGATGGGTCCGGACTCGCATTGTTTGAGGCAGGTGGTGGCGCTGATCAGGCAGTCCAGCTTCCGATCGAGCACCTCTTCTTCGAGGTATTGCAGAAACCCTTCGGTCTGCTTGTGGCAAATGCCCTTCTTGTCGCCGGCAACCCGGAAGCTCTGGCAAACAAGGATCTGTCGTTTTGGGATGGCCATGGTAAATATCTCCTCTTTCCATGAAATGTTATTTCCTGTTTTTGCCTTTCTTGCCGCCGCCGTATAGTACGTCCACCGTGCCTTCGACATTGTCCTCCAGCAAAAGCACCGGCAGGCCGAGGCGGGCCAGGGTCTCCCGCGGCTTTTGCCCGGCATGGGTGGCCAGCAGGGTGAAACAATCCGCTAAAATTTCGGCCAGCTCCTGCCAGCGAGTATCGCCGCTGCCGGGATCGGGTAGATCCCGGACCGCGAGCAGGCAGGCGAGACCGTCCCCCCTTGGCCCATAGATCAGGGCCTTGATGGCATGGCCGAGATGGAGATCGATGTCCATACCGTTAGAGCTGAGTACGGCCACATTGGGTCTGGCCGTGGTCGGCTTGCCGCCTTCCTCTGCCGAGGGGATGGTCTCGCCCCCGACTACCTGCGGACAGGCGACCGGAAGATGGAGGGCAGCCTTTTTTGCCAGCTCCGCCATGGCCTCCGCCGAAACCAGAGGCAGTTTCTCTTCCTTATTCAGCCATCCCTTTCCGGACAGCAGGCTCATGGACTCCGCGCCGAGGGCGGAGGCCCACCGGGCGATCTCCTCAACCTCCTCTTCGTTGATCCCTCCATACACCGTGGTCTGGACGGAGACCGCAATGCCTATCGCCTTGCAGGCCGCGATTCCCTTGGCTTGCGCCTCAATGAGGATCTCGGCTGCTTCCGCCAGAGGGGTGTTCCGCTTGCCCGGCCGGATCCAGGTATAGATCTTTTTGACGGTCTGCGGAGTGACCGCATCCACCAGCAGGGTAACCCTGGCAACCCCCTGCCCGGCCAGCAACCCGGCCTGCTCGGCCAGACCGAGGCCCAGGGTGGTCACCCCCAGGGGCAACCGGGGATAATGCTTCCGCAGCATGGCCAGGATCTCCCCGGTCATGGCCGGGGTGGCCAGAGGATCCCCAGGGCCGTGGAGATTCAGGCCGGCAATTTCGTTGCCCTGGACCAGCAGATCCGCGATCCAGGTAAGCGCGCCCCGGAGGGGCACGGCCTGGGGCAGTTTGTCCTCCCCGCAAAAACGGAGACGGGCTGCGGCCTGAGGGGCCACCGGCAGGATAAGCCACTGGGGCGTCTTGCCGCAGCACCCTTGCCTGGTCTTGGGAAAATCGACAACAGTCATGACGTTTTCCTCGAAAGGACGAAAGGCATAGGTCCTATAGGCTTTATAAGACCTATGCGTTTTTAAAGAACCAGCTCGAACTTCGACTCGGTAGCGTCCCGGTCTTGACGATCGAGCAATACCCCGAGGATCTTCTCCAGCAGCCTGATGCCGCCCTTGTAGCCCACGGTGGGGAAGTACTGGTGCCCCTGCCGGTCCAGGATGGGGAAACCCCAGCGCACATAGGGGATGTCCTCGTCCCGGGCGATATACTTGCAATAAGTATTGCCGATGAGCAGGTCCACCGGCTCGTTCTTGATCCACTGATGAAGCAGGAACATGTCGCCCTGGGCCTTGACGTTGACCTCGCAGCCCATGTCCTTGGTGAGCTCCTTGATCCTTTTTTCAAATTTCTTACCCGGGGTGCCGGTGACGATATGGATCGGCTTCATATCCATGGAAACCAGAAATTCGGTCATGGCGATAAGCTGATCCGGATCGCCGACCAGGGCCACTTTTTTGCCGTAGAGGTATTGGTGCATGTCCGAAATCATGTCCACCAACTGCCCGCGCTCGTGGGCAATCTCTTCGGGAATGTTCACCCCGGCGATGGTCCGCAGGGCATCGATGAAACGATCCGTGGCCATTAGACCAAAGGGCATGTCCAATACCGAGCAGGGAACCTTGTGCTGCTTATCGAGGGTCCGGGCCGCATCGGCGGAACACCATTCCCCCAGGGCCAGGGTCCCCTTGGAGTCCCCGGTACTTTTCAGCTCGGCCACCGTGGTGCCGCCTTCCGGAAACATCTTGTACTCGCCGGAAAGCGGGCCGTTGAGCACGCCGGAGGTGTCCGGGAAAAGGATGGTTTTCACCCCGATTATCCCGGTGATCCGCTTGATCTCCTCCATATCGGCAGGCTCCACCCAGCCGGGGATGATGTTGACCTTGCCGTTTTTTTTCCCGGTCGGCTCGGCCATCCCGGCCATCGCCTTGACCATACTGGAAAAGCCGGTGACATGGGAACCCGCGTAGCTCGGGGTGGAGGCACTGATCACATATCTGCCCTCGGGGATCTTGCCTTCCGCCGCCGCCTTTTTCTTGATCTGGGGCAGATCGTCGCCGATGGTCTCGGAGAGGCAGGTGGTATGAATGGCGATCACCTCGGGATTATAGACGGTGAAGATGTTGTTGATGGCCTGCAGCATATTGGCCTGGCCGCCGAAAACCGAAGCTCCTTCGGTAAATGAGCTGGTGGAGGCGGAAACCGGCTCCTTGTAATGCCGGGTCAGGGCGGAACGGTGGTAGGCGCAGCAACCCTGGGAGCCATGGCTGTGCGGCAGGCATCCGTGGATGCCGAGAGCCGCATACATGGCGCCGATGGGCTGACAGGTCTTGGCCGGATTGATGGTCAAGGCCGTGCGCTCGGTAATCTCTTTTGGGGTATGTCGTAAAAGCATGGCTTTTTCCTCTTGTTTTTTGCATAGGTCCCATAGGTCGTATAGAACCTATAGGACCTATATTTTTCACTCCCAGGCAAAGGTCGCCGAAAGCTGGGGGTTCTTCTGCCAGGGGGCCTTCATGAAACCCCAGACCTTGGAGTTAACCAACCGGTCGATCTCTTTGTAGAAGTTGATCGCCCCCTGGAACCCGGCATAGGGGCCGCCTGAGTCATAGCTATGGAGCTGCTTCATGGGCACCCCCAGTTTCTGAATGGAATATTTCTCCTTGATCCCGGCGCAAAAGATATCCGGCTTCATCAATTCGACGAGTTTCTCCGCTTCGTACTGGTTCAGATCGTCGATGATAAGGGTGCCCTTGTCCATGTCCGCAGCCAAACCGTCATAATGCTTAAACCTGTAGCCTGACTTTTCGAGGGCCTCCATTTCCGTCTCGCTTTTGCGCGGCTTGAAACGGGTTTCGTCCGCCTCAACCTCAAGCTCCTCGATGTTGCGGCTGTCCGCATCCAACTGGATATTGGGCAGCACCTGGCGGCCTTCGTAATCGTCCTGATGCCCGAACTCATAACCCGCCGAAATGGTTTTCATCTTGAGCTCGTCAAAGAGTTCCTTGTAATGATGGGCTCGGGAACCGCCGACAAACATCATCGCGGTCTTGCCCTCGGTCCGGGGGGTGATTTCAGCCAGGGCCGCCTCCACCTCGGGCATTTCCTCGGCAATCACCGCTTCCACCCGGTCGATGAGCTCTTTTTCCCCGAAATACCCGGCGATCTTGCGCAGGCTCTTGGCCGTGGCCTTGGCGCCGATAAAATTCACCTTGACCCAGGGGATGCCGTATTTGGTCTCCATCATGTCCGCCACATAGTTGATGGAGCGGTGGCACATGACTGCATTGAGATCCGCGGTATGGGAGGAGGCAAACTGGTCATAGGTCGAGTTGCCGGAAAAGGTCGAAATGCAGGTGATCCCGCATTTCTTGAAGATCCGGTCGATCTCGAAACCGTCGCCGCCGATGTTGTACTCACCCAAAAGATTGATCTTGTACCTGCCCGGCTTTACTTCATCGTTTAAACCCACCAGATGCCGAAACACCTGGTTATTGGCGATATGATGGCCGGCGGACTGACTCACCCCTTTGTACCCCTCGCAGGAAAAGGCATAGACGTTGCAATCGCCGAACTTCGCCTTCATGTTCTTCGACACGGTATGGATGTCGTCCCCGATCAGGCCGACCGGACAGGTGGCGAACACGGCGATGGACTTGGGATGAAAGAGGTCGTAGGCCTCCTGGATCGCAGCCGCCAGCTTCTTCTCGCCACCGAAGATGATGTCCTGCTCCTGCATATCCGTGGAAAAGCAGTAGTTCATGTAATTTTCCCCGGTAGGCCCCGGGTCGGTCTGGTTGCGGCGGGTCAGCCAGGCATAAAAACTACAGCCGATGGGACCATGCACCAGATTGACGATATCGCGGGTCGGTCCCATGATGACGCCCTTGCAGCCGGCATAGGTGCAGCCGCGCATGGTGATGATCCCGGGAATGGTCCGCACATTCGCGGTGAGCTCCGGGGTCTCGTTCTGCTGTGCCTCGTTGATCATGATCTGCTTGGCGCGTTTACGGGCCACCTTGGGCGGGTACTTCTCAAGGAGCGCCGCCTTGACCTCAGCGGGGGCCCACTGCACCAACTTTTTCTTTGTTGCCATTGTCTTTCCTCCTTATGAGATGGCCTTGACGCCCGTCTCGCCTGTTCTTACCCGGACCGCATCGCCGAGAGGCAGGACAAAAACCTTGCCGTCGCCAGGCATGCCGGTCTGATTCGTATTGACAATGGTATCCACCACGCAACGCACCATGGAGTCTTCCACAACCGCGGTGATCATCCGTTTCGGGTAAAGCTTGCCTTTTTCCCCCAAAAGAGCGGCAGCCTCTTCATAGCCCTGGATCGTTCCCTCAAGAACGGCCGGACTGACAAAGCCAACCCCGCGGCCTTGGGCCTCATGGGCAAAAAAAGCATCCACGCCGCAGTCGCTGAGGGCCTGTTTGGTCTGATTCATCATGTTTATGCGCACGATGGCGATGACCTCTTTCATGACACCCCCCCTTCCGAGGCATAGGCGGTCTCCTTGACTCCGGAGCTGATGGTGTATGATTCCTCCACCGGCGAGACGAAGATCTTACCGTCGCCGAAAGCCCCCTTGCCGGCGGAGCGGGCCGTACTCATCACGGTTTCGATAAAAAAATCCTTATCCGCCGTATTGATGACGCTCATCAACATAACCTTGGGAAGTTCGTCGTAGGTAACCTCGCCGATCTTGATGCCGCGCTGCTTGCCGCGACCGGCCACGGAATATTTGGTAACCGCCGGAAAACCGGCCTCCATGAGGGAGGCAAGAACCTTGTCTGCTTTCTCCGGCCGGACAATTGCTCTGATCATAGTCAACATTGATTTTCTCCTTTTTTGTTATAGGACAGGTCTTATGCGACCTATAGGACCTATAGTTTTTTAGTTCATCAGCCCGTAGTCCATCAGGAGTTTTTCCAGCTCCTCGATCTCCAGGGGTTTGGGAATGACAAAGTTCTTGTTTTCGTCGATGGCCTTGGCCAGCCCGCGATAAGCGTCTGCCTGTTTGACCTCGGGATTCCACTCGAGAACGGTTTTCCGGTTTATCTCGGCGCGCTGCACGTCGTTGTCGCGGGGTACGAAGTAGATCATCTGGGTGCCGAGTTTTTTGGCAAATTCCGAGATCATCTCCTCCTCGTTGTCAACGGCGCGGGAGTTGCAGATCAGGCCGCCCAGGCGCACGGAGCCGCTCTGGGCAAACTTCATGATCCCCTTGCTGATGTTGTTGGCCGCGTACATGGCCATCATCTCCCCGGAAACGACGATGTAGATTTCCTCCGCCTTGCCGTCGCGGATAGGCATGGCGAAACCGCCGCAGACTACATCGCCCAAGACGTCGTAAAAGGCATAGTCGAGACCTTCGCTTTCTTCATAGGCGCCCAAAGATTCGAGCATATTGATAGAGGTGATGATGCCGCGCCCCGCGCAACCAACGCCGGGCTCGGGTCCGCCGGATTCAACACACCAGGTGCCGCCGTATCCGGCCTTGCGGATATCGTCGAGTTCAACATCCTCGCCCTCCTCGCGCAGGGTATCCAGCACCGATTTCTGGGCCAGGCCACCCAGCAGGAGACGGGTCGAGTCCGCCTTGGGATCGCAGCCCACGACCATAACCTTTCTGCCCAACTCCACGAGACCTGCCACGGTGTTCTGAGTGGTGGTTGACTTGCCTATGCCGCCTTTGCCGTAAATTGCCACTTTGCGCATCTCTACTCCTCCTTGCTCTGTATTAGATATGGGTTGTCAAATTCCCTTGGCTTGCGCTGCCGTCGTTTGCTGATATCGCAAGGTGTGTGCCAGGGCGAAGTCAAATCGAATTTTTTCAACCAACCATTCGATATTAATAGTTTTATTTTGCACACGAACAGCAGAGCCAACCAGAGAGCCTGTTCGCTTTTGTAAACTTGGCTACAAAACGGAAGGCCCTGAACCACTTTTGGAAAGGGAAAGCATACGATATGAGAAAAATTACATTTATGTTATTGATATAAAAACTAATCTAACTTTTTTGAACGAGATAGGCGCTTTATTGCATGAGTGATTTTTATGTTTTTAATATTACATTTCATATAGTTACAAACTGTACTCGTTTGAAATATTACATTTTTGAAGCATTGGAACATTTTTTGCTTATTCAAAATAACAAGAAGAGCACACCAGAAATTTCACCTCAGTGGGGCAAGTCCGGAGACAGGTGCAAAACATGAGCAAACCAGACTACCCAACAGAACGCCTTGAATTGCAGGCCCTGTATCAGATAAGCCAGCTCATCGGCTCAGCCCTGGATATCAGGAAAACCCTGGCCGAGGTCTTGCAGATCCTGCACGAAACCCTGCGCATGGAACGGGCCACCCTTGTCCTGCAGGAAGAAGGCGGCGAGCACCTTTCCATTGCCGCCTCCTACGGCCTCAGCAAGGAGGAGGAGAAGCGCGGCATCTACCGGCCCAACGAAGGGGTCATCGGCCGCATCTTTCAAAGCGCCTATCCTTTCGTGGTGCCGGATATCCACAGCGAACCGCTTTTTTTAAACCGGACCGGCGCCCGCGCCAACCTTCCCAAGGGAGAAATCTCCTTCATCGGCGTACCCGTGATGCTGCCGGAGGGGCCGGTCGGCGTCCTTTCCGTGGATCGCCTGTTCGGCCAGGAAATCTCTCCTGAGGAAGACATCCGCTTCCTCACCGTGGTCGCCATGCTCATAGCCCAGTTTTTGCGGCTGCACAAGGCGGTCTCCCACAAGCAGCAGGTTCTGGTGGAGGAAAACCTCCTCCTCAGAAAAGAGCTGCGTAGCCGCTACAACCAGCACAATATCATCGGCCAGTGCAAGCGAATCCAGGATGTGTACAACTACATCGACAAAGTAGCGCCCAGCCGGGCCACCGCCCTGCTTTTGGGCGAATCCGGCACCGGCAAGGAACTGGTCGCCCGGGCCATCCACCAGGCAAGTCCGCGCGCCAACAAGCCCTTCATCAAGATCAACTGCGCGGCCCTGCCGGAAAATCTTCTGGAAAGCGAACTGCTCGGCCATGAAAAAGGCGCCTTCACCGGCGCGGCTGGCCTAAAGAAAGGGCGTTTCGAACTGGCCGACGACGGCACTATCTTTCTCGACGAAGTGGGGGAGCTGCCCCTGCCCCTGCAGGCCAAGCTGCTCAGGGTGCTGCAGGAACAGACCTTCGAGCGGTTGGGCGGCACCCAGACCATCACGGTCAATGTCCGGGTCATTGCCGCCACCAACCGCAGCCTGGAAGAATGCGTCGAGCAGGGAAGCTTCCGGGCGGATCTCTTTTACCGCCTCAATGTGGTTCCCGTGGTGTTGCCGCCGCTCAGGGAGCGCAGGGAAGACATCCCCCTGCTCCTCGATCACTTCCTGCAAGAGAGCAACCGCATGAACAAACGAGAGGTGCGCCTGTCCAGCTCCGTGGTCCAGCTCCTCTGCGCCTACCACTGGCCGGGCAATGTCCGCGAACTTCAGAACCTCATCGAACGATTGGTGATCATGGCGGACCGCGACATCATCGTCTCCCGGGAGCTGCCCAGTTATATCACGGCGGAACCGGAAGCAGAGGCCTTGGTGGCGTCCTTCCGCCTTGCCCCGCCCTCCCCGGAAGGATCAGAGCAAACGACAAGCGTGCCGCTGTCCGGAAATGCCGCACACAAGTCCTTGAAGGATATGGAAAAAGAAGAGGTGGTCGCAGCCCTGCGGCGACACGGATGGGTGCAAGCCCGGGCCGCCCGGGAACTGGGGCTGACCCAGCGCCAGATGGGTTACCGCATTAAAAAATACAGAATTGTCCTGCCTGATTTCTCCAATTGCCCTTGGGACACCATCAGGAAATAAGGCTCAGATAATCACGGAAAAATAGCTGGAAATCATCGGCAATCTGCGTCCGCAAGCGCCTTGCCTCTGCCAGCAGATCACCGGGCCTCACCACCAGAGAGCGAAACGAAGCCAGCCATTGCCAGTCCTGTTCCAACCAGAGGCTGATATCCTCGGCAAGCGCCACATGATTCTCAAACTGCAAGCCGAGAATATGCGGCCTCTGCTCAAGGGAGAAGGCCTCCACCTGACATTGTTCGGAAGTGGCGAGCAGGGAAAAATGTTTGGGTAGCGGCTCCAGCACCGTCTGACTGTGCCACTTGAACATGGGTAACGCCTTGCCGAGATTTCTGAAAGCCGGATGCTCGCGGCCATCGTGGGTTAGATGCCCCTGGACAAAGCCGATGCTCGGCTTGAAATTAGGGCCGATCTGGGCGCCGAGCACGGAAGCCAGCAATTGATGGCCGAGACAGAAGCCCAGAATCGGCTTGTCCGCGGCAATCGCCCTTTTGATGAATCGTTTCTCCTCCACGAGAAAGGGGTACTTTGCTTCCTGATCGACATTGGGAGCCCCGCCCAGAAGCACGATGGCCCCATAATCGTTGAAATCAGGAATCCAATCCTGCCAGACCTTGACGAGATCATACTTGACGCCGCACCTGTTCGCCGCGTCGAGAAGCAGTCGCCCGGGCCCGGCCCAAGGGGTATGTTGCAGGATCAGGAATTTCATCTGTCGTCTTCTACCAATTGCGGAGGGACAGGCGGCGGATTCGGGGCTTCCGCGAATCCGCCGCCTGTTGTCACTTTCTCTTCAGACAAAAATCAGATGGCATCCTTGCCGGTTTCGCCTGTCCTGATGCGGCAGACCGAATCCACCGGCAGGACGAAGATTTTGCCGTCGCCGATCTTCCCGGTCTTGACTGCCTTGATAATCTCTTGAACCACCGTGTCCACCATCTCCGCGGCAACAACGATCTCAACCTTTATCTTGGGGATGAAATCCACCACATACTCGGCGCCGCGGTAGACCTCCGTGTGCCCCTTCTGGCGGCCAAAACCTTTCACTTCCGAGGCGGTCATGCCTTGCACCCCCATGACATTCATGGCCTCCTTAAGCTCCTCAAGCATGAACGGCTTGATGATTGCTTCTATCTTTTTCATGATGCCTCCCGCCTTAGCGATGGGTTTTATTGAGATTGAATTCCGGGTAAGCATTCACCCCGACTTCGCTCTGGTCGAGTCCTTCCAGTTCCATTTCCGAAGAAACCCGGAGCGGCACGATCTTGTCCAACACCTTGAAGAATATGTACATGACCAAGAAGACGAAAATAATGTTGGTAAGAGTGCCGATGACCTGGGCCAGGAACTGCCCGGAGTCGCCATAGAAGAGACCCTTGACCGTGCCCTTAACCCCGTTGAGCCCGTCGCCGTATGTGCCGTCCGCAAAGAGCCCCAGGGACAAAACACCCCAGGCGCCGTTGACGCCATGAACGGAGATCGCGCCGACCGGATCGTCAACCTTCAAAACCCGCTCGACGAAAAAGACACTGAGGCACAGGAGAACGCCGCCTACTGCCCCGATGAACGCTGCGGCCCCGGAATCCACAAAAGCGCAGGGTGCGGTGATGGCTACCAAACCGGCGAGAAAGCCGTTGGCAATCATCGAGATATCCGGCTTGCCGTAGACAATCCACATATAGGTCATGGCGGCAAAGGCGCCGGCCGCCGAGGCGATCATGGTGTTGACGGCAACCACCGCCATCCTGAAATCGCCGCCCGCCAGGGTGGAACCTGCGTTGAAGCCGAACCAGCCGAAGGCCAGGATGAAACAGCCGACAATGGCCATGGGGATATGATGGCCGGGGATGGCGTTGGGCGTGCCGTCGGCCTTAAATTTGCCCAGCCGCGGTCCCAGGACGATGGCCCCGGCAAGTGCGGCGACCCCGCCGGTCATATGCACTACCGAGGAACCGGCGAAATCGACATGCCCGTGGCCCAAGGCAAAATTAGCCCCGAGCTGCGAGAGCCAGCCGGCGCCCCAGACCCAGTTGGCATAGAGCGGATAGACCAGGGCGGTGATGAAAAAGCCGTAGATCACGAAAGATTTAAAGGTCCAGCGCTCGGCCATGGAACCGGTGGGAATGGTCGCCGTGGTATCCATGAACACCATCTGGAACAGAAAGATCGCATAGACCGCGACATCATAGGTCCCGGAAAGGAAAAATCCCTTGGTCCCGAACAGGCCGAAATCCTTGCCGAAAAGATTGACCACGAACTCGCCGTTGAGTACACCGGCCCCGCCGAGAGAAGCAACTCCGCCGCAGCCGCCCATCTGAATGGCAAAGCCGCAGATCCAGTAGCCGAGGATGCCGATTCCGTAAATCATGAAATTCATCGCCATGGTGTGGCCCGCATTCTTCGCCCGGGTAAACCCGCCCTCAGCCATGGCAAATCCGGCCTGCATGAACATGACCAGGAAGCCGCAGACCAGCAGCCAAACCATATTGATCGCGATCCGGTTATGCCCGACAACGTCCCCCAGTTTTGCAGCCAAGGGTTCGCTCTTCTCCATGGCGGCCAGCTCCTCGGCGGTCGGCGCCCCGGCCGTAGCGCCGATGACGTCCGCAATCCCGCCGGTTGCCGCGCCGGTGGGGTCGGCAACCGGCTCCGGCTTCGGCGCCTGCGCAACCTCGCTTACCGCCGGCGTCGAAAGAGCGGGCTCGCCAACGCCTTCTTCTGCAAACGCCAACGATAGAGAACTGCCAAGGCAGCCCACGACCAGCAAAAATGTCAGCAGTATTTTTTTCATCTCTCTCTCCTTTCCATGGTTGATCTCCTCTGTCGATTTTGAAAAATAAATGCAGCACTACCCTTTCCTTGCTTCGCTCCTTTTTTGAAGCACACCTCTTTTTCGGCTTCAGAGATGCTCGCTTCCGCAAGCAGTTACCTGGCAACAAAGCAACAAGCGTGCCGTCCATTTTCCCATTGTTTATTTTTTACTTATCTAATTGATAAAATGTGATATCTCTTGATTGTCCCTTTATAAATTATCAAATCGCCTCTCTGCTATTATTCCATTTATGTAAATAGAAAACAAAACTGCTATTTCGTAAGTTACATAAATGTATCCAAGTAAGACGCTATCTCTATTTTTTTGAGGAAATAAATCCTTGACGAGGCAAGTCAGATAAGTCAAATATGTGTTTAACTTAACTCCCACCACCAACCACTCGCCCTTTTTCTAGAAAGAATACCGCCCATGAAAAAACGCATCCTCCTCTCCCTCCTTGGCCTGCTGCTGATAATTGCTATCCTTGCCGGCATCAAGGGCTTGCAGATCTCCAAAATGATGGAGAGCGGGAAGAGTTTTACCCCCCCGCCGGAAACGGTAACCACGGCCCAGCCCCATCCGGAGTCCTGGGAGGCCACCCTGCCCGCCGTTGGCTCGCTGGAAGCAGTGCAAGGCGTAACCGTTGCCGCCGAATTGCCCGGCAAGGTGACGCACCTTGCCTTTACCCCTGGCACCTGGATAAAGGCGGGCAGCCTCCTGCTCCAACAGGATACTTCTTCCGAAATGGCGCAACTCCAGGCGGCTGAAGCGGAAGCAACCCTGGCCAAGGCCAATTTCGAGCGGCTCCGTCTCCTCATCGAGACTAACGCCGTTTCCAAGGCAGCCTACGATGACGGCGAGGCGAAATTCAAACAGGCGCTGGCCCAGGCCGATACGATCCGGGCCGCCATCGCCAAAAAAACCATCCTGGCTCCATTTTCCGGTCGTCTCGGCATCAGGTTGGTCAATCTGGGCCAGAGCCTCAAGGAAGGTGAGCCCATTGTTTCCCTTCAGGCCATGGACCCGATTTTCATCAATTTCATGCTGCCCCAGCAGGAGCTGGCCAGAGTCAAGCCGGGCCTGCCGGTGCGGATAACCTCCGATGTCCTGCCCGGCCAGACCGTGGTCGGCAAGATCACCGCCATCAATCCGCAGGCGGACAGCGCCACCCGCAATGTCCGGGTCCAGGCCACGGCGGCCAACAAGGACGAGCGGCTGCGCCCCGGCATGTTCGCCACGGTGGCCGTGGTGCTGCCCGGCAAAAACCAGGTGCTGGCTATCCCCGCCACCGCCGTACTTCCCGCCCCCTACGGCGATTCGGTTTTCGTGGTTGAAGAGCGAAAAGAGGAAAAGAGCGGCAAGACCGGCTTGGCGGTGCGCCAGCAGTTTGTCCGTCTGGGAGAAAGGCGCGGCGATTTCGTCGCCGTGCTTTCCGGTCTTGAAGATGGGGCCACCGTGGTCAGTACCGGGGTGTTCAAGCTGCGTAACGGCCAGCAGGTCGTAATCGACAATGCCCTGAACCCGAAATTCAGCCTGAATCCCACGCCGGACAACAGTTGATCCCCTGAGTCAAGACCCATGAAATTCACCGATCTTTTTATTCGCCGCCCCGTCCTCGCCCTGGTGATCAGCCTGCTCATCATCATTGCCGGATTGCAGGCGTTTCGCTCCCTCAATGTCCGCCAGTTTCCCCGAAGCGAGAACGCGGCGGTCACTGTTACCACTGTCTATGTCGGGGCCAACGCCGAACTGGTGCGGGGCTTTATCACCACCCCGCTGGAACGGGCCATTGCCGCGGCCGACGGCATTGATTACCTGGAATCACAGAGCAGCCAAGGCGTCTCCACCATCTCCGTCCGCCTGAAACTCAACTACGACGCCACCAAGGCCCTGGCCGAGATCGGCTCCAAGGTTGATCAGGTCCGCCGGGATCTGCCGCCCGAGGCCGAGGTGCCGATAATCAACATCGAGTCGGCGGACAGCAGATTTGCCGCGGCCTATCTCAGCTTCACCTCCGATGTTCTTACCCAGAACGAAATAACCGATTACCTGACCAGGGTAGTACAACCCCGTCTTTCCGCCATCCAAGGCGTGCAGCGTGCCGATGTTCTGGGCGGCCGCACCTTTGCCATGCGTATCTGGCTCAAACCAGAGCGCATGGCCGCCTACAACATCAGCCCGGCCCAGGTGCGCAAGGCCCTGGTCGCCAACAACTTTCTGGCCGCCCTTGGCAACACCAAGGGCTCCCTCATCCAGGTCAACCTCACCGCCGATACCAATCTGCGTTCGGTGGCGGAATTCAAGCGGCTGGCAATCCGGGAAGAGAACGGCGCCACTGTCCATCTGGAAGACATCGGCGACGTCATGCTCGGCGCGGAAAACTACGACGCGGAAGTCCGCTTTTCCGGGCAAACCGCCACCTTCATGGGGATCTGGCCCCTGCCCAACGCCAATTCCCTGGACATGATCAAACTGGTTCGCTCGGAAATGGCGGCAATTGAAAAAGATCTGCCCACCGGCCTCAAAGGGCGCATCGCCTACGATGCCACGGCCTACATCGACGATGCTATCAACGAGGTGATGAAAACCCTGGGCGAAACTCTGCTCATCGTGATCGTGGTCATCTTCCTCTTCCTCGGCTCCCTGCGCTCGGTGCTGATTCCGGTAGTGGCCATCCCTCTGTCCCTGATCGGCGGCCTTTTTCTCATGCAGGTCTTCGGCTTCAGTATCAATTTGCTCACTTTGCTGGCCATCGTCCTCTCGGTGGGGCTGGTGGTGGACGACGCCATCGTGGTGGTGGAAAACGTCGAACGCCACCTCAGCCAGGGCAAGTCGCCGCTGGATGCGGCTCTGCAGGGGGCCCGCGAGCTGGTGGGGCCGATCATCGCCATGACCATAACCCTGGCCGCAGTCTACACGCCCATCGGCTTTCAGGGGGGGCTCACCGGCTCGCTCTTTCGGGAATTCGCCTTCACCCTGGCCGGAACGGTGACCATCTCCGGGGTGGTGGCCCTGACCCTGTCACCGATGATGTCGGCCAAGCTGCTCAAACCGGGGCTTGAAGAGCATGGCCTGGCGGGCAGGATCGCCCGCGGCTTTGCCAGGCTGCGCGGGGTCTACGGAGGCTGGTTGGACGCCACCCTGGCGGCCAGACCGGCGGTCTACACGGTCTGGCTCGTCATCACCCTGCTGGCCATCCCCATGTTCACCATGTCGGCCAGGGAGCTGGCGCCCAACGAGGACCAGGGAGTTATCTTCGGCATCGTCGATGCTGCGGCCAACTCCACCCTGGACCAGACCCGCACTTTTACCGCCGCCGCCAACAAGGTTTTTCTCTCCATCCCGGAAACGAAATTCACCTTCCAGGTCACCCAGCCCACCTCCGGTTTCAGCGGCATGGTCACCAAGCCCTGGGACCAGCGGAACCGCTCAATTTTTGAGATCATGCCCGAGGTGCAGCAAAAGCTCCAGGGTCTGCCCGGCATCCGGATCTTCCCGGTGTTGCGGCCGGCGCTGCCCGGCGGCGGCCAGTTTCCGGTGGAATTCATCCTGGCCTCCACCGCCGAACCCGCCCAGATCCTGGAATTCGCCCAACAGATCCAGCAGAAGGCCATGCAAAGCGGGATGTTCGCCTTTCCGCCGATCATCGACATGAAAATCGACCAGCCCCAGTCCGAATTCGTCATCGACCGCGACAAGGTGACGGACTTGGGTCTCAATCTGGAACAGGCGGGGGCGGACCTCGGGGCCATGGTGGGCGGCAACTTCGTCAACCGCTTCGATATCGCCGGACGCAGCTACAAGGTCATCCCCCAGATCGCCAGGGCCGACCGGCTCAACCCGGAGCAACTGCAAAAGATTCACATCACCGGACCAAACGGCCAACTGGTGCCGCTTTCCACCGTGGCCACGATCAAGAACACCACGGTGCCTCGCTCCCTGAACCGCTTCCAGCAGCTGAACGCGGTCAAGATCAGCGGCGTCTCGGTGCGCCCCCTGGACGAAGCGTTGCGCTATCTGGAGGATGAGGCCGCCAAGATCCTGCCCCAGGGCTATGTGCTTGACTACACCGGCGAATCCCGCCAGCTGCGCAGCGAGGGCAACAAATTTCTCCCCGCCTTCATGCTGGCAGTGCTCCTGATCTTTCTGGTTCTGGCCGCCCAGTTCAACAGCTTCCGCGACCCCTTTGTCATCTTGGCCGGCTCGGTCCCCCTGGCCATGTTCGGCGCCCTGATCTTCACTTTTCTCAAGATCCCCGACCCCAACACCCCCTTCTGGACCAAGGGCTGGACCACCACCCTCAACATCTATTCCCAGGTGGGGCTGGTGACCCTGGTCGGCCTGGTGGCGAAAAACGGCATCCTCATTGTCGAATTTGCCAATACCCTTCAGGAACAGGGACACGCCAAGCTGGCAGCCATCCGGGAGGCCGCCATGACCCGATTGCGTCCCATCCTCATGACCAGCACCGCCACGGTGGCCGGCCATTTCACCCTGACTCTGGTCAGCGGCGCCGGCGCCGCGGCGCGAAACTCCATCGGTCTGGTCCTGGTGGGCGGCATGGCCGTGGGCACCCTGTTTACTCTTTTCGTGGTGCCTTCCATTTACATGCTGGTGGCCCGCGATCATGGGCAGAACCGGTTATCCGAGGCCGGGCCCGCCGAAGCGGATACGACCAGCCCATGAATGTAACTGATTACGGGACAGGCGACCCCAAGTTCAGCGCTACCCCCCAACTGTAAGCGATTACAGGGTGCGGCAGATGCGCGACAGAGGCCTGAGAGCTATACATTGGTATGCGAACAGGCCGATAACAAAGCAGATGTCGTGCCCTGTGATTGCTTACCCATGAATACCACGGAGCTGTGGGACGCCCTGGGCTCACTGCCCGAAGAAGAGATGCCCCATGTACTCACCCGGCTGTTCGCCATGTACGAAGCTCGGCTCCAGCAGAACCCAGACGACCCGGAGGCCCGGCATTTTTTCCGCAACCTCGACCGCGCCCTCACCGAAACCTGCCAGTGCAACAGCAATCGGCGCTGACCTCTGGACAGCAACCACCAATCCCGCTATGATGTGACAACCCCACCAACCAGGAGAGGCTACGAACCATGGATCAGCCGCTTGCCAGCCTGAACACTATCGCCGACCGAGCCATCACCTATCTGGTGGACTACAGTTTTCAGGTGATCGGGGCCACCATCATCCTCATTGCCGGGTTTATCCTGGGCAACTGGCTGGCCGCGGCCGTAGCCAGGCTCTGTGAAAGGCGTGGGCTTGATGTCACCCTGCGCCATTTCCTTTCCTCCTTTGCCAGGATCATGGTGATCGCTTTTGCGGTGCTCATGGCCTTAAGCAAATTCGGGATCACCATCGCCCCGTTCATTGCGGCCATTGGCGCGGCCGCCTTCGGCGCCACCTATGCCCTCCAGGGGCCGCTCTCCAACTATGGGGCAGGACTGGCCATCATCCTGGGCCGCGCTTTCCTCGTGGGCGACACGATCACGGTGGCCGGAGTCTTCGGGGTGGTGGAGGAGGTTACCCTGGCTCATACCACCCTGCGCACCGAGGACGGGGTAAGGATCACCGTGCCCAACAAGCATATTGTCGGGGAAATTCTCCATAATTCCGGGGCATACCGCATTGTCGAAAGTTCGGTGGGCATCAGCTACCATGCCGATCCGAGCAAGGCCATCGGGGTCATCGCCCAGGCCATCGCAGGCTTCCCCCAGGTGCAGAGCGCACCGCCGCCGCAGATCGGCATCGATGATTTCCGGGATTCCTCGGTGGCCATCGGCTACCGCTACTGGGTGCCCACCGGGAAATACATCGAAACCAGGCATCATGTGAACCTGGCGGTGTATCAAGCGCTGGGCCGGGCCGGAATCTCCATCCCCTTCCCGCAACGGGTGGTCACCATGGCCAGGGAGCAGAATCCTTGATGAGAGCGGCCACACCCGACAAGACCGCCCGTCTGCTCCGGCTGGCGACCTATGCCTCCACGGCCACGGCGCTGGGACTCATCGGGATCAAGAGCGCGGCCTGGTTCATGACCGGTTCCCTAAGCCTCATGGCCTCCCTGGTTGACTCGCTCATGGATGCGGCCGCCTCGCTGATCAACCTGCTGGCCGTCCGCTATTCGCTGAAATCCCCGGATCAGGATCACCAGTTCGGCCACGGCAAGGCCGAGTCCCTGGCCGGGCTTGCCCAGGCCTGCTTTATCGGCGGCTCGGCCATCTTTTTGCTCATGCACGCCGCCGAAAGGCTGAACCACCCGCAGCCCCTGCAGGAGATCAATATCGGCCTCTGGGTCATGGCCTTTGCCATGACCGCCACCCTGGGGCTTTTGACCTTTCAGGGCTATGTCATCAGGCAGACCAATTCTTCCGCCATCCGCGCCGACGCCCTCCATTACAAAACCGATCTGCTCACCAACACCGCCGCCATCACCGCTCTGTTTTTTGCCGCTTCCGGCTACCCCCTGCTGGACCCCCTCGGCGCTCTGGGGATTGCCGGCTACATCCTCTACAGCGCCTGGCAGATCGGCCGCGAGGCCATGCAGGTTCTCATGGACCATGAACTCCCCGAAGAAACCCGCCAGCGCCTCTGCGATCTCGCCTTGACCCATGCCACCGTACTCGGCATCCACGACTTGCGGACCCGACAGTCCGGGCAGACCATGCTTGTCCAGTTCCACCTGGATCTTGACCAGGCCCTGCCCCTTGCCGAGGCGCACCGGGTGGCAAAAGAGGTGGAGCACGCCATCATGAGCGAATTCCCCCAGGCCGATATCATCATTCACCAGGATCCCCGCAATCCGACGAGCTATCGCCGCAATCCCCTTTGTCGTTGACCGCTAAATCCTTGCAGGGTAAAAGGGATGGGTAAAATTTTTGTAACTATCCGGCTCAATGCCGGAAATGAACAAAAAACACCAAACCGACCTGCAAACCTATGACCATTCTGCGAACCGCTCTTGCTTATGCTTTAGCCCTGGCTGTGCTTTTTGCTTTTTGGTGCTGGGCCGGTCTGCCGCGCCAAGTACCCGAGCCTGAGCCGGCTACCGGTCAACCCCTGCAATGTGTCTCCTACGCCCCCTTTGAAAAAGACCAGTCCCCATTTGATTTTGCCACGGGCCTGACCATTGCCCCCGCCCGGATAGACGCGGATCTGGCCATCCTTTCCCGGCGTTTTTCCTGCCTCCGCACCTATTCGGTCGCCGGGCTGGAAGCGGTGCCCGAGTATGCGGCAAAGTACGGCATGCAAGTGCTGTTGGGCGCCTGGATCGGCGCGGACCACAAGCTCAATCAGCAGGAGATTGAAAAGCTGATTGTCCTGGCCCGGAAAAATCCCGCCGTGGTCCGGGCGGTGGTGGTGGGCAACGAGGCCCTGCTCCGCAGGGAGATAACCGGCGAGCAGCTCGCCGACTATATCTGGCAGGTCAATGCTGCCCTGCCGGGAGTGGCGGTCACCTACGCCGATGTCTGGGAGTTTTGGCTCAGGCATCCGGAGGTGAGCCAGGCCACTGATTTCGTCATGATCCACATCCTGCCCTACTGGGAGGATAATCCGGTTGGTATCGACCAGGCCATGGCCCACATCAAGAAGATCCGGGAAGAGGTCGGGCAAAAGATCCCGGGCAAGGAGATCGTCATCGGCGAAACCGGCTGGCCCTCCCAGGGGCGGATGCGGGAAGGGGCTTTGCCCAGCCTGGAGAATCAGGCCCGTTTTATCCGCGGCTTCATCGCCCTGGCCAACGAGGAGCATTGGCAATACAACCTGATTGAGGCCTTTGACCAGCCATGGAAGCGCATCAAGGAAGGGGCGGTGGGCGGCTACTGGGGGCTGTACAGCCCGGAGCGGCTTGACAAACATGTTCTCGCCGGGCCGGTCTCCAATTTTCCCGACTGGCGGCTGCTCTTTGCCCAGTCCGCAGCCATCGCCCTGCTGACCCTGCTTATTGCCCGCCGCCACCTCGAGATGAGCGCGACACGCTGGCTGCAATTTTCTGCCGCCATGGCCGGTGGCGCCATCCTGATCGCGCTGCAGGGCCATCAGTTTTCCCTCATTTCCACCAACACCTATGAATACCTTTGGAGTTTTGTCGTCCTCTCGCTGAGCACCGGCGTCTACCTGCTGGTCCTGAAAGCCATCGCCTCCGGCACCACCCCCACCCACCTCAGCCTGGATGCGTCCCTGGCTTTTCTCCGGGGCAAATCCCGCCTCAGCCCCGCAGCCCTCAACGGCACCCTGCGGCTGGGGGTCATCACCTGTGCCCTGATTGCCGTACTCGGCCTGGTGCTGGATGCCCGCTACCGGAGCTTCAACAACTTCGGTTTTGCCATTCCCGCCCTTGCTTATCTCTGGTTTCACCAAAGGCAGCGCGGCCAGGGGTCCCAGGGCATGCTCGAACGGCTCAGCGGGCTGCTGCTCGCCTCCGGGGCTGTGTTCATCCTGATCAATGAAACCCCGCTGAACTGGCAGGCCGATATCTGGGTGGCCATCTGCCTGTTGCTGGCCTACCCTCTCTGGCGGGAAAGCCCTGGTATCTCGCTGCGCCCCCTCCTGCCCTTCGGCCTCCTGGTGCTTGGGGCCTTTGGAGTCTTTACCGCCCTGCGCCACGGCGTCTTTATCTCGGAACAATTGGTGGGGGTGTGCGAAGACACGCCGGACAAGCCCGTCTGCCTGGTTCGCACCATGATCGGCCGCTTGATGTACAATCAGATTTTTGCCCGGACGAGCATTATCCTGGCCGTAATTGCGGTCTGGCGCAACGCGGTGTGGCTGTGCTCCCTGGCCCTGGTCGCGAGCCTGGCCGGTCTGGCCTTTTACAATGTCAATCTGGCGGCCCTGGCCTTTGTCCTGGCCGGACTCACTCTGGTCCACCGGAAAGGCAGCGAGAAACATCCTGCATGACCGACATCCAGAGCAAAAAAATTTTAGATGAAGGCCTCGGGACCATGGGCATCCCCCTTGACGACCAGGCCCGGCAGCGGCTTCTGCTTTACTGCGCCGAGCTGCTCCGCTGGAACACCAAGATCAATCTGGTGGCCAAAGCCCCGCTGCGCGAGATCTGGGAGAGCCACTTTTTCGATTCCCTGAGTCTGCTCCGGGTTCTCCCGCCATTGAACAGCGTCCAGCAGACGCTCCTCGACATCGGCACCGGCGCGGGATTTCCCGGTCTGGCCCTCAAGGCGGCTCGGCCGGAACTGCCGGTCATCCTGGTGGAGCCCCGCCAGAAACGGGTTTCTTTTTTACGCCACATCATCCGGACCATGGGGCTGAAGGATATCGAGGTTATTTGCGGCCGGCTGGAAAAAGGCGTCGCCGAGGTGGATGGCATAACCCTTGCCGTGCCGCTCATCACCAGCCGCGCCTTCACCAACCTCGGCGAGTTCCTCCTGCACACCGCCGAGGTTAATCCGGCCGGCGGTCGGGTCATCTGCATGAAAGGCCCCCGGGCCGCAGAGGAGATCAAGGCCTGGCGGGCCGAGCAACCGGAGAGCCCCTATCGCTTGCAGGAAATCGTCGAACTGACCCTGCCCTTTTCCGGCAAGATCCGCAATCTGGTCATTTTCAATAAAGAAGGCGAATAAGCACCATGCCCAAAACCCCAGCCATCATGTTCCAGGGCACCTGCTCCAATGCGGGCAAATCCGTGCTCACCGCCGCCTTATGTCGCATCCTCCTGCAGGATGGGTTACGGGTCGCCCCGTTCAAGGCCCAGAACATGTCGCTCAACTCCTTTGTCACCCGGGAGGGCGGCGAGATGGGCCGGGCCCAGGTGGTGCAGGCCCAGGCCGCCCTGCTCGACCCGGACGTGCGCATGAACCCGGTCCTGCTCAAACCCTCCAGCGACACGGGCAGCCAGGTCATCGTTCTGGGCAAGCCGGTGGGCAACATGACGGTAAACGACTATCTGGCCTACAAACCCCAGGCCTTTCTCGCGGTGCAGGCGGCCTATGATTCGCTGGCCGCCGAATACGAGGTCATGGTCCTGGAAGGGGCGGGCAGCCCGGCCGAGGTGAATCTCAAGGCCCACGACATCGTCAACATGCCCATGGCCCGATATGCCGGGGCCTCGGTGCTGCTGGTGGGGGACATCGACCGGGGCGGGGTCTTCGCCTCCTTTGTCGGGACCATGGAGATTCTGGACGACTGGGAGCGGGAGCTGATTGCCGGCTTCGTGGTGAACCGCTTTCGGGGCCAGAAATCGCTGCTCACCGAGGCGCTTACCTACATGGAACACAAAACCGGCAAGCCGGTGCTGGGGGTGGTGGATTATCTGGCCAACCTCGGATTGCCCGAAGAGGATTCGGTGAACTTCAAGGCCGGGCTTTTCAGTCCGCACCGGCCTGCAGGCGAGCATGTCACCGTGGCGCTCATCGACCTGCCGCACATCTCAAACTTCACCGATTTCGAACCGTTTCTGGGTGAACCGGACCTGTTTGTCAAAATCGCCAGAACCCCGACCGATCTGGCGGATGCCGACGCGGTGATCCTGCCGGGCAGCAAGAACGTGATCGCTGACCTCAAGTGGCTTTTCAGCTCCGGCCTGGCCGAAGCCCTGAAAAAATACCGCGCTGATAGGGGCGAGATCGTCGGCATCTGCGGCGGCTTCCAGATGCTGGGGCAAAGCATCGACGACCCCCACCACATCGAGTCTGCCGGCGAATCCCTCACCGGCCTCGGCCTGCTCGACCTTGCCACGGTGCTCGAAAAAGACAAAACCCTGACTCGGCAGAGCGGCCGCCATCTCGCCTCTGGCCTTAAAGTACACGGCTATGAGATCCACCACGGCCAGAGCCGGGCCGGCGAGACCTGCGACATTCTCACCTTCAACAACGGAGTAAGCGGCGGGGTCGGCAACCCCTCCCAGACCATCTGGGGCACCTACCTGCACGGAATCTTCGATGCGGACCCCTTCCGGCGCTGGTTCATCGACCGGCTGCGGCAGAGGCGGGGGCTTGTCCCGCTTAGCCGCATCCAGGCCGCTTATGATCTGGAACCGGCCTTCGACCGGCTGGCTTCGGCGGTGCGCAACCAGCTGGACATGAGGGCTATCTATAGGCTTTTGGGCAAATGATAGCTCTCGAATACCAGATCCTCATCGCCATCCTTCTCGATCAGCTGCTCGGCGACCCGCGCTGGCTTCCACATCCGGTGCGGCTCATCGGCGCGGCCTGTGCCTGCTGCGAGCGGCTCACCCGCGCCGTACTGCCGCCGTTTGCCGCCGGGCTCTGCTCCGTAGCCCTGGTTCTGGGACTCACCGGAGCCGCTATCTGGACTGTGCTTGCCGGGGCAAAGCTGATCCACCCCTGGCTGGGCAGCCTGATCTCCATCCTTCTGCTCTACACCACCATCGCCCCCCGCGATCTGGTGCGCCACAGTACCGAGGTCTACAAGGCTTTGCGGGATGGGGATCTGCCGGAGGCACGCAACCGGGTGGGGATGATCGTGGGCCGGGATACGGCCGATCTGGACGAGACGGGGGTGGCGAGAGCCGCGGTGGAATCAGTGGCTGAATCCATGGTGGACGGGGTGACAGCCCCGCTTTTTTTCGCGGTGCTGGGCGGACCCATGGCGGCCATGCTCTACAAGGCGGTCAACACCATGGACTCCATGTTCGGCTACAAAAACGAGCGCTATCTCAAGTTCGGTTGGGCTGCGGCCCGGCTGGATGATCTGGCCAACTTTATCCCGGCCCGCCTCACCTCCCTGATGATCCCGGCCGCCGCCTTCCTGCTCCGCCTTGACGCCAGGGGCTCCCTCTTCATCCTCCTGCGGGATCGGCGCAAACACGCCAGCCCCAACTCGGGCCACAGCGAAGCGGCGGTGGCCGGCGCTCTGGGTGTACAGCTCGGCGGGGCAAACTTCTATTTCGGCCAGATGGTGGCAAAACCGACCATCGGCGAGGCCACCCGCCCCATCACGCCTCAGGCCATCCTCCATGTCAACCGGCTGATGCTGGCAGGTTCCTGCCTGACTCTGATCTTCCTGCTGGCCCTGCGCTACCAGATCGTATCGTTCCTCTCCAGTTTAGCCGCCCGCTAACCCGTCAACCTCAAGCAACAGACACTGCCCGTGAGGCAACGGCCTGTTGCCCAAGGCGGCAGGTTTGGCCAGGCAAGCTGCCCAACTCAGCTACAGCTGCTAGGCAGAAGCCTGCGACGTGTGCTGGTGCCCATGAGCAGGCTGATATAGCTGAGTTGAGCAGCTTGTCGGATTTTATGCCCTTTAGGGTACAAACGAAACTTATACCCTCTGGGTGCAACAACGCAGATGCGGTGCTGCTGGATAGTTACTTTTTATTTCATTCAAAAATGTCAACGCGGTTTCGCCCTTGATTCTTGGCGTGGTACAGCGCCTTGTCTGCTTTTTGGATCAGCAGTTCAGGCTGTTGGGCATTATCGGGAATAAGGGCCGCAACACCAATACTTACCGTAACCTTTCCATATGGCGATCCGGCATGGGGCTTCCCCAGGGATGCAATGGAGGTGCGAACGACCTCGGCAAGATACCGTGCGCTTTCAATATCTGTATCAACCGCAATCAGCACAAATTCTTCGCCACCGTAGCGGGCGGCCAGATCACTGGCGCGACGGGAACTTGCCAGCAGGATTGCGGCTATTTTGCGCAAGCAATCATCGCCCATCTGATGGCCGTAATAATCGTTGTAGTTTTTGAACAGATCGACATCGAGCATCAGTAATGCGAGAGGTTGCCGGACGCGAACCGCCCTATTCCATTCATTGGTTAGCACCTGATCAAAATGGCGCCGATTGGCGATACCTGTCAATCCGTCCGTGCTGGACAGCGTCTCAAGTCTATGGTTGGCATCTTCAAGAGCGTGGGTGCGTTCGGCGACCTTCTGTTCAAGTTCGTCATGGGATTGGCGCAGGGCCTGTTCGGTCAGTTTTTTTTCGGTCACATCGAAACGGATGGCGACGAATTTTACCGGCGTGCCGTCGCTTCCCAAAACTGGGGTAATCGCGGTGGCCATCCAGCGCAGTTCCCCCTGGCGAGTACGAATGGCGATTTCGCCGTTCCACACCTCGCCGGACAGGATCGTTTGCCACAGCCTGGCGAAAAACTCCGGCGGATGCTCGCCGGAATTGACAATACTATGGGAGCCGCCCACTAATTCTTCCGCTTGGTAGCCGATCAGAGAGCAGAACTTTTTGTTGGCGTAGGTAATGATGCCGTTCAAGTCGGTCTCGGTAACCAGCGCGGCGTTGTCAATGGCGCGGCGCTGCTCGGCCAACTTCACCAACAGGGTTTCGACGTTGTCCGCCATCCGGTTGAAAGCGTTCAGGGTAACTCGCATATCCGGCGCATCGCCGGGAAACTCGGGCACCCGCCTGCTGAAATCACCTGCGCCGATGCCCCACGCTGTTTCGACAAGACGCGCCAGAGGTGCAAGCCCGGCCCGCAGAATGACGGCGAGAAAAACAAACATCAATACCAGCATCGCGGATAACGATTCAACGTTCAACAACACGCTTTGCCACAGCCGGTTTTCCATGGGCACGGCATTAAATGACACAGTGACCTTGCCGTATGATACTCCGCCAACCACGAGGTCGCACGATGCCGAGGGAGGACTGAGGTCTATCAGCGAGGCAAACCATTCCGGCCGGGCGGCCACGGTGTTGCCGTTGCGAGCCACGAGCGGCGACATGCCCTCATCTTCCCAGACCACGGTAGCGATATTGTCACGCCGCGCTCGATCCCGCAGGATCTCCTCGATGGTGGCGAAATCGCCGATGATTACCTCGCGGGTCAATTCATGTTCAAGAATGGCCAGCGTGACATCGACTTCCTGCTTGATGTCGCCGCAATATTCACGCGCCTCCTTGATCGTCGTCGACAGCACGGTAGCGATGCCGACTGTCAACAACACGGCGGCGCTGCCGAGATACAACCTGGCCCGCAGGGAAACCCGAGAGTTCAACCGGGCCAGGATCATTCGTTCACCAGAGGCAAGGCGGTATTGCGATAAAAGTACCGATAATTATCGTATTCTTTGTTATCGGCGGCAACAAAACCCAATGGCTCGGAAGATTTGAGAAGTTCCGCCCCGGCTTGCAGAATCTTCCTGCCCTCCTCGTCCTGGGCCATTTTTACCAGGGCATCCTTAACCGCTTCGACCTTGTCGCTTGACACCTTTGGATGCGCTATTATCGCCAGATTAAGGTAACTTTCAGAGTGCCAGATGGTTCGGTAAGGGCATTGCTCGCGGCGGGCATAACAATCCATGACCTGGGCGTTAACCGCAGCGGCGGCGATCCGCCCGGCCTTCAACTGTGCCATCACCCCTTCCTGATTGCCGGCAAATACCGGCTTTACTTTCACGCCAGCCTTGAGCAGCGCATCCATTGGTACCCAGTAGCCGACAAAGGCCTCCGGCGAGGGAAACCCCACCTTCGTGCCGGCCAGTTCCGCCAGGGTTTTAACCGGCGAAGCCTCGGGCACCACGATGGCGCCCTGAATACCACTGCCGGCGGGCCGGGCGATGACCCGCCAGCCAAGACGGTCACGTTGGGGGGTAAATAGGTGGTTGGTATAGGCGAAAGCAACCTCGCCACGCACCGTCATCGCCGTGGTCTCCGGCGCAGTCCGCCCCATTTTCAATAGGAGAGGAACGCCGCTGCGGGCGCTGACATAACTGAGGATGGGATTCCAATACTGCGCGGTAATAATCGCGCTGCGCTGATTGAGTACGCCAAAAAACAGCGGCTCCTCGGCAAAGGCCATGTTCCCGGGCAGACAGCTGAGCAAGATTATTACGAATTGAAGTGTTTTTATCATTTTCAGGCCTATCGCTGGCTCACTTGGGTCGCCGGAAAATACAAGTTACCAGCATCATTTCCTGCGTTTCCCATCGCCAGCCAACGCACTTCGTACCTTAACTTCCCTGAAAAACAGGGCGGCACCGGATTGCAGCTGTTTGCAAAATACGCCAGATACTCCCGCAGTCACACACCTTCCCGAGTAATGCGGCGTCAAGCCTTGCCCGGCAGACCTACTTCACCCCATAATTCCCCAAAGCTTCCAGATAAGGCCCGAACAGCTCCTGGTACTCGTTCATCCCCCGTTTCAGAATGATGGAAAAATGATCTGCGTCGGTGTCGTTCACCACCAGGTTGGCGCTGTTGGCCAAGGATTCCAGATCGTAGAGGGTGTGGAACTCCGGGCCGATCAGGACATAGAAGATGTAACGCCGCCGGGACATGGCCATTTCCCGCAGATGCTGGTGGACCGTGGAATCATTCAGATCTCCTCCCTCAAACCTGCTGTGGAGAACCACTGCTTCAAAATTCATGAACTGCATCTTGGCGATCGCCTCTTCCGCCGACCGGGCGTAAGTTGGCTGGTAACCCAGCTCGCCGAAGGCTGTACTCACCCGGTTGGCGATCTCCTCGTTGCCGATCAGGATCAAAGCATGCGGTACGTTCTCAACCACCTCTTTTTCGCTGTACACCCCACTGGACAGCCAGCCCAGATCGGGCGGCCTGGGGGCATCGGGGGGCAGACGCACCGGCTGCGGTCTTTTTAAAGCCGCTGCCACAATCCCCTCGGCAGCCTGATCCTCATTGCCGGGGTGCTCGGCAAAAAGCACATCCATCAAGGCGGGAGCCGCCTGACCAGCCACCGAACCGTCACGGTTCAACTCAATGGGCTGCTTGCATTTCGGGCAGCCGATTTTCAGAGTTCTCCCCATGGACAGCGAGGCAAGAGCAACCTTGATCTTTTCAAGCTGGGCATCACTGAGCATGAGGGTCTGCTGACAATGGGGACACTGGGCAAGCATGATTTCCTCCGATAGTAAGCTCTCAGCTATAAGCTGTAAGCTATCAGCTGTTAGCTGTTAGCTGTAAAACGGCTCCTAAGCCGTCGCTCAAAAACAGCTATATCCTTAAGGTGGTCATGACCGGCATAAGGAGCCGTAACGAAACAGCCAGGCATCTAATCATTCTTTCGTAACGGCTCCTAA
>JBAYTO010000016.1:0-72063 GCA_041675585.1 Desulfurivibrionaceae bacterium
TCCTTCAAAAATCGAAGGGCTTCCAGCTTAAACTCTTTGGTGAATTTTTTTCTTTTCTCCATCGGACACCTCCTCGGGTATATTACCCTTATCTTGGTGTCCGTGAAACTAGGGGTAGCTCAAGGTGACCCCCCTCCGCAATTTACGGAAGGCATGTGAATTGCGAATCCTGTCCCCGGAACTCCATTTTGACTTTACTTATCATGGATGTCCCTTATTGCCATATCGGAGGAACATGGAATTACTGCCGGGAGCAGGACACACCCTTGACGAGTTGGAAGGAATAGCTATTACGATGCGGATCGCATCCAAGCCCATTAACCGCGGAGGGTTGCAGTGCGCGTTCAGAGTGCTCGCCGATGTGGACTATGGCATCGACGCGCACATAGAGTTTACTGTCAAGACAGATGCACAACTTAGGGCAACAGGGCGGATTCTAAGTCTCCAAATCAAGAGCGGACCATCTTACTTTAGTCATGCCACACAAGATCACTGGCGTGTTTACATTGCTAAGTCCACAGTGAACTATTGGCGACATCACTCACTCCCAGTCCTGTTGGTTATTGTGGATACTACCACAGAAAGAGCATTTTGGGTTCGAGGCGATGCTGACCACCTTGAGACAGATAACAACTACGCCATCGACGTGCCAAAGATTAACGAATTCAATCAATCTTCCTGGAGCGCTTTGTGGGGAATGGCCAGTTCGAGTGATGCCATTTCTGACTTCTTTGTACGAGGCCGTTTTGAGATGGCCCTGCCTTGGCTGCTGGCAATGCATAATGGGGAAAGCATCGTTGTGGATGTCCAGATGTTGGCTAACGACGCTCCCAACCGAAAGCGTATCACTTTGCGATATCGGTTGGGAGCAGATGAACTTGCTTCGAGTTCGTATTATCCGGATCAAGAGGCTCTTGAGCGCAGTACAGTGTTGGAGTTCGATGATTTGTGCAACCAAGCTACCGAATACGACCCCCCACTAGATCCAGAAGTAAGCGGTGTGGGTGACTTTGAAAGCTGGGTGCACAAGACATATTTCGATCATGACGAGGAGATGTTCTCAAGATGGCTTCCAACTGGAGATCTTGGGTTTACATTCGCTTTAAAGCTCAACGAACGCGGAGAGAAACTGATAGAGTTATTCAGTGAGTAACTGCAAAATCTGTCGCCATATCGAACAAGCCGAAATATGGAATTTGGGAACTTGTTATACACCTTCCATAAGGTAGCGGTCTAACCAAAGGCTAGATCAGATGCGCGGGGGAAATGTGTTGGTGTTTGCTAGGGGTATTAAGGGCCCAGGCTTTACTTTTTGACTTTCTCCTTAAGCACTTTGTCCCGCGCCCCCGCAGAATCGGTTCCAGCGTGACGGCAGGGATCGCTACAGTTCATCAACAACTCGATGAGGAAATGCCAAAATGTCACGCACTGTTGTCGTTGTCCTCCCAGATATTTTTTCGTATTGACAGAAGCATCGTCATGGCCGAACATGGAAACAACTTACTATTTTTGCTTGTGAAAAGAGGCTCTAGACATCCCAGGGAAAAAACACATAGTGTGCCCTGCGCGATTAGTCACGCAAAACGATGCCAGACAAAGAGGTGATGAATTTTGAATATATTCCCGGTAAAAAAATATTTGATAAAAATAATTCCGATCACAAGAAGATGCTTCACAAAGACAAGGGGTACTCAGGCTCTCTTGACTATACTCACCTTACTTTTTGCCGCAAGAAACACGGCAGCAGCATTTGATTTCAAGGGCATTGATGTTGGCGGCCAGAAGATCTCTGCTGAACAGGTTCAATCCACACTTGAAATTAAATGTGGGGCTGGGAGCGAAGGCCGCATCATATGTAATGGAAAAACCAGCATCGGCGGTGCAGCTGCTGATGCAAATATCGTAATTTCGCCAAAAAGTGAAGTGACACGAATTGCTCTTAGGATTAGCTCACGCGATTTTCAGAAGGTTGTTGCCGCAGCAATTGAAAAGTATGGAAAGCCAACGAGGGAAATTAATTCAGTTTTACAGAATAGAATGGGGGCTCAATTTCCGAACATCACCTATTGGTGGGAGGGCAACGGAGGTAACCACATAAAAATTAGCAAATATATTTCATCACTAGATTCCGGCGAAGTGTATTTTGGAACAGCAGAAGATACGGCACTTCTAGAACAGCTGTTCAATAAGCCGAAGAAAGGCGACATTTAACAGCTAGCCGTGTCATTATTTCGCCGCGTCCTAACCGCTTCTCCTACCCTGGGGGGGGCGGTTTTTTTTGTGCTAATAATTTGACAAGCCGCATCGGATAGCAGTTAATAGGAGCAACTTGCTATTTCCACAGGATGATCGTGCTGGTTATCTAAACTTGCTTCAAAGGAGGATGGGCCGTGGGAGATGGAATGATGGGCGCGGGTGTCGTAATGGGTTTATTGATCTTAGTGTTCGCTGTCGTTTCAATCCTGGTGCCATTCTTTGTCCTGCGGATTAGGAACGAAGCGATTAAAACCAACCAGAAGCTCGACACCATCATAGGGTTATTGAAAAAGTAGAGGGAGGGGCAATTCGTGAAGAAGAAAACCAAACAGGTGACAGACTTTCTTGCTGGTCTGCATTCTGCAATTACATCTAGCCCACTTTTGCGAAAAAACACTGTAGGGGATAAAACTGAGCAGCAGATGCAAACAGAAATCCGACCGATAATCATCCGCTATCTTGAAAATCATTTCAAAAATGCTGGGTTTAAGGACGCCGAGGCAAAGGCCCACGAATCTTTCTATTGGGAGGGGCAAGAAGGAAAGTATGGTCGGAAGCGCAATTTAACCTTTGCCGCCCGCAACTACCCCGACTTCATTATTACCAAGCCGTATCTGCTCGCCATTGAATACAAGAAGAGCGACAATGGCTCTCTTATCAAACAGGGGATCGGTCAGTCGATCATGCACACTCTGAGCGATGATTTCGACTATGTTTTCTACTTGTTCCATGACCAGTGCAAAGAAAAGTGTATAGCGAAAAGCGCGCAAGGTGCTAAGGAGAGCGGTATTATTGATATGCTGTGGCAACAGTTCAATGTATTCGTGAGGGTAATTTAACGGCACAATAATTTTCGGTTGATACAGAGCGATCCGTAGTTTCCATAACAACCCCATCCGCCACCCGCCTGTAACTTGTCGGATTTCGCTTCGCTTTACCCGACCTACGAAAGGCTCAATCAAGCAGGGTCTTGAAAAACAGCTTTTTGCTTGCAGGATATCCTCTTGCCACTCACGCATGCACAACCTCAGACCGGCGGTGCAGCTCATGTGAATCCATGCAATAGCGATATTCGGGACATTCTGGTCATACCACGGTTGTTTACTGTACCTTCATCTTCCGACGATCCTGAGGAGAAGACAAAATAGGGGAATCCCCGTCAGGACGGCGGGGATTCCCCTATTTTTTCGATTTCGGCGGCGGAGGTCAGTTCACGGCTGTCCCTGGCCGGCTGGTTCATCTGCCCTCCGCCAGTTGGGATCGGGATCGAACAGCTCGATCTTCTCGGCCAGCTGCCTTGTCTCCTCGCCGAGATCCTTCTGGTAGATGCTCCCTTCCTGGTTGACCATGAAGGTCATGATCCCAGAATTGCCGTATTCCGCGGGATAGGCGATGAGGGCAAAACCCAGGAGCATCCTGTCCTTCACCAGGTAGCCGTAAGCCCCGCCGCCCGCATTGCTGCCCTGGCCCTTGAGGATCTTGAAATAATAGCCGTGGAAAGGGGCCAGATCCGCCTCCGTGTAACCCTGCCGGGTCGCCCGGGCGATCAGCGGGCCAAAGGGGCTTTCCTTCTCGCCTTGTTCCGTCGGCCAGTAGAGGCCGTCCCGTTGCCCCGGACTGCTGGTCAGCTTCTGGGCAAACTCGACCCGGCCGCTGCCCCGGCTGTCCCTGGAGGCGTATTCGTGCTGGGCCTCCACATAGGCATGGAGCACCTCGATGACGCGCAGCTCGTTTCGGCCGATTCTCCGGTTCAGGATTTCCTGCTTCCCTGCCTGGGCGTCGAAAAGCCAGACCTCCCCCTTTTTTACTAGGGGGATGGGCAGGGGCCAGTTGCGGTTGCCCAGAAAGAGTACCATCTTTTCCGGAGAGTCCTGGCGCAGGGCGTATCCCTGCCCATAGGCCATGAGGAATCTTTCCCGACCGCGGCGATCCGCCACCTCATCGCCGGAGGAAAGCAGCTCCTCGCTGCCGGGCCCCAGAATACCGGTCAGCTCTTCCAGGTTGTCCGCAGCCATAGCCGCGGCCATTGCCTGCACCGCCTTATCTGGCGCAGCAAAGGTCTTTTGCTGCGCTTCCGCGGCCAAGACAGCAGAGGCGGCCCCAAACAGAAGCATGGCAACAAGGAGGAAACAAGCCAGGGCCGGCAAGCACTGTCCGGCCTTTCCCCTTCCGACCACGCGGCGCATGACGTGTCGCCAGGGCACCACGCCGCAATGACCGCGGTTATTTCCGGTCAACGCCTTGATTTCCTGTCGCGGGCCTGTGACTTCTTTCCCTATTTGCAAGACCATCATTTTTCTCCCTTGTGCTCTGAATGCTCGGATATTCCGGCTGGAGATTATCCCAAGGTTCACGGACGGGGGCGGGATTTTTCTTACCTGCGCGATCCGCCGCCCCGGCCTCTGGAGTCATCGCCCTGACGCCGGGATTCACCGCTGCCCCGGCTTTGCTCTCCCCGTTCCCCGGCCTTCCGCTCAAAGCTGCCTTCGTTGATGCCACGGAAGGGGGAAGAAGGGGTTCTTTCCGGTTCGACGCTTTCCGCCGGGGCAGGTCTCCGTTCCCGAGCCGGTGGCGGCGGGGGAGGCGCAATCTGAGACGGAGTGGGGGCAATTCGCTGCTGTTCGGGCCGCCTCTCCGGGGTAATGACCCTTTCCCTTGCCGGGGGGGGCGAGGATGGAGGAGTTTCCTGGATCCGGGCGGGCTCAATTCTCTGCTGTTCGCGTCGCCTATCCGGGGTAATGGCCCGTTCCCTTGCCGGGACGGGTGCGGGCGAAGGAGTTTCCTGGATCCGGGCGGGCTCAATTCGCTGCTGTTCGCGCCGTCTCTCCGGGGGAATGGTTAGTTCCCGGGACGGGGTGGGGCGAAGAGTTCCCCGCGACGGGTCGGTCTGGATTTGCCGCTGTTCGGGCCGAGATTCCCGGGTTAGGGGTCGGTTTCGCTCCAGATCCCGTTTCCGGTCCCGGTCCGGAGCCGTGGTTGCCGGAGCCCTTCTATCCTCGGGGCCTGCCGGATAACCGCGGGTTTCCGGCCGCGGCGACTGCAGCCGCGAGGCAGGCACGCCGAAATGTTCGCCGGTTTTCCGGTCCCGGTAGGCAACCCCCCTTCGATGGCTTGGTTCATGCCGCCAGTAATGCCGCTCATAGCTAGGTCGGGCCGGGTACCGGTGGAAGCGGTAGGTTCGGGGAACATCGATATAGACCCGGTGCACATGCCAGTCAAACCAGACCCAGGAAAAAAGGTCCAGGCCGATGAAAACCCTGGGGCCGAAACCGAAATAGACGCCGCTGGCAAAAGGATAGCGCGGATAGTGCCAGTAATAGGGAGGGTAGGCCGGATACCACCAGGGACCGTACACATAGTAAGGATCGTAAACCGGAACGTAGACAACCTGGGGGGAGGCCGGTTCAACCCGGATGATCTCCTGCTCCACGATCACTTTCTGCTCCGGGGTGGTTTTCAGGTTTCCTTGTTCCCTGGCCCTTTGCCGCAGTTCCTGGACCGTGGCCATGACTTCCTGCTCCTGGGCCAGGAAAGCATCGCCCAGCTTCCGGGTCTGGTCCAGATTTTCGCTCATGGCAATGAGGACGTCCGGAAAATGACAGAGGGATTTGAGGCTGGGATCCCAGGGTTTATCCCGCAGGGCGTCGGAGAGCGCGTCGCCCTCCAGACCCTCGTTTTCGCGCAGCCAGCGTTCCGCTTCCACCACCTCCAGGGGATAGGTGGAGGCCATCAGGATCTGGGCGACGAGCGAATCAGGATAAAGGGCGATGGGCGCCAGCATCTGCACCAGCTCTTCCTTGCTGAACAGGTACTCTTCTTCACCCTGCGCCCAGCCCTGCCGGGCCGAGGTCCCCAGGGAAATGACGCATATGGCGATGAAGGTCCACGCCAGCCTCCGCAAGATATCTCGTGAAGTTTTCATAGCCGCTCCTTTGTTGTCCTTATGTCTCGGCAAACAGCCGGATTTTCCGGGAAGAGCCGGATCAGGCCTTCTGTGGTAACCGGCGCAAGATGCAGGGGGGTGTCTCGTTGCTGACATTCATTATAATACAGGAAAGTGAAAGATAAGTACAAGTGTGCTCATGCCAAGACGGTCACGCCTTCACTATCACCCCAGGAAGGCCGGGCAGCAAACCGCTGGCGATGAAAACAACGCGGAAAACCGTTGATAAACGGTAACCGATCGCCGCAAGATGTGGTACCCAGTGATCGCTTACAACTCCCAGCATTATCCAGCCGTCAATTCAGCGAATCTATGCGACCGCCTGTTTCCATTTTTTGCAGCACAGTATGGCCGCTTTTCATCTTCAGCTGCGTCAGATTTAATTTAAAGCTGAGTTGCGCAGCTTGCCTGCGCAAACGAAACTTATGCCCTTTGGGAAAAAGGCCGTTTTAGTGGTTGACAATCCGGCCGCCAGCAACTACAGAGCGATTATGCTGGACTAACAACCAATAGGAGACAACCAAATATGAAAAAAAATGCCCCACGCCCCACAGTGTACCTCTTCAGGCAGGCTCTAAGCCCTTTTGCACCCTGCGGGTATAAGTTTCGTTTGCGCAGGCAAGCTGCTCAACTCAGCTTTATCACGGCCCTTTTCACCGTCTTGATCATTGCCGGGCAGGCCTTGGCCTCCGGCTACCGGGTGCCGGAGCAGTCCTTAAACTCCGTGGCCACCGCGAGCGCTTCCATTGCGGCGGTGGACGGGGCGGACAGCGCCTACTTCAACCCGGCGGCAATGAGCTGGCTGGACAAAAAACGCTGGCACGGGGAGGGTGACCTCCTTTACATCAATTTGCCCCACATCACCTATACCGACAACGCTTCCCCGGCCAGAAACGGTTCCTCCAAAACGGAGGAGTTTCTCCTGCCAGCAGTGCACACCGTGTCGCCGGAGTTCAACGGGATGCGCTTTGGCTTTTCCCTTGCCTACCCGGCGGGACTGAGCAAACGCTGGCCAGCTCCTTTCCCCAAAACATTTTCCGAAGACTTTACCCTGCAGGTAATTGAAGCCAACCCGAGCCTGTCTTACAAGCTCAACAACACCCTGGCCATCGCCGGCGGATTGCGCCTGCTCAGGGCTTCCGGCAAGATACAGAGCAACGGCACCATCATCGCGGCGCCCGGTCCGGTTTACACCACCATTTCCCGAGCCATGGAGGGCGATGACGTGGCCTTCGGTTACAATCTGGCCGCTTCCTGGCGCCCCGCCCCCTCCCTGGCCCTGGCCGCCACCTATCGCTCCAAGGTTGACCTGGATCTGGATGGCGATGCCGTACTCAGCTCAAGCACCGGATTCCTTAGTAACGGCACCCCTGTCCTCGCCCTGCCGGCCGGCTCATACTCCGGCCCGGGCGGGGTCTCGGCCCCGGTGCCGGCGGTGCTGACCCTGGGCGCAGCCTGGACCTTTGGAAAAAGCACCCTGGAATTTGCCTGGGACCGCACCTTTTGGGACGCCTACCAGCAGCTCGACTTCACCTACCCCAGCCCCCAGACCCATCCGGTATTGGCTGCCGCCTTCGACAATCCCCTCAACAAGCGCTGGGTCAACACCGATGCCTTCCGCCTCGGCCTGGCCCAGCGGCTGAGCGAAACTCTTACCCTGCGCCTCGGTTTTGCCATTGACGGCAACCCGGTGCCCGACGACACCCTGGGCTTCGAGCTGCCTGACGCTGATGGCCGCACCTATGCCGGTGGCCTGCGCTATCGGGTCAGCGACCGTCTGGACGCGGGTTTTGCCTATCTTTACACCGACAAGAAAACCAGAAGCGTTGACCAGACCGCCACCGGCGGCAGCATCAACGGCACCTTCACCGACATATCGGCCCACATGTTTGCCCTGGGGATCAGCGGCCGTTTTTAATCTGTAGCAATAGGGGGTGAATCAACTTATTTCGGCGCTTTTCCAAACCACGATCAGCTTGTTCTCCGAAGATTCATCAGTACCGGGCGGCGCGCTGATCGCATAAAAATCATCCGGGGTAACCGTCTCCCGCGGCAGCAGCCAGGGCACCCCGAAAAGCGAATGGCGCCGGGGCAGGAGGCCGATATAATGGTGAATGCCCCGGTAGCAGTAATAGACTAATTCGGAGCAGGTGAAACGATGATCTTCGATACTGCCACACTCAAAATCATAGGCCGAGCCTATCTTGCCGATGGCTGAGACTATGGCGGAGCGCACGGCTTCCTGCCGGGAGATTTGCTCCTTGGCTTCGGTGAGTTTGCGTTGCAGGGCGTATTCCGGGGTCCCCTCCCGGAGCCGGAATAATTCCGGCAGGCCATCGTCGGGACAAATTACCTCCGGCAGACGCAGGATTGCCAGATGGTCACAACGGCAGAAGGTCAGAATATCCTCGGCATGGACCCCCTGCCCCATGGAATGAATGACCATCTGCCCGCCGGGCTCAAAGAGATTACGCCGCGCCTTCTCTTTCATCTCCTCCGGCGCGGCAAGCCACTCGCCGGCTTCGTTCTGCACCCGCAGGTCGGCTGCGGCCAACTTTCTGTCTTTTTCCTCAAGCTTGCCAACATACAAAGCCGCATGGGTGAAATTGCCGACCTTGTCTCCTGTGCCCGAGAGACGGCGGATGAAAAAGCCGTCCACATAGCCTTTGTAGCCCCGCAAAAGGATATCGCCGGGCAGTAATGCTTCGAGGATGGCACGGGTATCCTTGCCCTTTATCTGATAAGCGCCGGGATTTTCGATCACGCAGGGCGGGAGGCGAAAACCCTTGAGCGTGCCTATCCAGGCCATAAAGGCCGCGAAAGGCGAAGGTTTCCCCCGCATTCCCCAGAGCAGCGGGGCAGCATAGAGGATCAGCGGCCAGGCGCCGTATTTTTTCGCGAGCAAGGCCGGCCCGGCCAACAAAGCGACGAAAAAAACGAACATTGCCGCCAAACCGGCGGCGCACCAGCCCACATACAGCCAGAAGGGAATCCGGATCAGGCCGGCGATAAAGGCATACGATAGTCTGGCTAAACTTTGCATGGAATCCTCCGGGGCAACATTTTGGGTAACCGATCAAGGCAAGGGCAAAAAGCGGGTCTCCCTGGTCATGCTGCCGGAATCTATAATCCGGTAGCGCATTCTGTCCTCCCCTGCTTCGGCGCAAGTGGAGGAACCGCCGTCCAGGGCGAGAGGGATGCCGTATTTCATGGCTTCGCCGGAGCAGTCCAGGCCATGGTGCATGTGGCCGAAAAGCAGAACTCTCGCCCGGTCGCGGACTAGTCGCACGAAAGAATGCGCGTCCTTGAGCCGCCGGAAGGGGCGGGTCAGCCCGGCAAACAAATTAAAAAAAAGACTTCCATCCCCAACATCAGGGCTGACGCTGTAGCCAAAGGAAAAGGGATGGTGGTGAAGCAAGATGACGATTTTCTTGCCCAGCAGCTGGTCGCTGTCCAAAAGCACATTAAGCCGGGAAAGCTGCGCCACTCCTAAAAAACCCTCGGCCAGCAGCCTGGACGGGCCGTGCAACTCGGCGGCATTGGAATCAAGACCGATGAAAGCGCTGTCTCCCCGCAGGTACAGGGAAGGGAACCCCTCCTTCCCGTCCTGAAAAAGATACTCGCCAAAGGCTGCCTGAAAATCATCGGCCGCCTTTGCCCCCACGGACAGGGAGTCGCCGTAATCATGGTTCCCCGGGCAGAGCAGCACCGGATAACCAAAATCCCTCAACCGGTCCAGCAAGGCTTGGGCTGCCTTCCGGTTATCGGCATTGGCGCGGTGAATCAGATCGCCGGTGTGGACAATTACATGGCTGCCGGGGTTCAAGGGACGCTGCCTGGTCAGATCATCAATTATCAGCTCGAAACGTGCCTCCATCCCTTGCAGACCGATATGGGTATCGCTTAAATGAATGATCTTCATGCCGCCCCCCTAACCTCGCCGCAGGTGGCCTCTGCCCATTCGAGAAAGACCCTGCCGGGCATCGGTCTGCCGAAGTGGTAACCTTGGCCGACCGAACAGCCGAAGCCATGCAATTGCGCGACGATCCCTGCTTCTTCGACCCCTTCGGCAACCACGCTCATTCCCAGCCTCCGGGCCATTTCAATGGTGGAACGCACGATCATGGCATCGCTGCGCGACTCCATGATTCCCCGGACAAAGCACTGATCAATCTTCAGTTCGCTGACCGGCAGACCCTTGATATAGGCAAGCGAAGAATAGCCGGTGCCGTAATCGTCAATGGAAACCCTGAACCCTTTTTCGTGCATCCGGTGGATTAAGGTGGTGGCTTTTTTCGAGATATCAAGGAAAACGCCCTCGGTAAGCTCAATCGTGATTCTCTCCGGCGGAACCCGGAAAGTATCCGCCATATTTTCCAGATGGCTGATCAGGCCGGGATCAGCCAGATTGCGGGCTGAGATGTTTATCGATATCCCGAGGTCCAACCCTGAGGCGCGCCATTCGGCACACTGGGCAACCGCAGTGGTAATGGCCCAGCGGGTTAGGGGGATGATCAGCCCTGACTGCTCGGCAACCGGAATGAAGAGCGCGGGAGACACCGGGCCTACCTCTGAATCGTTCCAGCGGGCCAGGGCCTCGGCCCCAATCGGCACTCCGGTGGCAAGTTCGACCTTGGGCTGGTAGTACATCTCCAGGTGGTTTCTTTGCAAGGCCTCCCGCAGTTTGCCGAAGAGCAGATGGTGGTAGATAAACTTCCGGTCGTCATCCTCGTCGTAAACAAAAAAATCCCTCTGGCAGGAACGGGCGGCAAGCATGGCCTGTTCCGTCTTGCGGAGGAGGTCCTCGGCTTTTGCCTCTCCCTTGAAAGCGCAGATCCCGGCCTGGTACTCGATGTTGAAGGTCTGGCTGTCCAGCATGCACTCAAAGCCTTCGCCAAGCCTTGAAGCCAGCCATCCCCCATCATCCAGCTTGGCATGAGAGCGGAAGAAAAAAACGAACTCGTCCCGCCCGAGCCTGCCCGCATGGCCGTTACTTTGCACCATATTTTTCAAATTCTTCACGATCTGGGAAAAAAGCAGATTGCCTTGCTCCGGGCCGATAATGTTCAGTAACTCAACAACCCGAACCAGTTTGAGATACACCACCACTAACGTGGCATCCCCATCCTGATCCCTGCGCATCTCCTCGGCAAGCAGGGCGATAATCCCCTCCCGGTTGGGCAGGCCGGTGTGTTCGTCATGGATGGCGAGAAACTGCAGCTTCTCCAGATAAGCCTGCGCCACTACGGTATTTTCCTTGACCTGCCGGTCCAGCTTGGTCTCGAAACGAATACGCAACATGTTGAAGGAAGCGGCGATGACCACATAGAAAAACATGGCCAATTCAAAATGGTCAAGTTGAACCGAACTGAAACCGGAGAAAGGGGTAATCAACAGGAGCAGGGAAAGAATCACCAGGGACCACAGCCAGCCACGTTGCTGACCGGTAACGAAAAAAGCGATGAAAGGCATGCTGAATATCCAGTAAATTCCAGTGCCTTCAATCCCCCCCAAATGATAAAGAACTGTATAGATGACCGTGGCACAGAGCATTACCATAATTTCGGAAGGCAGCAACATCCGCTCTTTACGGGACATCTCGTAGGCTGGGGGCAGAAAAATGAACGCCGAAGCAGCTTCCATGACACCCAACAGCAGATAATCGTTGACGAGGTTGAAAATAGCGAAAAAAACTACCACCGGAAAACCAAGCCCGCAGGCAAGACGGATATCCTTGCCCCGTTCCTGGGGATCAATGTTGGTGTCTGGGTTGATCCCGAACAGGTCCGAAGCAAACTGCCACAATCTTTGGCCCAGTCGGCGTCCCGCAAAGGGACGGCTGCGTCCCGGCACGGTACCGGAAAAGGGCGGAGGCTCCAGATTCTCTCTCATGGAAAATTGCCTTGTAGGTTGGCTTGAACCGAGAATAACGCCACCCTTGCCGCGCCGCTTCCCGACTCTGATCTACTAACAGTTTCCTGGCGTAATGAGCGCATGTCAAGATAATTTTTCAAGGAAGATGGGGAGACAAAAAGGAGAATGAAACACGACAACAAAAACCGTCAGATCTTAGACTTCATCTGAAGAACCCGCCTGTCACGAATCTTCCGGCCGACCCGGTCGCTACACAACCTCGGCATTTACCCTATCGCCTCGAACCTGGCGCTTTGTCATGTTGTGCTGACTTTCCCGGAAACTGAGCCTTGTATGCCATTTTTGTTCGTCGGTTCAGAGCGTTGCGCTCCGGCTTCCTCTGGACGGTTTCTCGCGGTTCCCCCCTTGCCTTTGGCTTGTATTTGTGGTTCTGTTTTATGAACAGTACCAATGTTCACATACAGGAGACTTTCACCCCATAAAATCACGCCCATGCCGGGCGTACACAATCACATCATGACCGACGCCGGGAAGCTGGCCGAGGCGCTACGTGGCAAGGTTCTTGGCCGGCGCGTCTTTGCTTTGCGTTGCCCGAAACACAGGAGGCCGGGATAAAGCGATGCAAGACGAACTTGAGAACGATACGACAGGCAGAGGCGCTGACTCGGAGTTGACGCACACGGTTCCTTCGATTCAGGGATTTGAGAGGGAATTGGTTGATCAGGACACCGAGAAGATATGGGTCCCGGTTTCCGAGCGCAAGATCCGGGTGGGCATCATTGGCTATGGCGTGTGTGGATTCGGAGCGGATTTCTCTTTTCAGGATCACCCGAACGTAACGGTCACGGCGGTTGCCGATCTGGTGCCCGAGCAGTGCGCCGAGTTGGCAAAAGCCTGTCGCTGTAAGAAGATGTACGGGACGGGCGAGGAACTTATCCGCGACGAGGTGATCGAAGCTGTGTTCATTGCCACGGATGCGCCCAGCCACGCGCGCCTCGCCATTGCAGCTCTCCAGGCTGGGAAGCACGTGGCCTCGGCCGTGCCGGCCGTTTTCGGCTCCCTGGAAGACGCCGAGGCGCTTTTCGCTGCGGCCAGGAGCTCTGCCGGGAAGTACATGATGTTTGAGACCTCCTATTTCCATGCTGATCTCTACAGCATGCGCGAGATGTACCGGAGGGAGGCTCTTGGCAGGCTGATTTATTCCGAGGCCGAGTACCTGCATTACCTGGGAACACCTCTGGCCGCGTACGGGGCCTGGCGTACGGGCCTGCCGCCGCAATGGTATCCGACCCACACCAATGCCTATTACGTGGGGGTTACAGGCGGTTCCTTCACGGAAGTTTCGTGCATGGGTATGCCCAGCGCCATTCCCCACCTGCAGGCCAAGAACAACACCTACGGCAATCCGTTCGGCACCGAGATCGCCCTGTTCCGCACCAGTGGAGGAGGCATGGCCCGAATGGCGGTCAGTTGGGAGATCCCGGGGACCGGTGACGAAACGGGGCGAATCTGGACCGAGAAGGGGATTTTCGACCGTTTTTTCAAAGGGATGGATGGAGAGAAGGCGCCATTGATTAAACGGCCCTCTCTGCCGCCGGGAGTTCAGCCCGCTGGCCACGGCGGCTCGCACGGCTATCTGATGAGTGAGTTCATCGAGGCCATCCTGCTGGACCGCAAGCCGCTTGTCGACGTGGCCCAGGCCTTGAACCTGACGGTGCCCGGCATTGTCGCGCACCAGTCGGCGATGCGGAACGGAGAATTGCTGAAAATTCCCCAATATGTCCTTTGATTCGTAACAGTTATTCGGCGAAGGCCGGAATCCAGGGCAGTTTGCTTGTTTGTTATCAGCAGCCAACAAAACTGGAGCTTCAGCTTTCAGCCTTCAGCTTCCCCTTGAACGGGCGGCTGATGAGGATGCCTGCCTCGTACAACCCGAAAAGCGGTACGGCAAGCAGGACGGCGGACAACACCTCGCCGGCGGTCAGCAGGAAGGAAAGGATCAGGATGGCGAGATAAAAGTATTTCCGCTGCCTGGAAAAATAGCCCTTGGTAACAAGCCCGGCCCTGGCGACCATGACCATGAGAAAGGGCACCTCAAAAGCCAGCCCGAAAGCCAGCGAGGTGCGGGCCACAAAGGTGAGGTAGGCATCGAGCCGGAGCATAGGTTCAAGCTGCTCCCCGGCAAAGCTCAACAAAAAAGAAAGCGTCTCCGGCAGCACCACCACATAAGCGAACACCACTCCTCCGGCAAAAAGGGCGGAAGCCCAGAAGACCACCGTTCTCGCCAGTCGCCGTTCGTGGCGGTGCAGCCCCGGCGCGATAAACCTCCACAATTCGTAGCAGCAGACCGGAAAACCGGCCATTAGCCCGACCAACAGGGAAATCTTCAGATAGCTGACAAAAGCTTCGGTGAGGTTGGTATAAACGAGTTTCGCCAGTGTCGGGTGGCCCTTGACCAGAGGAACCATCAGAAAACGGACGAGATGTTCGGAAAAGGCATAGGCGACAAGAGTACCCGCCAGGATGGCCAGAAAGGATACGAGAACCCGGTTCCGCAACTCCCGGAGGTGCCCGGCAAAATGTCCGGCCAGCACCGTCATTCCGCCGGCTTCTCTTTTTGGCTCTCGGGTTCGGAGGCTGTCACGGCAGGATTGGCGTCAGGCGGCGACACTGCGTCAATCTCCGGCGCGTCCGGCTCGGAGGCCGAGGTGGAAGGCAGATTGGGGTAGTCATCTCCCAGCTTCTGCTGCCAGGAGTCCTGACCCAGATCCCCCTTCAGCTCCTCATTCAGACTCTCCTTGAGACCAATGGCTGTTTTTTTAAGATCAAGCACCACCCTGGCCATGGACTTCGCCATCTCCGGGAGTTTTTCCGGACCCACCACGATGAGCGCGACACCCAGGATCAGGATCAACTCGGGAAGCCCTATACCAAACATGCCGTTTCCTCAATGTGTCCGCAAAAAATATCCGGTCTGCCGCAAAAATCGGCGGCGCCTCACATCCTTCATAGTCAGGGGGCAATCTACGGCATTTGCCGCGGGGTGTCAAGACAGGCAACAGCAACAGAGAGACACCCCCCGGAGAGACATCCACCGATTGACTTTTTATTTTGCTTTGGCTATGGTGCCTGCTGCTGAACAAGATGAAATGATAAAATTTGCCCCGCCGGCGGCGCACTGATAACCTTTTTTTGGATGATTGCGGAGGAAAAGTAAGATGGCCAATGTAGTAATTGTCGGGACGCAATGGGGCGATGAGGGCAAGGGCAAGATCGTCGACCTGTTGACGGAGCACGCCGACTTTGTGGTGCGCTTTCAGGGCGGCAACAACGCCGGCCACACCCTGGTGGTGAACGGTAAGAAGTACGTCTTCCACCTCATTCCCTCCGGTATCCTTTACGAAAACAAGATGTGCTTCATCGGCAACGGCGTAGTCCTCGACCCCGGCGTTTTGCTGGAGGAGATGGACAAACTCGCGGCCAGCGGTCTGCCGGTGAATCCGCAGCGGTTGATGATCAGCGAACGCGCCCACCTGATCATGCCCTACCACCGGCTCCTCGACTCCTGCAGCGAATCGGCTCTGGCCAACGGCAAAAAGATCGGCACCACCGGCCGGGGCATCGGCCCCTGCTATGGCGACAAGATCCTGCGCAAGGGCATCAAGGCCGGGGATCTCCTGGACTCCGGATCGCTGATGGAAAAGATCCGTGAAAACCTCGAAGAAAAGAATTTTCTTTTCAGCAAAAAGTTCAACTGTGAACCGCTTAAGGCCGAGACGGTATACGATGAATACCTGAAATATGCCCAGCGGCTTGCCCCGTATATTGATAATGTTTCCGTGGCCCTGGACGATGGCCGCAAGGCAGGCAAACACATCCTCTTTGAAGGCGCCCAGGGCACCCAGCTGGACATCGACCACGGCACCTACCCCTTTGTCACCTCTTCGAACACCATCGCTGGCAACGCCTGTACCGGCAGCGGCTTCGGCCCTTCCCACATCGACTGCGTCATCGGCATCCTCAAGGCCTACACCACCAGGGTCGGCGAAGGGCCTTTCCCCACCGAGCTGTTTGACGCCACCGGCGACGCCTTGCAGCAGAAAGGCGGGGAATTCGGCGCCACCACCGGCCGCAAGCGCCGTTGCGGCTGGCTGGACGGCGTCATTGCCCGCGAGGCCGTACGCTTAAACGGCATAACCGGTCTGGCCATCACCAAGCTCGATGTCTTAAGCGGCCAGCCGACCCTGAAACTGGCCACCAGCTATGAGGCGGACGGCAGGAAATTGACCGCCCTGCCCGGCAATATCAAGACCTTTGCCAAAATGCAGCCGGTTTACGAGACCCTTTCCGGCTGGAGCGAAGAGATCAGTCAGGCCCGCACCGTGGACGATCTGCCGGCCAAGGCCCGTGATTACGTGAAACGCATCGAGGAGTTTACCGAGACCCCGGCCTACATCCTCTCCGTGGGTCCGGGCCGCGAACAGACCATGCTCCTCGACAACCCCTTCCAGAAGTAACCGGAAGAAAAACGATGCGCACAGAGCTGCGGCCCGACAGTTACACCCGGCACACGCTGGAGCGCTACGACTGCGCCAAGGTCAAGGAGATCTCCTCACCTGCACCCAGGAAAACCCGCAGATGGGCCTCAAGGTCATGGAGACCGCCTGCCTGAACAACCGGGGCACGCTGGGGTAAAGCCCGTGATGATCCTCATGGGTTTTGCCCTGCAAGCACACCGCTAGCAGAATTGGGTGGTGAGAGATACCTCCTGCGGAGAAATGCATGTCCCGCCGTCTCGTCCACATCTCGTTAACAGCGAAAGACACCCCAGCCCGCCTGAGCGAACAGCCCCCAGTGGTTTTTGAAGCAACCCAACCGGAAACACCCGCTATCACCATCGACCCGCGCAGGCGCTTCCAGAAGATGGAAGGCTTCGGCGGAGCGTTCACTGAAGCCGCTGCCGTTACCTGGCAACAACTCCCCGCGGCAAAGCAGGCCGAAGTCATGCGGGCGTACTTCGACCCGCACCTTGGCCTGGGGTATACCATGGGGCGAACACATATCAACAGTTGCGATTTTGCCCTGGGGAATTACGCCTATGATGAAGTGGCCGGCGATTTCGGGCTGAAACACTTTTCCCTTGCGCGTGACCGCGCCGCTATTCTGCCCATGCTCAAGGAAGCCCTGCGCCTCAGCGGCGGCCTGAAGCTGTTCGCTTCACCCTGGAGCCCGCCGGCGTGGATGAAGAGCAATATGCAGATGAACGGCGGCGGCCGGCTGCTCCCGGAATGCCGTGATGTTTGGGCGCGTTACTATTGCCGCTACATCCGGGAATATGAAATGGAAGGCATCCCCTTCTGGGGGCTCACCGTCCAGAATGAACCGGAAGCCAGCCAATCCTGGGATTCCTGCCTCTACACGGCCGAAGAAGAGCGCGATTTTGTCCGTGATTATTTAGGGCCAACCTTACAGAAAGAGGGGCTTGGCCATCTTCACCTGATGATTTGGGACCACAACCGTGATGCCATCTACGATCGCGCCAGAGTCGTGTACGACGACCCTCTTGCCGCACAATACGTCTGGGGTGCGGCTTTTCACTGGTATATGGGGGATCATTTCGACAATCTGACCGCCTTGCACGAAGCCTTTCCGGACAAACGACTGCTTTTCAGCGAGGGGTGTCAGGAAGGCGGCCCGCATGCGGGCGAATGGGGCGTAGGTGAGCGCTACGGACGTTCGCTCATTAACGACCTGAACCGTTGGACCGTGGCTTGGGTGGATTGGAATCTTATCTTGGATGAGCGCGGCGGCCCCAATCATGTCGGCAATTATTGCAGCGCGCCCATCCTGGTGGATACCCAGGCCGGGCTGCCCCTTTATCAGAGTTCGTTTTACTATCTTGGCCATTTTTCCCGTTACATTCGCCCTGGCGCCGAACGCATCCTGTACGCCGGCACTACCGATGCACTCGAAACCACAGCCTTCCTCAATCCGGATGGGACAATCGCTGTCGTGGTCATGAACCGCACGGAGCAGGCGGTGCCCTTTGCCTTGAAATACCACGATCGGGCTGCCAGTACGATCAGTCCGTCTCATTCCATTATGACCCTGCGCTTTGTCAATATTCCGGAATAGGCTGTCAAGCAAAGCAATGATTTTCACCTCACTGGCAAGAAGATGTTGACGGAGTTCCCGGCTTTTTGTAACTGTTCAGCAGTGCCGCAGGTTGCGGCAAGCGGGTCGGCGAAGCGTACACCAGGTACGTGAGCTGGCCCGATCGCCGCAAGATGTGGTGCTACTGGACAGTTATTGTTCCATCGCCGCTGATTGGCGTCACCTTCACCATTACCCCCTGAGCCCAGATGCCTAATTCCCTCGATTTTCTCGTTGAATTTCTTCGCCTGTCGAAGCTGTTTTGGCACTCGAAGCAAAAACTGAAGATTCGGGGTACCACCTTCCTTCTGGCACTCCTTACCGTGATGCAAATGATCCTGGCGGTGGTGGTAACGGAATGGAGCGCGGCGTTGTTCAACGCCCTTGAGCAGCACTCCATGCGCGACCTTATCACCCAGGTCGGCGTGCTGGGGATCATTTTTCTCTTCGATATGGCCGTGACCGGCACACACCTGGTCATCAAGCGCAACCTGCAGGTCTATTGGCGCGACTGGCTGACGGATTATGTTTTCTCCCGCTGGATGCGGGATGGCCGCCACTATCTGATCTCCCATCTCCCGGGCGAACACGACAACCCGGATGCGCGGATCGCCGAGGATTGCCGGGTTGCCAGCGAGTCAGCGGTCGCCTTGGGCCACTCGTTGTTTTACTGCATTTTACTGCTGATCGGTTTCACGCAGGTGCTCTGGGCCCGCTCCGGGATGGTGATGCTTGAAGTGGGAGCATGGCAAATCCCCATTTACGGGCATCTGGTCTGGATCGCGGTCATCTATACGGTGTTGGCCTCCTGGCTTGGCTGGCGGGTGAGTCTGCCCCTGACCGCAGCCACCAACGCCCGGCAATCGGCCGAAGCGGACTTCCGCGCCGGTCTGCTGGAGGCGCAGGAAAACAGTCAGGCCATAGCCCTGATCCATGCCGATAGCTATGAGCGGCATCTTTTCCATGAACTGTTCTACAAGATTCGCAAGACCTGGAACACGCAAACCGCGGCATGGCGAAATATCCAGATATTCAGCACCGGCTATTCCTCGCTGAACATGGCCTTTCCGCTCCTGATCTCCGCACCCCGTTACATCCTGGGGAGCATCACCTTGGGCGCGATGATGCAAGCTGCCCAGGCTTTCCAGCAGATGGTTGGCGCCCTCTCCTGGCCGGTCGGCAACGTGGGCGGGATCGCCGAATGGCGCGCCTCTGTGGAACGCACGCTGAGTTTACTTAAGGTGTTGGCTAATGTGGAGGAGGAGTTGGCAAAACCGGATCACTGGATCCAGGTGAAAACTTCCAATCGGCCGGTATTGGCCTTCCGCGACCTCAGTATCGCCAAATACGACGGCCCGGTATTGGCCCAAAACATCAATATGGAGATCGGCCAGGGCGAACATGTGCTGATCACCGGCAACACTTACACCGGGGCAAAGCTGTTTCGCGCCATTGCCGGGATAAGACCCTGGGGCAGCGGCGTCATCGAACTCCCCAGCCAAGGCCGCTTCTTTTTCATGCCGCCTCGGCCATATCTGCCCACCAGCACCCTGCGCAACGCCATCTGCTACCCAACCTCCCGTCGGGTTTTCAGCCAGGAACAAGTTGAGCAGGCGCTGCGTTTGGTGGGCCTTGAAAACCTCATCGACCAGCTCGACCAGATGGACAACTGGATCAACACCCTGGCCCGGGGGGAGCAGCAACTCCTGGGCATGGTGCGCCTGCTGCTCAACCGTCCCCAGTGGATTTTCCTGCAGGAGGCCTTCGATTCCCTGGACTCCCAGGAAGAGGAACGGATGCTGCGCCTGATCGGTGAACAGCTCCCCGATGCCACGCTGCTGGTAATTTCCCATCTGACAAACAACGCCTCTTTCTACTCACGCCGTCTGACCCTGTAAAACTATTCAGAAGGATCATCCATGACTATGCAAACGGTTCACGAAGGCGGCAGCAAACTACGCGGCGTCAATCTCGGCGGCTGGCTGGTGTTGGAAAAATGGATTACACCGAGTCTGTTTGCGGGGCTGAACGCCACCGACGAGACCTCATACTGCGTCGAGCTGGGGGAGGCCGAGGCTACCCGACGCCTGCACCAGCACTGGAACACCTTCATCACCCGCGACGACTTCGCCTGGCTGAAAAGGGCTGGCATCAATGCCGTGCGCCTGCCGGTCGGCCACTGGCTCTTCGGCAAGGACTATCCTTACCACCACAGCTATCAGGAGGGGCGCTATCCCTTCGTAGAAGGAGGGCTTGCCATCGTTGACCAGGTCTTTGCCTGGGCCGGGGAGTTCGGCCTGCGGGTGATTCTCGACCTCCATGCCGCGCCGGGGTGTCAGAACGGCTTCGACAACGGCGGCATTCTCGACGTTTGCGAGTGGCATACCAGCGAGGAGTACATCGAACACTCCCTGGCTCTGCTGGAACGGTTGGCCGCGCGGTATGCCGATCAGCCGGCGCTGCACGGCATCGAGACGCTCAACGAACCGCGCTGGGATATCCCCACCGAGCTGTTGAAGCGCTTCAACCTCGAGGCCTATCAGCGCATCCGCCGTCACTGCCCGCCCGAGCGGGTGACGGTGGTGTTCCACGACGGTTTCCGTAGCTTCCGGGAGTTTGCCGGGTTTCTCCAGGAGCCGGAGTTCCGCAACGTGGCCCTCGATATCCACCGCTATCAATGTTTTATGGATTACGACACCAGTCTGGACATTTTCGGCCACATCCGCAAGTCCGCCGTGGACTGGCGCGACGAGGCGGACGAGATCATCCGCGAGTCCGGCTATCAGGTGTATTGCGGGGAATGGAGCCTGGGGCTGGATCTGAAGATGGTCTCCCTCTGGGCGGAGGGGCCGTTCAATCATGCCCTGGAGGAAATGGATCTCTTTCAAATGTCGGCGGCCTATCGCGGCTACGCCTCGGCCCAGCTGCTGACCTTCGAAAAATACGCCGGCTGGTTCTTCTGGACTTACCGGACCGAGACTACTCCGGAATGGTGCTATCGGGACTGCGTGGATCAGGGGTTCTTTCCCGATCCTGGCCGACCGGAGCAGTTCGCGGGCATACGAGCGACCCTGGAAAGGGCCAAGAATCCATAAGCCTGACCGCAGGAACCGATCACGGGGTAATCCATAACACAAGCGGTCACAGGGTGCCGCAGGAGAGTCCGGCCATGATCAAGGTGATGAGCTTCAACATCCGTGTTGGCCTGGCCAACGACGGCGAGAATCACTGGAACCGCCGCAAGTCCTTTGCCCTCGGAAGGATCCACGCCTTCGGGCCAGATCTGCTCGGCCTTCAGGAGTGCCTGGACACCGAACAGGCCGAGTTTGTCCGCACCAACCTGCCGGACTACCATTTCCTCGGCATCCATCGGGGCGGCCCCGGAGGTACGGCGCTGGAGATGGCCCCCCTGCTCTTTCGCCGCTCGACCTTCCGGCTTCTCGATACGGGATGCTTCTGGCTAAGTGAGACCCCGGAGATCCCCGGCAGCATGAGTTGGGGAAGCAACTACCCACGAACAGTGAGCTGGGCCAGGCTCTCCTGCCGGTTGACCGGGTCGGAGCTCACTTACGTCAACACCCATTTCGACTACGAACCGACGGCCATCGAGGGGGATGCCCGACTCCTGCGCCAATGGCTCGATCAGATCCGCCAAGATACCGCGCTCATCGTGACCGGCGATTTCAATGCCGACAAGGATTCAACCGCATACCGCCTCCTGACCGGCGATGGGACGCTGATCGACGCTTTACGGCGAATCCAGCCAAACGGGGCAGATGAGGCCACCTTTCATGCCTATGGGCACCAGGAGGAAATGGCAGCCATTGACTGGATTCTGGTCTCCGACCATTTTCGGATCCTTGATGCGAAGATCGACCGTTCCCGCCAAGGCAATCTCTTCCCATCGGATCATTACCCCATAACGGCAGTGCTCGACTGGAAGGCTTAGAGCTTGGCCGTCACTCGCCGACGTTGAAAACACGCCGATCTCAACAGCCAAAAAAATCTTGGCATAATTTTTCTCGTGGCACGACCTTTCTGGTTGCGCCCTTTGCCGCGGATACAACATTCATCTGTCAGCGACTGACCGATTTGGCTCCGGCCATGACTTCGACCATGTCGAAGGCCACTTGGGCCAGCATGTTTGGCACCACCGGACCTCCCTGCGAAGGTTTGATCTCCGGAGGATTGAAGGCGGCGACAAAACGAGAGAGGGTACTGCTTTGCGGATAGGCCACGGGCTGATCCATTGATTGCTCGATGTACCAGACGGTATTGCCGGTCTGCACATTGAGCAGCCGGGTGGCCACCTCTACCCGGCCTCCCCCGAACTGCGTGCCTTCCAGAACGTAGTTGACCTTGCCCGCCAGAACCAGATCGACCTTTGCCTTCCGGCCGATGGCCAGGGCTTCCTCGATATCCCGGTAAGGGACCTCAAGACGTAGTACCTTGGGAAAAGCTTGCTTGCCCAAAAAAACATCCTTGAAGAGCATTGCAACTCCCTCTCCCTGTCCCTGGGTCATATTGCCGGGCACCTGGAAGGGCAACACACCCACGGTCGCTTCCTGATAGGTATTCACCTCCGGATAGATAAAGACCACCGGCGAGTTCTTCCTGATCTCCACCGGCCGGCTGGCCCAGTTTTTCTGGCCCGGCGCACACCCTGAGAGAAGAAGCCCCATAAGCACAATTGCTATTCCCTTTTGCATCCCGGCCCCCTTCATCGTTGTTTAAATCGCAGATAAACGCAGGATTAGAAAAACTGCGATTACAAAACGGTTATTGTTTGGTAACTATCTGATTTCGGCGTATTGGCCTCGCTCCACTGACCTCTCCAACGGAGCTAAGGCCTTTTACCCTTTTTGCAAGCCCCTCAGCGCTCACGTCCGGAAAGGAAAGCATCGCCGAGGCCGCCTCCTCCTGCTGCGAGAAGATGATTAATGTTGCGGCTACGCTGCAACTCAATCCCTGCCACGGAAAGCACCTGCTGGGATCCTGCGTCGAGCAGCCGGAGATTGAGGATTACCGTGGTCGGGGTCAGCGAATAAGTGCCGGTGAGAATGGCCGCAACCTGTTGCTGTTTGGCCAGAAGTTTGGCGTCTCGGGTGAGCATCAGTTCGCCCTGATTGTCCCGGATAAAAAGCTCTGCGGACTTGCGGATCTCCACCACCCCGAAACCATGGCGAAACAGGCTGGTGGACAGAGCCTCGGTTAGAGTCCTGCCAAAACGGGTAGTGGCATAAAGGTTGTCAAGATCAACCACCGTGGTCAAGATCAGTCGCTGACCGCCCCCGGCGCCCCGCATGCCGGAAGTCAACTGCAAAGCCAGCTCCTCCCCTACCCCGAAAAAATCCGGGGTGACCACCGAGGCGGTCCCGCCGATATTCGCTTTTGGCGCGCAGCCGGCCAGGAGCAAAACCCCTCCGAGAAACAACGACAACCCGAAGCTGGCCATCTTTCTTGTCATTTTCATGGGCAATCCTTCTTGACGGGGGGTTTTACAGGACGCTTCGCAACAACTTTTGTCGGTTTTTTCACCGGAGACGGAGGGACAACCTGCTCATTTTCCGGAAACTGCCGGATGACGACCGGCGAAGTACGAGTGGAGGCGGGCGTGCTTTCATTGGCGAGCAGATTGGCGGTCGTCCCGTCAATGGGCAAAACCAGGCTGGCGGAGGAAAGAACCCGTTTATCGTCGTTGCGCAACAGTCGAGCGTTGACAAAGATTTCCCGCCCGGCTACGGCATAGGTTCCCACCACCACGGCCTGAGCATCCTGCACCAGGCTGATTTCATCCATGCTCCTGGACAACGCGTATTCCCCGTGATACGGACTCACCATGATCCCCGGGGTTTTCCGCACTTCAATAACCTCCAGCCCCGCCTGCTGCAAAGTGGTGAGCAACTGTTCCCCCAGATATCGACCAAGGGAAGAGGTTGCATAAAGATTATCAAGACTGACAAAGGTGCTCACCGCCACCACATATTCATCGGCCACCACCTCGGAGGCATTGGCAATAAGCGCCTTGCCCAATTGATTGATCTTGGCCTGCAGGGCAATACCTTGCCCTCCGCTATCTGAAATAGAGCCGCCTGCCTGTTCGGAGCCAGAACCAGGCAAAAGCGATTGGGTTGCATTCGGCAGAGAGAATACCCTTGCGGTGCGAAACACATAATCAGGCGGAATCGCATGGGGATAATTATAGAAATAAGGACGATAAGGCGGCGCAAGACGCTGCCGCTCCCGAAGCAACCCGCCCTTCTCTCCGGAATCAACAGGTTGCCCATTCTCGGCCAGCACGGGGGTTACAACACATCCCAAGGTCAACAAAACCGCAAATATTTGTTTGAACATAATTCCCCCTATCAGGGATTAAAATTGTAGGCAGGATAATCCTTTTCCATACTTCGCCAAGAGGAACCAAAGGCCTGAACCATGGGAGCGTCCCCCGAGACTCCGCCTCTGCCGGGATAGACCACAGGCACCCTCTGCTCATCCCCAAACATTGGCGAGGCAAGACGAATCTCGGCCTCAATCAGGTTGCTGTATATTCCTCCCGAACATCCGCAGCAGCCAATGAGCAATAGTCCTGCCATAATTTTTTGCATATTTTCCTCTTACCAAACTCTTTAGTCAATAAAATGACGCGTTATTCGCAATCAGATATGGGAATAATTTTCCCGTCTGACCATAAGGATCCTTCAACTCCATGCCCGATAAGGAATATTTTTCTGAGCCAACCTTCCCCGCTCACTTTTTTATTTAATTTTGCTTTGGTTATAAGCATTTTCCATGCCACCACGCCATGATTCCCACTGCCTCTTGTTTTATAAACCACGGAGACAGGCATCCGATCCTCCAGATGCCGGCATTTAGCCATTTGTAAATCAATCACAGGGTAGGTGGCAACAGGTTGCGGCAAGCGGGACGGCGATGCGTACATCAGATACGTGATCAGGGCCGATCAACGCAAGATGTGGTGCCTCGTGATCGCTTACAACCGTTTCAAATTCCCTGGAGGAATAGAAGCGGCTAGAAAAAATGATTGCCAAAAAAACGTGATGGATTATAGTTTCTAAGTTTATACTACCGCGATATCCAGTGGGATATTTCGCACAGGAGGATTTTTATTATGGCGCGCATTACCGTCGAAGACTGCCTGAGCCAGATAGGCAATGAAAATCGTTTTTCCCTTATCCATCTTGCCATTGAACGGGTTAAACAGCACCGCAAGGGCGCCCCTTTTCTGGTGAAATGCAAAAATAAAGAGATTGTCTCCACCTTGCGCGAAATCGCCTCCGGCCAGGTGGATTTCGCCACCATCAGAAAATTTGTTACCCCCAAAGAAGACACTCCAGAGCTGGCCATCCAGAAGGGTGATGAGCAGACGGAACAGATCTCCCTGTAACTAATGGAAACCGATTACTATAAAACACTCGGGGTCTCGCCGGATGCGGCTGCCGAAGAAATAAAAAAGGCATACCGCAAACTGGCCATGAAATACCATCCGGACAAAAATCCGGGAAACAAGGCGGCTGAAGACAAGTTCAAATCCGCAGCCGAGGCCTACGAAATCCTCGGAGATCTTGAAAAGCGAAAGATTTACGACCGCTATGGGGTCGCCGGCCTGAAAGACAGCGGCTACCGCGGGCCGGGAAATTTTGAGGATATCTTCTCAAGCTTTGGCGATATTTTCGGCGACATGTTCGGAGGCCGCGCCGGGCAAAGGCGCCAGGGCCCCATCCAAGGGAACGATCTGCGCTATGATCTGGGCATCAGCTTCATGGATGCAGTGCATGGTGCGGAAAAAGAGATAGAGATCACCAGACGGGAAACCTGCTGGACCTGCGATGGCACCGGCTTGCGCCCCGGCCACAAACCGGCAACCTGCCCCACCTGCAAGGGCCATGGCCAGGTGGTGCATGCGCAGGGCTTTTTCCGGGTACAGACCGCCTGTCCGAAATGTCACGGCGAAGGGACAATTATTACCGAGCCATGCAATGATTGCCAGGGCGAAGGACTGGTCAAGAAAAGCAAAAAGGTGTCGCTGAAGATTCCGGCCGGTGTTGACACCGGCGCCCGCATGCGCTTGCGAGGCGAGGGCGAGGGCGGTCGCAAAGGAGGGTCCCCTGGCGACCTGTATGTTATCATGCATGTGGATCCCCATGAATTCTTCCTGCGGGAAGGCAACGAGATCCATTGCCTATTTCCCCTTGGCATGGTGCAGGCCACTTTGGGCGCCACCGTGGAAGTGCCGACCATCAACGGCAGCCAGCAGCTGGTTATCCCGGCGGGAACCCAGCCCGGACAGATCTTCACCCTGAAAGGCGAAGGCGTTCCCTCCCTGAGGGGCGGAAACCCCGGAAACATGATTATTGAAATCAAAGTTATCATCCCGAAGAAACTATCCTCTCGAGAAAAAGATCTTCTCAAGGAAATTGACTCCCTGCAAAAAGAAAGAGGCGACAACCAGCAAGAAGAAGGCTTTTTCCAAAAAATCCTGCATAAATTCACCGAAGAGAATTCTTGATTATTTCTAACGGGCCAGCGACAATGAGCAACCATAGTTTGGCGACAAACCAGTTTACCCACTTTGATGAAGCTGGCAATGCCCGCATGGTTGACGTAGGCGGCAAAAGCGAAACTGTCCGCGAAGCGACTGCTTGTGGCGCCATCTCCCTTTCGGCGCCAGCGTTTCAGCTGGTGCGGGAAGGAAATATTGCCAAGGGAGATGTACTAGGGGTTGCTCGAATAGCCGGGATCATGGCCGCCAAGAAGGTCGATTCCCTGATCCCTCTGACCCACCCTTTGGCCATCAACAAGGTGACTGTTGACTTTGCCCTTGACGATGAGACCCACACCATAGAGATTACCGCCACGGTAGGAATAACCGGCAGAACCGGAGTCGAGATGGAAGCGCTCACCGCCGTCTCGGTCGCCGCCCTGACCATATATGATATGTGTAAGGCTGTGGACAAAGGCATGATCATCAATAACATCAGACTGGAAAGGAAAATCGGGGGCAAAAGCGGAAGCTATCAACGATAGGGAATAACGATTGTCCAAGATATACCAAGGGAGCAAGACCGTGAACAGAGAACAACTTGAACATTTTCGTCAAAAGCTAGAGACCATGAGCCAGGATCTTTTGCAGGAGGCGGAAAAAACCATCCACGAGATGAACGACAGCACGGAAAATTATCCCGATCCCACCGACCGGGCCAGCGCCGAATCCGACCGTAGTTTCGAGCTCCGTATCCGTGATCGCGAACGCAAATTGCTTATCAAGATCAGGGAAGCCATCGAACGCATTGATGAAGGAACCTACGGTATTTGCGAAGAATGCGGCGACGAGATTTCCAGCAAACGTCTTGAGGCACGGCCGGTGACAACCCAATGTATCGAATGCAAGACCCTCCAGGAAAACCAGGAAAGGGCACAAAAGGGGCTATAAGAGACCGCGATGCCGGAACTACGCAAAGACCCGATCATTGGCCGCTGGATCATCATCTCCACCGAACGGGGCAAGCGGCCTACTGATTTCATTGTGGAAAAAAATGAGGGCAGGGGTGGATTCTGCCCCCTGTGCCCAGGCAACGAGAATACAACGCCTCCGGAAGTTCTCAGCTACTCCGGCATCGATGGGCATCAAAGGAACAAGCCTGGCTGGGATCTGCGGGTTGTGCCCAACAAGTACCCAGCCCTAGTCATCGAAGGCAATCTCAACAAGGAAGGAAATGGCCTCTATGATCGGATGAACGGGATCGGAGCCCACGAGGTCATCATTGAAACCCCGGATCACAAGGAATCCTTCACCAGCCTGCCACCGGAACGCATGATCAAGGTTTTTCTGGCGTACCGGGACCGGTTGCTCGATCTGGCCCAGGATTCGCGCTTCCGCTACGTCATGGTTTTCAAGAATTTTGGTGCCGCAGCCGGAGCCTCACTGGAACACTCCCACTCTCAGCTCATTGCCCTCCCAATTCTGCCGCGCATGATCAGCTCCGAACTTGAGGGGAGTCTTTCCTATTACAAATATAAGGAACGCTGCATCTACTGCGATATTATCCGGCAGGAAATAAAGCAGAATCTGCGGGTGGTGGCCGAAAACGACCTGTTCATCACCATTGTTCCCTATGCGCCTCGCTCTCCTTTTGAGATGTGGATTCTGCCCAAGCGTCACGCCTCTTCATATCTTATGATGGATGACGATCATTTCAAAGCTCTCACCACGATCTTTTCCGAGAGCATGCGCCGCCTTGATGCCTGCATCCCCAATGTTCCCTACAATTTTGTACTGCATGGCGCTCCCTTGCGCTCACAGCCCCTTGATCATTACCACTGGCATTTTGAGATCATGCCCAAACTGACGATGATTGCCGGTTTTGAATGGGGCTCAGGTTTTTACATAAACCCGATCCCGCCAGAAGAAGCGGCCCTTTTCTTAAAAGAAGCGGTTATTTAGGAGCCGTTACCGAAGAAGATGGGCCATTCCGGATGGTTAATTTACGGCCCCTTATGCCGTTTTGTTCGTACTAAGGACTCAAGTCATTTCCAAAACGGCTTAGATGCCGTTATGGAATAATCGTTACTTACCATTTTATTGGCAAGGCAACCGGGATGATCCATGAAAAAAATACTGCTTGTTGACGATGAAGACAGCATCCATCTGCTGTACCGAGAAGAACTGGAAGAAGAGGGATACGAAGTCCACTCGGCCCTCTCCGGGGAAGAAGCCCTGGCCCAGATGAAGGTTATTGTGCCGGACCTTGTCATCCTAGACATCAATATGCCCGGTATCAACGGAATCGATGTCCTTCGCCAGATAAAGGAAATAAATCCCACCCTGCCGGTAATCCTGAGTTCCGCCTACCAGGAGTTCAAACAGGATCTCGCTACCTGGGCTTCCGATGAGTACATCGTCAAATCGTCAAACCTGGCAGAGCTCAAGGCCGCAGTGAAAAAACATCTTGCCTGAGAGTCACAGCCGCCTGGAAAATGCTGACCTGCAGGCGCCCTCCAGCCCAATGACCGTAACCGTACACCAAGAGTTAAAAAAGGCGCCCCCCAATTGTAAATGTTCACCAGCACAGTTAGCTTGCTTACAGTTCCGCTGCCGGCGTCCATTTACCAATGAGTGACATGAAAGATATCCAGGGACAGCGTGATTACCGCCGCATCAATATAAAAAAGGTCGGGGTAAAAAACATCTCCTACCCGGTCACGGTTCTGGACAAGGCCAGGAAGACTCAAAAAACCGTGGCCTCGATCAACATGTACGTCAATCTCCCACACCAGTTCAAGGGGACTCACATGAGCCGGTTTGTGGAGATCCTCAACCAATTCCATGGCGAGATCAACCTGAAAAGTTTTCATCGCATCCTTGAGGAGATGAAGGTCCGGCTCCAGGCGGAAGCGGCCCACATGGAAATCACCTTCCCCTATTTTTTAAAAAACTCTTTCGGGCAGGCGCAATCGGTGGGCATGAATGAATATCGCTGCACCATGCACGGCTCCCTGGACAAAATCGACGACCTTATTCTGGAGATTCAGGTCCCCATCTCCCCGCCGCTGCCGGCGCAGATCGGCCAGGGGTTGCCCCGCTCCCTCGGCCACTGGGGCAGGGCCACCATCCGATTGCGGTTCAAGAATTTCATTTGGATCGAGGATATCATCCAGCTGGTGGAAGTGGAGACTTCCCACGACCTCTGCTGGCCGGCGACTGAAGCCTCCCCGGAATACACTCTTTCCGTGGAAAGCATCACCACGGCTCTGGGACGCAAACTGGAAAACCATCCGGCCATCGCCTGGTTTTCCGTGCTGGTGGAAAATCTTTCGCAGGGCTACGACACCTTCGCCTCTCTGGAATGGCAGGAAACAACCCCATGACCGCGTCCTGAGCAATTGCCGAAAAAAAGTTTATCATTTGGGTTGCCAAAACGGCATAAAGAGTCGTAATAAAACAATTCTAAATGCAGTCATTGTTTTGTATCGGCTCCTAAACACCTTTGCCAGACCCACTGTTAAAAAAATATCGCGAGAAAACAACCATGCACCACGAACTCCTCTTTGAAATCGGCACCGAAGAAATCCCGGCCGGCTATATCATGCCGGCCCTTGCCCAACTGGAGAAAATCCTCGGCGACCGGCTCACCGCTCTGGCCCTGCCCTATTCCAGCATGCACACTGCCGCAACCCCCAGGCGTCTTGCGGTGTCGATCAGCGGTCTGGCCGAACGCCAGCCGGACCGGGAAGAGGAGATCCTCGGCCCCCCAAAAAAGGCGGCCTTTGACCAGAATGGCCAGCCCACCCAGGCAGCCATCGGCTTTGCCAGAAAAGGCGGGGTGGAAGTCGAGGCCTTGCAGACCGTGGCAACGCCAAAAGGCGAGTACCTCATGGTGCGCGTCGAACAGATCGGTCGCCCAACCGAGGAACTTCTTGCCGAGCTGCTGCCCGAGGTGGTGACCAGCCTAAATTTCCCCAAATCCATGCGCTGGGGCACGGGCCGCACCAGCTTTGCCCGTCCGATCCAGTGGCTGCTCGCCGTCTATGGTGGCAAGACGGTGCCCTTCACCTTGGATACCATCACCAGTTCCAACACCACCAGGGGCCACCGTTTCATGGGCAGAGGGTCTTTCCCTGCCACCTGTTTCAGCGACTACGTCGAAACTCTGCGCACGGCCCAAGTCATGGTCGAGCCCACGGAGCGTTGCGGTGCGGTCCTTGCCGAGATCGCCAAGGCGGCCAAGCAGATGGGGGGGACGATCCTCCCGGACGACGAACTGGTGGATACGGTGTGCAACCTGGTGGAAAAGCCTTTTGCCCTCTGCGGCACCTTTGAGGAACGCTTTCTCGCTCTTCCCCGCGAGGTGTTGATCACCTCCATGCGGGAGCATCAGAAATACTTTGCCGTGGTTGACGCCGCAGGATGCCTCATGCCCCATTTCGTCGCGGTGAACAACACCGACACCCGGGATGCCAGGCTTGCCGCCGATGGCCATCAGAGGGTGATCCGGGCCCGTTTGGAGGATGCTTTTTTCTTTTTCAAGGAAGACCAGCGCCACTCTCTGAAGGATAGGGTCGAAGACCTCTCGGGCGTCATCTTCCAGCACAAACTGGGAAATATGCTTGATAAAACCCACCGCCTCACCGCGCTGGCAGGACGGCTGTCCGAAAGGCTGGCGCCGGAGTACCAGGTCACTGCCGAAAGGGCCGCCCTCCTTGCCAAGACCGACCTGCTGACCGACATGGTGGGAGAGTTTCCCTCCCTGCAAGGGGCGATCGGTCGCGATTACGCCCTGCTCAACGGAGAAACGGAGGAAGTTGCCACGGCCATCCGCGAGCACTATCTACCGGTCAGGGCAGGCGGCGTACTGCCAGCCTCTATCCCCGGAGCGCTGGTCGGCATGGCCGACCGGTTTGACTCCATCGCCGGCTGTTTCGGCATCGGCCAGATTCCCACCGGCACCACCGACCCCTTCGGCCTGCGCCGTCTTTCGCTGGGCCTGCTCCATATCATCAATGCCATGGGCTTCAGGCTCTCCCTTACCGAATGGGTGGACGAGGCGCTTTCCCTGTACGGCGACAAACTGACCGTTCCCAAGGATGAGGCCCGCCACAATGTACTCGAATTCATCAAGGGCCGTTTCAGCAATGACCTCACTGGCCAGGGCATCCCAGCCGAGGCAGTGGAAGCGGTCACCTCGGTCTCCTTCGACGATCCGCTTGATTGCAAACGGAGGATCAACGCCCTGATGGCAATCAGCGGCCAGGAGGCCTTTACCTTTCTGGCCGGAGCCTTCAAGCGGGTAATCAATATCATCAAGGAGAACAGCGAGACTGCGGTACAGGCGGAGCTGCTCAGCGAGAACGCCGAGCAAAAGCTTCACGAGGCATACCTGGCGATCCGCCAGGAGGCAGCTCCCCTGCTGGAAGCCAGCGATTACGATAAGGCGCTTGGGGTGATCCTCAAGATGAAGGAGCCGGTTGACACCTTTTTTGAGGAAGTCATGGTCATGGCGGAGGATGAGAAGGTGCGCACCAACCGGTTGAACCTGCTGACCGCCATCGCCCAGCTCTTTCTCAGGGTCGGCGATTTCTCCAAGATGAACGCCATCAATCAGTAAAGGAAATATCCGCCGCTCGATACTGCGGACGATGCCATGCTGCAACAATCCCCAGAATATCTATGCGTGTTGTGGCGTGGCATAGGCGGGACACAACAAACGGAGCCGCGATAGTCAACTAATCAACAACTCCTGTCTGTCACGGCAATAAGAAAAGAGGTGGAGCCTGGCTGGTTGGGTAAGGAACGAAACCCAACATTTACGGACGATGAGTAAAACGGGATCATGATCTGCTGGCCGGCCAAAACCGTTAGCTTGCGTGGAGCTTACCCCAACCCAGATGAATCCGTGCCCCCCTTTCTCCTACTTGTTATCAATCTTCTTCTGAATGAACCCGGGGAAATACCCCTTGTAACGATGTTGCAATTACTGGTTGCGCCAGTCGTCTTCGGTCACGAAGCCGCGGCAGTGCTGGGTGCCGCCCTGGCATGGCCTGCGGGATGGCGTCTTTCGCCAGCGCGAGGCATGCAGGCACATGGCATGGCCGAAGCTGATCTGTTCATCCGGGGCAATGGCCCGCATGGCAACCAGGATGATTGAGCCGACAAATCCTGCGTTAGGCGCGCAGCTATGCCCGATAAGTGCGATATCCTCCGGCTCCTGCCCTTGCCCGGCTTTCAGGACAAACTGCTCGTCAAGGTGGACGATGCCTGGCCGGGATTGCAACCAGTTTTCAACCCCTTCAAACCCGAATTTTGTTAGCACATATGCAGGCAAACCACCATACGGGGAAAATACGAATTACCGAACCAACTCGGGATCAAGAGGCGTTGTTGATTAGCGCACTAAACATCCAGCAAAGATAAACACCATCAATCAGTAAGCTGAGCCTGAGCAATTTCAATGGCCTGCTCGTAGAGCAAAGGCAGGGACTCAAGGTTGACTGCCAATTTTTCTCCCAAATCAATGGTCGTATCCCAGTCGCCACGTTCATAGGCGATAACCAGAGAAAGAGTCTGGGAAATGGGGGTGCCGGCAACAGCAAGCAACGCCTCCTGAATCACCTCCGGCAGAGCCAGATCCGGCAGGATATCCACCATACCCTTGTCAAGCATGGCCGGCAGCAGGGAAAACATCCCCGCCGTATGATACATCCCCGCCTCCTTGCGTCGGCCCAGAAGCTGATAGGCGATCAATTCGCAAAAACTGCCCCGGAAGGCGGCCAGCCTGAGCAATTCAGAGGGCTTGTCATCGGCGAGATAGGAAAGCATCATCAACGACAGCCATTTTCTTAAGGTAAGCTGTCCCAGCATGGCCACCGCCATCTCGATGCTTTCCAGCTTCTGCCGCCGGGCAAAATAGGCGGAATTCGCATACTTGAGCAGCTTGTAGGCCAGGGAAACATCGTGGCTAACAAACCTGGAAAGTTCGGCGAAATCGTAATCCTCATCCTGAATGACCTTCAACACCTGCAGGTAATGGAGCTTGGAGCCGGGGATATCCCGCCCCTTCATGATGTGGGGACGGCTGAAAAAATAGCCCTGGAACAGATCAAAGCCCAGCTTTTTTACCGCCTCAAACTCTTCATTGGTTTCGATTTTTTCCGCCAGCAGCTTCACATTGTACCGGCTGACCACCTTGGCCTGGCGCTCAAGCTCGGCAAAACTCATCTGGCGGATGTCGAATTTGATGATCCTGGACAGCTTGATGAGCGGCACAAACCGCTCTTCATAAAGAAAATCATCCAGGGCCAGAACATAGCCTGCCGCGACCAGCCCCTCGCAGGCCGCGATGACCTCGGGCGTAGCCCCCACCGTCTCCAGCACCTCGACCACGGTAATCTCTTTGGGGAAAAGCGTGGGATAACCCTTGAGCAGCATCTCTTCGCTGAAATTGATGAAGGCTTTTTTCCCTTCGGTGATGGCGGCAATGCCGATGAGGAGAAAGCTGTTGGTGATGACCTTGGAGGTGGCCTCTTCTCCGTCCTGCATGGGGTCGAAGTAATTATTGAGGCCGGAACGGAAGAGCAGCTCGTAGGCGAACACCTCCTTGTTCCTCTTGAAGATGGGCTGGCGGGCAACGAAGATATTCGGTTCAGAGGCGTCCATGGCTAAAATGATCTTCTCACAAATCATCGAGCAGCGCAATCACCTTGTGGTGCAGTAACGCCTCCAGCACCTCGGTCATGGGCAAGCCCACCACGTTGGTATAGGAGCCGCTGATTTCCGGGACCAGAAAACAGCCCTTGCCCTGAATCCCGTAGGCCCCCGCCTTGTCCAGAGGTTCCCCGGTCCGAACGTAAGCCCGGCACAACTCCGGGGTAAGTTCCAGAAACCGGACCCTGGTGCGAACGGTTTGGGTGCATGATTCCCCGGTCGCCTGCCGACAGAGGGAAAATCCGGTCCACACCTCATGCCAGCGGCCGGAGAGCCGCATGAGCATGGCGCAGGCCTCGACTGCATCGCCTGGCTTGCCGAGAATCTCCCCATCCACTACCACCGCGGTATCGGCGGCCAGCACCCAGGCATCGGATTGCGTAATGGTCAGGGCCTTTTCCCGAGCCAGGCGCGCGACAAAATCGGCGGGATCTTCGCCGGCCAGCGGAGTCTCGTCAATATCCGTCACACGCACCTCGAAGGCAATCCCCAACTCGGCAAGAAAATCGCGCCGCCTGGGCGAGCCAGAGGCTAAGATCAGCCGCGCCTGGGTACAAAAAGCTTCCATATGAATCTCGCTTAAGCCCTGATGGAATAACCACCGTCAACAACGATGGTCTGCCCCTGGATCATCGCGGCCAGATCGCTGCATAAGAACAGGGCGACATCCGCCACATCCTCTGGGGTGGTCAGCCGCCCCATGGGAGTGCGTTGCAGGGCGCCGGCGAGGATCTGTTCCCGGTTGGGGAATTTTTTCAGAGCTTCGGTATCCACGGCCCCGGCGCTGATGGTATTGACATTAATCCCCATGGGCCCCAGTTCCACGGCAAGATGGCGGACCAGCGACTCAAGCGCCGCCTTGGAAGCGCCCACCGCCGTGTAATTCTCCACGGCCCGCACCGCCCCCATGCTGGAAACCGCCATGATCCTGGCCCCCTTGCCCATGAGCGGCACGGCCTGCTGGGTGAGAGAAAGCAGAGCCCGGGCGTTAATCTCCATGGCCCAGTTCCAGTGCCGGCTGCTCAGCTCAAGCGCCGGCTTGAGAACGCCGGAGGCGGCATTGCTGATCAGAAAATCAAGATGCCCAAATTCGCTCTTGATCAGGGTGAACATGGCCTGCAAGTCCTCGTCGTTGGCCACATTGGCCTTGACCACCAGACAGCGCGCTCCTTTTTCCTCGATAAGACGGGCCGTAGCCTCCGCGTCCTGCCGATGGCGCACGTAGTTCACCACCAGATCAACCCCGTTTTCCGCAAGCCGCAAAGCGATTGCCTTGCCGATTCCCCGGGAACTCCCGGTTACCAAGCCCACTTTCCCCCGTAGATTGTACATTACCCCTGCTCCTCTCCGTACTGCCCATAAAGGGCTTGTCGTTATCAATTTGCCGACCACGATAAAATTTTCAGGCCGGAAAGTAAAGAATACTTTCCCATCGCCTCAGGAACCAACATTGCTATGTTATCCGGCCAAATATTTTTCCTGACATCCATCATGTAATTTATGCCAATTTTTAATGATTTTTTGACACTGCATTTAAGTGAAGTCAAAATTGTGACAAAAGATATCTTGACAATCCTTCTCAGAAAAAGACCGCCCTTTCTGAATATTTCCCAGAAATACATTGAATTACCGATAATTTACATATACTGTTACACACAATAAAAGTCTCACGGCACAATGTTTGCTTTACAACCAGAATCAGAAAGAATGTCCCGGATTTTCCGAGCTTCCTTTTTTTCCTTGAGGAGACATAACCATGGCGGAAAAAGATGCACAGGCACCAGCGGAGGTTCCCGAAAAGAAATCTAAAATGGTTCTTTTCATCATCCTTGGCGTAGGCATTCTCGTTTTAGGCGGCGGAGGGTTCTTCGCCTATAAAACTTTCCTCGCCCCCAAACCAGCGGTGGAAGAGGCTGCCGGCCACGAAGAGGCAAAGAAAGAGCCTCCGTCGTTAATCGGGGAAATGCTGGTCATGGAACCATTTGTCGTCAACCTGGCAGACCCTAAAGGCAAACGCTATCTGAAGGTCAAGATTGAACTCGAACTTGAAAACAAGGAGGCCGTGGACAAGGTCACCAAAGCATCGCCCAAGCTGCGCGACATGGTGATCATGATGCTCACCAGCCTTGACTTTGAGGAAGTCATGACTCCGGAAGGCAAGATCAGGGTCCGGGATGAGTTGATGGAACGTTTCAACGAAATCCTGCGGCCAGAGCATATCAAAAATATTTATTTTACGGAATTTGTCGTGCAGTAGTTGCTTGGCCCTTGCACACCAATGCGAAACCGTTATTAAAAAAAAACCCACAAAGCCCAGTAGAAGACCATGGAACAAATTCTCAGCCAGGACGAGGTTGATGCGCTACTAAAGGGAATTTCCGGCGGCGAGATCGAAGAGCCGGAAGAACCCCTTGACGCTGAATCCTTGGGCTATCAGACCTACGACTTCACCAGACAGGAAAGGATTGTCCAGGTCAAGATGCCGGCCATGGAGGTTATTTCCGACGCTTTCATGCGGGCGGTTCGCACCTCGCTTTCCAACACCCTGCGCCGAATTATCGACCTTACTTCCGCCCCCCTCGAGCTTGAACGTTTCGGGGCCTTTGTTCGCACCCTGCCTGTGCCGAGCAGCCTGCAGATCTTCCGGATGGCGCCTTTTCGGGGCAACGCCCTGATCGTCCTCGAACCAAAACTGGTCTTTACCCTGGTGGAGAATTTCCTGGGCGGCACCGGCACCAGAAATGTCCGCATTGAGGGCCGCGATTTCACCGCTATCGAACAGCGGCTTATCCGACGGGTGGTGAATCTTCTGCTCGGCGATCTGGAAAAGGCCTGGTATTCCCTGCAACCCCTCAAGGTTCAGTACATCAGGAGCGAGATCAATCCGCAGTTCGCCAAGATCTGCCAGCCCGAAGACGTGGTGATCATCAACCGGTACGATGTGGACATGGACCGGGCCGTGGGCAGCATCACGGTCTGCATTCCCATGAGCAACCTGGAGTCGGTCAAGGGTAAGCTGTTGACCACCTATCAGCGGGAGCAGAGTGACGAGGACATCAACATCAAACGCATTCTCTCCGAAAACATCAAGAACATCCCGGTGGATTTTGTGGTGGAACTGGGCCGCGCCACTATTTCCGCCGGCGAGGTCATGGAGCTGGTGGTCGGCGACATCATCCAGCTGGAGCGCCGCACCGACGATCTCCTGCCGGCCTTTGTCGCCGGAGAACGAAAATATATGGGAACCCCTGGCGTGCATCGCGGCAACAATGCCTTGCTCATCCAGAAAAAAGTTCATGACCCGAACAGAGAGTAAGAGAGAAGACACAAGAGACAAGGAACAAGATTTTGTTTTTTCACCTTGAGTCTTTACCTTTCCCTTGAACCTCAAAGAGAAGATGTAACCGTTCAGCAGTGCCGCAGATTTGGACAAGCGGCCCGGCGCTGCGTACCTCGTGTACGTAAGCCGAGCCGATCGTCCGAAGATGTGGTGCTGCTGAATGGTTACGAGAAGATCACCTGAAAAAGGAGAATAACCATGGCTGACGACCCGTTTGATGCCGCCGGCACCAAGGCCGAAACAGAGGGAGCCGGTGATGACTGGGCTGCCGCCTTAAGCGAACAGGAAGGCTCCGTAAGGGCTCAAGCCCCGGCCTTTGCCGAATTGGGCACTACCGCGACTACTGCCCCGGCTGGCAGCCAGAATCTCGACTTTTTGCTGGATATTCCCCTGGAAGTCACCGTAGAACTGGGGAGAACCAGCCTTATCATCAACAAGATGCTGCAACTAACCCAAGGGTCAGTGGTCGAGCTGGACAAAGCAGCCGGCGAATCGGTGGAAATCTTTGTCAACAACAAGCTGCTGGGCAAAGGCGAAGTGATCGTGGTCAACGAGCGATTCGGGGTACGGATAACCGAGATTATCAGCCAGGCCGATCGGGTCAAAAATATCGCCTGAGCAAGAAAAGCCTGGTCAATATTTGTCGGCCGGGCCGTGGACAGAACCATTATGAAGATCCGGCAACCATCATTCACATCAGGCCCATTCCGAAGGAAAATGCTGCCCTCCTTATGGGCAAGTTTGATTTATCATCTTTTTTGCCCGTTGCTGCTTGCCGCCGAACAGCTTGGCGGCGGAATCGGGGAGCCCTCCACTTCGGTGCTTCCCACCGCCAACCTAACCGGCAATCAGGAATCCATTTCCCTGACCTTTGCCATATTCAAAACCCTTGGCTCGCTCGTCATTGTCATAGGGATCATGCTCCTGCTACTTTTCTGGATCAGAAAAATGGGCTTGGTCAAGGTCGGCTCCAGACCGGAAGGCCTGATCACCGTCATCGACAGCCAGATGCTGGCCCCCAAAAAGCAGGTGAGCGTATTGGAGGTAGCAGGCGCTTATCTGGTGATCGGACTCTCCGAACAGCAGATCACCCTGCTTGCCACCCTTGAACCCAATGAACGCCTGACCGAGGCCGCAAATTCCCGCAACACATTCACCCCCCTGCCGGCCTCTTTTGCCTCCCTGCTCAACAAGGCGACTCAAGGCATCTCCGGCGTGAAGCAAAAAAAGGAACCCCTTGACCATGCGGAATAAACCTCAGCCAGTAAATGGCCACATGGTATGCGACCAAACTCCGCGCTACATCCTCATCGGCCTGTTCGCCTGGGTCATTCTTCTCTGCCCCGGCTTCGCCAACGCCGTAACCCTCCCCACCCTGCAAATCGGCCTGGGCGAGGCCCAGAACCCCAAGCAGGTTTCCGTCCTCATCGAAATTCTGCTCCTGTTTACGGTACTCTCCATGGCTCCGGCCATCCTGCTGATGATGACCTCCTTCACCAGGCTGGTGATAACCTTTTCTTTTCTGCGCCAAGCCCTGGGCACCCAACAGGTCCCGCCTACCCAGGTTCTGGTCGGTCTGGCTCTCTTCCTTACGGTCTTCATCATGACCCCGGTTTTCAACCAGGTAAATACCACTGCCATCAAGCCCTACATGGCCGAGCAGATCAACGCGGAGCAGGCCCTGGCCGAGGCGGCAAAGCCGGTGCGTACCTTCATGTTCAAGCAAACCCGGGAAAAAGACCTGGAACTCTTCCTTTCTCTGGCCAAGACCCCCAAACCGAAAAACAAGGATGAAGTCTCCACCGCCGTACTCATCCCAGCCTTCATGATCAGCGAACTTAAGACCGCCTTCACCATCGGCTTTGTCCTCTTCCTGCCCTTTCTGATCATCGACATGGTGGTGGCCAGCATTCTGCTCTCCATGGGCATGATGATGCTGCCCCCGGTCATGGTCTCCCTGCCCTTCAAGCTCCTGCTCTTCGTGCTGGTGGACGGCTGGTACCTGATCGTGGGCTCATTAGTAAAAAGTTTTGGAGTGTAAGGAAACATGACTCCCGCCCAAGCCATCACTCTGACCCAAGACGCTGTTACTTTGACCATGCTTGTCTCCGCGCCGGTGCTGCTGGTGGCCATGGTGGTCGGCCTGGTGATTTCGCTTTTCCAGGCGATCACCCAGATCCAGGAGATGACCCTGACCTTTGTCCCCAAGATCGTGGCCGTCATGCTGACCCTCCTTTTCCTCTCTTCCTGGATGATTACCAAGCTGACGGATTACACTCACAACCTGATCGTCAGCATTCCGAACATCATCCACTGACGGAGATCCCTGCACCCATGCCCGAAGCCGCCCTCCTAAACTGGACCCTGACGCAGATCCTGTCCCTGGTCATTATTCTGACCAGGGTAGCGCCGCTCCTGTTTTTCATGCCGGTCCTCGGTTCGGCCAGCGTGCCGGCCCAGATTAAGATTTTGCTGACCCTGGTAACCGCCCTGGTCCTGACCCCGGTGGTTCAGGTTAATCCAGGCCTGATAAGCGGCCCTCCCTTAGGCTTTGTCGTGCTGGTCCTCAGCGAGATCCTGCTGGGCGCGACCCTGGCTGTTTTTGCCCGCTGCGTCTTTGCCGCCACCGAGATTGCCGGACAAATGGTCGGCGTCCAGATGGGCATGGGCATGGCCGGCGTCATGGACCCCCAGTTCGGCACCCAGGTTTCGCTGGTGGGCATGCTCTGGAATATCACCGCCATCCTGATTTTTTTAGGTATCAACGGCCACCACATGTTTTTCTCCACCCTGGTGGAAAGCTTTGAGTGGCTTAAGCCCGGCCAGGCTACCCTGACCAAGGCTACCTTTGAGGGGTTGATGCAGGGGGCCTCCCACATGTTCGTCCTGGCCGTCAAGATCATGGCCCCCGCGGGAGCCGCCCTGTTTTTTGCCCACGTGGCCATGGGCATCGTCGCCAAAACCGTTCCCCAAATTCCCATCATGATTGTCGGCCTGCCGATAAATCTTGCCATCGGCCTGATTTTCGCCGGATTGTCCCTTTCCTACCTGTTGCCGCTGATGGTCACGAATTTCGAAATGTTGGCCAGACTCCTGCCCAGGCTGGCCATGGGCATGGGAGGCTGAAGAATGGCGGATGAATCCTCCGGCCAGGAAAAAAGCGAGGCCCCCACCTCCCGCCGCATCCAGGAAGCAAGAAAAAAAGGGGATGTCGCCAAGAGCATGGAGGTGCCTTCCGCCGCGGTTCTGCTCACCGGCCTGCTCACCCTGTATTACACGAGCGATCTCATGCTGGGCCGCCTCTTCATCCTGCTCCGGCATTACCTCGGCAACCTGCACACCTTTCAGATAATCCCTGGCAACATGCCCATGCTAACCAGAGAAACCATGCTCGAAACCGGGCTCATCGTCGCGCCGGTCATGGGGGTCATTTTCCTCACCGCCCTGGCCGCCAACTATGCCCAGGTCGGCATCCTGTTCACCACGGAAAAACTGGCGCCGAAGTTCGACAAGATCGACCCGATCCAGGGGTTTGCCCGCCTTTTTTCCAAACAAACCCTGGCCAACGTGGTCAAGTCCGTGGGCAAACTGCTCATTATCGGCTATGTTTCCTATACGGAGATAAAAAAAGCGCTGCCCGGCATCCTGCCGCTTATGGATCAGGAGCCCATACTCATTCTTTCCTTCATGGGCAGGGTCGCCTTTTGGCTCTTCCTGAAAGCGGCGCTGATCATCGCATTGCTCGCGGCGATAGACTATGCCTTCCAGCGCTGGCAGTTCATGGAAAAGATGAAGATGACCAAGCAGGAGATCAAGGACGAGGCCAAACAGACCGAGGGGGATCCCCACGTCAAGGGGCGCATCCGCTCCATCCAGATGCAGATGGCCCGGCAGCGGATGATGGCCGAGGTGCCCAAGGCCGACGTAGTGATCACCAACCCCACCCGTTTGGCCATTGCCTTGCGCTACGACGCGATGGCCATGGCCGCGCCCATGGTGCTGGCCAAGGGTGCCGGGGCTATCGCCCAGAAGATCCGGGAAATCGCCGAAGAACACGGGATCCCCCTGGTCGAGGACAAACCCCTGGCCCAGGCCCTGTACAAAAGCGTGGGCCTCAATGAGCCCATTCCGGAAAATCTGTTCCAGACCGTAGCCGAGGTTTTGGCCTATGTTTACAACATCAAACGGAAGAGGGCCTGATGATTATACATAAAGCAGCACTGAGCAGGCATCCTGAACCTCCCCTTGCCACCATTACCACCGCAGGTTCGCTTAACCATGGCAGATAACACCGGGGCCGCAACAGGGCGGCTGAGCGCAGTCAATTTCGAAATGTCGGGCCTATTCGTGGCGCTCGGGGTCGTGGCCATCCTCATGGTCATGATCATCCCGTTGCCTACCATCATCCTCGATCTGCTGCTTTCCCTGAACATCACCATCGGCCTGGTCATCCTGCTGATGAGCATGTACAATACCAATCCTTTGGATTTTTCCTCCTTCCCTTCCCTGTTGCTGCTCACTACCCTGTTTCGCCTGGCGCTGAACATCGCCTCCACTAGAATCATCCTGCTGCACGGCCACGAAGGCCCAGGCGCGGTGGGCGATGTCATCCAGGCCTTCGGCAATTTCGTGGTGGGCGGCAATTTCGCCGTGGGCATGATCATCTTCCTGATCATGGTGCTGATCAATTTCATTGTCATCACCAAGGGATCCGGCCGAATCGCCGAGGTGGCGGCCCGCTTCACCTTGGATGCCATGCCCGGCAAGCAGATGGCCATCGACGCGGATCTCAACGCCGGCCTGATCAACGAGGCTGAAGCGAAGCGCCGCCGCTCGGAGGTCAGCCGTCAATCAGAATTCTACGGAGCCATGGACGGCGCCAGCAAGTTCGTGCGCGGCGAGGCCGTAGCCAGTCTGGTGATCATGATCATCAATATCATCGGCGGGTTCTTCATCGGCGCCCTGATGCAGAATATGCAGGCCGGGCAGGCGGCGGAAACCTATACCCTGCTCACCATCGGCGATGGGTTGGTCTCCCAGATTCCGGCCCTGGTGATCTCCACCTCCGCTGGTATCATTGTCAGCCGCGCTGCCTCTGATGTAAGCATGGGCAAGGAGTTCATAAAGCAATTCGGGCACCAGCCCCAGGCTCTGGCAGTTTCTTCCGGAATCATCATCCTCTTCGGCCTGGTGCCGGGTCTGCCACATATCCCCTTTATCGTGCTGGGCATGGCCATGGGCGCCATCTCCCTGATGGCCTTCAATAAAACCGCAGCCGACCAGGAAGAGAAAAAAATCGAGTCGGAAAAAGAAAAGAAGGCGGCCACCCAGCCGCCCGGTGCCCCGGAAACAGTAGAAAGCCTGTTGCCCCTTGATGTTTTGCAGCTTGAAGTAGGCTACGGCCTTATCCCTTTGGTGGATGAAACCCAGGAGGGCGATCTGCTGGAAAGGATCCGCGCCATTCGGCGGCAGTTTGCCATGGATATGGGCATGATTATCCCCCCCCTGCATGTGCGCGATAACCTGCAACTCAAGCCGGACCAGTATGTCCTCCTCCTCAAAGGAGTAGAAGTGGCCAGAGGTGAAATCATGATGGGCCATTTGCTGGCCATGGACTCCGGTATGGCCAAACGGAAAATCGAAGGCATTCCCACCATGGAGCCAGCCTTCCAACTACCCGCCCTCTGGATTGGCCAGGAAAAGAAGGACGAGGCCCAGGTGGCGGGCTACACCGTGGTTGATCCCTCCACGGTCATCGCCACCCATCTTACTGAGGTGCTCCGCACCCACGCCGACGAGCTGCTGGGCAGGCAGGAAACCCAGAAGCTCCTGGACAATCTGGCCAAAACCCATCCCAAGGTGGTGGAAGAGCTGGTGCCAGGCCTGCTGCCTCTGGGACTGGTCCAAAAGGTGCTTCAGAATCTCCTGCGGGAGAGGGTATCCCTGCGCGACCTGCTGACCATCTGCGAGACCCTCGCCGACTTCGCTCCCTTGGGCAAGGATCCGGACATTCTCACCGAATATGTGCGCCAGAAGCTCGCCCGTTCCATTGTCAGCGGCTTCACCGATGACCAGGGGACGCTTACGGTCCTCACCCTCTCCACCCAAGTAGAGGATCTGGTGCGCGAATCGCTCCAGAAAAGCGACCAGGGTGTGTTTCTCAATCTGGAGCCGAACCTGGCCCAACGTCTTCTCGCCTCATCAAAGACCATGGTGGAAAAAGTTTCCCTGGACGGCTATCAGCCCATCATCCTCTGTTCCCCGATTATCCGCCGCCATTTCCGGCGGCTCATGGAAAGGTTCATGCCCCACGTCATCGTCCTTTCCCATAACGAGTTGACCGCTCAGACCCAACTGCAATCCCTGGGGACAATCGAACTTAACCCCAAGAAATAGGAACTGTGATGAGAATCAAGCGTTTTGAAGCCTCTGACACTTACAGCGCCATGGCTATGGTCAAGGAAGAACTCGGAGAGGACGCCGTTATTCTTTCCACCAGAAGCCTTCCAGGCAAAAGCGGCTCAGCCGGAGGCAAAGCAATGATCGAGGTGGTGGCGGCTATTGAGTATGACCCGGAGATTACCATGCCTCCACCCGAAGCGCCGGACAAGGAAACCCGGCGGCCAAAAGCGGCGGGGTACGGCTATCACTCCGTGCGTCAGGCCTTGCCCAACAATCCTCCACGCCAGGCAGCAAGCCAGGTCATGACGCAGCCAGAGTTTGAAAGCAAACTTTCCGCGGAGCTTGCCCTCCGCACCCTGCCAGCCGACAAGGATGCCAAGACCGGCAAGGCGGGTAAGGTACATTTTGAGGCCAATGACCTCCGGCTCCGCTTTGCCAATTTTCTCAGGCGCCAATACTGCGCCAAGGAAGAGCTTGAAAGCCGCGCCATCCCGGGGCTGACCGCCGGGCAAGCCGAGCAGAAAAACACGAGGCCGGATCCTAAACAAGTTGCCCAGTGGCGGGATAAAATCATCGACCAGCTGCAGATAACCCCTCTGACCATCGGGATCAGCAAGGCGCCGACCGTGGTGGCCATGATCGGCCCCACCGGAGTGGGCAAAACTACGACTGCCGCCAAAATCGCCGCCTGGTACAGCATCCATGAAGGGTTGCAGGTGGCGCTTCTCTCCATGGACTGCTACAGGATCGGGGCCACGGACCAGCTGCGGACCTATGCCAGGATCATGCGCTTGCCCTGCGAAATAGCCCTGCGCAAAAAGGATTTGCAGGGAGCCCTTCTCCGCCACCAGGATAAGGATTTGATCATCATCGACACGGCGGGCAAGAGCCCTTATGATCCAAATCACATCCGGGAACTGTCTGAGTGGTTTTCCCTGGAAAACGTGATAGAACCATATCTGGTCCTCAGCGCCACCAGTAAAAAAGAAGATCTGCAACAGATCCTCACCTCCTATGAGCCGTTGCGGGTCAAGGGGTTGATCCTCTCAAAACTCGATGAGACCAGAGCCTACGCCACCCTCTGCCAACTGCTGGCCGGGGTGGCGTTACCCATCTCCTGTCTGTGCACTGGCCAGAGAGTTCCAGAGGATTTCCTCCTTGCTTCCCGTGAGTTCTTGCAAATTCTTTTCGGCCAGGGGTGGCAGGCCGCAGCCGGGGAGCTTGCCGCCGAGTCCCAAGGCAAATGGGCGCAATAAACACCCCCGGGGAAATACCTATGAACCAAGCAGAAACACTGGAACGGATTATGATCAACGCACAAGCCCCCCAAAAAAGAATAGCGCAACCCCGCGACAGGGCCGAGCCCCAGCCCCGGGTTATCTGCGTGACCAGCGGCAAGGGCGGGGTCGGGAAAACCAATATCGTCACCAACCTTGGCTATGCCCTGGCCAAAGCTGGCAATAAGGTGCTGATCCTTGACGCGGACCTTAATCTGGCCAACGTCGATATCCTGCTCGGCCTGACCCCGCGCTTCAACCTCCACCACGTTTTCATGGGCGAAAAAACCCTTGCCGAGGTTCTGGTGCAAGGGCCGGCCGGGCTGCTTATCCTGCCGGCCAGCTCCGGAATCATGGAGCTGGCGGAGCTTACCGAACAGCAACGGTTGTACTTTCTGGCGGAGATGTCCGCCCTGGCCCAAAAGATTGATATCATGCTGATTGATACAGCCGCCGGCATCAACAACAATGTGATCTACTTTAATCTCGCCGCCCGAGAACGCATCATCATTCTGACCCCGGAACCAACCTCCCTGACCGATGCCTACGCGCTGATCAAAGTTCTTTCCAGCCGGCATGACGTGAAACGATTCCGTATTCTGGTCAATCTGGCCCGTTCCGAAAAGGAGGCCATGGCCGTCTTCCGGAAGCTGTCCATTGTAGCCGACCGTTTTCTTGATTCGCTTTCCCTGGATTATCTCGGGTATATCCCCTATGATAGCAAATTACCCACTGCGGTGCGCGAACAGCGGCTGGTGTCGGAGTTATTCCCGGATGCCCCGTCCAGCAGGATATTCAGCAAACTGGCCGCAAACATCTCCCAGGAAGAACCCGAGATAAAAGCCGATGGGAACATAAAATTCTTCTGGCAGGGACTAGTTGATCTGTAATATATGTACCATTAAGCAGCACCGCATCTGCGGCAGCAGCGTAGAACCGTTAGAATTATGGGATAGCTGGAAATTTCGTCCCCATGGTAAAAGATTAATATGAATAAACAGCCATCACCCAGGTTCAAAGACTATACCAATACCTTTTTCAGCCAGTCAGAACCGCTCTGCGGCGAAAAACGCAACGAGCTGATTCTGGCCTATACCCCGCTGATCAAGTATATAGCGGCACGCCTGGCTTCCCGGCTTCCTGCACAGGTGTCGCTTGATGATCTCATCAGCTGTGGAATCATCGGCCTCATTGACGCCATCAACAAATTTGATTTGAGCAAAAATGTCCAGTTCAAAACCTATGCCGAATTCCGGATCAAGGGGGCGATGCTGGACGAGCTTCGCGCTCTTGACTGGGTTCCGCGTTCCGTCAGGCGTAAAACCACGGACCTGGAAAGAGCCTATGCCGACATCGAAAAACAGACCGGCAGGCCAGCCACGGATGAAGAAGCAGCCAGGGCCATGGGCCTTGCTCTCGATGATTTTTACAAGCTGCTTGATGAGACCAAATCCGTCACCTTTATGGATGTCGAGTTTCTCCGGCAGAAAGCAACGGAGGCAAACGATCCGACCCTGGCCGAAACCTTTGCCATGGACGATCGTGACCCCTTCACGGCCATCAACCTGGCTCAGATCAGGGAGCTCCTCGCCAAGGCCATCTCAGATCTGCCGGACAAGGAAAAGCTGACTGTCTCTCTCTACTATCAAGACGAACTTACGATGAAGGAGATTGGTGAGGTGTTGGGATATACGGAGTCTCGCATTTCCCAGATGCACAGCAAGGCCATGTTCCGCCTCCGCACCAAGCTGAAAAAAGCCTTGGCCGGATGATCTGCAATCGAAAAGCATGGAACGGTCACTCCGAGCCTCTTTTTTTATTCCCAAAAGCAGCGGTTACAGTTACATTATTGTTTCAGGTTGTTTAGTCTGAAGTCTGTCAAGCAAAAATCGGAGCATATACCGAACCAGCCACAATTACCATCTTGCTTGTTGCTGTTGCTAACAGTCTATGCGCCTACAGTCTATAGACCTGCATAATTACCGGTTACACGAGTAAAGATACGGCTGATTCCCACATTTATAACTTACCATCATACCGTCTCAGGGAGAAAATATGGCTGCTGATCCTAATATGAAGATTCTTGTGGTAGACGATTTTGCCACCATGCGGCGCATAATCAAAAATATTCTCACCCAGCTTGGCTTCAAAAACATCATTGAAGCGGATGACGGAACCACCGCCCTGAACGTCCTCAAATCAGAAAAAATCGGCCTTATCATCTCGGACTGGAACATGCCCAAAATGACTGGCCTTGACTTGCTGAAAACGGTCCGGGCGGACGCAGGCATGGCCGCGACCCCTTTCATCATGGTGACGGCGGAAGCACAGCAGGACAATATTATTCTGGCGGTCAAGGCTAAGGTCAGCCAGTACATCGTAAAACCATTCACCGCCGAAACCCTTTCTGAAAAACTTAACAAAATATTCTGAGCCACTTCGTTGCTGCCGCATCTGCCGGGGAGAAGCCTGAATAGAGTTCCATGCACATAAGCAGGTTGATAACATCGCGGAATATAAGCCATGGCTGACGATCACCCCCAGTCTGATGACCAGCCCGCCGCCCCGGATAATTCCGCGGCTCACGAAGAAATAAACTGGGGTGAGGACTGGGAATCCGCCTTTCAATCCGAGGATGATGCCTTTTTTTCCGAGGGAAAACATGAGGATTTTTTCCTCGAAGAAAACGAGCCGCCCGTTAGCGCCGAGAATGCGCCCCAAGAACTTGATTCATCCCTTGCAAAAAACCTCTCCGGCATCCCTGATTCCGGCGTCGCTTCGGCCGCCCACCAGGGAAAAGCCATTTTCACCATCGGGGCAATAACCTCCATTTTTTTATCCGGCAAGACCGCCGCGCAAAAACAGTTCACCCGCCTCCAGTCTTTGCCAATTTTTGTTCGCATCCCCTTGTATGCCTTGCCTTTTCTTTTGATTGGCCTCATGTTCGCCTTGACTGGTACGCCAAAGCTCCCCTCCCTCGAACAGCAGCAAGGTGTTGCGACAGGTTCTTCCGTCAAGACCGAAATCTCCCTCAAAGATGGCCAAGCCAGCCAGCTTCACCCGGGAAAGCTCCGGGAAAAATGGGGCTTCCCCTCTTTCATTATTCCGGTAGCAAATCCGGCCAGTGATCAGCCGGTAACCTTTGTCCTCGTTGATATCACCTTCATTGCTTCACTTGATGACCAGGAAGAGCTTTCGGCCGAAAAGAAGATCTTTGTCCGCGACATCATCTATCAATTCTTCCAGAACAAACCACTCGAAGACTTGCGCCATTTTTCCCTGGCCCGTGGCGACATGAACAAGGAACTGCGCGCCTGGCTCCTTAAGCAATGGCCGGAGGCGCCAATCGAATCAATCATCTTCAACCAGTATCACCTCTCTTGATCTCCACCTCCCTTATCGAAAAACAACAAAAACGACAAATTTGTCGCTAACTAAAAAGTTTTTAACCTTTTTGTTGTTTTATCGCCATTGACCATAATCTTCAAACAATGCGATATTAATGTAAAATCATTACGTTAATCACAATATCTCCCAACGGCACGACTTTTGCTTTAGCTTAATTCGTCTTTAGCATGCGCAGCTAAACCAACTGGAAATAGTAACTGCTCAGGTTGTTTAGGAGCCGTCACTGAATAACTTGCCAAGTTTGACTCAATCCTTTACGGCTCCTTATGCCGTTTTGGCTTTCGTGAATGGCGGAGTTATTTTGTTCTAACGGCTTAGTCCATATGGCTGTAATTTTGCCGACGAAAAAGATCTTAAGCACGGCACAAAGCTTGCCTTGCCCGCTCTTTTCAGTTGCCGACAAACTAACCGGCCTATATGGCTATCTGCCTGGGTAGCCACCAAGAATATCGACAAATAAAGAACTCTGAAGGGAGATAAGATTATGGACACAGGTGATACCGCATTCATGCTGATCGCCACCGCCCTCGTCATGTTGATGACTCCGGGGCTGGCCCTTTTTTATGGCGGTATGGTCCGCTCGAAAAATGTTTTAAGCACGGTGTTGCAGAGTTTTATCTGCCTTGGCGTTGTTTCGATCATTTGGGTACTCTACGGCTATTCCCTGGCTTTTGGCCCTGACGTCAACGGCCTGATCGGCAATCTGGACTGGGCCGGCCTGGCAGGCGTCGGCCTTGAGCCGGGCAAGTATTCGGCAACCATCCCCCATTTGCTGTTCTGCGCCTTTCAGCTGATGTTCGCCGTCATAACCCCAGCGCTGATCACCGGCACTTTTGCGGAGCGGGTCAAATTTCCTGCTTTTCTCCTGTTCACCGTTCTCTGGAGTACTCTGGTCTACCTGCCCGTCTGTCACTGGGTCTGGGGCGGCGGCTGGGTCAGCGGCCATGGCGGTCTTGATTTTGCAGGCGGCACCGTAATCCACATCAACTCCGGCGCGGCAGCCCTGGTCGCCGCCTTGATGTTCGGCAAACGCAAGGGTTGGGGCAAGGAATCATTTCATCCGCACAATCTAACCATGACCATGCTGGGCGCCGGCATCCTCTGGTTCGGCTGGTTTGGTTTCAACGCGGGCAGTGCTTTGTCGGCAAACGGCGTCGCGGTCAACGCCTTTTTTACCACCCAGGTCGCCACCGGTGCAGCCCTGCTTTCCTGGCTGATCGCGGAATGGCTGGTGCAGGGCAAGCCCACCACTCTTGGCGCTGCCTCTGGCGCCATCGCCGGACTGGTCGCCATCACCCCCGGGGCCGGCTTTGTCGGCTCCACTTCGGCCGTCCTCATTGGCTTGGTAGCCGGAGCTCTCTGCTACTTCGCGGTTCTCGCTAAAAGCCGGCTCGGCTACGACGATGCCCTTGATGTGGTAGGGGTCCATGGCGTGGGCGGCCTCTGGGGTGCGCTGGCCACAGGGTTATTCGCCACCACGGCGGTCAATGCCGCGGGCAAGGACGGCCTTTTTTTCGGCAACCCGCAACTCCTTGGAATCCAGGCCATGGACGCCTTTACAACCATTGCCTACTCGGTTGTGGTAACATTCATTATCCTCAAGGTTGTTGACTTGGTAATCGGTCTCAGGGTAAGCGAGGAAGAAGAAGTGCAAGGGCTGGATCTAAGCCAGCACAGCGAAATAGGGTACTCACTCTAACCGCGTCAGCGTCCGGATACAGGCCATCCTGCCTTCGCCGCTGCCCACTGCCACCGCGAAGAAAAGGTAACTATCCAGCTTGAAGCCGGAAAGTGAGAAAAAACAACGAAGCGTAACTGTTCGACAGTGCCGCAGCTGCTAGGAAGAGGTCGGCGACATGTGCTGGTATACATGAGCGGGCCGATGACAACGCAGATTCGGTGCTGCCGGGCAGTTACAAGAAAAGGAGAATTGCATGAAGAAGATCGAGGCAATCATCAAGCCATTCAAGCTGGACGAAGTCAAAGAGGCTTTAAACGAAATGGGCATCAAGGGCATGACCATTTCCGAGGTCAAAGGGTACGGGCGACAGAAAGGCCATAAGGAAATCTATCGCGGCGCGGAATACATCGTCGATTTCATCCCCAAGGTCAAAATCGAGATTATCGTGGATGCCGGCATGGTGGAGGCCGTGGTCACAAAGATACGAGAAACCGCCAACACCGGCAAGATCGGGGATGGCAAGATTTTCGTCCTGCCGGTGGATGAGGTCATCCGCGTCCGCACGGGTGAAACCGGGAAAGAGGCCATCTAGGGTGGTGGATGTTGAGCTGCGGGCGAAACGAGACGCCCTGGAGTATCTCTGGCGTCAGGGATTGAGCGGTCAACCCCTCCTTCACAAACATTCGCAGCTCATCGACGACTATCTTGCCGGCCTCTTCAACAACTGCCCGGAGGCCAGCGAGAACATGAGCCTCGTGGCCTTGGGCGGCTATGGCCGGAAAGAGCTGTTTCCCTATTCGGACATCGACCTTCTCCTGCTCCACGCGCCCGAGGCCGAGGATCGCCTTGGGCCGGTGACGGAGGCCCTGTTTTATCCCCTGTGGGATGCGGGCCTTGAGGTGGGACACGGGGTGAGAACTATTGCTGCCTGCCTGGCGGATGCCAGGCAGGACTTCTTTTTTCAGGTGGCGCTGCTGGACGCCCGCCACCTTGCAGGCTCGGTGCCGCTTTTCAACTCAATGCACCAGGCCTTTCACCGGGAATTGATAGCGGGGCACCGACAGGACTTCTTGCAAAACATGATGCAGCACCGCAAAGAACGCCATCAGCGCTATGGCATGCACAGCTACCAACTGGAACCGCACATCAAAGAAAGCCGCGGCGGCTTCCGCGACATTCAGGCCATGCTCTGGGTGAGCCATGCCCTCTTCGGCTTACAGGAGTTGAGCGCCATAGAAGAAGCAGGCCTGATCTCTCCCCAGGAAAAAGAACCATTTACCCAGGCCAGGGATTTCCTGATCAAGATCCGCAACCGGCTCCATTATCTCAGCGGCCGGAAAAACGACCAGATGTTCTTCGAATATCAAGAAGAAATGGCCAAGGCCTTCAGATATTCGGACACCCGAGGCGCCTTGGGGGTTGAGCGCTTCATGCAGGATATCTACCGGCATCTGCAGACCATCGCCACCACCACTGACCTTTTTTTTGAACATGTCGATGAAACCCTGGGCGCACCGCGCGCCAATCCGGTCGAGCAAACCCTTGAGCCGGGAATCACGGTACGTCAGGACCGCCTCCACCTCACCGACCAGGCGCTGCTCGAAAAACGCCCCCATCTGCTGATGCGCCTCTTTGCCCAAGCCGGAAAAACCGGGCTTGAGATTCATCATCGCAGCAGGAAGATCGTTACCGCCAACCTGCATCTGGTTGACGACAGACTGCGCCACTCAAAACGCATGGCCAAGGCCTTTTTCGAGGTTCTGGAAAACACAAAAGACGTACTCGGCGTCCTTTCGGTCATGCTGGACACCGGCCTGCTCACCGCCTACCTCCCTGAATTTGAACAGATCCGCGCCCTGGCCCAGCACGATGTCTACCATGTCTTCACGGTTGATCGACACCTTCTGCATACCGTGACGGAGCTGAAAACGCTTTCCCTGAGCAAAACCCCCTTCGCAGGCGTCGAGTCTCCCCATGTCCTCGCTCTGGCCGCGCTCCTGCACGATATCGGCAAGGGGTACCACGAGGATCACTCTCAACGCGGCAGCAAACTTGCCGCCGGAATTGGCAAACGGTTAGGGATGACAGAGGCGGAGACCGCCTGCCTCAGCTTTCTCGTGGAAAAACATCTCTTCCTCACCGTGACCGCCCTGCGCCGCGACCTTGAGGATGATGCCTTTCTCCGGCAGTGCGCCGAGCAGATCCAGAGCCCGGAGCGTTTGACCATGCTCTATCTGCTCTCCATCGCCGATGCCAAGGCCACCGGCCCCACGGCCTGGACCGAATGGAAGGGAGCCCTCCTCCTGGAGATCTCTCTAAAAATCGCCCACCTGCTGGAGCGAAAGGACACGGTTCTCCCCGACAAAAGTCAGGGTGCCGGCTGGATGCTCGAACAGGTCCGCGCCCTGCTTGGCAAAGAAGCCCCCGCCGATTACAAAATCCTGCCGGAGGAGTACCTGCTGAGCTTCCCCCCGGAAGAGGTGGCCCATCACCTTACCCTGCACGCAGGATTGAAAAACAAAAAAGAGGCCATCATCGAACCAGCCGACCACACCCTGTTCTGGTCGGTTCTGATAATGGCCCATGACTCCACCGGTCTGCTGGCCAAGATCTGCGGCACCCTGGCCCTGCATGGTCTGAATGTGGTGAGCGCCCAGATCTTCACCTGGGAAGACGGCACGGCCGTGGATGTACTCAATGTCCGCCCGGCAGCGGAACAGACCTACACGGAGCAGGACTGGCTGGCGCTGGGCGAGGATCTTAATCTGGCCCTGAAAAACCGACTCGGCCTCAGCCACCGCCTGGTCGAAAAATTCCGCACCGCCTTGCGCCCTTCCGGCCAAAAAAACGTGCAGGCCGCCCCGCGGGTTGTTATAGACAATATGGCCTCGGAACAGTATACGATCATCGAGGTTTTTGCCAATGATCGGCCAGGGCTGCTCTACGACATCACCCGGACCATGGCCGATTTTGAACTAAACATCCACCGGGCCAGAATCAGCTCGGATGGCGATCAGATAGTGGACGTTTTTTATACCCTGGACAGTTTTGCCACCAAGATCAACAGCCCCTCTTTCCAGGAGGAGATTTCAAAGGCCCTTATCCATATCGCGGAAAGATAAACCGGGGCGGGAACAAAGCGGCAATGGTAATAGCAGCGCACGGAAACAACGCCACCCATCAACGGCTGGCTTTAACCAATGCCCACCCCCTTTTCCTCAGGGCTTGGGAGATATTCAACCTTACCCTTCAGCACCCAAAAAATAAGGAGAAACACAATGAGTGACAATTGCACCTGCGGTTGTGGCAATGACTACGACCAGACCCTGATGACCGTGCCAGAGCTGTTCGGCACCAATGTGTTCAACAACAAAACCATGAAGGAACGGTTGCCCAAAGAGACCTATAAGGCTCTGCAGAAAACCATAACCACCGGCTCAACCCTGCCTCCGGACGTCGCCTCGGTGGTGGCCAACGCCATGAAGGACTGGGCCATCGAGAAGGGCGCCAGCCACTACACCCACTGGTTTCAGCCCCTTACCGGCATCACCGCCGAAAAACACGACTCTTTCATATCCCCCACCGATGATGGCGGGGTGATCATGGAGTTCTCCGGCAAGCAGCTGATCCAGGGCGAGCCGGATGCTTCCTCCTTTCCCAGCGGCGGCCTGCGGGTCACCTTTGAGGCCCGCGGCTACACCGCCTGGGACTGCACCTCCCCCGCCTTCCTCAAAGAAGACGAATCAGGCGATGTGACCCTCTGCATCCCCACCGCCTTCTGCTCCTACAAGGGCGAGGCGCTGGACAAGAAAACCCCCCTGCTCCGCTCGATGAACGTCGTTTCCCAGCAGGCGTTGCGGGTACTCAAGGCCATGGGCAATACCACTTCTAAAGTCGTTACCTCCACCGTAGGTGCAGAGCAGGAATACTTCCTGGTGGAAAAGGAGTACTATCTGCAGCGCCTCGACCTGATGACCTGCGGCCGCAGCCTGTTCGGCGCCCCCGCCCCCAAGGGCCAGGAGCTGGAAGACCAGTACTTCGGGGCGATCAAGGACCGGGTTTCCGCCTACATGAAGGATCTGGACATCGAGCTGTGGAAGATGGGGATCACCTCCAAAACCAAGCACAACGAGGTGGCCCCGGCCCAGTTCGAGATGGCCCCGGTCTTCACCACCACCAACATGGCCACTGACCACAACCAGCTGGTCATGGAGACCATGCAGAAGGTGGCCCTGCGCCACGGCATGGTCTGCCTGCTGCACGAGAAGCCCTACGCCGGGATAAACGGCTCCGGCAAGCACAACAACTGGTCTCTTTCCACCGACGACGGCATCAACCTGCTCGATCCGGGCCAGACCCCCGAGGACAACGCCGTGTTCCTGGTCTTCCTTTCCGCCCTGATCAAGGCGGTGGACACCCATGCCGACATCATGCGCGCCACCTGCGGCAGCTCCGGCAACGATCACCGCCTGGGCGCCAACGAGGCCCCGCCGGCGATCATCTCCATGTTTCTCGGCCAGGAACTCTCCGACGTGCTGGAAAAACTGGCCAAGGGCGAGAAGATCTGCAAGAAGGGCGCCTGCCAGACCCTGAAGATCGGGGTTGATTCCCTGCCCGAGCTGCCCAAGGACAACACGGACCGCAACCGGACCTCGCCTTTTGCCTTCACCGGCAACAAGTTCGAGTTCCGCATGGTCGGCTCTTCCCAGTCCATTTCCGGCCCCAATGTGGCCCTGAACACCATTGCCGCCGAGGCGCTGGAAGAGATCGCCCTCCGTCTGGAAAAAGCCAAGGACGTCAATAAGGAGATCCAGGCCATCCTCAAGGAGGCAGTAACCAAGCATGGCCGGATCATCTTCAACGGCAACAACTACTCAGCCGAGTGGGCCAAGGAGGCCGAGAAACGCGGTCTACCCAACATCCGCAACACCGTGGACGCGCTCAAGGCCTTTGTCACCCCTAAGGCGATCAAGCTGTTCGGCAAGTACAACGTGCTGTCCAAGGATGAATTGCATTCCCGCTACGATATCTATGTGGAGCAGTACGCCAAGAACATCAACATTGAGGCCCTTACCGCCATCCAGATGACCAAACGCCAGTTTATTCCGGCGGCCATCCAGTATGTCGCGGAACTTGGCGCCTCCCTGGCCGCAGCCGGCAAGTACGGCTCGGTGCAGAAAGGGTTGCTGGAGGAGGTTGGCAAGCATCTTGAATCCGCAGGCAAGAAGGTGGCCAAGCTGGAGGCGGAAACAAACAAGGCCCAGGCCATCGGCGACGTGGCCAAACAGGGTGCGGCATACCGCGACAAGGTATTCTTGGCCATAACCGATCTGCGCACCGACATCGATGCGCTTGAGGCCATTTTGCCGGCGGATCTCTGGCCGGTGCCTACTTACAGCGACTTGCTGTTTAAGCTTTAATTATTATCGCGGCCGGGGCCGGAGATTGTTATAACTATCCTGCCCTAACCGACTGATCTAAAAAAAAGAGGGCGCCAACCGGCGCCCTCTTTTTTTTTTTAGATTTCCTTTCCATACTTACTTCGTAACTGTGCAGCAGTGCCGCAAGATGTGGTGCTGCTGGATAGTTACCTGCCGGAGATTGTCTGACAAGAAATAATAAAAATGTTATGCTGAACATCCTAAAATTCAGGCTTGCTTTCCCTGTTTAAACCCTTTTGCTTACTCTCAACGGACAGAAAAAAATGACCGAGAACAATATCATCGAGCTGACCCCTTTTCGCGCCGATCTGGCCCGCGCCCTTACCCGCCGGGGCGAACGGCTTCTGGCCGCGCCCGATCTGGCCGGGGAAGTCGCGGCCCTGGAACCCCTGGAGGCATACTACCTTGTCCGGGAGATGGGACTGGAGCAAGCCCTGCCCATCCTCCGCGTCCTGAGCCATGAACAGTTGCAGGCCTGTCTGGACCTGGATTGCTGGAACCGCTACGATTTCGCCATCGACAGCCTTGAGGAATGGCTGACGCCCTTTACGGCCATCGACGCCGAAACCCTGGCCCAAACCTTTCTCTCCCTGGATTATGTACTCCAGCTTCTCTTTCTGACCAAGACCGTCACAGTCTATGATCCGGATACGGATCAGGTGCCCCCGGAGGACGAGGGGCGCGAGACGGCACGGGCCATGACCCCGGACGGCTTCTACCTTTTAGAGCTGAAGGAGCCCGGCCTGGCCATGAAGCTTCATCCCTTTACCCTGCTGGATGCCCTGTACCAATCCGACCCCGGGGCAACGCACCGGTTGCTGAGCGAGATCCGGGTGGATCTGCCCACCCAGATCGAGGAAGAAGCTCTGCGCTTTCGCAGCGGCCGCATGGAGGATCTGGGCTTTGCCACCCCCGGCGAGGCAATGGTTCTCTTCTCCCGGCCGCCCGCCCGTCAGCCGCTGCCTCGCCCCCAGGAGCCGCTGGACAGCGCGGTTACCCGCCTGCCCTCCGTCTATGCCGCCCCCTTGCTCGAGGCCACCCTGTTGCAACGAGCCCTCTCCCTGGTTACTGCCTCAAACATCCTGTCCCGCCTGGAACAGGAGCTGGTCTGGACCATAAACAGCGCGATCATGGCCTACGGGGAAAAGTCGCAGGATATCGAACACATCACCGCCATTGTCACCCGGGTGCGAGACACCCTCTCCCTGGGCCTGGAATCCCTGCTGGGGCAAGAAAAACCTCCCTGCCCGCCGGACGAGGGCCAAGCCGCGGCCAGGGCGGCCGAACTGCTGGAGATCTGGCCACTGACCGATCTGTTCCGGCACGGCTATGGGGCAACCATGGTTTTACAGGAGGAAGTGCGGCAGGCCTTGGCTGAACCCCGCTTCGCCGAGTGGTACAACCTGCCGGATACCGAACAGTCGGATGAGCCGGCAGACCGGCTGGAGCGCGCCTTCATTGCCGGACTGCTGAGCCGTCAACCCCTGCGCGGCGGCTTCGATCCGGGCAACGTTGAGACGATCCGGGCCTTTGCCACCCTCGCCGAAATCGCCGCCGCCCAAGCCCGGCTGAAGATGATTGCCGGCCATTTCCGCGAACAGAAGTGAGGCCACCCAACCAACCATCACCCTCTACAACCCTGAACGAGCAGGGTTTCCCAACTCCGGCGCCAAGGCTTTGGCAATCTCCAGGCAAAAACTCCCTAGTGCCTGGTTCAGGGCGGCAACCTGCCCATCCTGGTCCCGGCTTGCCGCAGGGGCCAGATGACTGCTCCGCCTTTCCGGCAGCACGATTGCGTTGCCCTTTCCCTTGACCGACCAGAGGGCCACCAGCCGGGCTGCCCCGTCGCTTTCGTTTTCAAAATGGAGTACTTCGACAACAAGCTGGTAATCCGCACCCCTGGAGACTGGCCAGGGGTAGAACAGAATGCGGTCGATACCCAGCAACGCCGCGAGGTTTTCCCCCACCACCCTGGAGATATTTTGCCCGAGCGGCTCGGCCCAGCGGTGACGGTCGGCCAGTTGCAGCCGGTTGGGAGCCGACCTGGTGACCAACTGGGGCCGGTCCAGGTAGTCGGGCAATCGTACCGGTCCTATCCCGAGGACCATTGTATCCGCCTCAGTGTTGACCGGGGTGTTTCTGGCAACCTCCATGGGTGAGAGCTGGTAATAGCTGGCAGGCGCTGTCCGGGCACAGCCCGCCAGCAACAGGGGGCAAAACAGCAAGGCCAAGCAACCGCCCTTCCACGTTCCAGGCATGTTTTTCATTTTTCTTCCCTTTCTCTGCGTTTTCCCTGCAATACAGCCTCTGGTTGCTGCTCCAAGGTTTCCACCAGAAGCCGCAGAGCGCGAGATGCCCGGCCGATTTCCTGGAGCGCGGTGTTGAGCTGCTGCACGGTGGAGGAATCTTCCCCGGCCAGTCTCTGCAACGCCTGCGCCGTCCTGGCCAGCTCCTCCCCGGCCTTGCTGAGGTTGGCAACCATGGGCGTCCCCGCCTCTGCCACTCCGCCGACCTTGAGCATCGCCGCCCGCACCTCTTCTAGGACCTTGCGCATCTCAATCAGATCAGCCCGCAATTCTCCAAGCACGGGGGTGCTCTCACGGTCGAGCTTGACGCTTAAGGATTGCAGATGGTCCAGAGTCGCCGCCAGCCGCACCGGGATCCTCCGCGTCGCTTCAGAAGAGAGGATGGCGTTGAGCGACCGACTGATGGCGGCGAGATCGGCGAGAAAGGTCTCCATGGGAAACCCTCCCAGCTTGGAGGCAAGCTCTTCCACCGTCGTCGGGATGGTGGGGATCTCGCTCACCGTTCGGTCACGGGCGATGAAGCGAGCCGGCTTGTCTGAATAAAAATCCAGATCGATGTACAGCTGGCCGGTGAGCAGGCTCTGCATCTTAAGCTGGGCGCGCAAGCCACGTTCCACCAGCTGCCGGATGGTGTCCCGATCCTGCAGATCGACCTGTTCGCCGACGCGGGACTGGGCGATGTTGGGTTCGAGCTCGATGGTGACCGGCACCATGAATCGGCGGCTTTCCGCATCAAGTCCGAGTTGGATGCGTTTGACCGTGCCCACCTTGACCCCGAGAAAAACCACCGGCGACCCAACCTGCAACCCCTGGGCAGATCCTTCAAAATAGAGCACATGCTGACGCCGCTCCTGAAACCATTGCCCCCCGGCCAGACGCAGGACGGTCACCACCCCGAGAAAGATTGCGCCAAGCACAAATGCCCCGATAAGCGTGGGATTTGCCTTTCTGCTCATTCCGCCCCCCTGGTCAGAAAATGACGCACTCTGGGATCTCCCGAAGCAACAGCCTCTTTGGGTTTACCGGTATTAATCATGGTGTGAGTCTCGGTGTCCAGAAAAATTGAATTGGTGCCGATGGCAAGGATACTGGCCAGATCATGGGATATCACCACGATGGTCGTCTCCAGGCTGTCGCGCAGTTCAACGATCAAGTCATCAAGGTGACGGGCCGTGGGAGGATCGAGGCCGGAAGAAGGTTCGTCGATCACCAGAATATCTGGGTCCAGGGCCATGGCCCTGGCCAAAGCCGCCCGTTTCTTCATGCCGCCGCTCAGTTCGGAAGGATAAAAATCCTCAAAACCCGCCAGCCCCACCAAAGCCAACTTGAAGGAAACGATCTCTGTCAGATGGCGCACCGAAATATCGGTGTACTCCTTCAGCGGCAAGGCAATGTTTTCCCCCAGAGTCATCGAGCTCCACAGGGCTCCGCCCTGAAACATGATCCCGAGCCGCCGTTTGAGCCGCTCCTGTTCCGCATACTCAACATTCCAGAAATCTTCGCCGCCATAAAAGACCGCTCCCTTGGCCGGACGCTGGAGCCCGATCATGGCGCGCATCACGGTCGTCTTACCGCAGCCGCTCCCGCCCATGATGACAAAAATGTCTCCCAGGTTGACCACGAAATTGAGGTCGCGCTGGATTACGAAATCGCCATACGCCATGGTCAAGTCACGGACCTCGATGGGGGGAGCATCGCTCATGGCATCAAATCCCCAGCCTATAAAAGATGATGGTCATGATCGAGGCCGAGATGGTGATCAACAAAATGCCGGTCACCACCGCCGAGGTCGCCGCTTTCCCGACGGATTCGGCGCTTCTGCCGCACTGCATCCCGCGCAGACAACCGGCGTAGGCGACCATGGCCCCGTATACGCTGCCCTTGGAGAGCCCCACCCAGAAATGCTTCAACTCCAAGGCCCGCAAAGTTTCGGTGTAATACTCAAACATCCCGACATCAAAAATAGTGACCGAAACCAGCATGCCGGCCAGCATCCCGACAAAGCTGGCATACAGGGTGAGGAGCGGCACCATCAGCATCAGGGCCAGCATCCGGGGCAGAACCAGAAAATCAACCGGCGAGATGCCCAGGGTTTTGAAGGCGTCGATCTCTTCATTGACCTGCATGGTGCCGAGCTGGGCGGCGAAAGCCGCGCCGGTGCGGCCGGCGATGATGATCCCGGTCATCAGGGCGCCCACCTCACGCACCATGCCGATGGCGACCAGATCGGCAATGAAAATCTGGGCTCCGACCAGGCGGAGCTGATCCGCCCCCAGATAGGCAAGGATAAGGCCGACAAGAAAACTGATTACCGAGACGATAACCACGGCCCGGGGGCCTACCTCCTCGATCTCCCACCAGAGGTCGCTCAAGCGAAACCTGGCCCGTCCGCGAATCAGTCTGGCAAAGGAGGAGGTGATCTCTCCGAGAAAATGGAGCATCTCTGGACCGCCGCGCAAAAAGGCAATCGTTGCCGCGCCCACCCGGAAGAGCAAGCCCCGCCTGGTGCTGCCCCGCTTGGCCGCCTCCTGTTCGGGCACCGCGGCGGCCAAGGCCAGAAGACGGCGGACCCCCTCGGGCAAACCCTCCTGGTCAACGCTGAGTCCGCGCTCGGCGCACAGCGTGAGCAAGGCCCGGAGAAAAGCAAGAAAACCGGTGTCCCAGTCGGAAAGCTGTTCGGTGTTGAAGGACAAGCGGCGTGGCCCATCTCCCTGTCCGGCCAGAATCACCCCGGCCTCGGGCAACTCCTGGTCCAGGCACCAACTTCCCCCACAGGCTACCACCAGCAGATCGTCACCGATACGGCGCGTATCGAGCTGCCATTTCTTTTCCTCACTATTCTGGGGGCAGGTGAAAGTCACATCGGCACCGTTGATAATCGCTCTTCATTTAAAAGCTGCCCAAGAGTATCTTACCAACATCATGGAGATTCTTCCCGGAGCTGTCAACATGAAAACCTGAAGATTCCCGGGAGGCTGCGTCTGGCAGAAGAGCGAAGACAATAACTTGGTGAAATTGCCTTGAAAAAAAGGCAAACTTTCCCCTGATTAGCGCCAATCAGATAATTTTAAGCTAAAAAAAAAGGCCGCCCCGCGGGGCCAGCCTTTTTTCTCCTCCTCTCTCCGCTTGCCGCCAAACCATGGCGACAAGACACAACCAGCCATAACGGCTCCTAAAAACCGAGATTTTTCAAAAGATCGTTCACCGCATCCTGATCAAGGGAGCCATCACCCCCGACCTCCTCGGTGGTCATTGATTTAAGGTATTTGTCCACATCCTCCTGGGCGATCCGCTTGCTCTCCTCCACGGTGATCCCGGCGTTCTTCTCCTTGATTTTCAACTGAGAGCCAAAGGAAACCACGATGGCCAGGAGATGTACCTGAAAATCGGTGAGCAGTTTGATGATCTTCATGATCTGCTGGCCGGAGAGATCCTGAAAACTCAAGGCTTCCGTGATCCGCGAGATATCGTCAGTGATGGCGGAGGCTACCTGGAAGGCATCTTCAATCTTTTTAAAGATATCGTGCTGGTCTTCGATGCTCATCTTGCTCATGCCGGGAGTCTGCCCGGTACGCATCTGCTCCAGGCTTTCGGTCAACTCCCCGGCCAGGGTGGAACTTTCCGCCAGCATGGTCCCGAGTTCCGCGATTCTCTGGTCATTCCCCATCCCCGTCGCTGCCGGCGCCAAGACCGCCGCCTCCGGCCGGGCGGTTGCGGTCGTCGAGACAGGAACGGCTTCTTCGATCTCCTCGCTGGCCGGTACTTCCAGGGGCAGGCTTTGATCCAGAAAAATCTCTCTCTGGTTGAGATCCATTTTCTTGAGCAGATTCTGGGTTTTCGGGTCGGCACAGGCGCTCAGCATGGCAGAGAGAACATCGCTTAGCGGAACGGTGAAAAAATTATCGCTGTCCGGAGCAAGATCCCTGATTTTTTCACCCATGGCCTCGACAAAGTCCTGGTAGGCAAAGATCTCCTCGGCTTTTTTGCGGGCTCCGGTGATATGCGTTTTCACCGTTTCGTTGGTACACAGCTCATACATGGTCTGAAAAATCGTATCCAGGGAAAACAGATAGCGGGTCCGCTTGACCATTTCCGGCTCGGCTGCGGCCAGATCGAGCACCTCTTCAGCGGCAACCTCCTCGCCCGTCATGCCCCCGCCTTCCTGCATGGCGGCAATCAGCGCATTGGCCTGGCCGATCTTTGCCTGCAGGTCTTGCAGGGTTGCGGCGGCGGATTGCGCCCCGGCCTCTCCGTTGGCTATGGCTTCGAGCTGAAAGGCGCTATGGGTTTTCAAGGCCAGGAGCAGTTCTTTCACGCCATCGGTCTGGTTCTGAACCTTTTCCACCTGGTCCATGATCTCCATGGTGGCCCTTTCGGTCATGGAGACAATGTCGTGGAGCTGATTCTTGGCATCCTCGATCTTTTCCCCCGCCTCATCCAGCTCCACCCGTTTCATGCGCCGGTCTTCCAGGGGAATTTCCCCCATGGTCGAGCTGAGACTCTTTGCCAGTTTACCGATATCATTGAATATATCGTTGGAAACCTGTTTGTAGTAATCTTCTCCTTCCAGCTCAGAATCCCGCCGATAAGAATCCACTCTCTCCGCGTCCGGCTGAGGCGCGGCCAGGCTGGGAACGGGAGGTTTTTCCTCGGCCAGGATATGCCGCACCACCTGGGTGGCTCCGGTTTCCGGGCCGCTCAACACGGTGATGTTGTACACCACCGTGTCTGTGGATATTCTGAAAAATCCAGTGCTTATCTCAAGATTAACTTCCGGCTTTCCCACTGTGGACATGCTCAACCTCCCGCTGCTGATTTCTGCCTGCTCTCTGTCTGGCCCACACAGGGCGACTTCTTTCCCATCGGCAACGTGCCAGTTTTCTTGAATATTTTATAACTGCCCAGCAACACTGCGTCTGCTTCGCGTTTCGCTAAGCTCGCTTAGCGGTAATCGACCGGTTCAATCGGTGACCATACCGGAAAAACTAACCCCTGTTTCATAATAATCCGGCCTGCTCCGGCTGACCGCCACCCAGGAGACCATGCCAACCGCCCGCAACACCCCGACATCCTCTTCTACCTTGGTGGCGATCCATTTACCGTCTGCCGCCGCTAGCCAGCCGGGAAACTCCAGGGCCATCACCAGTTGACTGCCCAAGGGCAGCGCTTGCTCCGTCAAAAAACAGAGCCCTCCCCCGCTGATATCCAGCAATTGCCCCTCCCGGCAAGGAATATCGGCCTGAATATCTTCAAGACGAGTAAAACGGACAAACAGATCCTTAGCAACCCGCTCCTCCTGACGCCGTTCCTCGCCCACTTTTTCTTGTTCAATCATGGTGTACTCTTTCCCTTGCTCTTTAATTCCCTCTCCGCCAAAATCATTTTCACTGTTCTACCTGTTTTCCCCGGGAAGAAGCAACCATCTTGCACCGCTGAATGTTTTTTTCAAAAAGCAGGGCAAAAATGCCCGGATCCGGACCTCATTTTATAAAAGGCAAAATCGCCTTGAAAGCCGGAGTCCCTGCCTTGTGCAGCCATTCGTAGATGATCATCTCCGTATTGGCGACAATGCCGCCGGCCTCGCTGATCCGGGCAAGCCCGGTCCGGCAGTTCTTCTCCGTCCGCGAGGCCACGCCATCGGCAGGCACCCACATCCGGTAGCCCTGCAAAAGGCCGCCCAGTACCGTCTGGTAAATGCAGATATGGGCCTCCACTCCGCAGACCACGATGGTGTTGATCGCCCTCGGCAATTTTTTCGCCGCCTCGGCTATGGCCCCATTATCAAAACAGCCGAATTCCAGCTTGTCGAGCGGCACAACCCCGCCCAGCTCGGCCTGAATCTCCGGGAGCAGGGCGCCGATCCGCGCCGCATACTGGGTGGTGGCAAGCACGGGAATTTGGAGGATATTGGCCGCCTTCATCAGCAGCACCGCGTTTTTCACCACTTCGTCCCTGGCGCCAATGGCCTGCATCATCCGCTCCTGGATGTCCACCACCAACAGGGCGCATTGTTCCGGCGCCAGACGGTACGCTTTCTCGCTCATGGGTTCCTCCTCCTTTCGCACTCAAAAATCATGGCCGGAATTCCTTGTCCCTGGAAAAATGTATTGCAAAGAAACATTATTTATCCATACTGAGGAAAATTCTCAAGAACTCTTCACCACATCTGCCGGATACCACTGCCATGAGCCAATATTTTCGCATCGCCAAACTCATCAAGGAACAACCCCTCGGCCAGGCCGTGGAAATTCGCGGCTGGGTCCGCACCCGCCGCGACAGCAAAGGTTTTTCCTTTCTCGAAGTCAACGACGGCTCCTGCGTGGCCAACCTCCAGGTCATTGCCGAAGAAAGTCTGCCCCGGTACGAAGAGGAAATCCTTCGCCTCACCACCGGTTGCGCGGTGCGGATCAACGGCCTGCTTGCCGCTTCGCCGGCCAAGGGCCAGGCCGTGGAGCTAAAAGCCGCGGAGGTCGAAGTTTACGGCTGGGCCGCCCCTGAGACCTATCCCCTGCAAAAAAAACGGCATTCCTTCGAATTTTTGCGGGAGATCGCGCACCTGCGCCCGCGCACCAACAGCCTAGGAGCCGTGGCCCGGCTGCGGAGCGCCCTGTCCTTTGGAGTACACCGCTTCTTTCAGGAGCAGGGCTTTCAGTACATCCATACCCCGATCATCACCACCAGCGACTGCGAAGGCGCGGGCGAGATGTTCACCGTCACCACCCTTGATCTCGATAATATCCCCCGCAAAGAGGGCCGGCCTGATTTCAGCCAGGATTTCTTCGGCCGCCAGGCGAGCCTCACCGTCAGCGGCCAGCTGGAGGCGGAGATCTACTGCCTGGCCCTGGGCAGCGTCTACACCTTCGGTCCCACCTTCCGGGCGGAAAACTCCAATACCAGCAGGCATCTTGCCGAATTCTGGATGATCGAGCCGGAGATGGCCTTCTGCGATCTGGCTCAGGATATGGAGGTGGCCGAGGCCTTCATCAAATACCTGGTGCAGTACGCCCTGGACCATTGCCCGGAAGAGATCGAGCTCTTCACCAATTTTGTGGACAAGGGGCTTGCGGCCCGGCTGGCCGCGGTGCTGGCGCAGGATTTCGCCCGGATCACCTACAGCGAGGCCATCGACCGGCTCAAGAGCTGCGGCAAGGCCTTTAATTTTCCGGTGGCCTGGGGCGCGGATCTCCAGTCGGAACACGAGCGCTACCTCTGCGAGGAGGTCTTCAAACGCCCCCTGATCGTCAGCGATTACCCCAAGTCCATCAAGCCCTTCTACATGCGGGTCAATGACGACAACACCACCGTGGCCGCCATGGACATTCTGGTGCCGGGCATCGGCGAGATCATCGGCGGCAGCCAGCGGGAAGAACGTTACGACCGGTTGGTCAGCCGGCTTGCAGAGCTGAGGCTGAACCAGCAGGATTATGAGTGGTATCTGGATCTGCGGCGGTATGGCACCGTACCCCACGCCGGTTTCGGTCTGGGCTTTGAACGGCTGATCCAGTTTGTCAGCGGCATGGCTAACATCCGCGAGGTGATTCCCTTTCCGCGCACCCCTGGCTCAGCCGCTCTATAGGGTAATTCCCCATGCCCAAGACAACCTGGCGGCAACCTTGAATAATTTATTTGCTATTCCAAATCCTTTTTGGTATCAAAAATTAGTCACTATTGTGCGGTATTTTCCTTTAACGGGCCGGAATGCCGCGGGTTTCAAGTCAGTGTTCCAAGAAAGGAACGGAGGAATATCATGTTTGAAGGCACAGTGAAGTGGTTTAACGAAGCAAAGGGTTTCGGTTTTATCGCCCAGGATAATGGCAAGGATGTTTTTGTCCATTACTCCGCAATCAACAAGAGTGGTTTCAAGACGTTGCAGGAAGGTGAACGCGTCCGCTTCGAGATCGTCGAAGGCCAGAAAGGCCCAGCCGCGGCCAACGTGGAACCGCTGTAAGGTCAGGCCCCGACGTTTGACCATCCAAGGGCTCTCGCCGCCGCGAGAGCCCTTTTTTTATGGTTACTCCAATGTTTTCCTTTCTTTATCGGAGTAAAAGAACATGGGCTTGCTGAGCATCCCCCCCCAGACCAGCGGCGCTGAACAGCCCGCCGCCCTCCGCCGCAGACAGCGCCGGGGCGAAGGCTTCCTGCTGGCCGAAGAACTGCTCTGGGGCTGGTTCCCCATCGTCACCCTGCTCAGCTATCGGCACCTGGCCCCGCTCTGGTCCATGGCGATCGCCATCATGCTTTCCACCATCTTTTTCAGCGGCCTCATGGCCCATCGCCGCCTCTGGCCCGAACTGGCCCGGCGGGAGGGATGGCCGGACCTGGCCTGGGCCTCCCTGTTCATCATGCTCCTTTTTATTCTCCTCTTCATCGGTCTTGCCTACACCACCGCCGGCAACGCCGCCCTGATCCTCTTTTTGCAGGTCTTTTTCTCCTTCTGCTATTTCAACCTGTTCAAGGGCGAACAAATGCAGCCGGCCCATCTGGCCGGAGTGGCGCTGATGAGCGTCGGCGCCCTGCTCGTCCTCTTTCCCGACGAGGCGGGCTTAAACCGGGGCGATTTTCTGGTCCTGCTGGCCGCCATGCTCGCCCCAGCCGCCAATTATTACCAGCAGCGCGCCCGCGCCCAGGTGAGCGCCGTCACCCTGCTCTTTGTCCGCAACCTGACCAGCCTGCCGGTGCTTTTCCTACTGGCCTGGCTGTTCGCCCCCCTGCCTGACCAAGCCGCCCTTAAGGCCACCTGGTGGCTGCTCCTGCTCAACGGCCTCTTCCTGATGGGGCTTTCCAAAATTTACTGGATCGAGGGGCTGCATCGTCTCCCGATTACCAAGGTCAGCGCCATGACCGCCCTCTCCCCCCTCTTCACCATGCTTTTCGCCTATCCGGTGCTGGGGGAGACGCCAGGGTTCTGGCAATTGGCCGGGGTAGCGCCGATCCTCATCGGCGGAATCCTGATCACCCGGTAAATACACTAAGCCGCCGCCCCAAAAAAAGCGGGGAACATCCCCCGCTATCCCCCGCCTGCCAATTTCCGTTTTTGCTTAAGGCTTTCCCGCAATCTCAGGGCAAGCTCCCGTGGAACTCCACATCTCCCCTCCTCCAAGCCGGGTCGGCTATCCTGACAGACTGCCGTATTTCACATTGTCCGCCGCTTGGGGATTTGCTACAGTCAGGTTGCCGTGGGCCGGTGACAAGGAAACTGGGGAGCGTCCCTGTTTTCCTCCTGGACTGACCCCGATTGATTTCCACCGGATCAATCAAAATATCATTTGAGCAGCAGTTCCGGCTTCATTACATCGAGCAGTTTAATCAATTCGGTCTTTGTCAAGCCCTTGGGGTTGGCGGATTGTCCCATTTGGCTGATGGAGATCATTTTGCCTGACTGCTCATATTTGACGGCAATCTGGCCAAATCCGGTGCCATCGTTGTAGACTGCCGGCACCCCTTTGTAGGAAAAGGATTCAGGCTTCTTTTTGTTAATCACCTGTTGGAAATCCTTGAAGCTGGCAAGCGGGCTCAGGTGCACCCCGAGTACCTCCCCTTTGCTGCTCATCCAAGCGGCCATAAAGACACCGGGATCGGTCTGGTCGACGCCCCCATAACTATAACCAGGCAGTTTTACGGCTCGAGCCCATTTGTCAAATTCCGCTTTGCCGGGGCCTGCGGCAAAGGCAATGCCGGTGTGGAACAGCATCATCAGACAACAGATAAGTCCTACTCGTTTCATTCCGATTCTCCTGATATTTATTTGGGGTGGGATGGGTTGGCAATACTTTGAGAGGCGAGGTGAAAAGGGTCTTTTGCTGACTTGCCAAGAAAATTGGGGACGCCAATAATAATCCCATGTAGCCCATGGGGCAAATCATAATGTTTTTCTTGTGTACCGACTGCCAGTCAGCCTGTCAACAAGAAAACGCCCCCTCTCCTGATCGTTTCAACACGGCGCATCCACTAATTCGTACCACTTGACCACCTTGCCCGTGCCGTGACCGAGGCTTAACCGCTCTGCCTTGTCCCCGAACGCGACAATGCCGAAGCCCATGGGCGTCCTGATGTCGGGTTTCAGGACAAAGTAGAGCGCGTGTCCGCCGGAAGCTGCGCGCCGCTGGCGTAATCATGGGCAAGGGCCGCGCCGTCGAACATGCTCTGGCGAGTTGGCGCATTCCTCGTTGCGAGCCCAGACCGCGCAGCCGATGTCGTCATACGTCCGGGGGAATCAGGGGGGGCGGAGGCAGAAGCAATGGGGCGGAGTAAGTTTCATAGTTTAACCGCTCCTTAACTTATTAAACTTACTCCGTCCCCTTAGTCACCTTCGCCTGCCAATTCCCGTTTTTGCTTAAGGCTTTCCCGCAAGCTCAGGGCAAGCTCCCGTGGAACTCCACATCGCCCCTCCTCCAAGCCGGGTCGGCTATCCTGACAGACTGCCGTATTTTACATTGTCCGCCGCTTGGGGATTTGCTACAGTCAGGTTGCCGTGATCAGGTGACAAGAAAACTGGGGAGCGTCCCTATTTTCCCCCGGCCGTTTTATCGATCTCTGGAAAAACAGCGGCATCGCCCCCCTGGTGTCGGCGAAAATAATGGCCGAATATCTTAGAGTACTCGCTTATCTCAAATTCCAGCTGACCGACGAGGAAATCAATTATCTGCTCATGCACGAAATCCTGCCCTGGTTCGAGACGGTCGCCGCCCCGGAAGGTGCCCGTTTCGTATCGGCTGACCCGGCCGATGATAAATTCATATGGTGCGCCATGGCCGGCGGCGCCGAATGGATCATCTCCGGCGATGACCATCTGCTTGCCTGCACCGACTGCCCGGTTCCGGTCCTCCCCCCGGCCGCCTTTCTGGAAAAATTTACCAAGATGGCAGACGGAACTGCGGGAATCCCCGATCACAAATGACCGGCTTTCAGTCATCGACGGTCCTGGCCAAGAAAAGGCTGACTCGCAAACAACAGAAAGTCAAGAAGTCAAACCTAACCTGTTACATTACCTCCCAATCTGTTTGACAGTCACGCCCCTCCCCGGTATAACGAGCCATCTGCTTTGAATCATTGAAATAGCTTGGGGGCTCCAACAAATGACCAGTCTTGTTGTTCAGTTATTCCCTGCCGTGATCGTGTTTCTTCTCCTCATGCTGGCAACGGGGTTGCTCATCATCACCAGAAGAATCTCCCGACGCGGCCGGCGGAGCCCGCTGACTTCCGATCTGTTGCGCAACCCTGGCGAGTCCCTGCGGGAACAGGTGGAAGAACTTAGCAGCGACCTCATTTCCAATCTGCTTTTTTTCATTCTCATCCTTTGTCTTATAGCCATACAATTTCTTTTGCAGGAGCGCACCGATCCCCAGGCAAACACCATGAGCCTGATGATTACCTATGGCCTCATCTCGGTTGGGGGCGTTCTCTTCTTCATCTTCCAGGAGGTCCGCATCTTTCGGAAACGGCAACTTCTTCGCCTGGGGCTGGAGTGTGAGCTGGCGGTGGGCCAGCAGTTGAACCAGCTCATGCTTCTTGGCTGCCGGGTGTATCACGATTTTCCCGCCGAGGGCTTCAACATCGATCATATCGTCATTGGCCCGGCCGGGGTCTATGCGGTGGAGACCAAGGGCAGAGCCAAGCCGGACAAAGGCGGGGGTACGGAAGAGGCGCTGGTGGTTTACGATGGCAAAGGCTTGCAATTTCCCGGCTGGTCCGAAACCAAGCCCATTGCCCAGGCGAAACGACAGGCACAATGGTTGGAAAACTGGCTGAAAAGTGCGGTGGGCGAATCGGTAACGGTGTTGCCCGCCTTGGCCCTGCCGGGTTGGTATATTGATCGCAAGGCCCGTAATATGGCGGTATTCAATGCCAAGAATCCGGATTTTCTGGCCAAGGGCAACGGCGAAGTGAAGTTGACCGAGGCTATGATACAGCGGGTGGCGCATCAGGTGGAGCTACGATGCCGCACGGTGGAGCCGGTTTCATATGGCAAGAAGAAAGGGAAGTAAAATCATGGCCATTCTTTTTCAAAACATCAAAGAGCGATGAAATGATCGAGATCAAACGCGACGTGAAGAAAATCTGGAGCCATGCGCGTAGCAAGTGGCTGGTGGAAACGCCCGAAGAAACAGTACGCCAAGAATATTTGTTGGTGCTGGTTAACGAATACGGCTTTGAGAAATCGGGGAGTGTTCCTGGTTTCCCCAGCGTGCATAGGCCCCTTGTCCATGGATGAATTTGTTCAGAACCTGAGCTCGCTGGGTTGGTGGCTCGGCGTGGTCCTCGTTGGATTGCTGCTTAACCTTATCTCTGCATACGTGAAGCCTTGGCTCGATCGGCGCTTGGTAAGAATGTCTGCGTGGTGGCAATGCAGATCCGAACCAGTCAGGGTGGAGACAGAGAATCGAATCGCACGGTTGCGAAACGACAGGCACAGCCAACATTTGCTTCTTGCTGAAGAAGCGAGACACCGGTTTCGTGGCCTCATTCATCTGCTTCTTTCCCTCATGTGGTTGCTGTTCTTCCTCATCGTGAAGGTCCAGAATGTTTCTTCCCCTGCTGCAATAGCATGGCCGATCTGGCTAAGGCAGTCGATACTATTTGTCTCTTTGCTATTCATGTTCTTGCATTTCAAAAGCGATATGGCGGCAACACACTGCCAGTGGTTAGTAACGCAAGCACAAGAAGGCGGCGATGAAAATGCACGCTAACCCGGCAGTCGAGCGGACCTGCGCGAAAAGCCGCGCAGGCCGCCCATTCCTACGTTATGCAATCAAATGAGAACGCCATGAAACTTAGAAAATTGGGCTGTATTTTAGTTGGCGGAGTGATTTTAGCTGTTCTACTTTATGCGGGCCTTCTAATTTTTCTAACGTGGCCTATTAGTGAGCTATCACTTAGCAGGTCTGGCGTTTTTGGAGATAGCTTTGGAGTACTAACATCCTTGTTCTCCGGTTTGGCGTTTGCAGGATTGATCATTACGATTGTTATGCAGCATGATGAGCTTGCTCTGCAGAGACAGGAATTGAATCTTACCCGCGAAGAGCTTAGTGGCCAGAGACAGGAAATGCAGGCTCAAAATGAGACACTGAAAGTACAAAGGTTCGAGAACACGTTCTTCAAAATGTTAGAGTTTTTAGATGGTTGCAGAAACGACGTTTTTCACCCAGGTTTCTTCGGCAAGTCTTCTTTTGAGGGTAGAGATGCAATTAAACATCTGTATGAAGTATTTACTAAAAGTTTTCTCTATGAGAATATCCAAAATGGCATTGATCAAAAGAAAGTGTTCAAGGAAGATTGTAGAACTGAAGAAGGCGTAGCTAAAGAATACAATTTGTTCTACGAAAATTATGGGGATGAGCTGGGTCAGTATTACAGAACTTTATACAATGTCCTCAAGTTGGTTGAAGGATCAGACTTCATTGATGATAAAAAGGTTTATACAAACCTAGTTAGGGCACAGCTATCTAGGTATGAATTATTACTGCTTTTCTATGATAGTCTGAGCGATTTTGGTAGAGAGAAAATGGCGCCGCTGATAAAAAAATATAAAATCCTTAAACATCTAGAGCCTAGCCTCTTGCCGGATGAGAATCTTGATATCTGGGGAAATTTTAATGCATAACAAACGGCTGTTAGGTCATGCATATGCTGCGCTCCATGTGTAACCATCCCTTATAATTAGGCCATGCAAAAATAGAGTTCTTCGGGCAAAATTGCTCCAGGAGGACTCAGATGAAAAAGAGCAAATTCAGCGAGAGCCAGATCATCGGGATATTGAAGGA
>JBAYTO010000017.1:0-69202 GCA_041675585.1 Desulfurivibrionaceae bacterium
AAGGAATGTAGCAGGGTGGTCTGCAGGATCAGGAGGAGCGTCCCTGAGAAAAAAAGGATACTTAGGACCATTTGGCAAAGGTCTGGAGAGGGTTAATCATTATTGCACCCAGAGGGTATAAGTTTGTTGAAATCGTAAAAAGCCACGATTACAACGGGTATTAATGTGTAAGTGTCTGATTTTGTGTGGTGGGCCTGTAAGCTTTTCCGGTTGTTGCGAGTTCATCAAGTTTCGTAGGTGCAGGCAAGCTGCTCAACTCAGCTTTATTTGGCCAGCGGATCTTTTTTCATGACAATAATCAGATATTCAAGCTGGGAAAAATCCGCGGCTGGGTCTATCTCAATCTCCTGGAACATTCCCCGACCTGCCTTCTCAACCTTTGCCACCGTGCCGATTGGGATGCCTTTCGGGAAGATGTCTCCGATGCCGGAGGTAACAATTCTGTCGCCTTTGGCCACCTCGTTATTTTTTAGAACATACTCCATATGAAAGCCGGCGCCGCCACCCTTGACGACCCCGCGTACCCTGGTTTCCTGGATCAGGCCGTCAAGGGCGCTGTTCGGGTCGGTTGCCAGTAAGATCTTCGCGAAATGGGGGGAGGTGTTGGTGACTTGGCCAACTACGCCTTCGCTGGTCACGGCGGGCATGCCGTCCTTGATTCCGTCGCTGCTGCCCCGGTTAATAATGACTGTTTTGAACCACTGGGAAGGGTCCACCCCGATGATTTCGGCGGTCAGGGTGGGAGTCTGGATGGTTTCTTTCATCTCAAGAAGCTTTGCCAGCCGGACATTAATTGCCACAGCCTCCCGGTATTCGTTGTTGATCGCCTTGTGTTTCCGCAGCTCTTCCCGCAGGCGGACATTTTCCTCCCGAACATTGATCAGCGCGGAATAATTTTGCCAGCCATTTTTCAAGCTCCCGGATATCCTGGTCATGCCATACTGAGCCGTGCCGATGACTTCAAGAGCTAATTTGTGGGGAGCGTTAAACTCCTTGCTGCCCACGGTGGAGACAATCAGAATAATGAACATGGCGAGGAGAAAGCCGAAAAAAAGGAAGATTCTGATCTGTCTGGCGCGGTTGCTTTTTTTCCTCATCGTCGGCTCTGACTCTGGAAATAGTTGGATGTCGCCATGTTTTCTAAAAAAAACCAAAGAGAGGAAGGGTGCTATACACAATGAAAAAATAAGGTGACGGTCTGAAATGCTCCAACCTAGAGGGTCATTACCTCCCTGAGAAGTTCAATGTGTTCCAGGGCCTTTCCTGAGCCAAGCACCACGGAAGAAAGAGGATCTTCTGCAATAATAATGGGCAGACCGGTTTCCTCGGAGAGCTTTTTGTCAAGATTGCGTAACAAGGCTCCACCGCCGGTGAGAACGATGCCCTGATCGATAATGTCAGCGGAAAGTTCCGGCGGCGTGAGCTCAAGGGCCATTTTTACCGCTTCAATGATTGCGTCAACCTGTTCGGTGATGGCGATGCAGATCTCTTCCGAAGTGATAACCAGGGTTTTGGGGACGCCGGAAACAAGATCGCGGCCCTTGACCTGCATGGTATCGTAGGGCGGCTCGGGCATGACATCGGCAATGGTTGTTTTGATGACTTCGGCGGTGTGTTCGCCGATGGCCAGGTTGTGTTTGCGTTTGATGTAATGGAGGATGGATTCGTCCATCTTATCGCCTGCCACCCGCAGCGAGCTGGAATAGACAATGCCTGCCAGGGAAATAACCGCAATTTCGGTGGTGCCGCCGCCGATGTCCACAACCATGCTGGCAGTTGGCTCGGTGATGGGCAGGCCGGCGCCGATGGCCGCAGCCATCGGCTCTTCGATGAGGTACACTTCGCGAGCGCCTGCCGACTCGGCGGATTCCTTGACCGCCCTTTTTTCAACCTGGGTGATGCCGGAGGGAACGCTGATTATGATGCGGGGATGGACCAGGGTGCGGCGATTGTGGACTTTGTTGATGAAGTAGCGCAGCATTGCCTCGGTAACTTCAAAATCGGCAATGACGCCGTCCTTGATCGGCCTGACCGCGATAATATTGCCCGGAGTGCGGCCCAGCATCATTTTGGCTTCTTTGCCAACGGCAAGAACTCTGTTGCTGCGTGCATCCTTGCGGATGGCAACCACCGAGGGCTCCCGCAAAACAATGCCTTTGCCTTTCACGAAAACCAAAGTGTTGGCAGTTCCCAAATCAATGGCCAGATCGTTGGATAGCCATCCGAACAGTGCGTCAAAGGGTGAGAACATAATGCGATTACCTCTGTATTTTAACAAGAATGCCTTTAATTTACGGGCAGTTATGCTCATTGAATAAAATCTTCCAGACTTTAACAGACTCGCCTGACCTTGGCAAGGGAAATGGGAGGGTTTTTATGGAGAAAACGCTTGACATGGAATGCGACGGGTGGTATTTGAACCAGCGTGTCTGGCGGGTGGTCGTTGTCAGACGCTTCAAGATAATGTGGGGCTATAGCTCAGCTGGGAGAGCGCTTGAATGGCATTCAAGAGGTCAGCGGTTCGATCCCGCTTAGCTCCACCACTCTTTCTAAACGCACCTTTGAGGAGGGCTTATCCGGTTTTTCTCAACAGGTCAGCCTCTGCCAGCCTTAAGAATTGGCCTTCTTCGTGTATGGCAGAGGTTTTTTCCTGTAACTGCCCAGCAACACCACATCTGCTTTGTCATCGGTTGGCGCATTACATCAGCACATTTTGCCGGCCTCTTCCATGCATCTGCGGCAGCACCGCGGAACGGTTACAGTTGGATATGTTTTAGAGATTTAATGGTTAGGTTTTGCTGGTTTTTCCCCTTGCGTCCCTTCTCTCTTCGAGAATTATATGAGCCAATCCCCTAAAGCGCCCGATCCTGCCCTGAAGCCTGTTTCCGAGGATGCCATTCTCAAGGTCTCCAAGGAGATCGTGGTGAAGTTTATCGAGGTGGGCCGGCTTGCGCCGGGTAACTTTGACGAAATGTTCCGCGCCATCTATCAGTCGGTGCGGGATACCGTCCGGTCCTGAGGATGTCTCTTTCCCCGGCGGGCCTTGATCCCGCTCTTAATCGCTTTCCTGAAAAAATCAGCCATATCCACCTCATGGGCATTTGCGGCACTGGGGTAGGCGCTCTGGCCGGCATGCTGAAAAGCGCGGGCTTTACCGTGACCGGCTCTGATCAGCAGGTCTATCCTCCCATGAGTGATTTTTTGGCCGGGCAGGGGATTGCGGTGCAGTCCGGTTATTCTCCGGACAATCTTGAGCCGCGGCCGGATCTGGTGGTAGTAGGCAATGTCATCCGGCGGGAAAATCCGGAAGCGGTGGCCCTGGCCGAGCGCGGGATACCATATGTTTCCTTTCCCCAAGCCCTGAGCCAGTTTTTTATCCGCGACAAGATCTCTCTGGTGGTCGCCGGAACCCACGGCAAAACCACGACTTCCTCCCTTTTGGCCAGCCTGCTTCGCGAACTCGGGGCGGAACCGAGTTTCATGATCGGCGGTTTGGTGCAGGCTTTCGGGAGGAACTTCAATGTGGCGGAGGGAACATATTTTGTCGCCGAAGGTGATGAGTACGACACTGCCTTTTTCGACAAGGGACCGAAGTTCCTTCATTACCGGCCGCAGATCGCCATCCTGACCAGTATCGAGTTTGACCATGCCGATATCTATGCCGATCTTACGGCCATCAAGGCCTCCTTTGCCAAGCTCGTCGCCGGCATGCCTCCGGACGGCTTTCTGGTGGCCTGCTGGGATGACCCGGTAGTCCGGGAGGTTTGCCAGGGGGCCAGGTGTACGGTGGTCGGCTACGGTTTTGCCGAAGGCTGCGACTGGCGGGTGACTGATCTGGTGGTTAGCCCATCCGCCACCTCTTTTCAGGTCAGCAAAAACAGCGTTCCCTTCGGCAGTTATGAAAACGTGCTGCCCGGCAGGCATAATGCCTTGAATGCCCTGGCCGTGATCGCGGTCCTTGATATTCTTGGTTTTGTCCGGCAGGACGTGGCGGCGGGGTTACGAAAATTCCAGGGGGTTCGGCGACGTCAGGAGGTCCGGGGCGTGGCCCGCGGGGTGACGGTAATCGACGATTTTGCTCATCACCCTACCGCAGTCCGGGAAACCCTGGCTGCTTTGGCGGCCGCCTATGCCGGGCATCGGCTGGTGGCGGTTTTTGAGCCCCGGACTAACTCCAGCCGGCGCAAGGTCTTTCAGGAGGCCTATGCCTCTGCCTTTGATGCCGCGGCAGAGGTGCTGGTGCGCGAGCCTGCCCCCCTTGCCAATATCCCGGAGTCCGAACGTTTCTCCTCCCGGCAATTGGTGGAGGATCTGGTGAGGCGCGGTTTGTGCGCCGAATATTTTTCGACCACCGAGGAGGTTCTTTCCTATCTTGATGGCAGCTTACACGAGGGCGATGTAGTGGCCATCATGTCCAATGGCGGTTTTGACAATATTCATCAGCGGCTTCTTGAGCTGCTGGGTCTGATTGTTGCCGCACCGATGTAAAAAACGATAAAAAAACGTGGGTTAGGTAGTTATCGCCACGGTATTTTTACCTTGGCTAACAGTTTGAATTTGTGTAGATTTATCTGCCAAAGCTCTGCCGGTCTGGAATAAATCCCGGCGTGAACCGCCGTTTTTAATTCATTGAAAGAACGAGATAAATGTCCTTTTTGCGGCCATGTTTCCGCCGCGGTTCTTTTTCTGAATACTCATTCAGTATTTGCTTGACATCAATTTTTGATAGGGCTATTTAAGTCGGAAGCTATTCATATAAAGCGCTTCAACATAAGGAGTATCCCGTTGTGGAACAGCAGGTAATTCTCGATCTTCTCTATGTAGCAGCCTTTTTCTTGGGAGGGCTTGGTTTTGCGGTTGGCCCCTTCATTATTGCCCTCCTCCTGGCTCCCCGCACCACCAGAAATACCCAAGGCAAAACAAAGCAGCTTATTGAATGCGGTATGGAGCCCATTGGCGATGCCTGGATTCGTTTCGGTATCGTCTATTATCTTTATGCTCTGATGTTTGTCGCCTTTGCCGTGGATATTCTCTTTTTGTTTCCAGTGGCTCTTGTGTATAAATCGCAGGAACTGGTCGGCGGTCTGTATGCCTTTGTCGAGATCCTGCTTTTTGTCGGAATCCTGTCCTTGATAATCATCTATGCCTGGAAAAAGGGAGTGTTCAAGTGGGAACGCAAAATATACAGCCCGCGATAGTTCAGTTTGCCCAGCTTGACAAGCTGCTTGCCCTGGGGCGGGCCAATTCTCTCTGGCCTATGACCTTCGGCCTTGCCTGTTGCGCCATTGAGATGATGGCCACCGGCGCCTCCCGCTTTGATCTGGCCCGTTTCGGCGCCGAGGTGTTTCGTCCCTCCCCCCGCCAGTGCGATGTGATGATTGTCGCCGGCACCATCAGCAAAAAGATGGCCCCAGCCGTGGAGACCCTGTACGACCAGATGCCCGAGCCCAAATGGGTCATCGCCATGGGTAACTGCGCCATATCCGGCGGTCCTTTTGTTTTTGAAGGCCAGTATGGCATTGTCGAGGGCGCGGATAAGCTGTTTCCGGTGGATGTCTTCATCCCCGGTTGTCCGCCGCGCCCGGAGGCCTTGATCGAGGGGATTTTAGAGCTTGAGGAAAAGGTGACTGGTTCCCGCAGATGGCCAAGAGTGGAGGTGGGTTGATCATGAATTGTGGTGCGATCAAAGAGAACCTGGCCGCCAGCGGGGCTCAGGCAGTAAACGAAACCGAGTATGCCCGCAAAGGCTTTGCCCTGGATGTGCAGGTTGCCCCTGAGCAGCTGCTCGCCGCAGTCTCGGTGCTGGATGCGGCAGGATTTTTTATTGAGGCCATAACCGGCGTGGACTGGCTGGGAGAGCAGGCCGCCCTGCGCAAGGAAGCGGTGGCAAAAGCCGCAGCCGCGGCCAAGGCGAAAGTTGAGGCCGCCGCAGCCGCCGGAGAAGAGCCCCCCCCGGTCGAGCCGGCTGCCGAACAGGGCGAGCTTGCCGAAGACGCGTTGGAGGCGGTGTATGATTTCAATCATTACGAGGCGCTCTGCCGGGTGACGGTCAGAACCAGGGTGCCCCGCAGCAAGCCGGAGGTTCCCACCATTTCCCAAATCTACTCCGGCGCCAACTGGCATGAGCGGGAGACCCATGATTTCTTCGGGATCATCTTTGTCGGCCATCCCTGTCTTGTGCCGTTGCTGTTGCCGGAAGATGCTGATTATCATCCCCTGCTGAAGGATTTTCGCCCATGAGCGCCTTGATCCAAAGTCAAGCCAATGAAACCTTTGTCTTAAACCTTGGTCCGCAGCATCCTGCCACCCATGGGGTTTTGCGGGTCAAGTTGACCATGGACGGCGAGTATATCGTCGAGGCGGAGCCGGTTCTGGGCTATATCCACCGCATGCACGAGAAGATGGGGGAGAACCGCACTTGGGCCCAGTTTTTGCCCAACACCGGGCGGATGGACTATCTCCATGCCCTCGCCTTCAACCATGGTTATGTCTCGTTGGTGGAAAGGGCTGCGGGCCTCACGGTGCCGGAGCGGGCCGAATACCTGCGGGTGATAACCTCCGAGCTGAACCGGGTTTCCAGCCATCTCCTCTGGTTTGGCGCCTTTATCCTGGATCTGGGCGGCTTTTCCCCGCTGCTCTACGCCTTTGACGACAGAGAGCATATTCTTGATCTGCTGGAATCGGTGACCGGTTCCCGCCTCACCTATTGTTATTTCCGCTTCGGCGGGGTGTACAACGACATCGACGACAATTTTGTTCCAGGAGCCCGGGCCTTTATCAAGCGGCTGCGCGAGCGGATGCCCATGTACCATAATCTGGTGACCAAGAACATCATCCTGATGAAGCGACTTCAGGAGGTCGGGCCGATCTCCGCCGAGATGTGCCGTAAATACGGGGCAACCGGGCCGGTTTGCCGGGGCTCCGGCATCAATTTTGATGTGCGCAAGCATGAGCCATATTCCATTTACCCGGAAATGGACTTTGAGGTGCCGGTCTACGAGCAGGGAGATTCCATGGCCCGCTATATGGTGCGGATGGACGAGATCGAACAGAGTCTGCGCATTGTCGAACAGGCTCTCGATAAACTGCCCGAAGGCCCGGTGATGGCCGAGAAGGTGCCCAAGATCCTCAAACCTCCCAAGGGCGATTATTATCATGCCGTGGAAACGGCGCGCGGCTCGTTCGGCGTGCGGGCGGTCAGCGACGGAAGCAACACCCCGTACCGGCTGAAACTCCGTTCCCCAACCTTTTCCAATTTGAGCCTATTTGGCGAGGCCTGTCGGGGCATGCTGCTGCCTGACGCCCTCGCCCTGATGGGCAGTCTGGATTTGGTCATCCCCGAGATAGACAGGTAAGGAGCTTCGTTATGCAAGTGGATCCTGAAATAATAAGGCTGCTGGCCTTCCTGGTCGGAGTGATCGCCTTCGCCGCCCTGAACGCCGCCTATCTCGTCTGGCTGGAACGGAAAGAGGCCGCGCATATCCAGCGGCGGATCGGTCCCAAGGAAGTGGGCCCCTTCGGCCTGCTCCAGCCCCTGGTCGACGGCATCAAGTTGATGACCAAGCAGCTCATCGTTCCGGCCGGGGTTGATCCGGTGTTGTTCAAGATCGCCCCCATCCTGGTCATGGTTCCCGCGATCATGAGCTTTGTCACCATCCCCTTCAGCGAAACCCTGGTGGCGAGAAAACTTGATCTCGGCTTGCTGGTAATTTTTGCCTTTGCCTCGGTGAATGTCCTCGGTCTGCTTCTGGGGGCCTGGGGGTCGCGCAACAAGTATGCAGTTATCTCCGCAGCCCGGGTGGTTTCCCAGAACGTGGCCTACGAGATTCCCATGCTGGTCACAGTGGTGACCCTGGTCATGATCAGCGGCACCATGAATCTCAGCGAGATTGTCGGCTTGCAGATGGGCGGCTTCTGGCACTGGAATATTCTTAATCTTGCCGCCAGCCCTTTGATGCCGGTGGCTTTCCTGATCTTCTTTATCTGCATGCTGGCCGAGACCAACCGGGCTCCCTTCGACATGGCCGAAGCGGAGAGCGAGCTGGTGGCCGGCGCCTTTACCGAGTACTCGGGTATGGGCTTCGGCGTCTTTTTCATGGGCGAGTATGCCAACATCGTTATCGGCGCCAGTGTGGCGACCATTCTTTTCCTTGGCGGCTGGGATTGTCCGTTCGGGCTTTTTCCGGGGGTACACTGGTTCCTCATTAAGATGTATTTCCTGATCTTCACCGTCATCTGGATCCGCTGGACCTTTCCCCGGACAACCTTTTACGGGCTGCTCAATCTTTCCTGGAAGATTTTGATCCCGATCTCTTTTGTTAACCTGATTCTTACCAGTGCCATGTTGAAGGTGTTTTAACCATGAGCGACTATCTGAAAGAGATTATCAGCGGGACCTGGAGCCTGTTTGTCGGCCTGGGGATTACCATCCGGTATTTTTTCCAGCCGGTGGTGACGGTACAGTATCCGCACCAGACCTTGCCCATGACCCCGCGCTTCCGCGGGCATATCGAGCTGGTAAAGAACGAGGAAACCGGCGGGACCAAGTGCCTTGTTTGCGGCATGTGCGAGAAGGCCTGCCCCTCGAACTGCATCACGGTGCGGGGCGAAAAGCGGGAAGGGGTGAAGGGTAAGGTGCTGACCGAGTACATCCTCGATTTTACCAAATGCAGCCTGTGTGGTCTTTGTGTCGAAAGCTGTACGCCATCGGCAATCACCTTTTCCAAGGATTACAACCTCGCGGGCGTCAGCAAGGAAGCGTACATCTTTGATCTCAAAAAACGTCTGGAGGCAAAGAACTGATGATCTCCTTGTTCACGGCGGAAGGCCTCTACGGCCTCTTGTTTCTTGGCTTTGTCGGGTTGACCCTGGCCGGAGCGCTGATCGCCGCCTCAGCCCGCAGCCTGATCCGCAGCGTGGCCGGGCTTGCCCTGTGTTTTCTCGGGGTGGCCGGGCTTTACTACTATCTTAACGGCCCCTTTGTTGCCCTGATGCAGATTTTGATCTACGTGGGAGCCGTCTGCGTAACCATCATCTTTGCCGTGATGCTGGCCGAGTCTTCGGAGCTGAAGCGGGTGACCAGGCGCAACGTGCTGGTCGGGCCTCTGGCCTTTCTGGTCAGCGGCCTGCTGGTCTGGGGCCTGGTGGGGTTGGCCTTGAAGACGGAGTGGCATTTTTCCCCAGGCATTGCTAATCTCGGCACAGTCGGGGACCTTGGCAAGTCACTGCTCACCACTTACAGCATGAGTTTTGAGCTGATTTCCGTGGTCTTGCTGGTGGCGGTGGTCGGTTCGCTGGTTTTGGCCAGGTCCGGGAGGAATAAATAATGAACATACTGTTACTCAGCAACAGTCTGTACACCTACCTGGTGATCGCTGCCCTGCTGTTCGGCATCGGCATCTATGGTCTCGTGCAGCGTCAGACTTTTATCGGGATGCTGATCTCCGCTGAATTGATTTTGAGCGGGGCCTCTCTTAACTTCATGGCTTTTAACTGTTTTTTGACGCCCGATCCTACGGTGGGTCAGCTTTTTACCCTGTTTATTATGGCCATTGCCGCTGCCGAGGCGGCCATCGCCCTGAGCATAATCATCGCCGTCTACCGGAACTACAAATCCATTGACACCGAAGATGTCACGGATTTGCAAGGCTAGAAAGGAAGTAACTATCCAGTAGCAGCGCAGCTGCGTTGTTGCACCCAGAGGGTATAAGTTTCGTTTGAGCAGACAAACTGCTCAACTCAGCTATATCAGCCTGCTCAAGGGCCCCAGCACACTTCGCAGGCTTCTGCCTGGCAGCTACACCACTGCTGGATAGTTACGATTTAGGTTGTTTTTGTTCGTTTCCGGCCTTGAGCTGGATAGTTACGAAAGGAAAGGACATGGATACAATTGTTTCCGTAAAACCGCTGCTCGCCATCCTGACGGCCCTGGCCGGGGCCGTTCTTGTGATGCTCTCCGGTCGCAAGCCCAACATCAGGGAGTCGTGTTCTTTTATCGCGGCGGTGACAATGTTCGGCATCATCGCCTCGATGATCACCACCGTTGCGCCGGCCCCCTTGGGCGAGGGTAAAACCATCGTCTGTCAGCTGTTCAAGCTCCTGCCTGGAGTTTCCGTAACCCTGCGGGTTGACGCTTTTTCCATGATTTTTGCCGTGGTAGCTTCCTTCCTTTGGATTCTGGCGGTTTTTTATTCCGCCGGGTATATGCGAGGGCTGCACGAGCATGCGCAGACCAGGTTCAATGCCTGTTTCGCCCTGTCCCTGTTCGGGGCCATTGGCGTGGCTTTTTCCGATAATCTTTTCACCCTCTATCTCTTTTACGAGATCGTCAGCGTCTGTACCTATCCGCTGGTTGCCCATCACCAGGATGAAGAGGGGTACGAGGGGGCCAAAAAGTACATCGTCTATCTTACCACCACGGCCAAGGGCTTGGTGTTGCCGGCCATGATTCTCATCTATGTGCTCACCGGCACCCTGGATTTTGCCGACAACATCCGCACCGGCATTTTCTCCGACGGCATCGTTGATGCCCATGGGGCGTTGGTGACGATGCTCTACATCTTCTGTCTCCTGGGTTTTGCCAAGAACGGGATCATGCCTTTCCACAACTGGCTTCCAGGGGCGATGGTGGCTCCTACCCCGGTCTCCGCGCTCTTGCATGCGGTGGCCGTGGTCAAGGTTGGCGTCTTCTGCACGACCCGGGTTATGCTTTATGTTTTCGGCACCGACCTGATGCATGGTTTAAATCTTGGCATTCCCACTGCCTATTTTGTTTCCTTCACTATCCTGGTGGCCTCGATTATCGCCCTGACCAAGGATAATCTCAAGGCGCGGCTCGCCTATTCCACAGTGAGCCAGCTTTCCTACATCATCCTCGGCGTGGCTCTCCTTACCCCCAATGGTATTCAGGGCGGGCTGGTGCACATTGCCAACCATGCCTTTGCCAAGATCACCCTCTTTTTCTGCGCCGGGGCTATCTATGTGGCGACCCACAAAAAAACTATCTCCGAGATGAGCGGCCTGGGCCGGACCATGCCCTTTACCTTCGCCGCCTTTGCCATTGCCTCTCTTTCCATGATCGGCGCGCCGCCGGTGGCCGGTTTTGTCACCAAGTGGAAGCTTCTGGTCGGGGCCATGGAAATGGAGTCTCACTATATCGGCATTCTGCTGGTGTTGCTGGCCAGCACCCTGCTGAATGTGGCCTACTTCGCGCCGGTGACCTATCGGGCCTTCTTCGGCAAACGTCCGGAGGGCGAAGCCTATACCGGGATCAAGGAGGCGCCCCTGACCATGGTGGTGCCCCTGATGATTGCCGCGCTCATTTCGGTGGTCATCGGTATCTACCCGGATTTCATGATGAACTTTGTCAAGGCGGTGACGGGATGATAGTAAAACTTATTGATTTTCTGCGTGACCGGTTGCCGCAGGTCATTCGCCTCTCTTATGTGGGGCTGGCGCTTCTGGTGGTCTGGGATGTCCTTTTTGTTTCCAAGGAACATGCCCATACCGCAGTCGAGCATATTCCCGGCTTCTGGGCGGTCTTCGGCTTTGTCGCCTGTGTGGTGATCATCATTGTTTCCAAGTGGTATGGTCACTTAGGCATCATGACCCGTGAGGATTACTATGATAACTGATTTATGGCTGCATCCAGCGCTGATTCTCATTGTCGGCGCCTTTATCCTGCCCTTTCTGCCGAAATGGCTGAAACGGCCTTATCTGGTTATTGTTCCGACCCTGGCCTTTCTGTCGGTGCTGTCCATGCAGGGACAGCACGGCATCTACGGGGTAGTTCGTTTTCTTGATTGGGATCTCACCTTCGGCCGGGTGGATAATCTTAGTATGGTCTTCGCCTACATTATGACCCTGATGTGCATCATCGGCACCATCTACGGGCTGCATGTGGAGGAGGATTTTCAACATGTCGCCGCCTGGCTCTATGTGGCCGGTTCGCTAGGGGTTATCTTCTGCGGCGATTACCTGGTGCTTTTTCTTTTCTGGGAGCTGATGGCCTTTGCCTCGGTCTTTCTCGTCTGGTTTCGCAGGCGGCCCGAATCACTGGCGGTGGGCTACCGGTATCTGCTGGTGCATACCGCCGGTGGCCTTGCCCTGCTGGCCGGGCTTATTCTTCGCTACCAGGCCACCGGCGGCGATCTCTCCTTCGGCCCCATCGGCGTGGGTAGCCCGAGTCTTTCCACCTATCTGATTCTGATCGGCTTTCTCTTAAATGCCGCGGTGCCACCTTTTCATGCCTGGCTGCCAGACGCTTACGGAGAAGCAACCGTGAGCGGCGCCGTCTTCATGTGCGCCTTCACCACCAAAACCGCGGTTTACGCCCTGGCCCGAGCCTTTGCCGGGATGGAGATCCTGGTGCCGCTGGGGGTCTGCATGGCCCTCTACGGCGTGGTTTACGCGGTGCTGGAAAACGATGCCCGGCGGCTGCTGGCCTACCACATCATCAGCCAGGTCGGCTACATGGTGGCCGGGGTGGGAATCGGCACCGAGCTTGCCATCAACGGCACCTGCGCCCACGCCTTTGCTCACATCCTCTATAAGGGGCTGTTGTTCATGGGCTGCGGCTCGGTGTTGCACATGACCGGCAAGAGCAAGTTTTCCGAGTTGGGCGGTCTCTACAAAAAAATGCCCATGGCTTTTGTCTTCACCATGATCGGGGGGCTTTCCATCTCCGCCTTTCCGCTTTTTTCCGGCTTTGTCAGCAAGGCGATGATCGTGGCGGCGGGCTTTGAGGTTCACAACTACTGGGCCGCTTTCCTGTTGACCCTGGCCTCGGCCGGAACCTTTCTCCACACCGGCCTCAAGGTCCCTTATTTTATCTGGTTCGGCAAGAATAACTGCAGTCAGGAAACCTGGGACAAGGCCGCGGATCCGCCATGGAACATGCAGCTTGGCATGGCCATTGCCGCCTTTCTCTGCATCCTGATCGGCAGTTACACCCCTTATCTTTACAACATGCTGCCGTATCCGCAGATTGCCGCAGGCTACCATCCATACAATACCTATCATCTCTCAGAGACCTTGCAGATCCTCCTGTTCACCGCGCTGGGCTTTTTTCTGCTCATCAAGAAGCTGGCCCCGGAGCCCACGATCAGTATCGACTTGGACTGGTTCTATCGTATGGGTGGCCGCGGTTTTTACTGGTTGGCCCGGAAACCCATCCAGTGGGCGGACAGCTGTGTCAGTGAAGGATATCGTTACCTTGGCCTGATCCCGCTGATGACTACGGCCAGATTCTGGTCCTGGTTTGACTGGCATGCCATCGATGGTGTGGTGGACGGTCTGGCTAAAACGGTGCGCGGCGTCGGCGCCATGGTCAGGCGGGCGCAGAGCGGCCAATTGCAGTACAATATTTTTTATGCGGTATCCATTGTTGCGGTTGCGCTTGTTTTATATGTATTCGCCTAACTCTTCAGGCTGGTGGTTTTTTAGACAGTAGTCTTCCAGGGTGAAAAGTTAACTATTTCAGGGATGGCCTTTTTTCAGTTGTTGATAGACTTATCATCTACAGATCACCTCCTGAGTAGTGACTGTGCTTAATTTTTATTGCCGAGGATAATGGGAATGGACTTTTTGATAATGAATGCGATGGGGTATCCCATTCTGAGCGCCCTGATCTTTTTGCCCTTGGTCGGCGCCCTGATTCTGTTATGTATTCCCGGGGATACCGCAGCCAAATACTGGACGATGCTGGTGACGGTGGTCACGGCGCTTCTTTCCCTTCCCCTATACTGGAACTTTGATGCGACTACCGCCAAATATCAGTTTGGCGAACACGCCCCCTGGATTTCCGCTCTAAATATCAACTATACCCTTGGGATAGACGGCATCTCTCTGCTGCTGGTCTTAATGACCACCCTGATCATGCCCCTCTGCGTCCTCGGCTCCTGGCGGTACATCGACAAAAGGGTCAAGGAGTTCATGATTTGTCTGCTGCTCATGGAGACCTCCATGCTCGGCGTGTTCATGGCCCTTGATTTCATCTTGTTTTACCTGTTGTGGGAAGCAATGCTTATTCCCATGTATCTGTTGATCGCGGTCTGGGGCGGCCCCCGCAAGGTATATGCCTCGATCAAGTTTTTTCTCTACACCCTGGCGGGCTCGGTCCTGCTGCTGGTGGCCATCATCGGCCTTTATCTGGACCAGGGAACCTTCAGCATTCCCGCCTTGATGGGGCAGGATTATTCCACCACCTTCCAGATCGTGGTCTTTCTTGCTTTTTTTCTGGCTTTCGCCATCAAGGTGCCGATGTTTCCCTTTCATACCTGGTTGCCCGCCGCCCATGTCGAGGCGCCCACCGCCGGCAGCGTTATCCTTGCCTCGATTCTGCTGAAAATGGGAACCTACGGGTTTTTGCGCTTTTGCCTGCCAATAACTCCGGAAGCAACCCTTACCTTCGTGCCCTATGTCCTCTGGCTTTCGGTGGTCGGCATTCTTTACGGGGGCTTCACCGCCCTGGCCCAGCAGGACATGAAGAAACTGATCGCTTACTCCAGTGTCGGCCATATGGGTTTTGTCACCCTGGGGATCTTTGCCATTAATCAGCATGGTCTTGAAGGCGCACTTTTGCAGATGATCAATCATGGGGTAACCACCGGCGCGCTCTTTTTTTGCGTGGGTATGATCTACGAGCGGACCCATAGCCGAGAACTGGACGCCGCGGCAGGGCTCGGCAAATACATGCCGGTATATGTGAGCTACCTGGCGTTTTTCTCGCTTTCCTCCCTGGCCTTCCCTGGAACCAACAGTTTTGTGGGGGAGTTCCTGATCCTGGTTGGCGCCTTTGCTCATAATAAGATCGTGGCCGCCGTCGCTATCCCCGGCGCGATTCTCGCGGCGGCGTACATGTTCCGCATGCTCCAGCGGGTGGTGTGGGGCAGGCCGGTGAATCCGGATCATTCCACCATTTCTGATCTCAATCTCCGGGAGATGGTGACCCTGGCGCCCTTGCTTATCTTTGTTTTTTGGATCGGCTTGTCGCCGGAGCCGTTTTTGAAGGTGCTGCATGTGAGTGTTGCTCATCTGATCGAGCAGGTTGGGGGCTTGGGCGACTCTGTTTCTGTGGCAAAGCTGATGATTCCGTAAAGGAAATTTCTCAAGGTTTTTAAGGAACTTACGCAAAGGATACACAATGAAGCTCATGCTGTTTGCTCCAGAATTAGTTCTTCTCTTGGGAAGTCTGGTCCTTTTTTTTGTCAGTACCGGCAAGGTAGGCGGCAGGAAGGCCCGCACCATAGCATTGAGCCTGGCCCTGATTAATGTACTGGCCTGCCTGAACGGCTTACCCATGGAGGGTAGCCTGTTTTACATGGCTTACCAGATTGATTTCTTTTCGCAGTTCATCAAGTTTGTCATTGCCATGGGTTTTGCGGTTGTGTTGCTGTTCAGCACAGAGCTCAAGGGGATCGAGGACAGGGTCCGGCCCGAGTATTACCTGTTTCTGACCTTGAGTACTCTCGGCCTCACCATGCTGGTCAGCAGTGTTGAGTTGCTCACCATGTTCATTGCCCTGGAGCTTTCTTCGTACTCCCTTTATATCCTGGTGCCCATGCGCGATGACCGGACCGGTCTGCGGATGCAGATGGAGTCGGCGATCAAGTATATCCTTTTTGGGGTAGTCGCCACCGGGGTGATGTTGTTTGGGATGAGCTATCTGTTCGGCTTGACCGGCACCACCTATCTTGCCGAGCTTCTGCCGATTCTCCATCAGATGATGGGCAACCCTGCCGCTCTCATCGCCATTGCCATGGTTTTGGGCGGCTTCTTTTTCAAGCTGGCGGTATTTCCCTTTCACTCCTGGGTTCCGGATGTCTATCAGGGGGCTTCCAATGAAACCACCGCCTTTATTGCCTCGGTTCCCAAGGTTGCCGCAGTGGCCATGCTTATTCGTCTCACTGCGATGGCCACCCCGGAGGGACAGGCTCTTGTCATTCTGCTTATAGTTCTTTCAGTATGTTCGATGTTTTACGGTAATCTTGTTGCCCTGCAACAGACCGATATGAAGAGGATGCTTGGTTTTTCCGGCATAGCGCATGCCGGGTATGTTCTCCTAGGCCTTGTCACCATGCAGGAGGTTGGCTACGCTGCCTCATTGTACTATATCATCGGCTATCTGGTGATGAACCTTGCCGCTTTTCTGGTCATCTGCAAGGTGTCCGAGTACGGGGAGAATCTAGCGGTCGAGGATCTTGGTGGTCTGTACCAGCGCTCCCCACTGCTTGCTCTGACTTTGGCGGTCAGCATGTTTTCCATGGCCGGCATTCCTCCTTTTGTCGGGTTCATGGGTAAGTTCATGTTGCTGACCGGGGCTTACAAAGCCGGACATCTGCCTCTGGTCATTATAGCGGCCATCAATACCGCCATTTCCATCTATTACTATCTTTCCGTGGTCAGGGTAACCTATTCGGCCAGCCCGGAAGAGCGTCCCGTCGTGGTCTTCGGCAATCTAACCAAGGCGGTAAGCGTTGCTCTGGTCATGATCATTATCGCCATGGGTCTTTTCCCGGATGCGATTCTGCAACTGGCCACGGAAGCTGTGCGCGCTATTCTCTGAACCAGAATACGGGGCCTGTCATTCCTGCAGTTCCGGCAATGCGCGGGGAGACTCTTGACAAGTGCTGAAATAATTGTATAATCTGTAGAATTATTCAGGCTGGCGGGAATAACTCAGTGGTAGAGTGTCAGCTTCCCAAGCTGAAGGTCGCGGGTTCGAATCCCGTTTCCCGCTCCAGTTCAGGAACCGCTACACAGTATTTTGTCTTCTGTTGCAAAGAAAACGCAATGTTTTCCGGGGAGGGCAGTAATGCTGTGCTGGTCGTGGCATTGGTTGTAGCGAAAGAACCGGACATTCCAACCCGGTTGGTGTTTTTAGAAAGTGGGCTCAGGCCCGCTTTTTTTATTGGTATAATGGGCGATGGAAGAAGAAACTATAGAATCACCGTTGGTTCAGCGTTTGACGCAGCTTGTAGGGCCGGTGGTCGATGATTTCGGCTGTGAACTGGTGGAGCTGCAGTTCAGACGCGAGGCTTCCGGCTGGGTTTTTCGTCTGGTGATCGATAAAGAAAATGGGGTCGGCATTGATGATTGCAGCAGGATCAGCCGGGAGGTTGCCCATCTTCTTGAGGTGGAGGATCCCATTGAGCAGTCATACAGCCTTGAGGTTTCTTCGCCCGGCCTTGACCAGCCATTAAAGAGGGAAAGGGATTTTTTGCGTTGTAAGGGGAAAAAGGCCAAGGTGGTGGTCAGGGAAGCCATTGACGGGCAAAACCAGTTCATTGGCTTGATTGAAGAGGTGACTCAGGAGTCGGTGACTATGCGTACCGACCAAGGCATAATAGAAATTCCGTTTGCCCGGATGAAAAAGGCCCGTCTGGTTATTGAATTTTAGAACAGTATGGCCAGGCGTTTACCATCTGTGGCAGGAGCGAAGCTTTCGGTGGCTGAGGCCTCCGCGGGTAATCGCCGAAAGAGTGAGACAGGAGAAGACAATGCTGTCAGATTTGAAACGAATTCTTGATCAGATAAGTAGAGACAAGGGGATTGATCGTCAGTTGCTGGTTGACGCCATAGAGGAAGCGGTGATGTCCGCGGCCAAGAAAAAATTCGGTCAGCGGCGGGAGCTTGAGGCCCGTTATAATGATGAAATAGGCGAGGTAGAGCTCTTCCAGTTCCGCAATGTTGTGCCAGCGGTTGAGGATGAGCAGACGGAAATTTCCTTGACCGAGGCCCTGATCCTCGACCCGGAGGTGCAGCTCGGCGACGAGCTTGGCAGCAAGATGGACAGTGTCGCCGACCTTGGCCGCATTGCCGCGCAGTCTGCCAAGCAGGTGATCATTCAGAAAATGAAGGACGCTGAATGTGATGTCATTTTTGAACTGTACAAGGAGCGCAAGGGTGAGGTGGTCAACGGTATTGTCCAACGCTTTGAGCGGGGCAATATCATTGTCAATCTCGGACGGACTGATGCCATCCTCCCCAACAAGGAGCAGATGCCCCGCAAGTCATATCGGCAGGGGGACCGAATCCGGGCTCTTCTTCTTGATGTGCGCCAGAGCAGCAGGGATCCGCAGCTGATTCTCAGCCGGACTAATGATGAGTTTCTTAGCAAGCTGTTCGCCATGGAGGTTCCGGAGATTGCCGAGGGGATTGTGAAGATCATGGGGGTGAGCCGTGAGCCGGGAACCCGAGCGAAGATTGCGGTGAGCTCCTCTGCCTCGGATGTAGACCCTGTTGGCGCCTGCGTCGGGATGAAGGGTTCCCGTGTACAGAATGTGGTTCAGGAGCTGCAGGGAGAAAAAATTGACATTGTCCCCTGGAGTCCGGATCCGGCCCGCTACGTTTCCAATGCCTTATCGCCAGCCCAGGTTTCTCTGGTGGTGGTGGATGAAGAGAAGAAAACCCTGGTGGTGGTTGTGCCTGATGACCAGCTTTCCCTGGCCATCGGCCGGCAGGGGCAAAATGTGCGCTTGGCAGCAGCCTTGTTGGGATGGCGGATTGATGTGAAGAGTGAGCAGAAGTATGCTAAATTTAATGAGGAAGGATTTCAGTCGCTTCTTGATGTGCAGGGGATGGATGAAAAAACCGCGGAAGCGCTTTATGATGCCGGCTTTAATTCGTCCCAGGAGTTGGGACAGGCGGAGCTTGCAACCGTGGCTGCCAAGCTGGAGGCCTTTGACGAGAACAGAGTTGCCCGCTTGATCGCCGCCGCACAAAAAGTCAACACGGCTCAAGAGCAAAACGAATCAGAACCTGCGGCAATCAAGGATGGAGATAAAGCTGAGTTGAGCAGCTTGCCTGCTCAAACGAAACTTGTACCCCCTGGGTGCAAATAGGTCATCTAGCATGACCGATGGATTCCGGGTGAAAAACAGGGCTCCGATCCGGACGTGTCTGGGGTGCCGGCAGAGAAAGGCGCAGCAGGATATGTGGCGCTTTGCCGTGGACAACAGAGGTTGTGTAATCAAAGACTTCCTTGGGAAGTATGATGGGCGTCATGCCTACTGTTGTCAGACTGACTGCTGTCTGCAGAGGTTTTTAAAGAACAAAAAAGGATTGTCCAGAGCGTTTCGCCAACAGGTGTTGGGATTTGACGAAGGGTTGCAAGACCTCTTCGGGAGTGAGCAATGACAAAAATCAGGGTTTACGAGTTAGCTAAAGAAGCGGAAATGGAAAACAAGGATCTGGTGACGGCCCTCCTAGATATGGGCTATGCCATCAAATCACATAGTTCTTCTCTGGATGACGAGACCGCGCAGGAAATCCGCCAAAGGTTAGGGATTGGGCAGACCAGGACGGAAGAAAAAAGGATCCAGGGCGCCGGGCGGACGACCATTATCCGGAGAAGAACCAAGAACGTCCCGGTTGAAGTGCCGCCTGCGGGAGAATTGGTCACCAGAATAAGGCCGCCTGTTGTTTCTGCCCCAGAGAGCGATGAAGTCGAGGCGGCCACGAGGAAAATCTCTAAGGAAAGCCCCGGGGAAGCAACTCAGGCTGCTGAAGAAGCAGGGCCGGGCGAGGTTGCCGATACGATGCTTCCGGTGCTTCCGGTAGAACCGGAAGTTGAGGAAGCGCCGGAATTGTCTGCGCAATCCGCGGAAGAAGAAACAGAGACAGCCTCTGTCGGCGGTGTTGAAGAGACAGCCGGGGATGAAGAAGTTTCTGTAGCGGAGATAGTTGCGGAAGAATCTGAAGAGCAGGTTAAGCATCGCAAGGGGTTTGCCAGGGTGATTAAAAAGGGAGCCATTGTCCTTCCGCCTGCTGCTCCTGTCCGTCCGCCGTTTACGCCCAGGCCGCCTAAAAGGCCGGAAGCTGTTAAAGGCAAGCCGGTTGTGGCCGAAGCTCCAGCCGTCAAGGATGAGGGCGACAAGGGTGAAGGGCTCAAGGGGAAAAAGGGCAAGCGGTTTGTTAAATTCACCACGGAGACCGTCGAGCAGGATCGGAGCAAGAAAACCCCGTTGCGCAGTCAGCGCCAGGCCGATATCGATATCGAAGATGTTGACGATGCCTTGGGCGGCAAGATTCCCACCGGCGTGCGGATAGCACGCATCTCCCGGAGCGGCGGCAAGAAAGGCAAGCGCCAGGTGATTTCCCAGCAGGCCGCGGAAACAAAGGCGATCAAGAAGCGGATCAAGGTCCTTGAAACCATTACGGTTGGTGATCTCGCCCATCGGATGGGCCTCAAGGTCGGAGAGCTTATTGCCAAATTGCTGAGCATGGGGGTTATGGCCAATATCAACCAGGCCCTTGATGTTGAAACCGCGACCCTGGTAGCCTCGGATTTCGGCTATGAAGTCGAGCAGGGGGTCACCGAGGAGCAGACCATTCTGAATCTGGAAGAACAGGAAGGCGGCGGCGAGATGCTGCCGCGGCCGCCGGTGGTCACGGTCATGGGGCATGTTGATCATGGCAAGACTTCGGTATTGGACGCCATCCGGAAAACCGACGTGGCAGCCGGCGAGGCCGGCGGCATTACCCAGCATATCGGCGCCCATTATGTGCGCTCACCGCAGGGGGATGTGGTTTTTCTCGATACCCCGGGTCATGCGGCCTTCACGGAAATGCGTTCCCGTGGCGCCCAGGTTACGGATCTTGTGGTCCTGGTGGTCGCCGCGGATGACGGAGTCATGGATCAGACCAGAGAGGCGGTGAACCATGCCAGGGCAGCCAAGGTTCCGATCCTGGTGTGCGTAAACAAGATGGACAAGCCCGATGCCGACCCCATGCGGGTGAAAAGGGAATTGGCCGATCTTAATCTGCTCAGTGAGGAGTGGGGCGGGGACACCATCTTTTGTGAAACCTCGGCCAAGACCGGCAAAGGCATAGCCGAGCTGCTGGAAAGCATTCATCTTCAGGCCGAAATTCTGGAGCTGAAGGCCGATCCCCATCGCCGCGCCAAGGGGCATGTGATCGAGGCCCAGCTCCATAAAGGCCGCGGCCCGGTGGCCACGATTCTGGTCGAGCAGGGAACTCTGCGGGTCGGTGATGCTTGTGTCGCAGGGATGTTTTACGGCAAGGTGCGCTCCCTGACCAATGACCGCGGCGAAAGTGTCAAGGAAGCCGGTCCGGCTATTCCCGTCGAGGTTCAGGGGTTAAGCGGGGTGCCGCGGGCCGGGGATGAATTTGTCGTGCTGCCCGATGAAAAGAGGGCCAGAAGTGTGAGTGCCGACCGGCAGCTGAAAAGCCGGGAAGCAGAACTGGGCACCTATACCAAGCTTTCCCTGGATAATCTTTTTGATAAAATGCAGGCCGGCAATGTCAAGGAGCTGCGGGTTGCCCTGCGGGCCGACGTGCAGGGAACCTTGGAGGCCTTCAGTAAAGCCATCGAGGATCTGGCGACCGACGAGGTCAAGGTTAAGATTCTTCATGCCGGCACCGGCACCATCACCGACTCGGATGTCTTGCTCTCCGCAGCCTCTGACGCCTTTATTATCGGCTTTAATGTCCGCCCCTCAGCCAAGGTGCAGGAACTCGCCAAGAACGAGAAGGTGGATATCCGCACCTACGATGTCATCTATCATGCCCTGGATGACATCAAGAAGGCCATGGTCGGCTTGCTTGACGCCCGTTTCGAGGAAAAGGTCATCGGAACGGCCGAGGTCCGGGAAACCTATCAGGTTCCCAAGGTCGGCACCATTGCCGGCTGCTATGTGACCGACGGCAAGATCGAACGCAACGCCAGGGTAAGGGTCGTGCGGGAAGGGGTGGTGACTTTTACCGGCCAGCTTGCTTCTCTGCGGCGTTTCAAGGACGATGTCAAGGATGTGCAGGCCGGCTATGAGTGCGGGATCGGGGTTGCCAACTATAACGATCTCAAGATAGGCGATGTCCTGGAGGCCTTTGTTCTTAAAGAGGTTGCCAGAGAGCTCTAATGGCGGCCGGAAAAGCAAAATCTCGTTTTGGCCTGCCTGCGGGTCTTACCAGAAGTCAGCCGAAAAGACGGCCAATTCGGGTGGCGGACGCCATCAAGGCCGAGATTGCTTCGCTGCTGGTGCGGAAAATCAGTGATCCCCGCTTGGATAATATTGTCATCACCTCGGTGGAAGTGAGCGATGATCTTGGACATGCCCGGGTTATGTATAGTATCATGGGAGATGAAGAGCCCAAGAATGTTGCCAAGGGATTGGAAAGCAGCAAGGGCTTTATCAGAAGCAACCTGGCCAGGGCGTTGGCTCTGCGGCATGTACCGGTGCTTGATTTCCGGCTGGATCTTTCGGGCCAGAAACAGGCGGAGATGGAACAGTTGCTCAGGGAGATAATAAGTGATGACGATTCATCCCCGTGACGAGATTGTTCGTACCCTGAAGACAGCCAAAAATGTTCTGCTGACCACTCATATTCACCCGGACGGCGATGCTCTTGGTTCGCAGCTGGCCCTGGGCAATATCCTGCGCGCTCTCGGCAAGCGGGTTTTTCTCTACGGCGAGGAGCCAGTCGGCCACATGTACCGGTTTCTACCGGGAAGCGCAGAGGTCGATTCCTTGCTCCCGCCCCTTGACGGCTTTGACTGTGGTGTTGCCCTTGACTGCGGGGACAGCAACAGGCTGGGCGCGAACAGGGATTCCCTGCTGACCGTACATCCTTTTGTGGTAATTGATCATCATCTCGGCCATCAGGAATTCGGCGATCTCCGGTGGATTGCCCCGGAGCGGGCCTCAACCGGCGAGATGGTTTATGATCTGGCTCAAGCCCTGGGTGCTGAGCTAAGCTTTGAGGCGGCCTATTGTCTTTATGCCGCCATTGTTTCCGACACCGGCTCCTTTAAATATTCCTCGACTACCGCCGACACCTTCCGCATCGCCGGTGAGCTTTTGCGCAAAGGGGTAAAGCCGGCGGAGGTTTGCGGCAAGCTGTTCGACAATTTCACGGTGAAGCGTCTCAGCCTCATGCGGCTGGTGCTTGATACGCTGCAATTGTTTGCCGAGAACCGGTTGGCAATCATCGCGGCGCCACGGGAGTTTTTTGTTAAAACCGGCACCGCCCAGGCGGACGCGGAAACCTTTATCAACTACCCGCGCTCTCTGGATACGGTGAAGGTTGCGGCCTTTTTAAAAGAAACGGAAAGCGGGCTGGTTTCGGTAAGTCTTCGCTCCAAGGGCACTGCTTATGATGTGGCTGAGGTCGCGGCTGCCTTTGGTGGCGGCGGGCATCGCAATGCGGCCGGGTTTAAGCTGGGGGGGACAACCATTGCCGCGGTGCAGGAAAAATTGCTGGCCGAACTGCTGCCCCTGGTAACTCGCTAGGCCTATGGAGTTACTGCCGGAGATGCCTGCTGACGCCCTTGCTGCTGCGGCGGGGAAGAAATCCCCCGCCGATCCGGCCATTGAGGCCGGCATTTTTTTGCTGGACAAGCCGGTGGGGCCCAGTTCCTTCCGGATGGTGCAACTGGTGCGCCGGGCTTTGTCCATAAAGAAAGTGGGACATGCCGGCACCCTTGATCCCTTTGCCTCCGGTCTGCTGATCATCTGTGTCGGCCGCCCGGCCACCCGCCTTATCTCGCAGTTCATGGACGGAACCAAGCGCTACGAGGCGGTACTCAGGCTTGGCATCGAAACCACCACCCAGGATCTTGAGGGAGAGGTTACCGCCCAAAAAGAGGTCGGGCTCTTGGCGCGGGAAGAGCTGACGCATTGCCTGGCCGGTTTTGTGGGCGAGCAGCTGCAGACCCCGCCCCAGTATTCGGCGCTCAAGCACCTGGGTAAGCCCCTGTATCATTATGCCCGCAAGGGGATTACCATTGAGAAGGCGCCGCGGCTGATTACGATTTTCCAGCTTCAGCTTCTGGAGGCCGGGTTCGATACCCTGCGCATCATGGTGGAGTGCAGCAAGGGCACCTATATCCGGACCCTGGCCGCGGATATTGGCCGCGCCCTCGGCTGCGGCGCCCATCTTGTTGCCCTGCGGCGGCTGCAAAGCGGGCCGTTTACCGTGGATCAGGCGGTGGCTGGGGCCATGCTCCAGGATTCCGCCCTGGCGCGGCAGGCGCTTTTAGCCGCGACCTTGACCGTGGAAGAGGTCTTGACCCGGCTGGCCCGGCAAGAGTGAACCATTTCGGCTAAGAATCATGCCAGCCGGATGGCGTTGCTTCAGGGTGCGGTTGCGATCGGCCAAGAGGAAAAAAGCACGCAATGACATTCAATTGACATTGGCGTCGGGATCATTTATTAAGAGGCGTACCCACTTAGGAATCGATGGTTGCTTATTTCTGTCGATCTCCCGAATTATTAATTTTAGTGCACGAGGAAGTCATGACCCTGCAAGCAGACCAGAAAAAAGAGATTATCACCAAGTACGCCCATCACGAAAAGGACACCGGCTCTCCTGAGGTGCAGATTGCCCTGCTCAGCTCCCGGATCACCTATCTGACCGAGCATTTCAAGGAACACAAAAAAGACCACCATTCCCGGCGCGGGCTGTTGAAGCTGGTCGGCCAGAGACGGCGGCTCCTGAACTACCTCAAGAGCAAAAACGTTGACCTGTATCGTGACCTGATTCAAAAACTTGGCATCAGAAAGTAGGATGCGTTAACAGCCACCGCCGGGTTTCTGGCGGTGGTCCTATTTTGTTGAAATCGCACAAAAACGCGATTACAACGGTGGCGATGCATACTTGTTTAATTTTTTGTAACGGACCTGTGACTTTTTGGGTTATCACGAGCCCATCATTTTTTGCCCCTGTGTGCAATCCGGCATCGCCGCTTCTGAGTGCGGCTGGGGCAGCGAAGACACCACCTTCCCATTGCGGTAATATATTTCGCCCGAGCTTAACCCGGGTGGCGCGATTGCTCCCCGGCAATGGAAGGGGCGGCTGTCAGAGGAGAGTATATGTTTAAGAAAGTAACGATTGATCTGGGTGGACGCCCACTAACCATTGAGACCGGACGCCTGGCAAAACAGGCAAACGGCACGGCCTTGGTAACCTATGGGGATACCGTGGTGCTGGTTACGGCCACCGCAGCTAAGGATCCCAAGGCGGAAATTGATTTTCTCCCCCTCACCGTGGAGTATCAGGAGCGGTTTTACGCGGTGGGCCGTATTCCGGGCAGCTTTTTCCGGCGGGAAATAGGCCGGCCCAGCGACAAGGAAACCCTTTCCGCCCGGTTTATCGACCGGCCCCTGCGCCCCTTGTTTGTTAAGGGCTACCAGCATGAGACCCAGGTGATCGCCACGGTTTTATCGGCCGATCAGAAAAACGACCCGGATGTGCTGGCCATGATCGGCGCCTCCTGCGCCCTGATTGTTTCCGATATCCCTTTCAACGCGCCGGTTGCCGGGGTAAAGGTGGGCTATGTGGACGGCCGGTATGTTCTCAACCCCAGCCCGGAGGAGTGGGAGCAATCCCGGCTCAACCTCATCGTGGCCGGCACCAGGAATGCCGTGGTCATGGTGGAAGGCGGGGCGGACAGCTTATCTGAGGCCGAGGTGCTCGAGGGTATCTTTTTCGGCCACCAGGCGCTGCAGCCCATTCTGGACATGCAGGAAGAGATGCGGGCTGCCGTGGGCCGAGCCAAGATGGCGGTTGCCCCGCCGGTGGTCAACGAGGCCTTGCAGGCCAAGGTGACGGAGCTGGCCCGCGAAGATATGCAGGCGGTCATCACCATGGCTGACAAGCAGCAGCGCAGCGAACTCTACCATCAGCTGCAGAAGAAGCTTCTTGCCGCCCTGGGCGAAGAGTATGCCGACAGCCACAAGGAGGCCAAGGAGCATCTCCATTCCCTGAATAAAACCATGATGCGCGACCGGATCGTCAAGGATCAGTGCCGGATAGACGGGCGCCGTTTTGATGAGATCCGCCCGATCAACTGCGAGGTCGCGGCCCTGCCGAAGGTGCATGGATCCGCTCTCTTTACCAGGGGCGAGACTCAAGTCATGGTTTCCGCTACCCTGGGCAGCGGCGACGATGAGCAACGGGTTGAATCCTTGAGCGGCATGTCCTTCAAGCGTTTCATGCTTCATTATAATTTCCCCCCCTATTGCGTGGGCGAGGTTCGTTTCATGCGTGGCCCCAGCCGTCGGGACATCGGGCATGGCGCCCTGGCCGAGCGGGCTCTGGCTGCCGTGCTGCCCAAGGGCGATGAGTTTGCCTACACCATCCGGATCGTCTCCGAGGTATTGGAGTCCAACGGCTCCTCCTCCATGGCCACGGTCTGCGGCGGCAGTCTTGCCCTGATGGACGCAGGCGTACCGATCAAAAAACCGGTTTCCGGCGTGGCCATGGGTCTGATCAAGGATGGCGAGACCATCGTCATCCTTTCCGACATCCTGGGTGATGAAGATCATCTCGGCGACATGGACTTCAAGGTCACCGGCACCGACGAAGGCATCACCGCCCTGCAGATGGACATCAAGATCGAAGGCGTTTCCAAGGAGATCATGACCAGCGCTCTGGCCCAGGCCAGGGGCGGCCGTCTCCATATTCTCGAAAAGATGAAGATGGCCATCGAGCAGCCCAGGGCGGATGTGCCCGAGCATGCGCCCAAGATCTTCAGCCTGCAGATCAATCCCGACAAGATCCGCGACCTCATCGGCCCGGGCGGCAAGATGATCAAGTCGATCACCGCTGATTTCGGGATCAAGATGGACGTGGAGGATTCCGGCAAGGTGACGATTTTCGCGCCCAACGGCGAGATTGCCCAGGCGGTCATCGCCAAGGTCAACGAGATCGCCGCCGATCCGGAAATCGGCCGGATCTATGACGGCGTGGTCCAGAAAATCCTCGATTTTGGGGCCTTCGTGCAGATCATGCCGGGGGTTGACGGCCTGGTGCACATCTCCGAGCTTGACAACAAACGGGTCGAAAAGGTCACCGATATTCTCAAGGAAGGCGACGAGGTCCGAGTCAAGGTTCTGGAGATCGACCAGCGGGGCAAGATCCGCCTGAGCCGCAAGGCGGTCATTAACGAGGAGTCCGGTTCCTGATTCATCGTTTTGTGATATGGTGATTCTTCCGAGGGGAAGGGGAGCGAGGCTCTCTTTCCCCTTTTCCATGTTTTCCCGCAACCAGTAAGGAAGCTCGTGGCTAATACCTACCAGAAAACCGTACTCGGCAACGGTATCCGGATCGTCACTGAAAAGATCCCCTCCCGCACGGTTTCGGCAGGGATCTGGGTGAATGTGGGGGCGCGCGACGAACAGCCCCACAACAACGGCAGCGCCCATTTTGTCGAACACATGCTCTTCAAGGGAACCGCCAGCCGGACGGCTCAGGAGATCGCCCAGGAATTTGACACCCTGGGCGGCATGTCCAACGCCTTCACCTCCGGGGAGACCACCTCCTATTACGCCACGGTCCTCGATGATCAGGTGGAACGGCTGGTCGGCTTGCTGGGGGATATCTTTCAGCACTCGCTTTTTGCCGAGGAAGAGGTGGTCCGGGAGAGAGAGGTGATCCTTCAGGAAATATCCATGGTGGAAGACACCCCGGATGACCGGATCCATGAGCTGTTTACCGGCAATCTCTGGGGGAAGCATCCCCTCGGCTATACGGTTCTCGGGCCGCGGGAGGTGGTGGCCAGCCTGGATTCCGCCGGGCTGCGGGAGTATATGCGCCGCGAGTACACGCCGGAGAGGATCATCATCGCCGCCTCCGGCAATGTGGCGCACGAGCAGTTCTGCCACCTCTGGGAGAAACAGCTGGGCACCCTGGCCGGTTCGAACAAAGGCGCCGGCCGACAGCCGCCCGCGGTGCTTGCCCCGGTGCGCAAACTCTACAAAAAAAAGCTCGAGCAGGCGCATCTGGTGGTGGGCACCTACGGCCTGCCTCTCGTAGCTCCGGAACGCTATGCCCTTTATCTGCTGCACGTTCTTCTCGGCGGCAACATGAGCTCGCGGCTTTTTCAGGAGGTGCGCGAAAAAGCGGGGTTGGCCTACTCCATCTATTCCTACCTTTCCTCCTTCACCGACAGCGGCTATCTCGGCGTCTATCTGGGAGTTGACCCGGCGGTGCTGAACAAGGCCATGGCTCTGGTTGCCAGGGAGATCAAGGGGCTGCGCCAGAGTACGGTTTCAAAGAGCAAGCTGGCCGGGGCCAAGGATTACGCCAAGGCAGGGATCTTCCTCTCCGCCGAGAACATGGAGTCGCGGATGACTCGAATCGCCAGAAACGAGCTGACCTTTGGCCGCTATGTCTCCTTTGACGAGGTCACTGAGGGCTTTGATCAGGTGAGAGCGGAGGATATTGCCAATCTGGCCGCGCAGCTTTTCAGCCGACCGCTGGCCGCCACCGTTCTTGGTCCCCTAAAAGAAAAGGATGTTGATTGGCGTCCTCTTGACCTGGAGTAGAAGATAATGGCAACCCCGGAAGAACCCCACATTGTCCAGTTGTCCTGGCTCGACCCGGCAGGCCATGCTGATCTGCCTTTGCCTGCCTACCACTCCGAACTGGCCGCGGGCATGGATGTGGCCGCGGCCGTGGTGGAGCCGGTGGTGCTCGGGCCGGGGGAGATCCGGTTGCTGCCTTCCGGTTTTGCCGTGGCCCTGGCCCCGGGCTATGAGTTGCAGGTCCGCCCCCGGAGCGGGCTGGCCATCAAGCACGGGATCACGGTGGTCAACAGCCCCGGCACCATTGACGCCGATTACCGGGGCGAGGTGAAGATCGGCTTGATCAACCTGGGGAGCGAATCCTTTACCATCCGGCGGGGCGACCGGATCGCCCAGCTGGTGCTGGCTCCGGTCTGCCGGGCCACGGTGATTGCGGTGGACAGGCTTGCCCCCACCCGGAGGCAGGACGGCGGCTTCGGCCATACCGGGGTATAGAAAATGCGATTTTGTGTTTTGGGGGGTGGCAGCAAGGGCAACGCGACCTTTGTCGAATCAGGGCAGACGCGGCTGTTGATCGATGCCGGTTTTTCCGGCAAGGAGATCGAGCGGCGGCTGGCCGGGATAGAGGTTGAGCCGCAAACCCTCTCCGCTATCCTCATCACCCACGAACACACCGACCATGTTAAGGGGGCGGCGATCCTCGCCCGCCGCTTTTGCCTGCCGGTATTCATCAATGAAGCAACCCTGGCCGCCGCCGGGCCGGTTTTGGATAACCTCCCGCACTGCCAGTCCTTTGTTACGGGCGAGACCTTCGCCTTTCAGGATTTCCAGATTCATCCCTTCGCCATCTTCCACGACGCGGCTGACCCGGTCGGGTTTCTCCTGAACAATGGCCGCTTGCTCCTGGGTTACTGCACCGATACCGGGGTGGTCTCCAAGCTGATGCAGCACCGGCTGAGCAACTGCCACGGCCTGGTGCTTGAAGCCAACCACGATCCGGAACTGCTCCGCAACGGTCCCTATCCTGTACCCCTGCAACAGCGAGTGCGGGGCAAGAGCGGGCATCTGGCCAACGCGGAGGCCGCCGATTTTTTAAGCGACATCCTCCACGACGGTCTTGAGCATGTAGTCCTCTCCCACCTCAGCGAAACCAACAACCGGCCGCATCTGGCAGAGGAAGCGATGGCTTCGGCCCTGGCAGCCCTGCGCGGCCGGCTGGGTGACGGCTGTCTGGTGCCCGCGATCTCCCTTGCCCATCAGGACCGGGTGGGTGAGGTGGTCATCCTTGGGAGCAGGGCAGGGCGATGACGCTGAAGAATCTCTGGCCGTGGCGGCTGGGCGCTACCTCCTGCGTACTGCCCGCCGACATCATGACCAATGTCCGGGCCGTGGCGCCCATAGTGGATGATATCCAGCTGCTCTTTTTTGAAAGCGCGGTCAAAAGCCGTCTGCCCCAGCCCTTGGATGTGCAGGAGTTGCGGGATCTTGCCGAGGAGCACGGACTCAGCTATACCGTGCATCTGCCCACCGACCTCGCCCTGGGCGCGGCCGCGAGAGGCGAGCGGCAAAAGGGCATCGCCGAGATTCTCCGGCTTATGGCCCAGCTGGCGCCTCTTGCTCCGCAGTGCTTTGACTTGCATCTGGCCATGGAAGCGGATCTGCCGGAAGCCGCCTGGCTTGATATCCTGGCTGACAGCCTCCGGGAATTGGCCGCTGCTCTGGGGGAAGAGAAAAGGCTGGTTGCCGTGGAAAATATCGAGTATCCCTACGGTCTCGTGGCCCCTCTGGTTGCGGAATACGGCTTTGCTGTCTGCCTTGATCTCGGGCATCTTATCCATTACGGCCATGATCTGGAAGAAGGGTTGGGACTGCTGCCCAGGACCCGCCATCTTCACTACCATGGCGTGCGGGATGGCAGGGATCATCAGGCCCTGACCGATGCGGCGCAGGCCGGGCTGTTCGGCAAACGGCTGGCCGAAGCCGGGTATGACGGGGTGGTCACCTTGGAGATGTACAGTTTGGAAAAGCTGAAGGATTCGTTGGCGTTGCTCGATGAGGCGTGGCAGCCTTTCAATCGCAGATAAAAAAGATCCCTGCCGTCACGCTGGAGCCGATTTTGCGGGGCCCTCCGCGCCGCCATTACCATCCCCTTCCCTCCGTTCAACCCGCGCTACAACATTGTCTTGACAAACCCGCGCCAGTATCTTACCTACCGGTAGGTATACAGAGATCTAGTCCAAACTAGGAGACATCCCGTGGGACCAACCGAACAGATCATGGAGAGCGAGGGGGCAGTGCGGCAGCGCCTGCTGACCGCCGCCCTCGAACTCTTCACCCGCAAGGGGTACGCGGCCACCACCGTGCGCGAGATCGTGGCCGCGGCCGGGGTCAGCAAGCCGGTGCTCTACTACTACTTCAAAAATAAGGAGGGGATCTATCTGGAGCTGATGACAGGGACCCTTACCCTATTCCAGGAGATCCTGGCCGGTCTGGCCGAGACTAAGGGGACGGCCTGCGAGCGGATCCTCCGTTTCGCCGCCATGATCTTCGATGCCTTTGTCGACAACATCGAGGTGATGCACCTGATCTTCGCCATCTTCTTTGGTCCGCCCCAGGGGGCGCCTCAGTTTCCCAACAATCAGTACTTCACCACCATGTTGGAGGTGGTGGCCGGTCTGGTGACAGAGGGGGTGACGGCCGGCGAGTTTCGGCAGGTCGACACAGGGGATGCGGCCTGGGCCGTGGTGTCGTGCTTGAACACCGTCCTGGAAGAGCAGCTCGGTCTCTGCCACACCCCGCCCCGGGTGGACCGGGCGCGCCTTATGGTCTTGCTCGATCTCATTTTGGGCGGTCTCGCGGAAAGAGGTGTCTTGGGTGAAGAGGAAGGGCTAATGCGGTAATTTGTTGGAATTATGGTAAAAATAGTCTGTTCGTATAAATATAAACAAAAAACCAGGAGTAAAAAATGATGAAAAAGTCGTTCGCGCTGTTGTTGGTCTTTGTTTCACTGCTGTGCAGCCAAACCGCCTTTGCCGAGCTGACCAAGCTGTCCGACAACGTCTACGCCTACGTCGGACAGCAGGACAGCTCCCCTTCCCACAGCTTTGCCGCCAATGCCGGGATCGTCATCGGCAAGGACGGCGTGCTGGTGGTGGACACCCTGATCTCGGCCAAGGAGGGGAAACGTTTCCTGGCCGATATCAGGAAGGTGACAAAGAGGCCCATCAAGTATGTGGTCAACACCCATACCCACCTTGACCACGCCTTTGGTAACTGCGTTTTTGCCAAGCTCGGGGCCACGGTGATCTCCCAGACGGCCGACCGGGCGATGCTGGAGCAAAAGGGTGCCGACACCCTGAAAAACATTGCCGCCTATGGCCTGAAGCCGAAGGATATTGTCGGCACCTGGATCGTCCTGCCGACCCTCACCTTTAGTGATCGGATGCGGATCGACCTGGGGGGCGAGACCGTGGAGCTGATTCACTTCGCCCCCTCCCACACCGAGGGGAGCATCGTGGTCTCCATCCCGGCCCATAAGATCCTTTTTACCGGGGATATCCTGTTCACCGACTTCCACCCCGCCCTGGCGGAGGGTGATATCGCCGATTGGACCAAGACCCTGGAGGCCCTCCAGGCCATGGACCTTGAGAAGATAGTCCCCGGTCACGGTCCCCTCTCTACCAAGAAGGACCTCACGGCAATGAAGGAGTATCTCCTTCTCTTCGACAGCAAGGCCCGGGAGCTTGCGGCCAACTCCCAGGACGCCGAGGCCATTGCGGCCCAGCTGAAGGAGATCCTGCCGAAGCGCTCCATGGCCGACTGGATGATTGCCTACAATGTGAAGATGCGGTATCTGGCCAAGAAATAGATGCCGGCGTGCATGATCGCCGCTCTTTGAGTGACCTGGGTGCGGTGCGATAGCAACAGCCCCGCGCCCGGATGCGTAAAATGCCGTCCAGGGGCCAGGGACGGCCATGGAGGTAAACGATGGATATTAGACTCTCCGAGGAGATCGAGACGGTCTCATGGGAAGAACTGGCACGAGTGATTGAGCTTGCCCCCTTGGGCAAACGGGATATCGCCAAGCTCGAGATAGCCTTTACGAACAGCGAGATGCGCTGCTTTGCCTATGACGGGGAGAGGCTCATCGGCGCGGGCCGTGGCATCTCTGATGGGGCGCTCAGGGCCGCGATCTACGACATGGTGGTCCTGCCTGAATACCAGGGCCACGGCATCGGCACCCGGATCATGAACTACCTGCTGGCACGGGCCAATGCCGAGATCATCATGCTCTTTGCCAACCCAGGCAAGGAGCCCTTTTACGACCGCTTCGGATTCCGGCGGATGAAGACCGCCATGGCGATCATGGACCAGGCGGACAGTAAACGGAGAGAAGCGTTACTGGAGTAGTTGTCTCTTGCCTACCCATTGCCGAGAGTACCGGCCGAAGACCGCCGAGTGATACTCTGCCAGTACCGCTGGCGCGGAGTCTGGACTGAAGTGAAAACCAACACCAATTCAGGAGGTGCAAGAATATGAACCGGCCATTGAGACGATCGGACCGGGAGATGCCCGAGGCGGAGGCGTGGGAGCTGCTGATCGGTGGTGAATACGGCATCCTCTCGACCAGCGGCCTGGATGGGGCGCCGTACGGTTTGCCCAGCAACTATTGGGTGGGCAACCGAGCGATCTACTTCCACTCCGCTCCGGAGGGCCACAAGCTGGAGAACATCGCCGCCGAGAGCAGGGTCTCCTTCTGCGTGGTGGGAGAGAGTGAGGTGCTGCCGGACCAGTTTGCCACCCGTTATGCAAGCGTGATCGTCTCCGGCCGGGCTGCCGAGGTGTTCGATGACGAAAAGCAGCAGGCCCTGGAGGGGCTGCTGGCCAAGTACTCGGCCGAATTTCAGGCGGAGGGGTTACAGTATATCGCGGCCAAAGGCAGGAAGGCCAAGGTGTTCAGGATTGGCATCGACGCCATCAGCGGCAAGGCCAGACGATGAAACAAGGAGGCAATCAATGGCAAAAATCGGCATTTTAACCTGTAGCAATGCGACCCAGGATCTCGGCTGCTCATCGGCCAGCTGTCTCGCCGACTTGCGCAAACGGCGCGGCAGCTTTGCCAGCTATCCCCCCGAGGAGAAGATCACCCTCGCCGGGATCATCAACTGCCCGGGCTGCCCAACCCTTACCGGCCCGGACAAGTTGCTTGGCCGAATCCGGGGCCTAACCGCTTTTGGCGTGGACACGATCCACTTCAGCTACTGCATCAAGGCCCTCTGCCCCTTCAAGGAGAAGTACCGCGCCGCCCTGGCGGAGGCCTTCCCGCGCATCACCGTGGTCATGGGCACCCATGAGGAGCATGTTACACCGGACGAGTTTCGTGGTCTGGTCAAGCGGCTGTTTTGCCAGCCGAGGAAGAGCATGGTCGATGTGATCCTCGGCACGGACGGCGACTGACCGGCCACCAGCACGGTTTTGCTCGGGAGACCACAGGCTAAAGGCAAACCAAATCAGAGAGTGACAGAAAAAGCGCAAACGCCACTAACCCAACCTCACAGGAGACGAAGATGAGCGACCTGAAACAACGGATTTTCGAACTGGCCAAGGGGCCGCAACTGATCAATCTGGCCACCATTACCGAGGAGGGCAAACCGTGGGTGCGGTACATGGTCGGCAGCGCTGACGAGACGCTGACCTTCCGCTTCTGCTGCGCCCTCTGCTCGGACAAGGTCCGGCACATCCGCCAGAACCCGAATGTGCATCTCTCCCTGGGGGCTACGGATATCATGAGCGCGAAGGAGTGGCTTCAGGTCGAGGGGGCTGCAGAGATCACGACGGCAAAGGCCGAGCGCGACGCCTTCTGGTACGACGGCTTGCAGGCCTATTTCCAGGGACCGGACGACCCCAATTTCTGCGTGATCATTGTCACGCCCTTCCGGATCGAGCTGGCCTCCATGGGGAGCATGAGCGCCGAGGTCTGGCAACCGGGGCAATAACACGCTGTTGGGCGTCGTTATATTTGATGGGCCATTTATGCCTCTGGCACACGGCGCCATGGCTGAACAGTTTGTCGGGCAAGAGATGTTGGTGTCGCAGCAGGGAGCCCTTTATTACTGGAACAGACAGGCAAAAAGCAGTTCCGCCGAGGTTGATTATCTGGCTGTCATTAACGGCATAATTCATCCGGTGGAGGTTAAAAGCGACGCTACCGGCAGTTTGAGAAGCCTGCATCTATTTTTGGCTTCGTATCCGGAGTGCGGTACGGCGCTGGTCTTTTCCGATCAGCCGTATTCCGATCTTCCAGAACAAAAAATTACTTTTTTACCTCTGTATACTGCTTTTGCAGCAACGAAACCGTCGGAGCAATCATGACCGAAAAGCAACTCGAACAGCGGGTAGGGTGCGCAATGTTTTGTCGTTGCGCACGCGGATGATTATCACAATTGGGAATCAATAAGGGAAAAATTCGGGAAACTGCCCAGTTTCCATGTGAACCATCGTCAGCTCTTTCCCAGGGTCATATTTATGTGTATATTGCGGAGCGCTTTTTCCCGGATTGTCCGGGCGTGGGCTTTCAGTTTGCCTGAGGATGATTCTGATAAAATTACCTTGCGTCGTAACCGGTGCGCGAAGACTTGAAGGAGCAGAGAAACATGATACGGACAGCGGAAGAATTGCAGATAGCCTGCGCGGCCATTGAACCGGCCAGCAAGGAGGTTATGGCCCAGGCCCAGGCCAGGCTTAATAATCTGACCAAGCCCCTGGGCAGCCTCGGCAAGCTGGAGATGCTTGCGGCTCGAACCTGCGCCATGCGGCGAACCATTGGGGCCAGGGTGGAGAAGAAGATCATCCTTACCTTTGCCGGGGATCACGGCGTGGTGGCCGAGGGGATCAGCGCTTTTCCTCAGGAGGTGACCCCGCAGATGGTTTTGAATTTCCTGGCCGGAGGCGCCGGGGTAAATGTGCTGGCCCGCCATGTGGGAGCCGAGGTACGGGTGATCGACGTGGGGGTGGCCGTGCCGATAGAGGCCGAGGGGTTGCACCAATGCAAGGTTCGGCCCGGCACCGCCAACATGGCCAATGGTCCGGCCATGAGCATCGATGAGGCCGTAGCCGCAATCGGGGTCGGCATGGAAATGGCCCGCGCGGCCATCGAGGATGGGGCGGAGATTCTGGGCACCGGCGACATGGGCATTGGCAACACCACCCCGTCCGCCGCCCTCTTTGCCGCCCTGCTGCCCGCCGAGGTCGCCGAGATGACGGGGAGGGGCACCGGCATCGACGATGCCATGCTCCAGCACAAGATCGCGGTGATCGAGCAGTCCCTGGCCGTGAACCGGGCGCACCTGGATTCCCCCCTCGGGGCGCTGGCTGCGGTGGGCGGGTTGGAGATCGCCGCCATCTGCGGTTGTATCTTGCAGGCGGCGATCAGCAAAATTCCGGTGGTGGTGGACGGCTTTATCTCCAGCGCCGGGGCCCTGGTTGCCCAGCGCTTGGCACCCCATGTTCTGGATTACTGCTTTTTCAGCCACATGTCGGCGGAGCAGGGCCACCGGATCTTCTTTGAGAAGATGGAGTTGAGTCCCTTGCTGCACCTTGACCTGCGGCTGGGCGAGGGAACCGGCGCAGCCCTGACCATGAATCTGGTGGAGGCGGGGCTCAAGATCATGAACGAGATGGCCACCTTCGGCGAGGCCGGGGTGAGCGAGGCGTAAATGTTGTGGATTTTGTCCAATTCCGGCAGCAAGCCGGATAGCTACAGCGAGGCCTGTTGAATACCATGCTGCTCCCCGCAAAAATCGCCATCGCCTTTCTCACCATCCTGCCTGTGCGGCTGCCGGCGGAGCTGCCTGGAGACGGGCTTAAGCGGAGCGCCGCCTTTTTTCCCCTGGCCGGTTGGCTGATCGGCGGGTTTTTGGCCGGGGGGGGCTGGCTGTTGGCCTGGTTCGGGCTTCCTCCGCTGGTGAGCGCGGTGCTGCTGGTGGCCCTTGGCGCCTGGCTGACCAGGGGGTTGCACCTCGATGGCCTTGCTGATCTGCTGGACGGCCTGGGCGGCGGGCAGAATCCGGCCCAACGCCTGGCGATCATGAAAGACTCGGCCACCGGCGCCTTTGGGGTGATCGGACTGGTGTTGTTGCTTTGTCTGAAGATCGCCTGCCTTGCTTCGCTTTTGATCAATGGCGGGGAACACTTTTTCTTTGTGCTGTTCGCCGCGCCGGTAACGGCCCGCTGGCCCATGGCCGCTCTGGCCTGCGGCGGGCAATACCCGCGGGCCGCCGGCACCGGCCACGCCTTTGTCGGCAAGGTCGATTCAGGGGAACTGGCGCTGGGCCTTTTCCTGCTGGCGCCGCTCATCTGGTGGAGTTGGTCGGCCGCCTTGATTATCTTTGGCGCCGCAATGCTGCCGGCTCTCTGGCTTAGGGTCAAGGCAACCAAGGCACTGGGCGGCGTGACCGGTGATGTGCTGGGCGCTTCCTGTGAGCTGGGCGAAGCCTGCGGCTGGCTGGCGGCGGTACTCTTGTTTGCGACCAACTGAAACCGCAACCGCCGCGCCCCTTACAACAGGACGCCGAGCCCGACAATAATCTGGATCGGGTAGAGACAGAGGAGGAGGATGCCCAGCAGACGGTGACGGCTGCGGCTTTCCGGGCCGCGCCTCTTGATCCTGCGGGAAGCCGCCCAGGCTCCGCCCTGGGTCAGGACAATCGTCAGCCCGAGGCTGAAATGCAGCGGATAGGTCAGCAGACTGCCCTTGTCGAGCAGCACGATGAGCATCCCGGCAATAAAACCGCTCCAGCCGAGGATGACGAGCCATGGCCCCTGCCTGCGGTGTCTGCGCACCACCGGCAGGGGCATCGGGGCATCGGCCAGCCGGTGGCGCCGGATGACATGCCCCAGCCATCCCTGGTAGCAGAAGAAAAGCATCACCAGAGAGTTGAAGGTTCCGTGCCCCAAGGCGAGCCAGGGGATCAGCAACCTGATTGCCTGCTGGGGCTCCGCGCTGACAGGAATCATTTGCATCTCCTCCTGTCAGGGTACAACCTCAAGTACGCCGTGCATGCCTCGTTCCTTATGGCTTGCAAAGAAGAGAAACTGCTTGCTGCACTCAAAGGAGTAGCTGCCGGCCTTGGTCGGGGTGAAGCGGATGATCTTGACCTCGCTGCCCAGATCTTCGGCAAAGTTGATCCCCGCCTCGGGGGCCTTGAGCACGATATTATGGGGCGCGAGTCCTTCCGTCTTTTTGACCTGCAGCTCCACGGGGGTGTTGACTTTAACCACCACTACCCTGGGGTCGAAATAGTACTCCCCGCCTGTCATCCGCACCCGCTGTACCCCGTCGGGATCAAGGGTGGCGACAACACGTTTTTCCGCAGGCTGATCGGCAAACGCCATAGCAAAGCCCAGCAACAGCATGGCAACAGCAATGATTCCGGTACGCATGGTTTCAGCTCCTCTTCAGATTGTTACTCTTCTCCTCCCGTGATTTGCCTTGAGGATTTTTTTTGCAGCAGCAGGGCATGGGTCGGCAGACTTTGCGTCATAGGCAGCCAGCAGACTGATTGCGGCACGACGGTGTTGCTCTCGCAAGGCCAGTCCCAGGTCTGACCATACGCTTCCGGTCAGCAGAGAATATCCACCCCTTTTTGCGTAAGCGCGTAGGTTGGCTTTGTTCCGCCGACATAGGCAATTAATCCTTCTTGGATCATTTCGCTGATGATTTCCTCCAGGGCCAGTTGTTCCTTGGCGCTCAGGTTTGCCATGAAATCATCGTAGAGCCAAGTTGCCGGCAGCAGATCCCCGGCCTTGGCTTTCATTTTTCTGAAGCGGCCGATAAACTCATCCTTGATCGCCGTTTTGATTCCTTCCTTATGCTGGCCCATGTTGTGCCTCCGGGAAATTGTTCCGCTGCAGCTTCTTTCCGGCGCAGTTTTTTTTGGCATTTTCAGCTGTCATGCGGATTAGGATGAAGAGGGTTTTGTCAGTGAGATTTCAGCCCGGGGAAATTATCGGCGCCGCTGCCGACCTCCGGCGGGTAGTAGACGTAAAAAGTCACCGTATCATCAGGGCCGAACAGATAAGTGGTGTCGAGATCATCAGCCCGGCGACCCACGGATGGGGAATACAGTCCCCTGATTTCATAGCCGGCCACTTGGCCGTCCGGCCCGATGATCGCCTTGGGTTCCATGTCGAAGAAATAGTTGTTCCGGCCAAGAAAGTGCCTCGCCTCGGCCTGGGCCTCGGAGATGGTCAATCCTTGCCGAAGGTCTACTTTGATCGCTCCGGATTGGGAAACGAACATAAAACGATCATCCTCCCGGTCCAGAATGGCCACGCTTTCAAAGTCATTTGAATCGATTCCGCCGTAAAGGAACAGGCGATACCGCCGTCCGTCTTCCGGCGGGAGAGAGGTGGAAACAACGCGCAGCCCGGAGCCGGTTGCACAGGCAGCAGCCGCAAAGAGCAGGCAGGCAATGGCCGACCACCGGACAAGCCGCCGCAAGGGTTCTTTTCTTTTCCAGATTGCCTGATGGGACATGGGGTAGCCTCCTCTTGAATTTTTAAAACCGCGTGCCACAAGGGATAATATGGTAAACGTCCGGCATTTTCCCAGCCTGCCGTTACCGTCAACAGGGAAATGAGGTCAGTGCCCATTTTACCCGCGTTTCCGGGGTGTTAAATATTTCCGCCGGTGCCAGGTCGATCAGCTCAAGACGTTTCTTGAGACCGCACATATTCGCGATCTGGATCGAAAGTCCTGGCCGGGCGTTGATCTCCAGCAGCAATGGGCCTCGCTGTCTGTCCAGTAAAAGATCCACCCCGATATAGCCTAGGCCGACAATGTCGCCCAGGGAGGCTGCCGTCCGCAGCATCTGCTCCCAGCAGGGCACCTGAATGCCACTCACCGGGTGGCCGGTATCGGGATGGCGGCTGATAATCATGGTGTTTTGTACCGCCGTAAGGGTAAGGCCGGTGCTGATCTCGATCCCTGCCCCGATGGCCCCCCGGTGCAAGTTTGCCTTGCCGTTGGAGGCCAGGGTAGGAAGGCGGAGCATCGCCATGGCCGGAATACCGCGGTAGACGATGATCCGGATATCCGGGATGCCTTCGTAGGTTATCGGGGCAAAAACAGGGTCGGGATGAACCAGTTCCTCGATGAGCACCTGATCTTCCAGCCCGCCCAGCGAATATACCCCGGAGAGGATGTTGGCGAGATGGTGGTTGAATACCGGCCAGGGGATGAGCTCGCCATTCTGATCGAAGAGATTATCCGAGATTCGCTCGGTGACCAGCAGGATGCCGCCGCCGCCCCAGCCGCGCGCCGGTTTTACCACGAAACTCTGTCTTCCCTTGAGCTTCTCTCTGATATTTTTCAGATCGCCGTGATATTCCACGAGCTGGTAGAGGAATGGCACACCAATGCCATGCTCTGCCGCCAGCCGCTTGGTGAGGACCTTGTTGTCCACCAGGGGATAGGCCGGACGGGGGTTGCATTGCATGATGTAATCGGCGTTCCTGCCGTTGATGCCGAGCAGCCCGGAGTACTCGAATCTCTGCAACATCCGTGGGGTCATGGGAACCCCCCGAGCTTTCTGAATCTTATAAACTCCGAAAGCCGATAGCCGGTATACCGGCCCAGCAGCACCTGCATGGCGGCAACAGCCAGCAGCAGCTCCGGATAGGCAAAGAAGGCGGACTGCAGGGCGCGGTTGTTGATGATCTCGTAGGTGGCGGCCGCAACGCCACCGCTGCAGAACGAGGTAATCAGCCCTTCCTGCCCGCCGCTTTCCTCGACAATGATGAAAAAGCGCTCGATGGTCATGGTAAGGATGACAAAGGGGAGCAGGCCGACCGCCATCAATTCCCGCACTCCGAATCGGTTGCCGATCATGGCCAGCACAATAAAACAGGCAACAACCACGGTCAGGATGACCGAGAGCCGGGGAATCAGCAAAAGATGCAGCCGGTCGATGGCACAGCGCACCGCATAGCCGACCAGGATCACGCCCGCAAAGATGCCGAGGCCGTAGACAAGGCCGGTATTTCGGAAGGCGAGCGCCATAAGTACCGGCATGAAGATGCCGAAGGTCGGCAGCCCGACGAGATTGCGCATGCTGCTCACCACCAGAGTTCCCACGGGCACCAGGAGTAGAATCCGGAAGGTTTCCTGAAACTCCGGGGGGATGCGCAGCAGTGACCAGCGGGCAAGAAGACTTTCGGGAGATACGGGCGCAAAACCACGGTAGGCGACCATGGCCGCAGTGACAAGCAGCAAGAGGAAGGCAGTCAGGAGCGCCGGACGCATCATGGGGGCATAATTCCCGGGCAGGCCGGCGGGAAGGTTTTCGCAAGGCCGACATCGACGATGAATTTTCCTGCGCGGAGGGTGTTTCGCCCCAGCAGGAAGGGGTATTCGAGAAAGGAGCGGTCGGTGAGCGTTACTTTGGTCGGGATTTTTTTGCCGGCGATGCATATTCCAATTTTCACCACCGGTCTTCTGGAGAGGCCGGAGGCTGATTTCACCTCTTTCCAGCCTCTGAGCGGCAGGGTATATTTGGCGCCGCCGCATCGGTCCGGCAGGGTGAATTCCACGAGCTTGTCCTTTACATTTACTTCGCAGACATCGAGCGAAGAGGTCGCGGCGCCGGTATCGATGCGCGCTGCGATGGTAACGCCCCATGGCAGGAGGATCAGATCTTCGACCTCACCGATGGTCGTTTTCTCCGAGGCCGCCGCCGGCAGGGCAATGAATATAAGAAAAACAACGAAAACCCATATCGAGAACAGGCTCGGAAACGGAGAGTTTTTGTCGGCTTTGTTTTTTTGCATAAGTCAGTCTGACCGTCGGCTTATTGGGCAGTTGTGGGCATGTTACAATGAATCCGCGGGATCAGCATATCTCCGCCATGCAACATCTTGACACATAATTATCTTAGCATGTTAAAATAACTGTATTCCAGGGGGATCATAGTTTTTTCGCCATGGTCGGCCAGCAGCGCATCTGCGTTGCAGTCTGGCCTCGCCATCATCGGCCTGTTCATATTTTCGGGTAGTCAGGACTCAAATCGGCGGGCAACATCTTCTAGGTCTGCGCACAAAAAAAGGGCCAACCGTATAAAAACGGCTGACCCTTTCTGATTTTCACTGGAGGCGGCGAGCGGATTTGAACCGCTGAATAATGGTTTTGCAGACCACTGCCTTACCACTTGGCTACGCCGCCTTTTTGGTGGGGCCACATCTTAAACGCAGATCGTTTTTTTGACAAGGGAAAATGTGGACGGCGCGCGGTCCTGGGCAGGCAAGGGAAGTGCTGCCGGCCCCGCATCGGGCCGGGTGAGCCGTTGCCCTTTTTAAAAAGCTGGGGTATGGTGCTTTCCGGCAAGAGGGGCACTCCCTCACAGATTACTCCTTATCGTGCTTTGACCGTGACTATCGACACCCTTGCCCCAACACCGCTGCCGGATTTGCACCTTCTTGAGGAAAGTCTCGGCTATCATTTCCGGGACCGCGCCCATCTGCAGAAGGCCCTGATCCACAGCTCCCACGCCTTTGAACAGGGCAGGCAGACGCAGAAGGACAACGAAACCCTCGAATTTCTGGGGGATGCTGTTCTCGATCTCTCCGTCGGCCATGCGCTTTTTCGCCATTTTCCGGAGATGCGGGAGGGTGATCTCACCCGGCTGCGGGCGGCCCTGGTCAACGAGCGGCATCTGGCCCGGATGGCGCGTGATCTGGAGCTGGGCCGCTATCTGCTGCTGGGCAAGGGCGAGGATAGCAATCTCGGCAGGGGAAAGGCCTCCATCCTTTCCTGTGCCTTCGAGGCGGTGGCCGGGGCTATTTTTCTCGATGGCGGCTACCAGGCGGCGGCGGAATTTGTCGAACGCCATTTTTACCCCTGGTTTGACGACCGGCAGCAGAGCATGTTTCTGGCCGATGCCAAGAGTTCGCTTCAGGAGCTTTTGCAGGAGCGGTTCAATGAGGGGCCCCGCTATGTGCTGGAGGGTGATGAAGGGCCGGATCATAACAAAACCTTCCATGTCTCGGTCCGTTTCCGGGAGGAAATTCTCGGTCAGGGCAGCGCCCGCAGCAAGAAGGAGGCGGAGCAGGAGGCCGCCGCCATGGCGCTGAAAAATCTTGCCGGGCCCGAGCAGGCCGGCCGGTGAGCCGTGGTGTCCGAATATCCTGTTCTTAAGCCGATGGCCTCACCCTTTGTCATCCCCATCTTCATCGCCCATCAGGGCTGTCCCCATCAATGTCTGTTCTGTAATCAGCGCAGTATCACCGGCGCTGCGGAGGGCCTGCTTACCGCCCGCGAGGTGCGGGAGACCATCCTTGGCCAGCTGGCCTGGCCCCGCCGCCATTCCGGCGGTCCGGTGCAGGTGGCCTTTTATGGGGGCAGCTTCACCGGTCTGGCCATGGAGCGGCAGCGGGAATTGCTTGGGGCGGCACAGCCCTTTCTGGCCGCAGGCCAGGTGCAGGAGCTGCGGCTCTCCACCCGGCCGGATTATGTAACCCCGGAGATTGCCGGGTTTCTGCGGCAACATGGGGTGGGCATCGTGGAGCTGGGCGCCCAGTCGTTGGATGACCGGGTGCTTGCCGCCAGCGGCCGGGGGCACACCGTGGCCCAGGTGCGGACGGCGGTGGCCTGCTTGAAGGAGGCCGGGATTCAGGTTGGGCTCCAACTCATGCTCGGCCTGCCCGGCGATTGTACGGCCACGGCCCTGGCCAGCGGCCGCAGGGCGGCAGAGCTGGCGCCGGACCTGGTCCGCCTCTACCCCTGTCTGGTTGTTTCCGGCAGTCCGCTGGCGGAGCTATACCACCAGGGGCGGTATCAGCCCCTTTCTTTGCTCAGGGCCGTGGCCCTGGCCGGGCGGCTTTGGGCCATTTTCACGGCGCAGGGGATTTCCGTGGTCCGCATGGGGTTGCAACCCTCGGCCTCGCTGGAGAAAGCTGTGCTGGCCGGGCCGTATCATCCGGCTTTTGGCGAGCTGGTGCTTTCCCGGCTTCTTTTCGACCGGGTCCGCGCCCTGCTTTCTGCCCGACCGCGGCAGCAACGCCACCGCCTTTGTCTTGCCAAGACGGATGAGTCCATCTACCGGGGCCGGGGCAACGGTAATGTCAAACGCCTTGCCGTTCTAGGGCTTCTGGAAGGAGTGGAAACGGTGTTCAGCGCCGGCCAGCCCCGGAACACAGTGAGGTTATTTGAAAAATAAGGGGAAAATTCGCCATCAGCCCTCAGCCTGTGGTCTTCTTGGCAACAAAGGCCTGGCAATGGATGCCGGAGCTGGCAAAGACCACAACGGCCGGGTACTGGAGGGATATAAAGCCCAGGGCCCGGCAGCCGTAGGGGTGCTGTGGCTGATGGGTGATGTAGAAATGGAGGCAGGCCAGGCAGTTTGGCCGTTCCGGGGTCGGGGGAGGCATCGGTTGTCCCTTAAGCTTGGGTCGGGGGGTTGGGTTGACGCGCCTCCGCTTCCAGGCCGCGCAACAGAACGAAGCGGCCCAGCACCGTGACCTGGCAGGGAAAGCTGCCCACGAACAGAGGGTTGTCGCACAGCCCGCCGGAGAGGTAGAGGTGGGGGGGTGAACCGGCAAAGCGGTAGGCGTTGAGGGCGATTCCCTTGACAAAGCGGGCCACCGCTTCGGCCACCGGTACCCCGGAGATTACCGCGTCGAAGATATCGCTCATCCCCAACACCCCGCAGGTTACGGAAAAGGTCTGCTCCGGCACCCGCAGCTGGGTATAATCCAGCTCGTAATACCGTTCCAGCAACTCGATGGTGAAGCCCATCGACGCCCCGCATTCCGCATTCCAGCCCATATCCGCCAGCTTGCCGTTCTGATACTTGATGAATTTGATGTCTCTGCTGCCGCAGTCGAGCAGCACATATTCGTCTTCCTCGATCAGGGCCTCGCCGCCTCGGGCCAGGGCGATGAGCTCGTTGACGTAGCGGTCGGCAAACCGTTTGCCCAGATGGCCGGTGGCGAGATCCACCCGGGTTTGGCTGGGCAGTTCCTTGGTGGCGATGATGCTCGGCTCACCCCCGGGGGCGGCAAGATCAAGAAACTTGCAGTAGGAGGTGCCGAAGTCGCCCAGGATCATGCTTTGACCCCGGAAAGTTCGAGAAAGGCCTGGACCTTGGCCCGGGCGCTGCTGGTGGTATGTACATCCACATCGAGGTAGAGGGCGTGGGGATGTTTTTTCGCCAGATAGCGGGCCAGGGCGGTTTTCGCGCAAAAGGACTGGGCAAAGAACACCGTGGGCACCTCGGGGTTGAACTCCGCCTCCAGATCGTGGTCGGCCGGGGTCTTGTTTTCCATGCAGCGGGCCCAGCCGTAGATGTGGGTGGTCTCCGGGAACAGCTCGAGGATGGAGAAATCCCGGGGCGGCACCCCCCAGAACCCGGCGGTGGGCGCACAGGTTGGCGGCTGGTTCTGATAGGGGGCCGCCGATTTTACCCCGGCGGTGATGGCCAGCATCCGCTCGATCAGGCGGTGCCGGGCTTGGCAGAGCGGGGTGCCGAAGGCCTCGGTGTCCGTATTCCTGGTGCGGATCACCGGGATGGGCAGGGCCTCAGCCAGGATGGTGGCGGTGTGCAGGGCGCAGTCGCACTTGCCGGGGCCGGTATCCACGTAGATGGCGTCCAGCTCCAGGTGCAGGGCGTTGACCACGGCGGTGCGGAGGATGGCACAGTACACCCTGGGCAGAAAGGGGCTGGCGGTTTCAAGATCCTCCCGGACCAGAGGCTCGTCCAGATCATGGATGATCAAACCATGTTCGTTGGCTTTCCGGATCACCTCCAGAGGCGGAACGCCGATGATGCCGATCTTGCGAAAGCGGCTGAGGATGGCTATTGAGGGTCGGGGATCCAAGTTCATATTATTGAGGTTACTGGTTGTGCCGTTTTAAAAGAAAGCAGCCAAGGGCTATGGCCAGCAGATGGATGGACCAGGAGGCGATACCGGGCGGCAGAATAGCGGTCCTGGCCAAAGATTGCGTGGCGCTCCAGGCGCCCCAGGCGGCAAAGGCCATGCCGCAGCTGGCCGGAATGGCGTAAGCTAGGTCGTGGCTTCTGGCTCGATGCACGGAAAGCAGAACCGGAATTCCCAGCAGGAGCAGGGGGATGCCCAGAAAGACGTAGGAGAACCGGCGGTGGAATTCCAGCAGCGATTCATGGCTGGGAGCCATGTTGTTCGTGGCCTGGCGCAGAAGCTTGCTATAGGAGAGTTCTTCAATTTTGTAGGGCGGAACGAAGAACTCTTCCGGCTGCTGGGCAAAGGGTTGGGAGAGCGTCTTGAAGAGCTTTACCGAAAAGGAGCCATTCGCAGCGCGTTCTTTTCGCTGGCCGTTTAGCAGCAGCCAACCCCCGTCTGTCCAGATGGCGCTTTCGGCGGTGAGCAGGGTGGTCAGGCCCTGTTCGCTGTCAAAGGCGGTAAAGGAGAAATTACGAAATTCATTCTTTTGAGGATTGGGGCGGACAAAGGAGAAAATCCCCTCGCTGCCCCGAAAATAGGTGCGGCCGTCCCGGAGAATGCCCTGAGGGATCTTGTGGTTTACTTCTTCGTACCAGATCCGGTTGGTTGCCGCAGTAGTGGCGGGCAGCACCCATTGGCCAATGGCCACGGTGAGCAGGGTGAAGAGGGCCGCCGCAACCAGCAGGGGGCGGATGATGCGGATAACACTGATTCCGCCGGCCATAAGGGCCATGTATTCAAGATGGTGGTTGAGTACCCCCAGAGTGATAATCCCGGCCAACAGGATACAGACCGGGATCAGTTGAACATACATGAATGGCAGTTTGAGCAGCAGGTATTTGATTGCCAGGCCGATGGTTTTTTTTGCTTCCAGGAAGTTGTCTACCCGTTCAAAAAAATCAACCAGCAGATAGATGGCGATCAGGGAACAGATGACCAGCGCCAGATTCTTGGCGAACTGGGTCATGAGGTAGCGGTCCAGCAGTTTCATCGCTGTTTTTCTCCGGCGTTGCTTCCCGGCAGCCTGGCAAGCAACGCCAGGATCGGCTCGCCAAATCGGGCAAGGAAGAGCGGGGCAGTCTCGTTTGCCACCTGTCTGGTGAGGAAAGTGGTGAAAAAAGCGAGCAGGATATTGGGCAGCCAGATGCCGAGAGCGACCGGCAGCTGGCCGCTTTCCGTGCTGGCCCTACCGGCGGTGAACAGGATATAGTAGAGGACAAAAAACAACAACCCCAGAGGTACGCCCAGCGGTCTTCGGCCAGGTAGAGACAGAATGGCCAAGGGCAACCCTAGGATGGTCAGGATGAGGCCGCCCGCAGGCAGGGCCATGCGGGTATGGTACTCGATGAGCATGCCTAGGCCGATGGGGCTTTCGGGGCCATGGCTTGCGGCCTGTTCCAGCAGCTGTTTCTGATTCAGGCCGTTTTTCCCGACCTCGGTAACGGAGGTGCCGGCGATTTCCGTGGGGGTCTTGATGGGCAGATTGATCCGGTAGCGATCAAAGCGGATGGTCTGGGTGATATCTCCGCTGGCGCGGTGCAGGCTACCGTCGGTCAGGGTAAGAGTGATCAACATGTTTTCTGGCTGGGTGGTAAGGCTGCCGGTTTTGGCGACAATGGTAAGAGGGGTATCGCCGTGACGCAGGTCGGAAACATACACCCCCTGCCATTGCCGGGTTTGCTGATCAACCGCCTTGATATACAGCACAACATTGGCGAGTCCTTCGCTGAACTGCCCGGCCTGGACACCCTTGTCGATTTTTTCCTTGGCCATTTGCAAAAAAAGAGTTTTCATGGCCAGCGTGCCTTGGGGAATCAGGGTGACGGCGGAAAACCAGGTGAGCAGGGAGGTGGCCAGGGCGATGACGATCACCGGCGGCAGCAGGCGGAGCAGGCCGATGCCGGAGGCCTTGAGGGCCATGATCTCCTTGTCGTTCACCATCCTGGTTACCGCAACAATGACTGCGGTCATACTGGCCATGGGAATGGAAAACATCATCAGCTTGGGCAGCATGTAGGCGCAGAGGCGGAAGAAATCACCGGCGTTGACGCCGAAGTCGAAGATCACGTTGAGCAGGGGGACAAGCCGGCCCAGAAAGAGGATGGCGTTGATGATGAGAAAGCTGGCGAAGAACGGGGCCAGGATCTCGGTGGCGATATAGGTGTAGAGCAACAGGGGCATGTTATACACCCAAAGGGCATAAGTTTCGTTTGAGCATCTACCTGCGGTGAAGTTACTTGGAAGGAGCTTGATCTGGCTCTTTACCATTGGCCATCCCGGACGTCAAGCCTGCCGCTATTCTGATCCGCCTGGGTTGTTCGAGCCACTTTTTTAGGGACTTTTCCCGGCTGGCGGCATAGTATGCCGGGCAGAATGCAGTTGATATCGAGAATATTCGTGGAGTTTGATGATGCTGACCCCCCTGGTGCGGGGCATTGCAGTGGCCGCGCCTCCTCCCACTCTTGGCGACAACACCGGCGATATCGACCGGTTGAAGAAGGCCCTTGCCCCTAGGCTGAACGGGTGTATGCCGCTGGTGCCCTATCAGCGGCTGAGCAAGGTGGCCGAGCGGTTCCGCGCCGCGGGCTTTACCGGCGCCGCCATAGTCAATGAGCTGGCGGGTGGGCCGATGCTGGTTGATTTTCTCCCCCAGCCGCCGCCGGTTCTTGCCGGAATGGCCCTTGACCTGGGGACCACCCACCTTGAAGCAACCCTGCTTGATTTGGCCACCGGCGCAACCCTGGCCCGAGCCGACCGGGAAAACGGTCAGATCCGCTACGGGGCCGATATTCTCACCCGGATTCATTATGCCGGCAAAGGTGATGGGCTGGCAGAGCTGCACCAGGCAATAATCGGCTCGATCAATGAGCTGGCTTTGGAGCTGGCCCGGAGTGCCGGTCTGCCTGTGGCCGGGATCCGGGCGCTTTCGGTGTCCGGCAACACCAGTATGGTTCATTTTTTTCTCAATATCAATCCCTACCATCTCTGCCGTGAGCCATACATCCCTATGGTCAACGCCCCGGACCCCTGTCTGGCCGGAGAGCTCAAGCTGGCCATCCACCCGGCCGCGGTGGTCTGGCTGCTGCCCAGCGTGGGCAGCTATTTCGGTGGGGATTTGATCTCCGGGCTTCTGGCCAGCGGCCTTGATCAGCAGCCGGAAACCTGCATGCTCATTGATGTAGGCACCAACGCCGAGGTGATTGTCGGCAATCGGGAATGGCTCATCGCCTGCGCCGGGGCGGCAGGTCCAGCCCTGGAGGGCGGCGTGGCCCGGATGGGGATGCGGGCAGGCCCGGGCGCCATCGAACATGTGCAGATCGACCCGGCCAGCCTGGAGATCCGTTATCAAACCATCGGCAACGGCAAGCCCAGGGGACTCTGTGGTTCCGGGCTCATCGATCTGGTGGCCGAGCTTTATCTCACCCGGCAGATTGATATCCGGGGCAAGTTCCGGCCCCAGGCTGCCGGAGAGCGGCTGATTGAGGGAAAGGAAGGCTACCAGTTCGTGGTGGCATCGGGCAGGGATTCGGCGGACGGTCGACCGGTGGTTCTGGGTCAGGTGGATCTCGATGCGCTCATGCGTTCCAAGGCGGCCATGTATGCCATTCTTGCCACCTTGGCCAACCAGGTGGGTATCGCCTTTGCCGACCTGCACCGCATTTATGTGGCCGGAGCATTCGGCCGGCATATCTCGCCCAGGCAGGCCATTGTTCTGGGGATGCTGCCCGATCTGCCCCTAACCATCTATGAGCCGGTGGGCAACAGCTCCCTGCGCGGCGCCCAGCTGATCCTGCTCGAAAGGCAGGCACGGGAACGCAGTCTGCGACTGGCCGGGAAAATTACCTATATCGAATTGAACGTCAACCAGGAGTTCATGCTTCGTTTTTCCGGTTCCCGCTTTATTCCCCACACCGACCATGCCCTGTTTCCTTCGGTCCCGTTCTTTGATGGGGAATAAGCACCAAAGGGCAAACCTTTGAAATTTATTTCGGCATGTGTTATAGGCAATCGGTTGCCGGACAGTTACGGTTCAGTAGTTTTGACTATTTTCGCTATTGAACTGGATGGTTAGTGTCTGACGCAATATTGAGCAGGAAGGCCGGTTTTCGACATGGTTTTCATGAGCGAAGGGGATGATGGCATGAACGGGAAGGGAAACCTAGAAGTTCCCAAAAAACCGGTGTCCAACAAAAAGAAGAGCGCCAAGGAGCGGTTGCTTGAGCTGTTCGCTCTTTTTGGCAAGGAAGATCAGGTTCTGGTGGTCATCAATGCCGACCCCGACGCCATTGCCAGCGCCATGGCCCTGAAGCGCTTGCTCCGTTACCGGGTGAAAAGCGTCACCATCGCTTATCCCAATGAGATCAGGCGACTCAATAACGTGGTCATGGTGGATCTGCTGAAGATTCCCATGGAACGACTGCATACGATTAAAGGCGGGGATTTTACCAAAAAAGTGATGCTGGATTCCCAGCCTTGTCATCTGCCCTGTTTCGAGAATATCACTTTCGACGTGGTCATTGATCACCACCCTGCCACCAAAGGCTGGGTCGCTCCTTTTGTCGATATCCGCAAGGACTTCGGCGCCACCGCTTCCATGCTTGTTGAATACCTTAGGGCCGCCGGCCTGAAGCCCTCGGTGACGCTGGCCACCGCCCTTTTTTACGCGATCAAGGTGGATACCAAAAATTTTGAGAAAAAAGCCACTCTGGCGGATGCCATTTCCTTCCGCTATCTTTTTAATATCGCCAACCAGAATCTGGTTCGCAAGATAGAGCAATCCTCCTTCCGCCGTTCCGAGTTGAATTATTTCAAAACCGCCCTCAACGAGATGAAGGTGAGCAAGCAGCGGCTCTATGCCCATCTCGGCAGGGTGCCCAGCCCGGATATGCTGGTGCTCATTGCCGATTTTTTAAACCAGGTTCACGATATCGCCTGGGTCTTTGTCTCCGGCCTGCATAATGACAAACTGGTGGTCATCTTCCGTTGTGACGGCTACAAAAAAAATGCCGGTAGGCTGGCGGAGAAGATGTTTCAGTCGATCGGCTCGGCGGGTGGACACCGGGAAACAGCCCGGGCCGAGGTGCCGCTTCGGAATCTGCCGCCCGAGATGCAGGATTTTTCCACCAGAACCCTGATGCGTCTCACCACTAAATACCTGCGATAAGAAACGATTCGCGTGCCCCCGGCTTCTGTAACCTTTTGAGAATCTTTTTCCTTACCCCTCAATTCCTGTGCTTGCTTTTTGGCGCAACCCTTTCCATAATGGTCCTGCAACCGGAAGCGAAGTATAAGCTTATGAGCTGTTACGATCAAGCTGTTGCTTATTGAACAATTCGTTACGGCTCTTTATGCCGAGAAAACGGCGTCCTCCTTTTTGCAGGAATTTCATGAAACTTAAACCGAAGGTCCTGGCCATGATCCTTGCCGGGGGCCGCGTTGACGAGCTCAACGTGCTCACTGCCTACCGGCCCAAATCGGCGGTCCCCTTTGGCGGCTTTGCCAGGATAATTGATTTTGCCCTGAGCAATCTCATGCATTCGGGCCTGGAGTTGGTCGCCATCCTCAGTCAGTACCGGAGTTTTTCCCTGATCAGCCATATCGGGGTCGGTACTGCCTGGGACATGACCGGCCGCCACCGCGGGGTTTTTATCCTGCCTCCCTCGCAAGGCTCCGGCCAGAGCAGCTGGTACCGGGGCTCGGCCGATGCCATCCATCAGAATCTCGATTTTGTTCAGTACCACGATCCGGAAACCATCCTGGTGCTTTCCGGCGACCATGTCTATCACATGGATTACCGGGAAATTCTGCAATACCATCGCGAAAAGGACGCCGACCTGACCATGGCCTGCCTGCAGGTGCCCATGGCCGAGGCAGGCCGCTTCGGGGTGGCGGAGATCGACGACGAGGATGGCGAACGCGGCGGCCGCATCCATCAGTACCAGGAAAAACCTGCCAACCCCAGTTTCAACTGGGCCTCGCTCACCGTGTACTGCTTCAGACCTTCCGTGCTCTACGAGGTGCTGGAGGCCAATGCCAGGGATGATGAATCCTTCGAGTTCGGCCGGGATATTTTACCCCGGCTCATGGCGAGCCAGCGGAGGGTGTACGGCTTCAAGTTTCACGGCTACTGGGGATACACCAGGACCGTTGCCGAATACTGGCAGACCAATATGGATCTGCTGGGACCGGAAGCAAAGATTCCCCTTGAGGAGTGGGGCATCCGCACCAACTTGGAACACCGGGCAGTTAGGGACTGCCAGCCTCTCAAGGCAGGTCCCGGAGCCAGCATCGAAAACAGTCTGGTTTACAATGGCTGTATCGTGGAGGGGCGGGTGGAGAACTCCATCCTCTTTCCCGGAGTCCATGTCAAGTCAGGGGCACAGGTGAAGAATTCCGTACTCTTTTACGATAATGTGGTGGGGCATGGCGCCGTTCTCAACACGGTGGTGAGCGATGTCAACGTGACCTTTGGAGCCAGGGTGCGGATCGGTGAGCCAGGGGTGCCGCAGGCCGACAAGGTAACGGTGGTCGGCTGGAACAACCATCTGCTGGACGGGATGGTGATCGGCTCCGGCTGCACCCTGCACCCGAATTTGCGTCCGGAGCAGATGAGCGGGGAAATCAAGAATGGTGAGGTGGTTCGATGATCCACGGCGACAATTCCCTGGTCCTCTTGCTGGCCGGCGGGGTCGGCAGCCGCCTCAATGTCCTGGTGCAGTCCAGGGCCAAGCCGGCCGTACCCTTTGCCGGGGTTTACCGGATTATTGATTTTTCCTTGAGCAACGTGATGAATTCCGGCCTGACCCAGATTGGGGTTCTCACCCAGTACAAGCCGCTATCTCTGATGCGTCATCTCGGCACCGGCGAGGCCTGGGATTTCACGGGTCGCAGCAGGGGGGTGACAATTCTTCCCCCCCGCACCGGTTTTCAGGATTCAGACTGGTACAAGGGCACCGCCGATGCAGTGCGTCAGAACATCGACTTTATCAGGGCCCATCCGGCCAGGGAAACGGTTATTCTTTCCGGCGATCACATTTACCGCATGGATCTCGACGACATGCTCCGTTTCCACCGCCGGAAAAAGGCCCAGGTTACCATCGCCATGATGGTGGTGCCGCTCTCCGAGATCCACCAGTTCGGCGCGGGGATCACCAACAGCGAAGGCCGGATCGTCGAATGGGAGGAAAAACCCAAGGTGCCCCGCACCGATTTGGCCTCCATGGGGATCTATGTCTTTGACACCGAATATCTGCTTCGGCTGCTGGAAGAAGACCGCGAGGAGGTGGATTTCGGCATGCACCTCATCCCCAAGGCCATCGAGCGGGACAATGTCTTTGCCTATCCCTTTCACGGCTACTGGCGGGATGTGGGCACGGTCCAGGCATACTGGGAGGCGAACATGGATTTGCTGAAAGCCGACCCGGAAATCTCTCCGCAGACCTGGGGGATCCGACCGAATCCCTATGCGGACCGGCTGGCGGTGGATCGTTGTCCCGCCCGGTTTGTCGAGGGCTGCGTGGTGGAGCGCTCCATGGTTTCCGCCGGTTGCGTCATTGAGGGCAAGGTGGTCAATTCGGTTCTCTCGCCCGGAGTGCGGGTGGGGAAGAATGCCTTGGTCAGGGATTCCATCATTTTGCACGACTGCATTTTGGAGGAAGGGGCAGTGGTGGAACTGGCCATTCTTGATAAAAGAGTCCGGGTCGGACAGGGGGCGCGGGTGGGGCAGGGCGAGGATAAGAGTACGCCCAACAAGGCCTGCCCCAAACATCTTTATACCGGGCTCACCATGATCGGCAAAGAGGCTGAAGTGCCTGCTCAAGCCGTGATCGGACGCAATTGCGTGGTGACCCCTTCCCGCAAAGCCGGAGATTTCCCCTCCCTGGTCATCGCCACCGGGGAAACCATCTGATTGCAAGCGACCACAGGGCACCACATCTTGCGGCGATCGGTCCGGCTCACGTACTTGAGGTACGCATCGCCGACCCGCTTATAGCTGAGCTGGGCAGCTTGTCTGCTCTTGTCGGCCGGGGCCTTGCCTTGCGTCCCTTAGCGGAGCCCGGCAATAAAAGGACCCACCGCTTCCGGACCTTTTTCTTCTACCAGTCTGATGGTGGCGGTGCCGATCACCGCCAGGTCCGCCTTGCCGGTCAGGATTTGGACGTCTTCCCGGCTGCTGATGCCGAATCCCACGGCGAGCGGCAGATTGGTGGCCTTGCGGCAACGGGCCAGGTAGGCGTCGAAGGAAGCGTCGAACTCGGTCTTGCTGCCGGTAACGCCCCGGCGGGCCACGCAGTAAATGAATCCGGCCCCATGCCCGGCCAGGGTCCGCATCCGCTCCTCGGTGCTGGTGGGGGCGAAGATCTGGATCGGCGCGAGATCGAGCGCTTTGGCCAGCCGGAGATACTCCTCGCCCTCCTCGGGCGGCAGGTCCGGGATGATGAAGCCCCTGATCCCGATCTCCCGGGCCTTGCGCAGGAAATCCTCCACCCCGTATTTAAAGAGGATGTTGTAGTAGGTCATGAACAGAAAGGGGATCTCGTATTGCCCCGCCATATCCGCGGCAAAGGCGAGGCAGTCCGCAACCTTGGTCCCCCCGGCGATAGCCTCCTGGTTGGCCTTGATGATCATGGGTCCGTCGGCCATGGGCTCGGAAAAGGGGATCTGCAGTTCGATCACGTCCACCCCGTTTTCTACCATCTGGCGGATCACCTCGCGGTTTACCGCAAAGGAGGGATAGCCCAGGACCAGATGGGTCATGAGCAGGATCTCTTTGTTGCGCCGGGCCTCCCGGAGTTGTTCAGCGAGCTGCATATTCCTCTCCCTTTTTCCGGATGAATTCCTTCCAGGACGGATCAGCAAAGGCATGGGCGATGGTGAAGATATCCTTGTCGCCCCGGCCGGACTGGTTGATGACAATGGCCTGGTCTGGGGCCAGCTCGCTCGCTTCTTTAAAGGCCTGAACAAAGGCATGGGTTGATTCGAGCGCCGGGATGATCCCTTCCTTCTTGATCGTGAGATCAAGGGCGGCCATGACCTCCTCGTCGGTGGCCGCGGCAAAGCGGACCCGGCCTTTTTCCCACAGGTCGGCGAGCAGGGGGGAGACCCCGATGTAGTCAAGCCCGGCGGCTACCGAATGGGTGTCGCGCATCTGGCCGTCGGCGTCCTGGAGAAACATGGTTTTGTAGCCCTGGGCTACGCCGGGCGAGGCGTCGGAACTGGCGAGCCGGGCGGCGTGCTGGCCGGTGTCAAGCCCCTTGCCGCCTGCCTCCACCCCGATCAGCTCTACTTCCGGGTTGTCAAGAAAGCCCTGGAAGATGCCCATGGCGTTGGAGCCGCCGCCCACGCAGGCATAGACCCGGGCCGGGAGCCTGCCGTGGACCGCGAGGATCTGCTGGCGTGCCTCCTGGCCGATGATCGACTGGAACCAGGCTACCATCTCTGGAAAGGGATGCGGCCCGCAGACCGTGCCCATCACGTAGTGGGTGGTGTCCATGTTGGAGACCCAGTCGCGGAAGGCCTCGTTGATGGCGTCCTTGAGGGTGCGGCTGCCGGTGGTCACCGGCACCACGGTGGCGCCGAGCTTCTCCATCCAGAAGACGTTGGGCCGCTGGCGGTGGACATCTTCCTCGCCCATGTAGATGGTGCAGGCGAAGCCGAACTTGGCGGCCATGGTGGCGCAAGCCACCCCGTGCTGGCCGGCGCCGGTTTCCGCGATCACCCGGGTCTTGCCCATCCGCTTGACCAGCAAGCCCTGGCCCATGACGTTGTTGGCCTTGTGCGCCCCGGTGTGGTTGAGATCCTCGCGCTTGATGAAGATCTTCGCCCCGCCGAAGTGACGGCTCAGGTTTTCGGCATGGGTAAGGGGGGTGGGCCGGCAGGAGTAAGAACCCATGAGGTCGAGGTATTCCTGCCAGAAGGCCGGGTCTGCCTTGGCCCTGGCGTAGACCTCCCGCAGTTCCCGAAAGGTTTCGTACAGCACTTCCGGGATATAGGCGCCGCCCCATTGTCCAAAATAGCCTGGTTTGTCCATGGTGATATCCTGTAAGCGGGTACAGAGCACCACATCTTGCGGCGATCGGTCCGGCTCACGAACTTGATGTACGCATCGCCGATCCGCTTGCCGCAACCTGCAGCACCCTGTGTCCGCTTTTAGTTGAGTTGAGCAGCTAGTCGGATTTTATGCCCTTTAGGGTGCAAAACAAAACTTTTACCCGAAGGGTGATTCTGTGGATATTTGCCCTTCGGGCCTGCCCCGTGATTAGTTGCGATATCCTTGTCGCCTAACCGGCGCATATCTTAATTGAGTCTTTCGAGACCGATACAATACTCCATTTTTCGCGGGTTAGACAAGGGAAGAAGAAGGAAAACCTCCAAAAAACCGGGTGCGGTTCCGGGATAACTGGAGGCGGGACCGGAATTTTTGTCCCTGTCCAGCCTGAGGCCGAAACGTAGCGTAACTCAATTTTTCTTGTGGAGCGTCGGCCTGGTTCCCGGTTATATTGCCTGCTCATTCCAAAGGGCATAAGTTTCGTTTGAGCAGGCGAGTTGCTCAACTCAGCTTTGCACCCAAGGGGTATAAGTTTCGTTTGAGCAGGCGAGCTGCTCAACTCAGCTTTAGCCTCGCCGCTCTTCCCGTGTGATTCAATGGAGATTTTGCTATGACCTTGCGTTCCTGCGTCCATCCTTCCGGGCAGTTTGTTTATGGTGTGCATGCGCCGTCCTATCAGGTGGTCAATCTGCGGGAAAACGATTTTGTTGAGCCGCTCGGCGCATTTTCAGACGATAAGCCGTATCTGAACCAGGGTAATTTTCCCGAGGGCGATCTGCAGGTTGACCGGGCGGAAGTGGTATATGAAATAGCCAATCCCTTTCCTTTTCGGGGGGTTACCTGCATCAGCAGCGGTTGGGCGGCATCCAGGGCGGTCAGTCCGGCTTCCATCAAATTGCCGGAGCCGCAACCGGTTTCCATGCGGCAGGCGTTGCAGGAGATCCTGCCCGCGGGAGCGGCTCAGGATCTGCAAAAAAGCTTTGCCGCACTTCCCGAGCCAGTACTGCTGGCCCTGGCAGATACCTCCACCGACTCCGAGGATCTGGCGGCCCTTGCCGATCTGAGCTGCGAATTTATCCGTGACGGAGCAGGGGAACCGGTCGGCCTTCGCTACCTCAAGGGCGCGGATGGCCTGGCGCGGGCCAGGATCCTCCGGCATGATCTGTTCGAGGTAGTGGCCAACAATCGTTATCTGTCCGAGGCCTACCGGAGGGTCATGGTCCTGCGGCCGGGAGCGCAGGGGGGCAGCGAAATCGTGGGCGAGTACCGCGACGCGGCGCAGGGGTGTCATGTTTTTGAGTATCTGCGCCGCAACAGCTATATTCCCTGGGGGCATTACGCGGCAAACATGGCGGATGATGCTGTCCGCTACAGCACCAGGGATCTTTCCGGTGCCGACATGCAGGGGTTGCGTCATCTTTACTATCAGCGCACCTTTCTCCACCTCGCCGCCCAGTTGGGGTTGCCTCTGCCGCCCGGCCGGGAAACCATGACTTCCGCAGCCCTTGAAGAGATGCGGCTTGCGGTACTCCAGGCCCTGCGGCAAAAAGATGGACCTCCCTTGCCTTTCACCGCCACCCTCTGGGGCTGGAACTACGGGTTTGCTTTTGCGGCCGGCGGCTATCGTCTTCATGCCTCACATCAGCAGATTCATCAGCAGTTCGCCATGCTGCCGCAGGTGGTTGCCGCCTGGCATCATGGCGGCCAGGCCGCAAGTACTCCCGTTGCCGGCTACGCCTGCGGTGATCTCATTGCCGAATTTTGTGAACGGTACCAGGAAGAGACGGGCTGTGATTTTTTCCGCGTCTATCTCCAGGCGATCCGCAGCAACAGCCGGATGGACGGGCGGGAAGGCGAAAATACCAGTCTGATTGTGTATGAGGACGACAAGGTGATGCTTTTCGTGCCCAAGGCGCAGACCTCCCAGTGGGAGTTGCAGATCATGCCCCTGGGGGAGGTGGGCAATATTCTGGAGGCGGACGCGCTCACCCGCGCTTCCTTGGACCGCGCCCTGCTCATTGCCCAGCAGATTCTGGCCCATTTGGGCGCCCGGCTGGTGAGCAGCATAGAATACTCCAGCCGGATAGCGGCGAAGCCCACCGGGCAGAGGCTTCTCTACGCGCTTTTACCCAAGCTCCCATATTCCATGGGCGCCTTCACCGAGGCCCAGCTGCGCTGGATCAATGGGCATTTCCCAGAGGATTTTGCTGCAGCCTGCCGGCTGCAGCTGCCCATGGTGCTGGCTGGTCTTGAGGGAAAAGGAGGGCGCTCTCTCTGATCCATTGAGGGGGATTTTTAGGGATTCTTTGTTTGCCGACGAATGTCGTCAGCCTTAATTTTTTGTGGACATAAAATGTTGCCCTGGAAAATTCGGTATGGTAATTTGCAAAGTTGAGTGTCTTGGACCTGATATTGTCCAGTGGTTGTTTTGTGCGTTTTTTTGCGGTGTTGCGCTGATTGCAGGGGCGCGTCCTGCCCTGCCCCTGCCACATTTTTAATATATAGGGGCTGACGTGTTGGGCTTGGCCTAAAATTGTTTTTAATGAGGTGACCCGTTGAAGAAGAAGATCTTGATAGCCAACCGAGGTGAAATTGCTCTGCGGATCATCCGGGCGGTGCAAGAGCTTGGGCATATTGCCGTGGCTATTTATGAAACGCCGGACAAGGACGCCCTGCATATTCGCGCGGCTAATGAGGCTATCTGGCTTGGGGATGGACCGCGCTGCGATTACCTGAACATCGACAAGGTTATCGGCGTTGCCAAAAAAGTTGGCGCCGACGCCATACATCCGGGCTACGGCTTTTTGGCGGAAAACCCTGATTTTGCCAAGGCCTGTGAGAACAACGGCATCATTTTCATCGGTCCGCCATCCGAGGTTATCCAGGCCCTGGGCGACAAGGTGACGGCCCGGCAAATCATGAAAGATGCCGGAATCCCCATGGTGCCCGGCACGGACAATCTGGCCGCCGGTGAGGCCGGTCTCAGGGAAGCCCTCGACTTTGCCGACAAATACGGCTACCCGGTTATGCTGAAAGCCACCGCCGGCGGGGGCGGGCGCGGCATTCGGCGGGTGGAAAACGAAAAGCAGCTGCGGGCGGAATTGCCCATGGCCAGGGCAGAGGCAAAGTCTGCCTTTAACAACGATGCGGTTTTTCTGGAAAAAGCGGTGATCAATCCCAAACATGTCGAGGTGCAGATTCTTGCCGACAAGGAAGGCAATACCGTGCATCTGGGCTCAAGGGACTGCTCGATCCAGCGGCGCAACCAGAAACTGGTGGAGATCGCCCCCTCGCTGATCAAGGACAAGGCTCTGGTTGACCGGATCTGCGAGACCGCGGTAACGGCGGCCAAGGCCTCACACTATGTGAACGCGGGCACCGTGGAGTTCCTCGTTGACCGGGACTGGAATTTTTATTTTATGGAGATCAACACCCGGGTGCAGGTGGAGCATACCGTGACCGAGATGGTCACCGGTATCGATATCGTCCGGACCCAGATCAAGCTGGCCCTTGGCAAGAATCTCGCCTTCTGCCAGAAGGATGTGCATATTCGGGGATTTGCCGTGGAAATGCGGATCAATGCCGAGGATCCGCAGAACAACTTCATGCCGGAGGGCGGCAAGACCGTTTCCGTCTACCGTTCGCCGGGCGGCTATGGCGTGCGGCTGGATGGTTTCGTCTACCAGGGGTTCACCATTCCCAAGGTCTATGACTCATTGCTGGTCAAGATGACCGTGTTCGGTTTTTCCTGGAATGAAACCGTGGATCGCCTGCAGCGCTGCCTGAATAATTTTGTCATCACAGGGCCGAAAACCACGATCCCCTATTATCTCAAGCTGGTCCAGGATCCGGATTTCAAGAAGGGCGACTTCGACACCTCCTTCATTGAAACCCATGCGCACCTGATCAATTACGACGATCAGGCAAGCGAAGGGAACAAACTGGCCCATCTGATCGCGGAAATTCATTACAAACGGGAAAATCCCTACGCTATTTAGGGAAAGGCTGAAGGGCGAAGGTTAGAGGGGCTTGGCGTTTTTAACTTTTCCCTTTAATCTTGCACGGTTATCCTTCTTAAAAACACAGGAGTCGTCATGAATCGCATTGTTCAAGGGATGGGTATCACCGAGGTGCTGAAGACAGTTCGAGGCGCGAACGGATACTATATCACCAATACCGCCCGGGATATGTCGCAGGCGGATTACAAGAACAGGATTTTGCTGCATACGGACCTGCTGGCCGCGCCTTCCCGCGAGGAAGCAGGTTATTTTTCCCTGGAGATCACCGGGGGCGCCTCGGTGCACGTTGATATTCTCAGAAAGCAGGTGGACCCTTTCCTTAAATTGGAACTGTTGCGGGAAAAAATGCCCAAGACCATGTTCCAGACCCTTTGTCGCGGCATTAATCTCTTCGGCTACCGGCCTTACCCGCAGAATGTCATCCGTTTTGTGGTCAGGGAGTTCGCCAGATACGTCGATGTCTGGCGAGTGTTCGACTTTCTGAACCATGTGCCCAACATGCAGGCGGTTTTCGAGGAGGTGCAGGCGGCCGGCAAGATCCTCGAGCCCAGTGTCTGTTTTTCCACCGGCCCGGAGCACACCAATGAATTTTATGTGAAAAAGGTTCAGGAGATCCTTGCGGTAACCGGGGACGAAATCGTCCTCTGCATCAAGAACCATGGCGGCTTAGGCTCACCCAAACGGATCGGTGATCTGGTTGACGCGATTTTGCAGAGATATCCCGAGATGGTCATCCACTATCATGGCCACAACACCGATGGCAACGATATCGGCCGCATTGTCGCCGCGGCCATGGCCGGAGCCAAGATCGTCGATGCCTCCGACCACGCCTTTACCGGCTATTATGGGCCTCCGCCCATCCTGACCGTGATCCAGACCCTCAAGGAGTATGGCCGTCAGGCCGAGGGCCTTAACGAGGCGGCGGTCATGGAGACTTCCGAGGTTCTCCGCCCGGAGCGCAAGTACTACGAATACTTCGAGTCGCAGTTCAAGGGCTTTGACCCAACGGTGCAGATTCACAAGCTGCCCGGCGGCGCCATGGGCAGCAGTTTCGAACAGGCGGTCAAGGGTGGCTTTCTCGACAAGATGCCCGAGATCCTCCACAAGGAGCTGCCCCAGGTGCAGGTGGAGCTGGGCAATTACTGGAGTGTCACCCCCGGTTCCCAGATTCTCTGGACCACGGCGGTTAGCAATGTTCAGGGGGGCGAACGATACAGTAACTGTTCTGGTGACCTGAAGAACCTTCTCCTTGGCAAATACGGGCCGTTTCCGTTTTATCAGCCGCCCGACTGGATTTACGAAAAGGCCTTTGGTCCGGATTGGCGCACGGTGCTGGCTCAGGAAGGGGGCATGGACGCCATTGAGGATATCGATATTGAAAAGGAACGCAAGGTTTTGGCTGACAAGCTTGGCAACGAGCCGACCGAGCAACAGCTGGTCACCTACCTCCAGCATCCCAATGACGCGGTGAATTTTTTCCGCTTTGAGGAGAAGTTCGGCAAGGTCTATGTGCTGCCGCCGAGCATTCTTTTTCGGCGGGGCGGCTTCAAGCTGGGGGAAACCCTTTCCTTTAAAGACCATGCCGGCAAGGAGCATGTGATCGAGATGGGTCCTATGCAGGAGAGCGAGGACGGAACTGAAACCAACGTCTACCTGAATATCGATCACCATCAGCGGCATTTTGTCTTTGAAAACGCGGTTGCCGAGGCAGGCGAGGCCAAGGCGCTCAAGCTGAGCAAGAAAGAGATTGAGGATCTGGCCAAGGCCGGGGATGTCCGGGCGCCATTTACCGCCAATATCTGTGAGATCTCCGTCAAGGAAGGCCAGGAAGTTAAGGCAGGGGAGAAGCTGGTGGTCCTGGAGGCCATGAAGATGCAGACCCCGATGAACAGCGAGGTTGATGGGGTGGTAGGCAAGATTGTCGCCAAGGTGGGTGACGCGGTGCAGGCCGGGGATGAGCTGGTAAAGGTGACTCCCGCTGTGTAACTATCCAGCAGCACCGCATCTTGCGGCGATCGGGCCGGCTCACGTACTGGCGTACGCATCGCCGTCCCGCGTGCCGCAATCTGCGGCACTGCTGAACAGTTACGGGATAGTGGTTTGTGCCGGATTTCGGCACTGAGCTGGATAGTTACACTCCTGCGGCCTGAGCTGAAGAGTTTGGTTGAAAATGATAAGGGCCGGGGCACACCATGTGCGCCCCGGCCCTTTATTTTTTGTGGCAGGATTTGCTTTTTTGCTGAGGGATGGCGACCGGTGCGTTGTCTCAGGCGCCGAAGGTGAGACGATTGAACCCTCCTTGGGCAAACCAGGGGCGGGTGGCCTCGATGCCGTCGAGTTCGAGGATCAGCACCTCCAGGATCAGGTAGATCTTGGTGCCCTTGCGCACGCAGGCGGTGAGGGTTTCGCCGTGGTGGCCCAGAGCGGCATGAAGGTGGACGCGCGGCTCGGTTTCATCCCAGTAGATGCTGCCGCTGCCCAGGGCCTCGTAAGCGCCGTCAAGCTGGGCCCAGACCGGCTCCGGCGGCATGACCGGTTCCTTGGGGCCGGTGACCACCCCGGCCTGGCGCAGGCCGCCGAGGACATGGAACCAGCCGCAGCGGATGTTCTCCTTGCTGATGAGCTGGCGCAACCCTTCGAGAAAGTCGTCTCCTTCATCGAAGCGGACGGTGAAGACCCGGTTGATCGAGCCGCTGCGGTATTCCATGGGAACCCTAAGCCTCGCTCTCTGGCGGGCTGGCCTCGGCAAACTGCTGCCGCTCCATGGCGGCGTGCAGCTGCCGGAACATCTCCCGGCGATGCACGGGCTTGCGGGTGGCGGCATAGCGCAGGGCCGATTTTTGCAGGGTGTTGGCGTCCAGGGCCGGAAACCGGCGGCAGGCCACGGCAATGGTCTCGGACTGCCAGCTTTCCGTTAGGTGTTCCTGGTTCCGTTGGGCTTCCTCCCTGGCCTGGATTACTTCGCTGATGATGTCTTCCCGCAGTCGTTCCAGCTCGTGAAATTCTCCGATCTGTTTGAGATGGGACCCCTTGCGTTCCGTCAGGAAGGCGAGAACCGCATCAACGCCCGTTTCCCGCAGCATGCCGGCGATGAATTTGGTCTGCCGTTTGAGGGAGCCGCCTTTGAGGTCACGGGAGTTGAGCAGTTCGGCCTGCAACAGCTCATCGGCGGGCAGTTTTTTGATCAGGGCCGGGGAGAGGCCAATCAGTTCCTTGGCGATCTCTTCAATGTTCTTGGCCTGGCGTTTTTTTTCCGAGCGGCTCACATAGATTTCCTGCGGCTCGGTATCTCTGCTGCCTGATTTTTTAGTTGCCATTGAACTTCCCGCTAAAGTAGTATCTGCGTAACTGTTTCAGCAGCACCACATCTGCTTTGTCATCGGCCTGCTCGTGTGCACCAGCACACTTCGCAGACCTCTTCCGCGCATCTGCGGCACTGCTGAGACAGGGACATCACATTATTTTTGTCTAACCTTGGCTCAAACTGAACAGCTACATGTTCGCACACGGTTATTATCCATTTTATATACCTGGGACAGTAGCATTACCTGCAAGTTATTTAAACAAAAAAGGGGTTCACCATGATTTCCCAATCCTTCACCGTTACCCAGCCCACCCGGATCCGTTTCGGGGTGGATGCGATCAACGACCTTCCCGCCCTGGTAAAAGAGCTCGGCGGCAGCAAGGTTTTCCTCGTGGTCGATCCTGGCCTTATCAAAGCCGGGCTGGTGGAGCGGATAACCGCCCCCCTAGCCGAGGCCAAGATCGCCTTTGAGCTTTACGATCAGGTCGATCCCGAGCCGGGGCTGAAACTGGCCGACAACGGCGCCAAGCTGGCGAAAAAAGCCAAGTGCGACTGTGTGGTCGGCGCGGGCGGCGGCTCGGCCATGGATGTGGCCAAGGCGGTGAGCATTCTCCTAACCAACGGCGGCAAGGCCGAGGATTATCTGGGGTTGGGCAAGATCAAGAAGCCCGGGGTGCCGAAGATCATGATCCCCACCAGCGCCGGGACCGGGGCCGAGGTCACCTTCACCGCCGTGTTCATCAATGAAAAGACTAAGTCCAAGGGCGGGATGAACGGCGATCCGCTCTACCCGGAGGCCGCCATCCTCGATCCGGCCCTCACCGTCTCCCTGCCCCCGCATATTACCGCGACCACCGGGGTTGATGCCTTGACCCATGCTCTGGAGGCCTTTGTGTCCACCCAGGCCCACCCTATTTCCGACATGTATGCCCTGGAGGCCATTGAGCTGATTAGCTCCAACCTGACCCGCGCCTATGCCCACGGCGGTAACCTGGAGGCCCGCTCCAACATGCTTCTCGGCAGCCTGCTGGCCGGCAAGGCCCTGGCCACCGCCGGGGTCGGTCTGGTGCACGCCATGGCTTATCCCTTAGGTGGTATGTTCGGCATTCCGCACGGGCTGGCCAACGCGGTCCTGCTCCCCTATGTGATGGCTTATAATCTCATCGGCAACCCCGCCAGGTTCGCCATGCTGGCTGAAGTGATGGGCGCCAAGGTCGATGGCCTGCCGGAGCGCGAGGCGGCCGAGGCCGGGGTGGAATTCGTCTACCGAATGAATCAGGATCTCGGTATTCCCGCCAGCCTGGCCGAGCTGAAGATCCCGGCCAAGAAGATTCCCGAGATGGCCAAAATCGCCCTCACCGTGACCCGGCCGGTGGAAAACAACCCCCGCAAACCGACTTTGGAGGAGGTAATCCAGGTCTATGAAACGGCCATGGAAGGATGGGGTTGAATAGGAAAAGCGAAGAGTTAAAAATTAAAAGTTAAGAGTAGGAGCGGCTTCAGCCGCGAAGAGCCGCAGACAGAGGAGCAGATTATGCCCGGTTTTGAGATATTTGGCGAGGAAGAGAAAAAAGAGATTTTGGAGGTACTGGATACCGGGGTGCTGTTTCGTTACGAGTTCCCCAACGAGCGCAAGGGGGTGTACAAGGTTCGCACCTTTGAGGAGAAGTTTGCCGCCTATTGCGGGGTGAAGCACGGCCAGGCCGTCACCTCCGGCACCGCGGCCCTGAAAGTTGCCATGGCCGCTTTGGGCATCGGCCCGGGCGATGAAGTCATCACCCAGGGCTTTACCTTTGTCGCCACCTGGGAGGCAATTTTTGAGCTCGGCGCCATCCCGGTTTTTGCCGAGGTGGACGAAACCCTGAACCTCGATCCGGCTGATCTGGAAAAGAAGATCACCGCCAAAACCAGGCTGATTATCCCGGTGCACATGATGGGCGCCGCGGCCCGGATCGAGGAGATCAAAGTCATTGGAGACCGGCACGGGATTCCGGTTTTGGAAGACACGGCCCAGGCGGCCGGGGCCAGCCTGAACGGCCAGCGCCTCGGCTCCTTCGGGGCCTGCGGCACCTTTTCCTTTGACCCGGTCAAGACCATGACCACCGGCGAGGGCGGGATGATCGTCACCAACGACGAAAAGCTCTGGCGGGCGATGAGCGAGTTTCACGACCACGGCCATGACCATGCGGTCAACCCCGGCGGCCGGGGCTGCGAGGGCCGCAGCTTCATCGGTTCAAACTATCGGATGATGGAGCTGCAGGGCGCCATCGGCCTGGCTCAGCTGGCCAAGCTCGACGGGATTGTTGCGGCTCAGCAGGAGAACAAGGGGGCAATCAAAAGGCTGGTGGCCAAGCTCCCGGGCGTGACTTTCCGCGTAATCCTCGACGAAAAGGGCGACAACGCCTCTTTCCTCGCTTTTTTCCTGCCCACCAGGGAAAAGGCGCAAGCCGTGAACAAGGTGCTGGGTGAAAACGGAGCCGGCGCGGTTTATTTTGCCAACAACACCTGGCATTACTATCCCAAATGGGAGCATCTGCTGGCCGGGGCGACCCTAGCCAGGTCAGGCTGGCCTTTTGCGGAGCCGGGCGGGAAAAAACGGGTGGTCTATGATGCCCAGGCCCTGCCAAATTCAGCGGCGATCATGGATCGGCTTCTCGTCTATCCGGTGCCGGTCAAGTTAAGCGAAGAACGGCTGGGGCAGATCGGCACGGCGATTGACAAGGCGGTGGCTGCTCTTTCCTGAAGTCCTTTCTTCGCTGTCGTGACCCCCACGCCCCTGTTCCGGATTGCCCGGTGGCAGGGGCTTTTTTGTGGAGGCGTAACTATCAAGCTCAAGGCCGGAAACGAACAAAAATCACCAAACCGTAACTATCCGGCAGTGCCGGAGCTGCTAGGCAGAAGCCGGCGAAGTGTGCTGGTGCCCATGAGCAGGCTGATAACAACGCAGATGCGGTGCTGCCGGATAGTTACGTGGAGGCAAGCATATAGTTGAGGGGGTGCCATGAAAATCCCAGCCCGTTTTTTTCTGCTCGCCATCTGCGGCTGTCTGCTGGTCATGAGTATGCAGCGCCGTGTCTGCGCCGGGCCTTTGCCGGAAGCGCCGTGCCGGGTGAAGCCGGTTATCCTGGCCCAGGCAGGGCCAACCCCGGACGCGGCGCGACCGCTCTCGGAGAGCAAGGGGCCGCCATCGGGTGGGCCGGAAGTGTGGCGACCGGAAGCGGTGTCACTGCCCTTTGTGGGGGAGGTCCGTCTCTCGGAGCTTTCCCTGCCTGCCCTGGCCGTGCTTCTTGGTCTGGCCGACGGCTTCAACCCCTGTGCCATGTGGGCTCTGGTCTATCTGCTCTCGCTGGTCGCCTCCCTGCGGGAGCGCAGAAAGATCTGGCTGCTGGTGGGCTCCTTTGTCCTGGCTTCGGGGGTGCTTTATTTTCTGTTCATGACCGCCTGGCTCAAGGTTTTTCTCCTGGTCGGGTACCTGCGGCTGCTCACCATCGCCATCGGGCTTGGTGCCTTGCTGGTGGGGGGTTATGACCTGCGCAGCTTCATTGTCACCAGGGGCGGCCCGGTCTGCGGGGTCGGCGGCAGTGCCCTGAAAAAGCGGACCATGACCAGCATGGATAAGCTGGTTGCCGCGCCCCTTTCCCTGCTCTCGATTCTCGGCGTCATCGCTCTGGCCTTTACGGTGAACACCATCGAGTTTGCCTGCTCCGCCGGCTTGCCTGCCGTGTTCACCCACACCCTCTCCCTGCGGCAACTCTCGGCCCCGCAATATTACGGCTATATCCTGCTTTACGATTTTTTCTTCATGCTGGACGATCTGCTTATCTTTGCGCTTGCCGCTTTCGCCCTGGAAACAACAATCGGCAGCGGCTATGCCAGATACGGCAAGCTGGTGGGAGGTGTGGTGCTGGTGGGGCTGGGGCTGGTCATGCTTTTTGCCCCGGAGATGCTGCGCTGAAAGGCGGATGTGTCGGACGTGCAGGTGACTGATTTTCGTTGCCTCGGTCTGAGATATTGCCGCGGCGCGTTGTTGAAATAACTTGATGTTTGAGTCTCTTTTGCTTTATTTTTTTCGCCATATTTTTCCATTACTCTGTTTTCCCATTGACACGATCCGGGTTGGACTGCTACTAAAATTTATTCCATCTCCATATGTTCTTACTGGTTGTTTCTAGGAATTTTTCTTGTTAGTTGAATATTAATGTCAGGTCAGGTTTTGCTGGACCTGCTTTATTTGGTGGAGCTGCGGGAAGAGACGCTATGGTCCGATCGGGATTATCTGGCAAACACAAAGCAGGAAACAGGCGCGATGACCACCGGAGCGGAGCGTGACACCAGGATTTCGATCCGGGTTAGACCACAGGAGCTTTCTTTCATCAAAAAAAACGCCCAGCTCCATGGTCTCACCGTTGCCGGCTACCTGCGAGCCATCGGTACCAATATGCTGTTGCAACCAAACGAAGTCAGTGACGGTCGCGGAAAACCGGACGCCGACACCCTGGAACTCCTGATTAAGAATTTCGCCCTTTTTTCCTCCCTCAGCGAAGAAGAACTCATTCAATCCCTCGATAAAATCCAGATCCGGCATTTCGCCAAAAAAGAGATTGTGCTGGATCATGCCAACGTCAACCAGTTTATGTATGTGATTCTCTCTGGCGCGGTTAAAGTTCACATCAGCAATGAGGAGGGGCGGGAGGTTATTCTGGCCATCCATAAGACCGGCGATTTTTTCGGCGAGATGTCCCTGATCGACGGCAACGCCACCTCCGCCACGGTAACCGCTTCCGATGACTCCACCATCGCAATCATCGCGAAAAAGGATTTCCACTCTCTCATCCTGACTCAGCAGAAAATTCTTTTCGGCTTGTTGCAGACCTTTTGTCAGCGAATTCGTGCCTCGAACATAACCATTGAGATAATGAGCCACACCTGTGCTTCCTATCGGGTGAAAATGCTGCTTATTGTCCTTGCCGGCAAACATGGAGTCAGTGAAACCGGCGGCATGACCCTGCCGATTCCGCTCACTCAGCAGGATATTGCCAATATGACCGGCCTGGGCCGCGAAACGGTAAGCCGGGTCATGGCAGACCTTCGGAGTAAGGGAGAGATAATGATTCAGGAAAACCGTTTGATCCACCTAAAGACGCCATTTTTTAATGAAACATTCGAAGTCTGTCAGGGATCGAGACAGTAAAGTAAATTATTTAAAAAATAGAGCAGCCATTTTGTGTGCGTGCAAGCACAGAATGTTTCCTCTGACCTTTGTATAATTCTCCCGCATTGTGGGGTCCAAGGAGAAACATCAGCAGTCTTGCCAGGTACTCAATAAGTGATTGAGCATCACCCTTGCCTGGCGAACAACTGCTCGTCGCACATAGTCAGGGCGAGGCGGTATTGATCCCGATTCAGGTGCTGGACGAAGCGATCACCTGGGTGTTGGCTCCTGGCCAAAAAGATGGTGGCGGAAAAATTTGCCGTCGAATGGGGCCGGAATTACAATCCTCCGGCAGAGTCCATTGACAAGGGGATCGAGATTGCCGCCGCGGTCACTCCGACCGGTACCGAAGCGGCCATCGCCCTGGTCGGCATTGTCGAAGACCCGGTTGATTTGTGGTATAAGTATCCAGAGCAAACCTGATGGAGAGTAGGAAGTTGGTAGTGGTTATCGGCAATTCGCTGACCCCTGTCAACTTTGCACTCTCCACTGGTTCCCAATATCCAATATCCACAATTATCCAAACAGGGGGACACCATGTTACTTACGGGCATAGACTCTTCGTATGATGAAAAGTTTTGGGGTTTAGACTCCTCGTCCCTCAATGCAAGCTCATACCGGTTGCAAACATACTATCTAAGCAGGGGCACGATTGCCGGAGTTGACACGGACTATTACCAGATCACCATCCCGTATTCCGGCGACTTCCAGATCATTCTGTCCAATGATCCGGTAAACAACTGGGGTGCGGTCTGGAGCAAAAATTTCGTCTACGCCGCCATTGTTGACAGCCAGGGCACGGTTCAATCAGGGTTTGAGACCATTGCCTATGATGCTACCGATGGCGTTATATTTTTTAATTGGAATGGTGGATATTCAACAGACTTAAACCTCAAGATATACGGAACCGCAAATGCGAGCTATGTCGTCACCCTGACCCCGCTTGACGATGAAGAACCGCAATATGTCAGCATCGAGGCGACGGACGCAAGCAAGAACGAGGGCAACAGCGGGGAAACCGCCTTCACCTTCACGGTGACCCGTGACAGTGATGTTGGCGCGCCCAGTGTTGACTGGGCTGTTGTCGGCAGCGGTGATGACCCGGCCGACGGGGCTGATTTTGCAGGGGGGGCGTTGCCCACCGGCACCGTGACCTTTGCCGATGGCGAAACCAGCAAAACCATTACGGTCAATGTTCAGGGTGACATGACCGTTGAGGCCGACGAGTGCTTTAGCGTTACCTTGAGCAACCCGGTAGGCATGGTCCTTGACGGCGATGCCTCTGTCGGGGCCGGCACCATCACCAATGACGATATCGGCGGGAACAGCCGTATCTGGGTAACCGCGATAGATGCCGTAAAACATGAAGGCCACAGCGGT
>JBAYTO010000018.1:0-65999 GCA_041675585.1 Desulfurivibrionaceae bacterium
CGTTCCAGGCCGTAGGTTACTTCCACCGTGATCGGATGCAGCTCCTGGCTGCCCGCCTGCTGGAAGTAGGTAAATTGGGTAATCTCCATGCCGTCCAGCCAGACCTCCCAGCCCAGGCCCGAGGCGCCAAGGGTTGGTGACTCCCAGTCATCCTCGACAAAGCGGATATCGTGTTCCAGTGGGTCAAGGCCGAAGCTGGTGAGGCTTTCGATATAGAGATCCTGGATGTTGGGGGGAGACGGTTTGAGCATCACCTGAAACTGGTAGTAATGCTGGAGCCGGTTCGGGTTTTCACCATAACGGCCATCGGTCGGTCGCCGGGAGGGCTGGACATAGGCAACCTTCCATGGCTCCGGACCCAAGGCCCGCAACAAGGTGGCGGGATGGAAGGTTCCGGCCCCTACTTCCATGTCATAGGGCTGTTGCAGTGCGCAACCCTGTTTTGTCCAGAATCTGCTGAGTTCGAGAATTATATCTTGAAAGTACACTTTTTCCCCTCTGGTTTACTGGTCGGTTTTTTTGGTGAAATCAAGCTGGTACATGAGTACGGAGGCGGTTTGCTCAGAAAACATTTCCAGAGGGCTGGAGGAGAGAATTATGCCGACCATCAGTTCAGCACCGGTTTTTTCGGCGTTCGGGCGGAGCAGGTAATCGGCGATGTAGCCGTCGATTTTTCTGGTTCGCCACAACTCGGTAAGCCCGATGCCGTTCCAGGTGAGGGCATGGATCTCCCCGCTGGGATAGCTCTTCATATTCTTGAAGAGCCGTGACGAGCTGGAGAGATTCTTGTTGATTATCACATCGACAATCCCATCGCCGTTTACATCCTGCATGATGATGCGGCTGGGAACGTAGATACGGTCATATTTTTCGTCACCGGTAAGTTCGAAGGTGTCCATGACCGGCGCGCCACCGATGAAGCGGGTGGTGCCGCCGTAATAATCGTCGCTTTTCCAGAGCAGGGTGCCGGCGGAGCGCATCACCCGCAGCCGGTCATCCCGGTCGATGGCAATGATCTCGATGCTGCCGTCGTTATCCAGATCGGCAATGGTGAAGTCAAAGAGATTCACTTGGGGGGGGACCTCTATGCTGCTACCGCGATTTACCGTCCCGCCGGACAGCTCCAGCCGAAAGATGCCGGGCGCCACAGCTTTGTCGAAATCGGCGCGCTGGCCTGCGAGAATAGTTCCTTGACTAGGAATCTGCATTACCCGAACATACCAGGGGGCATCTTTGAAGATATAGTTGGCCTTGTCTCCGTCCAGCCATTCAAAGGCGAAGGATTTGGGATTCTGGTGGTCAGCCGCGCTCACATATATTTCCGGCTTACCGTTGCCGTTGAGATCGGCGATGGAGACGGCATGCACTCGAAATGATTTGGTGCCGCCGATCCTGCCTACCTTGCTCAGGCGGCTGCCGTCGCGTTTGTAGATATGCACACTGTCTTGATCCGCCAGGATCACCTCCGGTACACCGTCGCCGTCAAGATCTGCCGTTTCCATGGCCTGAAGCGAGAGCTTCATGTTCTGGCTCTTGGTGAAGTCAAAGGCGGAGTTGATGCCCTTGCTGTAGACGAAAGGGGAGTTGCCGGCGCGGCCGGGAAAGGCCCGTTCCGGATGAGCGGTGGCATACTGGGGCGGGGCCTGGACCGCGGCGGCCTGGGGGGGTAGTTGGGCCGTGGCCGGCCGTTTGCGGGCAAATACTTTTTCGCTTATGTCCCAGGCCAGGGAGTCAATGCTCTGAATGATCTCGCTTTCGTTTTTGGCTGTAGCATAAAAACTATGGGGTGCGTCTTTGCCAGCCTCAAAAACCTTGGCATCCAGCGAAAGGCTGCTGCCCAGGGCGGTGAGGCTGCCAACCACCAGGTAATCGGCCTGAAGGGTCTTGGCCAGGCTGAGAAAACCCTCTGCCTGGGTTGGGGTTCCGGCACTGGTCAGAGCCTTGTCCACCACGGTTTTGTCGATCACGCTGAGGCCGATCTCGGAAGCAAGGCGGCTGGCCAGCATGTCGCGGATGCCGCTGGTGAGATAGCTCATGTCCTTGGGTGCATTGGCCTTGAACGGCAGGAAAGCGATGCGTCCAGACTGGGCGGATCCAAGCGTTGGCAGGGCAAAATGAATGACGAGAATCAGTGCGGTGAGCAAGACCGAGACTGTGCGTTTGCTTTCTTTGGGCATAACCGGGTTCCTTATTGAAAAGAAGAGTACTTTTCCGTAGAGTTTAGGGGTACAAAAATAACCTGTTATGTGATCAGAACATTTCACGCTACTGCTCATTATGCTGATCATAACCTTTATTGTTAAGGTTATTTTTAAACAATGGCTTAACTTTGGAAACTTACTCCGAAGAAACGCGGGAGAGCAAGAGTTTTTTGTAGCCAAAGGCTGCGGCTTAGTTGCTGGCACATATTTATTTATCATGGCGGAAGCCGTTTTTAACAGAGTAAAAAGGCAAGGATGAAGACCACCATTTATCTTACTCGACATGGCCTGACTGCGGCAAACAAGGAAGATGTTTTTGCGGGCCGCACCGAGGAACCCCTGCATCCGGAGGGGGCGGCCCAGCTTGCGGAGATAGGCGAAAGGCTGGCCGACCGCGGCATCAGCAGGATATTCTGCGGACCCTTGACCCGGACCAGACAATCGGCTGAAATTGTCGGAGAGTTGCTGGCCGTGCCGGTTGAATCGGCAGAGGCCTTGACTGAGATTTACATTCCCCACTGGGATGGGCTGAGCAAGAAAGTGATTCGATCCAGGTTTGGGTCTGAATATCCCACCTGGCTTGAGAATCCAGCCGGGTTTTGTCTGCCGGGCTGCGAGACCATTGCCGAGGTGCAGAAGCGGGCCGTGGCTTTTATGGAAGCGATTTTTCTTGCGTATCCAGGGCAGAACCTGCTGGCGGTAAGCCATTTGATCGTGGTCCGGGCCTTGCTTTTACATATCCTCGACCGGTCTCTTGCTGATTTTAGGGCGATCAAAGTTGCAAATGGCCAGGTGGCGACCATTGTTCGGGATAAATCAGGGGTGGTTGCGGTGGAGTTATGAGGAGGTTTGCTCTTTGCCCTGGTTTTATTGCTGAACTAGTGGCCTTGTTTAGCAATAAAACCAGCCAGCTCAGTGCCTAATTCTGGCACAAATCAGGACAGAATAAGCCCGCCAATCACCTCGCTGATTCTGGAAAGCCGGTTGTCCGTCAGATAACGGTCAAGGCCTGCGACTATCTCCTGGCTGGCGCGGGGATTGACGAAGTTCGCGGTGCCGACCTCGATGGCAGTTGCTCCCGCTAGGAGAAACTCAAGGGCATCCTCCGTCGAGGTGATGCCGCCGATGCCGATCACCGGAATCTTTACGGCCTGGGCCACCTGCCAGACCATCCGCAGGGCGATGGGCTTGATCGCCGGGCCGGACAGCCCCCCCACGATATTGGCTAGCCTGGGCCTCCTGCTTTTGGTATCAATGGCCATGCCCAGGAGGGTGTTGATCAGGGATACCGCCTGCGCCCCGCCTGCCTCCGCGGCCCTGGCGATTTGGGTTATGTCGCTGACATTAGGGGAAAGTTTGACGATCACCGGCAGAGTGCTGTGGGCGCACACCGCCCTGGTTACAGCCTCGGCCATTGCCGGATCGGTGCCAAAGGCAACCCCGCCCTTTTTCACATTGGGGCAGGAGATATTGACCTCCAGTCCGCTGATTCCTTCCACCTCGCTGAGCCGTTGGCCCAGGGTCTGATACTCTTCCAGACTGTCTCCCAGGATATTGACGATAACCCTGGTGCCGATTTCCCGCAAATAGGGCATTTTTTCGCTGATAAAGCGGTCAAGTCCCACGTTTTCAAGGCCGATGGCATTGAGCATGCCTGAGGCTGTTTCCACAATGCGGGGCGGTGGATTGCCCCGGCGCGGAGCCAGCGAGATCCCCTTGACCACTACGCCGCCCAAAAAGTGAAGATTGACGTAGGGCGCGAATTCCTTGCCATAGCCAAAGGTGCCCGAGGCGGTGAGCACGGGATTTTTTAAAACGAGACTGCCGATGGAGACACGCATATCCGGGGTGGTCATAGCCAGGCAACCTCCTCAGCCTTGAAAACCGGGCCGTCTTTGCAGACATGGAGATAGGGGCCGGAAAGCTCTGCCCGGGGCACCGCGCAGCCGAGGCACGCCCCGATTCCGCAGGCCATCATGGCCTCCAGGGAAACCTGACCCTCCCAGCCCTGTTTCCGGCACTGGTCAGCCACCGCTTTCAGCATCGGATGTGGACCGCAGGCGCACACCGTCCACTCAAGATCATGGTCAAGATGTTGCAAAAGAAGCTCGGCCACAAAGCCATGGCTGCCAAGGCTTCCGTCATCGGTGGCCAGATGGGTTGTTACTCCGAGATCCATGAAATTACGGGGCAGAGGGCCAAACTCAGCGGCAGTACGGGCGCCGAGTAAAACGACACATTTTGGAGGGCTGGTGGTGCGCAGGATTTCTCGCGCCAGAAAATAGAGGGGAGCAATGCCCATGCCTCCACCCACAAGGCAGATCGCCTTCCTGCCTGTGACCTCAAAACCGTGCCCCAGCGGCCCGCTCAGGTTCAGTTGCTGGCCGGGAGTCATCGCGGCCAGCAGGCGGGTGCCTTTGCCGACGACTTTATAGAGTAGCTGTACCTGATCTTTGCCTATGGTCTGGTGGATAGACAGGGGCCGCCGGAGAAGAGGATCGTACCCTGAGTAGGTCTGGACCATGACAAATTGGCCGGGACGGGCATTGGCGGTGATCTCTGGAGCCCTGATGGTGAGCCGGAATATATCCGGCATGAGTTGCTCCTGGCGAATGATTTCCGCCTGTTCTTTACATTGGTTCATGTTTAACTATCTGTTTATATTGTTTATTTCCCTTGATTGGGAAGAATAAGCGATAATACCCGCTCGAGATCATCGTGGGAATAGTACTCAATTTCCAGTTTTCCCCGGGTGCCGTTTTGGATAATCCTGGCCTTGGTGTCCAGATAATTTACCAACCCGTTGGCCAGCGATTTGCAGTATGATTCCGGTAATTCATTCGCCGACTTCCGGGGCTGACGCTTACCCCCGCTGCCTGCCGCCGCCATTTTTTTCTTTTGCCTTTGGGCCAGGGCCTCTGTCTGCCGGACGTTAAGCCCCTGCTCAACGATCTCGTTTCTGACCTCGCGCATGGCCTCTTCATTGCCAACGCTGAGCAGTACTCTCGCATGCCCCATGCTCAAGATGCCGCGAGCCAGATCCTGTTTGGCAAAGTCAGGCAATTGATTGATCCGCAAAGCATTGGCCACGGTTGACCGCTCTTTGCCAACCCGCCTTGCCACTTCCTCCTGAGTCAGATCAAACTCCTTTACCAGACGGAGGTATGCTTCCGCCTCTTCCAGGGGGTTCAGGTCCTGGCGCTGGATGTTTTCGATAAGTGCCAACTCCAACCGGTCAAGAGGGGTGACATCTTTTACCAGAACAGGCACCTCGTCAAGTCCTGCCAATTTGGCGGCCCGCCAGCGCCGCTCTCCGGCGATGATCTGGTAGCGGCCTTCGCCGCCATGCTCGCACACCACCAGGGGCAGCAAAACGCCCTTTTCCAGGATCGAGGCCGAAAGTTGAGCCAGCGCCGTATCATTTATATCCTTGCGCGGTTGACCCGGGTTTGCCTCAATGGCATCGATGGGGCACAAAAAGTATTCCCGGCCATCGGAGGCGCTGGAGGGCAACAGGGCATCAAGACCCTTGCCGAGGGCGGGGATGGTCTTTTTTATCATGATTTAACTCCCTATTTTGCCGCAATTTTTGGTTGCTTGCGCAGAAACTCTTTTCCAAGCTGCAAATAGCTGAGCGCTCCAGTCGATCGTTTGTCGTAGACAATCGCCGCCAAGCCATGGCTCGGGGCTTCACTGAGACGAACATTGCGGGGGATAACGGTGTCGTATACTCTCCCCTGAAAATGGTTTTTTACCTCTGTAACGACCTGGTGGGTAAGTCTGTTTCGGCCATCGTACATGGTCAGTAGCAGACCCTCTATGGCAAGAGCGCGATTATATGAGTTTTTCACCAAGCGGATGGTCCTGACCAGTTGGCTTAAGCCCTCCAGAGCAAAATATTCGCACTGCAGGGGGATAAGAACAGTGTCCGCCACGGTGAGAGCATTGATGGTCAACAGGCCAAGAGATGGTGGGCAATCGATGAAGATGTAGTCATAATCCCCACGGACAGAAGAGAGAACCTTCTCAAGATAGCGCTCGCGTTTTACTGCGGACATTAGTTCAACCTCTATTCCGATCAGATCGATATGGGTGGGAAGAACAGAGAGCTTTTCCAAGCCAGGCACCGACTGTACGACCTCCGATGTTTCGGCCTCTCCCATATAACAATGATAGAGGTGAGTTCCGCCGTTGGCGCGGCTGGCCCCCAGGCCGCTGGAAGTGTTTCCCTGCGGGTCGGAATCAACCACTAAGACCTTTTTCCCTAGTAGCGACACCGATGCGGCCAGGTTTATGGCGGTGGTTGTCTTGCCCACCCCGCCTTTCTGGTTAGCCAGGGCAACAATCTTTGCGCCGTCTCCCATACTTGAAACCCCCACTGTGGCTTTCTGGTCTGGCTGTCGTGCCAGTTTTTTGGTTAATGCTGGATAAGGTAGCAAACAAGTTTCAGGTGCCCAAGCTTTCTTGTCTGTGGCACATAGTACCACCTCTATTGGCGGAGGTCTTCTAATTTTTGACACCTCCGACGTTTTGGAGAACATCGAGAGCGGATTGTTTCACGTGAAACAATTTAAATTTATTGTTTAATCTTGAGTGGTTATAATAGTTGCAACCAATTCGGCGGTGCGTACCATATCCCTGAGATCGATGGATTCATCGGTGGAGTGTACATGGTCCATGCCGATTCCGATGATGGCGGTTGGCAACCCCTTGCCGTTGAAAATATTGGCGTCGCTGCCGCCGCCCGCCCTTTCGTAGCGGATCTTCCGTTTGAGGGTGGCGGCGGCGCGCTCAACCCTTCGCAGAATTGAGGCGGTGCGGTCAATATTCAGGGCTGGGTATTCCGCGGTAAGATGGAAATCAAGCTGGGGCCGGACTCCCGGAGCGAGCTGGGCATCAGCTTCCGGAGACCATCTGGCGATGGCGGCCTGAACCGTTGCCTTGATCTGCTGGGAAAAATCGGCCAGTTTTTCCGCCGAGTGGCTCCGGACCTCCCCTTCCACCCGAACGGAATCGGGAATGATGTTGGTCGCGGTGCCCCCGCTGATGCGGCCGATATTGGCGGTGCTTTCCTCGTCAAGGCGGCCCAGTTTCAGCTCAGCAAGGCAACGGGCGGCAAGCTGGATCGCATTGATGCCCCGCTCCGGGTGCAGCCCGGCATGGGCTGCGGCACCAGTGATGGTGAAATGGAAATGGTTGGCAGCCGGGGCGCCGATGATGAGCAGATCGACGCCGGTGCTGTCCAGGGCATACCCCTCCCTGGCACGAAGCAGGGAAAGGTCCAGGGCCTTGGCCCCACGCAAGCCTACCTCTTCGCAGGTGGTGAAAACTAGATCGAAGGAGAGATGTGGTGTCTGCGCCTCGGTGATGGCGCGGATAGCCTCGATGAGGATGGCGATCCCCCCCTTGTCGTCCCCGCCGAGGATGGTCTCTCCCTCGCTACAGAAGCGGTTTCCCTCCCGCACCACCTTCACACCCCTGCCTGGTTCGACGGTGTCCAGGTGACAGTTAAAAAAGATCGGTTCTCCCGGCAGGTTGCCGGTGAAGTGGATCACCAGATTATTGGCGTCAGAGCCGGTTTCCTTGGCCGAGTTGTCCTCGGCGATAAGAGCCTCTGGAAACTCCTGGGCAAAGAGAGCTTTGAGAAATATGGCCATTCTGGCTTCTTCGCCTGAGGGGCTGTCAATAATACACATGGCGGTGAAAACCTGGGCAAGGCGTTCGCTGTTGATATTCATAGGCACCTCTGTTTATTTGTTGCAATACAGAATGAAATCGCTTTATTATTAGGAATAATTCCCAGATGCTATTTTGTTTCCAAACTCATGCCCGAGGTTTGCGGGCATGAGTTCTTTGGCCGACAGAGAAAGGATAATGCACCTGCCGCGGCCAGGCGAGGAAATTATCTCGCAAACCAAGGGCAGTGGCGGGTTTTGTCTCAATGCTCAAGGGAAGAGACTTATTGCAACTCATTGGCAAGACGAAGGTTTCGTCTTGCGAAACATAACCGTTCAACAGGATACCGGAGGTGACAGTATGGCAATATTCAAATGTGAAAAATGCGGGGCAACCAAAGAGGGGAGATGCAAGCCCAAAAAATGCACCGATTGTGGCGGCAGCGACTGCATGGTCAAAAAAGAAGAAAAATCTACGGGGTGCGGATGTGGCTGCAGTTGCAAGGCGAAAAAATAATGGACTAACAAGTAAGTTAAAATGGCACTACTATCAAATAGTTACTAAACAAAAGCCACTTTAGTCCCCGGCTTTTTTCGATTACAACTAAGAATAGTCGGCAGGATGTCTACTGGAAAGGGTTCCGGTGCCCCATGGAGCCCTTTTTTTATTTTCTCCTTCGGCTGAGGTCGTTCACGCCGCCAGCTCCACCTTGCCGTTGAGGGAAACCGCCATGGCCCGGGCCGGACAGACGGAAACACAGAGGCCGCAGGCCGTGCATTTGTCTTCGTCGAAGAGTACCGCCATGTCGGGTCGGTGGAGGGAGAGCGCGCCGGTGGGGCAGATACCGGTGCAGGCCCCGCACTGGTAGCATTTTTCATCATCACGGCGGATATTGCCCGCCATGCTCTGCACCTTGACTCCCATTTCCTTGAGATAGGCGAGGCCTTGCTTGACATTGGCCTTGTGGCCGATGAATTCCAGCACCATTACCCCTTCCTGCTGAAGCAGGATGGTGGCTTTGAGAATATTGAACTGGAGGTCGTGGTTCCGGACCAGGTTGCTGATGATCGGCTGGTCAATGACTTCCTTGGGGAATTTCAGGACATAGATTCGGTTATTCATGGCGCGTCTCCAGGTGGGCGGAAAGCTGCGCTAAGACAGTCTCCACCGGCAGATCGGTTGACAGGGGTATGAGCTGATCCGGGGAAAGTTCTGCCGGAGGCTCGAACCGCTCCTTCTGTTTCAGATAGATTTCCCAGCGGCCATCCGACACTGCCTGCGGGTCAAGAGCCCTTTTGGCCATGCGGCGTTTCATTTCCTCTTCCGGACAGATACAGAGAACACAATATAGCCGAACCCCGAGATGCTGCGCAAGCATCCGCACCTGATCGCGGTCAGTTTTTCGCTGGTACGAGGCATCAAGCACTACGCCCCTTCCCTGGGTCAGATCCTGTTCTGCTCGTTCAAGCAGGGCCGCATAGGTTTTGGCGGTGAACTCGCTGGTATAGATCCCCTGGTCCGCGGCTTCGCGCTGACGGTTCTGAGGAGATAGTCCGGCCAATTCCTTGCGCACCACGTCGGAGTTGTAGTAGCGAAGATTGCGCTGCGCGGCCCAGGCCTGGGCCACGGTACTCTTGCCCGTGGCGATCAGGCCGAAAAAAATAAACAGTTCAGGCTGCGGCATAGCTTTGAGCCAGGGCGAAGTATTTTTTGGCTAAAGTCAGGCTGTTTTCGGCGGTGGCAGGATCAACCTCCGGGGCATGGGCGGTGAACAGGCCGATCTTGCCCCGCACGTAAGCCCGGTAGCATTTATAGAAATTGAGCATGGGCAGCAGGGAAGTGTCGCCCGCAGCCTGACAGAATTGTTCGATAAAATAGCCGGAAAGCCCTGGCAGGCCGTGGAAATCCAGGTCCATGGCGAGAAAAGCCACGTCGCTTGCCACATCGCAATAGCGGAAGCGCTGGTTGAACTCGATGCAGTCGTAGATGTAGATCTCCTCGGCCAGACAGATGTTGGCGGAATAGAGGTCGCCATGGCAGTCGCGAATCCTTCCGGCCTTGATACGTTCGGCAAAGAGGTCTTCCTTGGCGAGAAAAGCGCGGGCGTAAGTGCTGATCGTCTCGAACTGCTCCCGGTTCAAGGCCGAGCAACCGATGAAGCCCTGGGTCTGTTCAAAATTTTCCAGCACATTGACGCCCACCGCCTGGGCGGTGCCGAATTGTTCAATGGCGGTCCCTGTTTCGGTTTTGGCGTAAAAGGGAACCAGGATGGTGATGATCCGGTCGAGAATCTCCCTGGTCAGCCCGCCTTGGGCGATGACTTTGGCCATCATCCGCTCTTCCGGCATCCGGGCCATTTTAACCGCGTATTCCACCGGGGTTCCGGGGGTGTCCAGGGAAAAAGCTCCGTCCTGTTCGGTAATCGCCACCAGGCCAAGGTATAGGGAGGGGCATAATCGCCGGTTCAGAAGCAGCTCCTGTTCGCAGAAATATTTGCGCCTTTCCAGGGTGGTGAAGTTGAGAAAGCCGAAGTCCACCGGCTTTTTGATCTTGTAGACAAATGCCCCGGCCAGAAGTACGTAAGAGATATGGGTCTGCACCAGGGTGATTTCCGGCGCGGAATGGGGGTAGGCCTCTGGTTTAAGCAGGGACTGGATAAAGGGCGGCAGGGTTGAATCAGCCATTAAAGCCTCCGGGACAGGTTTTGTCTGCCGGGATTCGCCAGGAATCTCGGACAGTCAGTACAGGAAAGTGAAGATCATAACAGAATCATTTCTTTTGGTAAACCATGGAGCGCCCTGAATCCAGCGCAAAAAGAAGCGGATCCTGCCGCAGCAGTTTCGGAGGGATCGGGTCAAGATTTCGCAAGCTCTCTAAAAGCGCATCCAAATCAAAACCGGCGCAGCCCTGCCGGTTTTTTCCCAAGGCCGCCACCGCCCGGCCGGCCATTTTCGCCCCCGCCTCGAAATAGCCGTACTCTCCCTTGATATAAAAGCCCGCCGCCCGGATCATCGCCTGGAGAAGCTCTTTTTCCGCGCCCCTGGCCCCACGCCAAGCCTGCTCCAAAATCTCATGCACCTCGAAAAAAAGCCCCAGATCCCAGAGGACCAGGGCTTTGGCCAAAGCGCCCTCGGCGCCGGTGCGGGCGATTATCGCAAGGGCCTTGGCGTATCCGGCCAACCGCGCTTCGATATAGGCGGCATAGGGTGCAGTCAGGCCTTGTTGCCGATACCGTTCGGCAACCTTCAGAGTTGGGGCAAGATCATTTTGCGCCAGCGCCAAAGGCAGGGCCGCGGCAAGCTCGTTTCTGATATCGCGGCTCAGGCGATCCTGAAATGGCTCAAAACTAGGGGGAAAGATCATTTGCCGGGATCATCCGTTCTGATTGTTGCCGCCTGGGGGATGATTAATGGTGGCTGGCGCATGGCTATGCCTCAGGCAGGTTTTTTTTTGGGGCAGGAGGCCATTCTTTTTCTAAAGAGGCCGTTGTTTTCGCAGGTCGCGGGAGGTGGATCCAGGGTAAGGGTGACGAGACTGTTCGGGTTTGCCTGGAGGAGCGGGACTTTGTTTTCGCCGGTCAGGCAGAGTACGGTATGGGCGGTGTTAACGAGACCTTGGCCCAGGTATTCGAGGCAGTCGCCAACTGCGATGGGATTGCGGGCCTCGATAACCGGCTGGGGGCCGGCCTGGCGGACGATGCCCACCGGGGCATAGTCGTAGCTGAGCATCGGCCCGGCGTAGAGCATGTCGGCGGCGGTGGGCGCTTGGTCGAAGAAGTTCTCCGTGTAGCCCCGGGAGCCGATCTTCAGCAGCTCTTCCCGGAAGGCCTGCGGCAGGGAGGCGGCAAACCCCTGCGCCGCCCAGTAATCAAGGGCGGCCCGGTAGAGGCGGGTTATGGCCCCTACATAGTAGACGCTTTTCATCCTTCCTTCGATCTTGAGGCTGTCCGCCCCGGCTTGGATCAGCTCGGGCAGCCGGTTGAGCAGACAGAGATCCTTGGCGTTGAAAATATAGGTGCCGCGGCTGTCTTCCTCCACCGGGAAAAACTGGCCCGGTCGTTTTTCCTCTTCCAGCCGGTAGTGATAGCGGCAGGGATGGGCGCAGGTGCCCTGGTTGGCATCGCGGCCGGTAAGATAGAGGCTGAGTAAGCAGCGGCCCGAGTAAGAGATGCACAGCGCCCCGTGTACGAAGATCTCCAGCTCCGCCCCGACCCCGGTGGTGGCCTGGCGGATTTGCGCGATCTCGGCCAGGGAAAGTTCCCTGGCCAGATTAAGGCGTTTGACTCCCTGGCCGGCCCAGAAACGGACGCTTTCGAGATTGGTGACATTGGCCTGGGTGCTGAGATGGATCGGCAGTTCCGGCACCACCCTCCGGGCCACGGCAAGGATGCCGGGGTCGGAGATGATCAGGCCGTCTACTTGCGCCTCGCGCAGGTTGGCCAGATAATCAGGCAACCCGGTCAGATCGTCATTGTGGGCAAAAATGTTGAGGGTGGTGTATACTTGCACACCTCGCTCATGGGCATAGGCCACGGCCTGGGCGATTTCCTCTTCGCCGAAATTGGTGGCATGGGCCCGGAGGCTGAATTTTTTGCCGCCTAGATAGACAGCATCCGCCCCATAGTGGATGGCGGTCTGCATTTTTTCAAAATTGCCTGCCGGGGCAAGGAGTTCCGGAAGTTTCATCAACAAGCCTTTTTTGTCCTGGGGATCGGATGATAGAGAATTTCGACACTATATACCAGAAAAAGATTGTTGTCGCCATGAGCGGCGGGGTGGATTCCTCGGTGGCCGCCGCCTTGCTGCAAAGGCAGGGGGCGCAGGTGCAGGGAGTGTTCATGGCCCTGGCCCAGCCCGATCTGGCGGAGCAGCTCCGCTGGGTTCGTTCGGTTGCCGATTTTTTAAAAATCCCCCTGGCCGTGGTGGATCTGGCCGAACCATTCCGCCGGGAGGTGGTTGACTATTTTTGCGCCAGCTATTTTGCCGGCAAAACCCCCAACCCCTGCATGGTCTGCAACCGTGCCATCAAATTCGGCCGTTTGCTGGATGAAGTCGGCAAGAGCCTTGGGGCGGAGTTTTTCGCCACCGGTCATTATGCCAGGACCAGCGGGGATCGCGCCACCGGCTACCGGCTGCTGAAAGGGGTTGACCCCAAAAAGGACCAGTCCTATTTCCTCGGCCTGCTTACCCAGGCGCAGCTTGGCCGCCTTTGCTTCCCCCTGGGCTCCTTTCGGAAAGAAGAGGTTTACGGCTTGGCCGCCGAATTAGGCCTGACTTTCCGGCAGACGGCGGAGAGTCAGGATGTCTGTTTTCTTAAAGCTGAGTTGAGCAGCTTGCCTGCTCATACGAAACTTATACCCTCTGGGTGCAAAAACCAGCCGGTGGTGGAGTTTCTCGCCGCCCATTCCCCCGGGCAGGCGCGGCCAGGGCCGATGCTCACCTTGCAGGGCCAGGAACTGGGGCGCCATGGGGGCATCCACCAGTACACCGTTGGCCAGCGCCGGGGCCTGGGGTTGCCGGATGCCACGCCCTGGTATGTGGTAGGCCTTGATCCAAGGCAAAACGCGGTGCTGCTCGGCAAGGATGCGGACCTTTGGCAGCATGAGGCGCTGCTGGCAAAGGTGCATTGGCAGAGCGGCCAGCCGCCCGCCTTGCCCCGCGTCTGCGAGGTGAAAATTCGCTCCCGGCAGCCAGTCTGCCAGGCAGAGATCGTCGGGTACGAAGGCGGGGTGCGGCTGACCTTTAGCGAGCCCCAGCGCGCCATTACTCCCGGCCAGTTTGCGGTTTTTTATGAATGCGAAGCGGTACTTGGTTGCGGTGAGATTGCCAAATGATGAGGGACTCTCCAAAAATGGAAAAGCCCGCAGGCACGAAAGCAAAGGGCTTCCAAGCAACGACTGTCAAAAGAGGTGTAAGCGCGGATGGGCGAAGCCCGTGTTTATCTGCGTTTTCAACCGATGAGGCGAAATTTGTCTTTGGCAAATGCGCCGGAAAAACTATACACTGATCAGAATTCAGAAACTTGATCTTGTTTACCAGGTCTTTGCCCCATTGGTCTTGTCATCCTTCCCGCTCACCTGAAAAAGCAAAGGAGCAAAATGAACGCATTCATCTCCAAAACCAAGATCGTGGCCACCTTGGGGCCGGCCTCTTTTTCGGCGGCCGTGCAACGGCGTCTGCTGGCTGCCGGGGTCGATGGCTTTCGACTGAATCTTTCCCACGGGGATTTTGAGGAACATGCCGAGGTGATTGCCAGCCTGCGCAAGCTTAGCGGGGAAATGGGCCGGCCGGCGGCCATCATTGTGGATCTGCCCGGGCCGAAGATGCGGCTGGGCAAGGTGCCAAAGCCCATCACCGTACGGCGGGGCGCCAGGGTTCGCTTTATCCCGGAAGGGGTTGCCCGTCCGGGGCCCGGCATCTTTCTGCCCCACGAAATTCCCGATCTGGCCGAAGGGCTGAAGCCAGGCTCCATCATCTTTGTCGGCGACGGCATGATGCAGTTCAAGGTTAAAGCCATTCAGGGAGAGATCGTTGAAACCGAAGCCCTGGTGGCCGGGGTGGTCCGTTCCAACAAGGGGGTCAATATCCCGGGCTATAATACGCTGAACGGGGTCTTGACCGAAGAGGACAAGCGCGGCATTGCCTTTGCCATAAAGCACAAGGCCGATGTGATCTGCATCTCCTTTGTCGGCGGCCCGGAGGATATGCTGGCGGCCCGGGCTCTTTTGCCGCAAACTGGAAAGTATCGTCCCTGTCTGCTGGCCAAGATCGAGCGGCGGCAGGCGGTGGCCCACCTGGCCTCTATTATGGCGCTGGCTGATGCGGTGATGGTGGCCCGGGGCGATCTCGGCATCGAGCTGCCCATCGAAGAGATCCCCGGACTCCAGAAAGACATCATCCATCGGGCAAACCTGGCGGCAAAGCCGGTGATCGTCGCCACTCAGATGCTGCTTTCCATGGTGGATAACGCCAGGCCCACCCGGGCCGAGGTTACCGATGTGGCCAACGCCATCCTCGACGGCGCCGATGCCATCATGTTTTCCGAGGAGACCGCCGTCGGCCATGATCCGGTGGCGGTGGTCCGCATCGCCAAGAAGATCGCCCACCAGACCGAGCGGCGGTTTGGCAAGAGCGGCGGCGTCGCCCTGGAGGTCCGGGCCGCGATCCGCTCGGAAGACAGTATCGATGATCTGATCAGCAGCGCCACCTGCGATGTTTTGGAAAACCGCACCGTGGATCTGGCCGTAACCCCTACCGCCACCGGAACCACGGCCCGGCGCATCGCCCGGCTGCGGCCACGGCCCTGGATTGTGGCGGTCACCGATAATCAGACGGTTCGCAATATCCTCGCCCTTTCCTCGGGGGTTTTCCCATTGTGGGTGCCCTCTGTTGCCCTGTCGGACCTCGAGTTGGCCGAGTTGCTGAAAGGCGCCGGCCTGCTAAGGTCCGGGACGCAGCGACTGGTGATCACCGCCGGTACCCTGTTCGGAGTGGCGGGAACCACCAACAGCCTGAAGATTATTGATGTTTCGTGAGCCTTGGAACCCAGGCTTGTTGTTGCAGATTCGGAGCCGGAGGAATATGCTTCATCCTTCTGTTCATTTTCTTTGCTTGCCCAAAGAAAACGAACCAAAAGAAAGGGCACCCTTGTCCCTGGTCCCGCCGCAGGCGGGATACTCTGTGCGCCTCGATGCTGCCGAGGCTTTGCAAACTCGGCTTCGCCTCAAACAGTGCAAAGCCCTTTTCCGGCAGCCTCTCCGGTGCTCGGCGGCGGGCCAATGGGATTTTGACTGCATATGAAAAGGGTTTACGGGAACTTGCTTAGGAATCGAACAAATATGGCACTGGCATGAGCAGCAAGGAACAGAGCAAAAAAAAGATCGCTGTTACCACCCTCGGCTGCAAGGTCAACCAGTTTGAGTCTGCCGCCTTCCTTTCGGAGCTTGGCCGACGGGAGGTGGAGTTGGTTCCTTTTTCCAGCCCGGCGGAGGTGTACATCATCAACACCTGCGCGGTTACGGCCAAGGCGGGCGCTCAGTCGCGCCAGTTGATCCGCCAGGCCTTGCGCGCCAATCCCGAGGCCCGGTTGATCGTGACCGGCTGCTATGCCCAGATCGCCGCGCAGGAAATCCTCGAGATCGCCGACAGCCCTATCTGCATCGTGGGCAACGACAGCAAACACCGTCTGGTGGAAGTGGCCCTGGCCGATCGGCACTGCGATCTGGAAATGCATCTGGGCAATATCGGGGGGAGCAAGGAGATCAGCCCCCTTACCGCTACCAGCTTCGGGGCGCGGACCAGGGCTTATCTGAAAATTCAGGACGGCTGCAACAGCTTCTGTTCTTACTGCATCGTGCCCTACACCCGGGGCCGGAGCCGGAGCCTTGCCCCGGACCAGGTGTTGGCCCAGGCCGAAATCTTTGCCGAGCAGGGATACAAGGAACAGGTGCTTACCGGCATTCATCTTGGCCATTATGGTCATGATCTTGCTCCTAAGACCAATCTGCGCGAATTGCTGGCCCAGCTTGTCGCCCGGAACCTGCCGGTGCGTTACCGGTTGAGTTCCCTGGAGCCGACCGAGATTACGGACGAACTCCTGACCCTCATGGCCGAATCAGCGGCGGTCATGCCCTATCTGCATATCCCCTTGCAGAGCGGAGATGACCGGATTCTCAAGAGGATGAAGCGCCGCTATCCCGCCGCCACCTTTGCCAAGGTCGTGGAGGACAGTGTGGCGTGCCTGCCCGATATGGCCATCGGCGTTGATGTGCTCGTCGGTTTTCCCGGCGAAGACGAGGCTGCCTTTCGCAACACTTACAGCCTGATCGAGTCGCTGCCGGTAAGTTATCTCCATGTCTTCCCCTATTCGAAAAGGCCGGGAACTCCGGCCGCCGAGATGGTGGACCAGGTTGCCAAGGCAGTAAAAGAGGAAAGGGTTGCGCTCTTGCGGGATTTGCATCATAAAAAACGGACCGACTTTTTCCGCAAGCATCTGGGCAGTACCCGGCAGATTTTGGTGGAAAGGCGCAAACAGGAGTGCTTGTTGCGGGGCTATAGCGAAAATTATATTCCGGTTTCCTTTGCGGGGGACAACACCCTGGTGAATCAGCTGGTCACGGTGCGTCTGGAAGAACTCGCCGAGGACGGGGTGCTGGGTCGGATTGTTTGATTGATGATTCGTCACATGTCAGTCATCGGCAGCAGTGCTATGACTGACATATGACGGGAATTTTTTACGAGGCCATTATGCTTGGGGAAATAATCGCCATCGGCGATGAGCTTACCTCCGGTAGGGTGCTTAACACCACCAGCTACTTTGCGGCTGGCCAGCTTTTTGCCGCAGGCCACGAGATTCTGGCCATGACCACCATCGGCGATGAGCCTGAGCTTATCGGCCGCACCCTGCAACGGGCCTTGCAGCGGGCGGATTTTGTTGTGGTTACCGGGGGGTTGGGGCCGACCACCGATGATTTGACCAATGCCGCCGTTTCCTCGGCCTTTGCCCGTCCCGCCACCTTTTACCCGGAAATATTTAAAAAAATCCAGACGTACGGCCAACGCCTGCCGAGCGGCCAACAGCTTGCCCTGGAAAAACTGGCCTGGCTGCCGGCGGGTGCTCATGCCTTGCACACGGAAGCAAAAATGGCCGGGTATTTTCTGGTTCAGGACGGCAAACCCATCTTTTTTTTGCCGGGGGTGCCGCAGGAGATGAAGGATTTGCTTCTGGAAACGGTGCTTACCCGGCTGGCGGTCTGGGAAGGCGAGGAGGTCCGCCAGGTGCGCCAGTTGGTGTACCGGGTGGTGGGCTTGCCTGAGTCGGAGATCAACCGGAAGCTTGTCCATCTGGAAGGCCGTGATCCCCGGGTGCGGATCGGCTATTATCCCGTGTTTCCAGAGGTGCATGTAAGCCTGACCGTGACCGGGGCCTCCAGCCGGGAAGCAGAGGCTGCGATGCAAAAATATGCCGCGCAGGTGGCTGTTGCCCTCGGCGATTACTGCTACGGCTCCGGGGGGGACACCCTGGAAGACGTGGTGGGAGCTCTGCTCATCGAGCGAGGTCAGACGGTGGCGGTGGCGGAATCCTGCACCGGCGGGCTCATCGGCCATACCCTGACCAAAACAGCCGGAAGTTCAGCCTATTTTTTCGGCGGAGTGGTGGCCTACAGCGATGCCCTGAAGGAGCGGTTGCTTGGAGTCAACCGGGAAATAATCCTGCGCTCCGGCGCGGTCAGTGCGGAAACAGCCCGGGCCATGGCCGAGGGGATGCGGCGGGTGACTCCCGTTGACCATGCCCTTGCCGTTACCGGCATTGCCGGACCCGGCGGCGGCACGGAAGAAAAGCCGGTGGGCACGGTCTATTTCGGCCTGGCCAGCCCTGACAATACCCAGACCTTTCTTTTTCATTTTTCCGGAGACCGCGGCCAGGTGCAGGCCATGGCAAGCCAGACGGCGCTTGACCTTTTGCGCCGTCACCTGCTTGGCCTGAACAGCTTGGTCTTGATAATGAATGAAGGACAGAGTAAAACGAACCGACAATAATTCATCCTAGCTTGGGGAGATATAAACATGGCCACTGCCGAAGATAAGAACAAAACCCTCGATACCGCGATTTTTCAGATCCAGAAACAGTTCGGCAAGGGCTCGATCATGCGGCTGGGCACCGACGAGCGGGAGGCGGTGGCGGTTATCTCCACCGGCACCCTGAGTATCGATATCGCCACCGGGGTCGGCGGCGTGGCCCGCGGCCGGATTACGGAGATCTACGGGCCGGAATCCTCCGGCAAGACCACCCTGGCCCTGCATATAATCGCCGAGGCCCAGCGGGCCGGAGGCAGCGCCGCCTTCATCGATGCCGAGCATGCCCTGGACATCAGCTATGCCGAGCGCATCGGGGTCAAGGTTGATGATCTTCTGGTCTCCCAGCCCGACTATGGCGAACAGGCCCTGGATATCGCCGAGATCCTTATCCGCAGCGGGGCGGTGGACGTCATCGTCGTGGACTCGGTGGCGGCCCTGGTGCCTAAGGTGGAGATCGACGGCAATGCCGGGGATTCCCATGTCGGACTTCAGGCCAGGCTCATGTCCCAGGCCATGCGCAAGCTGACCGGGGTGCTCAAGCGCACCAACACCGCGATCATCTTCATCAATCAGATCCGGATGAAGATCGGGGTCATGTTCGGGAGTCCGGAAACCACCACCGGCGGCAACGCCCTCAAGTTTTACAGCTCGCTCAGGCTGGATATCCGGCGCAAGGAGGCGATCAAGGACGGCCAGGAGGTGATCGGCAACCGGACCAAGGTCAAGGTGGTGAAAAACAAGATGGCTCCGCCCTTCAAGGAGGCCGAGTTCGACATCATCTATGGCGAAGGGGTCTCCAAGGTCGGGGATCTGCTCGATCTGGCCGTGGCCCAGGATATTGTCGAGAAAAGCGGGGCCTGGTATTCCTATAACGGTGAACGTATCGGCCAGGGCAGGGAGAATTCCAAGCTCTTTTTAAAGGAGCATCCGGAGCTGTGCGCTGATCTTGAAAGAAAGGTTCGTCTCGGGTATGGTTTGCCGGCGCTGGGTGAAAAAGGACCAGTTGCCCCGGCTATGGACGCTGACTGATTTTTTACACCCAGAGGGCATAAGTTTTGTTAGAGCAGACAAGCTGCTCAACTCAGCTTTAAGACAACAAATATTTTTGTAAGAAGCGGGATGCGCAGGCGTTCCGCTTCTGTAATTTGAAGGAATGTCCCAATGACCGGAAACGATATACGCAAGCGATTTTTGACCTACTTTGCCGACAAGGGCCATACGGTGGTGGAAAGCTCCGGTCTGGTGCCCCATGACGACCCGACCCTGCTGTTCACCAATGCCGGCATGGTTCAGTTCAAGCGGGTTTTCATGGGCGAGGACCAGCGGGACTACACGCGGGCCGTGACCTGCCAGCGCTGCGTCCGGGCCGGCGGCAAACACAACGACCTGGAGAATGTCGGCTACACCGCCCGCCACCATACCTTTTTCGAGATGCTCGGCAATTTTTCCTTTGGCGATTATTTCAAAAAAGACGCCATCCATTATGCCTGGGATTTTCTCACCAGGGAGGTAGGCCTCCCTCCGGAAAAACTCTGGGTCTCGGTGTTTGACGACGATGACGAGGCCTTCCGGCTCTGGGAAAAGGTGGAGGATCTGCCTCCGGGCCGCATTGTCCGGATGGGAGAAAAGGACAACTTTTGGGCCATGGGCGATACAGGTCCCTGCGGCCCCTGCTCGGAGATCCATATCGATCAGGGGGTGGAAGCTGGCTGCGGTAAGCCGGACTGTAAGCTCGGCTGCGACTGCGACCGTTTTCTCGAAATTTGGAACCTGGTGTTCATGCAGTTTAATCGGAGCGAGGACGGCAAGCTTACGCCGCTGCCCAAGCCGAGCATCGACACCGGCATGGGGTTGGAGCGCATTGCCGCCGTTACCCAGGGAAAATTTACCAACTACGATTCCGATCTTTTTGCCGGGATCATCGCGGCCATTGCCAAGGCCGCCGGGGTAAGCTACGGCGAGAATGGTGCGGTCAACACCGCTTTGCGGGTGATCGCCGACCACAGCCGGGCCACCACCTTTCTGGTGGCCGACGGAGTCTTGCCCTCCAACGAGGGAAGGGGCTATGTTTTGCGCCGGATCATGCGGCGGGCCATCCGTTACGGGCGCAGCCTCGGGCTGAAAAAACCTTTTCTGAACGGGGTGATTGAGGCGGTTATCGCGGAAATGGGCGAAGCCTATCCTCATCTCCACGGGGCACGGGAGTTGCTGGTCAAGGTGGTGCATAACGAGGAGGTCCGCTTCCTGGAAACCCTGGATAACGGCCTGGCCATGCTGCATCAAGAGCTGCATCGGTTGCAGGAGGCAGGCTGTAAGGAGGTGGCCGGGGAGTTCATCTTCAAACTTTACGATACCTATGGTTTTCCGGTGGACATCGTCAAGGATATCGCCATTGAAAAGGGGATGCTTGCCGATGAATCCGGGTTCAACGCGGCCATGGAGGTGCAGCGCAAGCAATCCAAGAAATCCTGGAAAGCCACCTCGCTGGCTGAGATGGGATCAGGGGTTCGTGCCTTGCTGGACAAAGGGTTACGTAGCCGTTTTGTCGGCTACGAGACGTACCACTACCAAGCCGCCATCACCGGTCTGGTGAGCGGGAGCGGCGAAAGCCTTGAACATGCGGGCACCGGGGAGCAGATTTCTCTGGTTTGTCCGGAAACCCCGTTTTATGCCGAGTCCGGTGGGCAGAGCGGCGACCGGGGCATGATTATCGGGCCGCAGGGCAAGGCTAAGGTGGAAAATACCGTGGCGGTAGGGGAAGGGCTTGTCCTGCATCAGGCAGAGGTTATGGAGGGCAGCCTGGCCCTTGGCGAGACCGTCGAACTCAAGGTGGCTGAAGGCCAGCGTCGGCGTACGGCTGGCAATCATACCGCTACCCATCTCCTGCAGGCCGCCCTGCGCGAGGTGCTGGGCGAGCATGTCAAGCAGTCAGGCTCTCTGGTCAATCCGCAGCGGCTCCGCTTCGATTTCACCCATTTTTCTCCGTTGAGCCGCGAGGAGATTGGCCGGGTTGAAAAGATCGTCAACGAGGGAATCCGGGCCAATGCCCAGGTGGCCACCGCGGTGCTGGACCGGGAAGAGGCCATCCAGGGCGGAGCCACGGCTCTGTTCGGCGAGAAATACGAGGCCAAGGTCCGGGTGGTTTCCGTGGGAGAGATCAGCAAGGAGCTGTGCGGCGGCACCCATGTAACGGCGACCGGCGAGATCGGTCTGTTCAAGATTTTAAACGAAACCGGCATCGCCGCCGGGGTGCGGCGCATCGAGGCGCTCACCGGTCCCGGCGCCCTGGAGCGCTTTCAGCAGGTTGAGGCGCAGCTGGGCATGCTGGCGGCCAAACTCAAGGCTTCCCCGGAGGAGTTGCCAGGCAGGCTTGAAAAAATGCTGGCCCGCCAGAAAGAGCTGGAGAGGGAGGTAAGCCGGTTGACCGCGGATCTTTCCGTCAATGATCTGGAAACCATGCTCGGCAATGCCCAAGAGATCGCCGGGGTGAAGGTGGTGGTCGCCCGGATCGCCATGGATTCGCCGAAAACCATGCGGGAGGTTGGCGATAAGGTGCGGGACGCACTGGGCAGCGGCATCGCGGTTTTGGGCGGGGTCTTTGAAGGAAAAGTCAGCCTGCTGGCCATGGTCACCAAGGATCAGAACAGCCGCTTCCATGCCGGCCTGATTATTAAAGAGGTGGCGGCCATGGTGGGCGGCAGCGGGGGTGGGCGCGCTGACATGGCCCAGGCCGGAGGGTCCATGGCGGATAAACTGCCGGAGGCGCTTGCGGCGGTGCCCTCCATCATCCGCAGTCAGATTATGGGAGCGATTGGGGACGGGGCTAATGCGAGGTGAACCAGTGCGGATAATTTTACGGAAGCGCTCAAAGGAACAAAAGCTTCTTCTTAATCTGTAGAAATACCTAGAGAAAAGCCGGGGAAAAAGCAGCAGGGAAATGTATTGACAGGCCAAAAAAATTCGATTAGAACCGTTCAATTGTTAATGAACCGGGATTCATTTAATGCGAACAACTCAAGAATTTTTCATATAATAATTGTCACGAAAAACGGGGGCCAGTAATGATTACCATCGACCTGACCATGCTCATTCAGATTGTCAATATGCTTCTGCTTATTGTCGTCCTGAATGCAGTCTTGTACAAACCGATCCGTTCAATTATCGAAGAGCGGCAAAAGAAGATCGGCGGTCTTGATGAGGGCATTGACCAGTTCAAAAAAAATGCGGTGTTGCGGCAGGGAGATTTTGCTCAGAAGATGAAGGATGCCAGGGCCAAGGCTAAAAAAGAGTATGAGGCTGCCAGAAATGCCGCTCTTGCCGAAAGTACGGAAAAGCTGGCGGGGATTCGCAAGGAAGTTGACGTGCGGAAAGCCGGGCAGCTTGCCGAAATAGAAAAGCAGTTTGCCGCGGCTCAGGCCGAGTTACAGGGGCAGATCTCCGGTTTTGCCGGCGAGATGGCGGGCAAGGTTTTGGGGAGGGCGCTGTAAATGAAGAACGCATTCTGGAAAAAAACCGGCGTGTCAGCGTTGTCGGCGTTTATAGTTCTGGCTTTTGCTGCTGCTGCATATGCCTCCGGGGATGGTGCCATCCCCCGTGAAAAATGGCTGGATCTCCTGTGGCGGACCACTAATTTCGCCGGACTTGTTTTTATCTTGGTGTTTTTCCTGAAGAAACCTTTTGCCGATGGCTTGAGTGCCCGGCGGGAAGGGATCAAGGATCAGCTCGAGGCCCTGGAGTCAAGAAAAGCCGAGGCAGAGTTGATGTACCAGGAGGCGGCGGCCAAACTTGCCAGGCTTGATGAGGAGGTGGAAGGGATCATCGCCGAAGCGGTCAAGCAAGGTGAGGACGAGAAGGCAAAGATTATTGCCGATGCCGAACGCAATGCCGGGGACATTCAGCGACAGGCCGAAATGGCGGTGGCGCACGAGCTTACCCAGGCCAAGACCAGACTGAAAGCTGAGATTGCCGAGCAGGCCGTGCTGCTGGCGGAAGAGCTGGTCAAAAAGAATATTCAGCCTGCGGATCAGAGCAGACTGGTTGAGCTGTCTCTTGATAAGGTGGGAGGTATTCAGTGAAGAATACGGTATTAGCCAGACGATATGCCAAAGCGTTGTTCGCGGTTGGCAAGGAAGAAAATGCTTTCGCGGACTTTACCAGGACCCTTAATGAGATGGCCGAGTTGTTTGCCGGGATGCCGGAGGTGGCCGATGCCCTGACCAACCCGCTCTACCCGGTTGAGGCGCGGGAAAAGGTTATGGAGCATCTTCTTGCCTCCATGCAGGTTTCCCAGGTGTTGGGCAATTTTTTCAAATTGCTGGTCCAGAAGAAGCGTGCGGATATCCTGCCCGAGATCGCCGCGGTATTTCAGGCGATGGTCGATGCGGATAACAATATGTGCCAGGGGATGGTGGTCTCAGCCATGGAGCTGACCCCGGAACTCAGTGCAAAGGTCAAGGCAATATTGGAGAAAATAACCGGCAAGCAGGTCGTCCTTACTGCCACGGTCGATCCGTCCATCATTGGCGGGATCGTGGCCAAGGTCGGTGATCTGGTGTTCGATGGAAGCATCAAGTCACAGCTGGCCGGTTTAAAAGAATCCATTAAGGGGAGTGTATAAGACAAATGCAGATCAAAGCCGAAGAGATCAGTCAAATTATCAAGGGGCAGATCAAGGATTACGAAAGTAAGGTTGATCTGAGTGAAACCGGCACCGTAATCTCCGTTGGTGACGGTATTGCTCGCGTGTACGGGGTTGAGAAGTGCATGGCCATGGAGCTGCTGGAGTTCACCGGCGGGGTTCTGGGCATCGCCTTGAACCTGGAAGCGGACAACGTCGGCTGTGCGCTACTGGGAGACATCCGGAAGATCAAGGAAGGCGACACCGTCAAACGGACCGGCCGGATTGCCGAGGTGCCCGTGGGCCCCGAGATGGAAGGCCGCGTCGTTGACGGCGTGGGCGCCCCCATCGACGGCCAGGGACCCCTTAATGCCAAGCACAGTTCCAAGATCGAGGTCTTGGCCCCCGGCGTTATCGCCCGTAAGTCCGTGCATGAGCCCTGCTACACCGGCGCCAAGGCGGTTGACGCCATGACCCCTGTTGGCCGCGGCCAGCGCGAACTGGTCATCGGCGACCGGCAGATCGGCAAGACCGCCCTCTGCGTTGATGCGATCATCGCCCAGAAATACACCGATGTACACTGCGTCTATGTGGCCATCGGCCAGAAGAAATCAACGGTGGCTCTGGTGGTTGAAGCGCTTCGCAAGCACGGCGCCATGGAATACACCACGGTGGTAGCAGCCTGCGCCTCCGATCCGGCGCCGATGCAGTATGTCGCAGCCTTTGCCGGTTGCGCCATGGGCGAGTACTTCCGGGACAATGGCCAGCACGCCCTGATCATCTATGACGATCTTTCCAAGCAGGCGGTTTCCTACCGCGAGCTCTCCCTGCTTCTCCGTCGTCCGCCGGGCCGGGAAGCATACCCCGGCGACATCTTCTTCAACCACTCCCGCTTGCTGGAGCGTTCCTGCAAGGTGAACGATGCCTTGGGCGCCGGATCTCTTACCGCGCTGCCCATCATCGAGACCCAGGCCGGTGACGTTTCCGCCTTTATCCCGACCAACGTTATCTCCATCACCGACGGTCAGGTATATCTTGAGCCCAACTTATTCTTCGCCGGGGTTCGTCCTGCGATCAACGTCGGCCTTTCCGTATCCCGAGTGGGCGGCGCCGCTCAGGTGAAGGCCATGAAGCAGGTGGCCGGCTCCCTTCGTCTCGATCTGGCCCAGTATCGAGAGCTCGCCGCTTTTGCCGGCTTCGGTTCCGATCTGGACGCCGCCACCCAGGCCCAGTTGACCAGGGGCGCCCGTTTGGTTGAGATTCTGAAGCAGCCCCAGTATCAGCCGCTGCCCATGGAAAAACAGATCTGCATCCTCTTTGCCGGTACCCGCGGCTATCTCGATACTCTGCCTGTTGACTCCCTGGCCGAGTATGAGCAGCAGCTCTATGCCTATATCGAGAAGAACCAGCCAAGCATTTATGATGACCTGAAAGAAAAACAAGCCATTGATGCCACCCTGGAAGAGAAGATCAGGGCTGCGCTTCAGGCTTTCGGGGAATCTTTCAAGGCTGCCAAGGGCCTTAACTAAGGGGGTAAGGTCGCATGGCGAGCCTGAAAGATGTAAAAACAAAGATTGGTGGGGTGAAGAAAACCGCCCAGATCACCAAGGCCATGAATATGGTTGCCGCGGCCAAGCTTCGCGGGGCGCAGCAGAAGATGGAGGATTTCCGTTCCTATGCCGAGAAGTTTAACGCGGCCATGGGCAATCTCTCCTCGGCCATGGATTCCGGCGCTTTTCCGCTCATGGAGAAGCGTGAGGTCAAGACGGTGGAGATTCTGGTGGTCACCTCCGATCGCGGCCTGTGCGGAAGTTTCAACGCTCATATCCTGAAGATGGCCGACAAGCTTATCGCCGGCCTGGAGGCTCAGGGCAAGAAGGTCTCCCTGGTCTGCGTCGGCAAGAAATGCATCAGCCATTTCCGGAAAACCGGCAAGATTCGGCAGCGGTATGCCGATCTGATGGGCACCTTCCAGATGTTCAATGCCCGGACCATTGCCCAGGATATTGCCGGCAACTTTCTCTCCGGGGACAGCGATGAAGTGCGTATCGTCTACGGGAAATTCAAGAGCGTTGCCGTGCAGCGCCCTGCGGAGCTGATGTTTCTGCCCATCCAGCCTGATGCTGTAGCGGCGGCAGCTCCCTCGACCGGCGGGTCCTACATCTATGAGCCGAGCACCGAGGAAATCATGGAAGTGCTCCTGCCGCTCTACATGAATGTCATGGTCTACCATGCCATGCTCGAAGTCAGTGCCAGCGAGCATGCCGCCCGGATGAGCGCCATGGATAACGCCACCAACGCCTGCAAGGATATCATCCACAGCCTGACCCTGATTTACAACAAGGCGCGGCAGGCCGGCATCACTGCGGAATTGATGGATATTGTCGGCGGCGCCGAGGCGTTGAAGTAACCGAAGATAAAATCAGGCTGAATCATTCAGCTGTAATAGCTTGTCAACGTAAGTACTAGCTGAGGAGGCTTTCTAATGAGTGAAGCAAGAGTTGGGAAAATTGTTCAGGTCATCGGACCTGTCGTCGACGTTGAGTTTGAGCCGGACAACCTGCCGGAGATCATGAACGCCCTGCTGGTCACCAACAAGGGGATCAGTGAAGTGGAAGGCAATCTGGTCATCGAGGTCGCCCTCCATCTTGGCGATAACGTGGTTCGCTGTGTCGCCATGGATCAAACAGACGGTCTGGTGCGTGGTCAGGCTTGCACCGATACCGGTAAGCCCATTGAGATTCCCTGCGGTGCTCCGGCTCTCGGCAGGATCATGAACGTGGTCGGCCGCCCGGTTGATGGCCTGGGGCCCATTGCTTCCGATAAAATGCGCACCATTCACCGCCCTGCTCCTGCTTTTACCGATCAGTCCACCGAAGTGCATGTTCTCGAAACCGGCATCAAGGTTATCGACCTGCTTGTTCCGTTCCCTCGCGGCGGCAAGATGGGCCTCTTCGGCGGCGCCGGCTGCGGCAAGACCGTTATCATGATGGAGATGGTAAACAACATCGCCATGCATCACGGCGGTATCTCAGTATTCTGTGGGGTTGGCGAGCGGACCCGTGAGGGTAACGATCTTTATCACGAGATGAAAGAGTCCGGCGTTCTTCCCAAGGCCGCTCTGGTATACGGCCAGATGACCGAGCCGCCGGGCGCCCGTTCCCGCGTGGCCCTGACCGGCCTCTCTGCTGCGGAGTACTTCCGTGACGAGGAGGGCCAGGATGTACTCTTCTTCGTTGACAACATCTTCCGTTTCACCCAGGCCGGCGCCGAGGTTTCCGCGCTTCTTGGCCGTATCCCTTCGGCGGTTGGTTATCAGCCCACCCTGGCCACCGACCTTGGCGCGCTTCAGGAGCGGATCACCTCCACCAACAAGGGTTCGATCACCGCGGTCCAGTGCGTTTACGTACCGGCCGACGACCTGACCGACCCGGCTCCGGCCACCACCTTTGCCCATCTGGACGGAACCGTTGTCCTTTCCCGGCAGATCGCCGAGCTCGGCATCTACCCGGCTGTTGATCCCTTGGATTCAACCTCCCGGATTCTTGATCCCAATGTTTTGGGCGAAGAGCATTACCTGGTTGCCCGCGGCGTGCAGACCAGCCTCCAGAAATACAAAGACCTTCAGGACATCATCGCCATTCTCGGTATGGACGAACTCTCCGAGGAAGACCAGACTCTGGTTACCCGCGCCCGCAAGATCCAGCGCTTCCTTTCCCAGCCCTTCACCGTAGCGGAGACCTTTACCGGCATGGCCGGCAAGTACGTAAAGGTTGCCGATACCGTGCGCGGCTTCAAGGAGATCCTGGAAGGCAAGCACGACGAGCTGCCCGAGATCGCTTTCTACATGGTCGGCAGCATTGAAGAGGCGGTTGAGAAGGCCAACAAAGAGAAGGCCGCTGCTTAAGGAATTGACTGACTCACCGGCCCCTTGCAGGGGGCGGCGGGGACTTGAGGATTACCCATGGCTGAAAAATTAAAGTTGGAAGTGGTAACTCCCAAAGGGGTTGTAGTGAGCAAGGAGGTTGACATTGTCACCGCTCCCGGCTACGGCGGCGAGTTTGGTGTTCTTGCCAATCATGCGCCATTCCTGAGTACGATCAAGACCGGGGTTCTGACCTACAAGAGTGGGGGGCAGGACGAAGTTTTGATGGTGAGTGGCGGTTTTTGTGAAGTGTCTAATAACAAGCTGACTTTTCTCGTTGAATCGGCAGAGCGTGGGACGGATATTGATGTCGAGCGTGCGATGCGAGCCAAGGAACGGGCGGAGAAGCGGCTGGCGGAAGCACAGGCCCATAAGGAAAATTTTAATCGAACCCGGGCCGAAGCTGCTTTGCAGAGAGCTTTAAGCCGTCTTAAGGTTGCCGAGAGACGCAAGGCTTCCTGAGAAGATGACAAGTAAAAGTTTTTAAAAGCCGCTCGGTAACGAGCGGCTTTTTTTGTCTGGTAAAGTGAAGGTAAAGGCTCAGCGTCGTTCGCTGAGATTTGCCTCAACAACAAAAGGCCCGGCCTCGGTTTCAAAGGGGATGACAATGGTTGGCGCCTTGGAGTAATAAGGGATTTCCACTCCGGCGCCAACGACCATGCTGGGGATAGCCAGATTGAATTTGTGCTCAAGCCTGGCCAGATGTACCTTGGCGCCGCCGCAGATCATATTGGTCAGTTCGCCGACCGCGTCAACCACCTCATCGTCAATTTTTGCCTTGGGCTCTTCCATCAGCATGTTGGCGACAATTTGCAGGATGCATTTTTCCGTGAAGCTCACGATCATGGAGCCGGAGATCTCGTCAGAGGTCATGCCGATGATGCCGGTAACCTCGCCATAAGAGGTGATACCGTCTTTCAACCGGGGTTTTTGCGGAGTTGCCCGAGTTTGCGCCATTGTTGCCAGAACATTTTTGGTGGCGATCAAAAATGGATTGATTAATTCTGCCTTCATGGATGTCCGTTCATGGTTTTACTGCTGAGTAGTTATGCTGATTGCTGAAAGGTATTGGTCCAACTTGTGGTATATCTCCAGAATTGTCAAGCGCCATCTGTAGCATTGACGGCCAATTCAACCAGCAAGCAATTGGCTGGCCAAAAATATGCATGAAATGCTAGGGGAAACAGTTTAATATATAAAGATATGATCTAACCTGTCGTTATCATGATAAATATCGGTACTTGTACTGATGGTTTTCAATCTTCCGGGTAGGAGGCAGTGATGGATACAAAAGAAAGAATGAACATTCCCCGGCAATCTTCCCGGGAATTGCCCGTTGCCGGGCGGATCACAAATTTTGCCGAGGTTGTTTCCGGTTATCAAGCCGAGGCTGCCCAGCGTGAGGCGGAGCGCTGCCTGCAGTGCAAAAAGCCCAAATGCCGGGAAGGCTGCCCGATCCACAATGATATCCCGGGGTTTATCAGGCTGTTGCGGGAAGGCAAGATCGAAGAGGCTTACTGGAAGGATCGGGAGACTAACTCGCTGCCCGCCATCTGTTCGCGGGTCTGCCCCCATGAATTCCAATGTGAAGGATATTGCATCCGAGGGAAAAAGGGCGAACCGGTGGCCATCGGCATGCTCGAGCGCTATATCGTCGACTGGATGGTGGCCAATAACAAAAATCTGCTCCAGCCTTGCACCCTACCCAAGGGGAAAAAGGTGGCTATCGTCGGTTCCGGGCCGGCCGGAATGTCGGCCGCTTACTATCTTGCCCATGCGGGCTACCAGTGCACGATCTTTGAAAGCCTGCCCGTTTTCGGCGGCATGCTGGCGGTGGGCATCCCGGCGTACCGTTTGCCGCGCCAGATTATTGCCGCGGAATGCGAGGCTTTGAAAAACTGCGGGGTTACCCTGGTGCATGGAGTGACCATCGGCAAGGATAAAACCCTTGGAGCTTTGCGGGAAGAGGGGTTCGCGGCGGTATTCCTCGGGCTGGGCGCCCACTTGAGCAGAAAGCTGGGTGTGGAGGGAGAGGAGCTGGCCGGGGTGGTACACGGGGTTGATTACCTGCGCAAGGTCAATGTCGGCGAGACGCTGAATCTCGGGAAAAATGTGGTGGTGGTCGGCGGCGGCAACGTGGCCATTGACTGCGCCCGAACCGCCCTGCGCACCGGCTCCGACAATGTCTTCATCCTCTACCGGCGGAGCAAGGCGGAGATGCCAGCCTCCCAGGCGGAGATTCATCATCTCGAGGAAGAAGGGGTGCGCATCGAGATGCTCGCCGCCCCGGTGGCGATCCATGGCGAAAACGGCAGGTTAAGCAGGATAGAATGTATCCGGATGGAACTTGGCGCCTGTGACGCCTCGGGGCGCTGCCGGCCGGTGCCAAAGGAAGGCTCGAACTTCATGCTCGAGGCGGATGCCATCATCCCGGCGATCAGTCAAGATGTGGACGTTACCGCCGGTTCCGGCCTTGACCTGGCTCTGAGCCGCTGGGGAACCTATGTGGTGGATGAGGTGACCATGCAGACCTCGGAGGAGTGGGTCTTTGCGGCAGGCGATGCGGTGCTGGGCCCCCAGACCGTGGCCAAGGCGGTTTATCAGGCCAAGGAGGCCGCCGAATCCATCATCCGCTATCTTGAAGGCAGGGATCTCAGGGAGGGGCGACAGCCCTTTGCCCTGGACTAAGCCGTTGAAACAAAATAACTCCGCCATTCATAATAGCCAAAACGGCATAAGGAGCCGCAAAGGATTGAGCAAAACTGTGCAAGTTATTCAGTGACGGCTCCTAAAAGTTTTTTTGGGAAAAATCGTAAAAAAAGCCCCGCCAGGCAAAAAACGGCGGGGCTTTTTTTGTTCTTTACCGCGTAAATCAATGCCGGAAATAACCCAAACCACTAAACCGTAACTATTCAGCAGTGCCCCAGGTTGCGGTACACTCAGGGCATAAGTTTCGCCAGGGCAGACAAGCTGGCCAGCTCAGCTATAAGCGGGACGGCGAAGCGTACCTCGGGTACGTGAGACGGCTCGATCGCCGCAAGATGGGGTGCTGCTGGATAGTTACCTCAATGCCTGCGATTGCTGGCCAAGCTCATGCTTTGCACATACTGGGCAACGCCGGCGGCCAAGTGATTGGCCACCTCGGCAAGGTAGGCCTCATTGTTGAGCCGCTTTGCCTCTTCCGGATTGCTCAAAAAAGCGATTTCGGTGAGGATGGCAGGCATCTGGGCGCCGATAAGCACCAGGAAAGGCGCCTTCTTTACCCCAAGGTTGCCGATATCGTTGAATTTATGGTTCAGGCCGCTGACCATTTTTTCCTGGACCAGTCCGGCCAGCTTCAGAGATTCGTTTATTTTTGAATTCTGCATGAGATCCAGGAGGATGGATTGCAGATCGCTGGTCTGCTTGGCGGAGGTGGCGTTTTCCATTGCTGCCAGGCGCATGGCGTCCTTGCTATTGGTCAGGTCAAGGACATAGGTTTCGATCCCCCTGGCTTCATGGTTGGGGGCGGCATTTACATGGATGGAAAGGAACAGGTCTGCTTCCCTGGCATTGGCTATGGCGGTTCGTTCTTCCAGGGAGATAAAGACATCGTGGTCACGGGTAAGAATAACCTCGTAGCCGGGTTTTTCCCTGAGTACCTTGGCAACCATGAGGGCCACCTCCAGGACGATGTCTTTTTCCTTAAGACCGCTTGGGCTGCAAGTGCCGGGATCTTTGCCGCCGTGGCCAGGATCGATGACAATTCTTTTAAGACCATGGCCAACTGGCCGCGTCTCCAAGGTTTTCGTCTGGGCCGAGGGGCGGCCTTCTTTGCTGGGTTTTTTCGCCTTGTCAGCGGTGGCAGGGTGTAGCACATCGATAACCACCCGGAAAGGATCCGTCAAAGTAAAGACCTTGTAGTCAGAGATGCTGAGCTGAGTGTCCAGGACAACGCGCACTGTTCTTGGGTCGAACTGGGCGCTTCTGATTCGATGCAACAGGCCATCCTCAACGGTCATGGTTTTGCCGGTTTCCGGGCTGAGCCGGCTGTTGCGCAGGTCAAGATAAATCTTCTGCGGGGAAGTTTTGTCCCCGCTGAGCATCTGGTGTTTGAAAGTTACCGGAGTGGTGGTCTCAACAACCAGGCGGGTGTAGTGGTTGTTTGACCAGTGACGGATGGGCAGCACCATGGCCGGACCGGCTTTTCCTGCGGCTGATTTTTGGGGCGGCGGTTCGTCGGCAGACAACGGTGGAAGGCATCTTTCTCCTTCCTTTGCCTGGATCGGGCCGAGGGTTACTTTTTCCTGCTTGATCCGCAACAGTTGTGCTTCAGCCGCGACGGTCATATCGCCTTCAGGATAAATGGCGATGATTTTTGTATAGGCCCTGGCCGCCTTGTCCGGATCATTTTTGTTGGCAAGATAGATGGAGCCCAGAATAAAAAAGGCGTCATCGGTCAGGAAATTTCCCGGATACCTGGCGCTCAGCTCTTCGTATGAAGCAATGGCCTGGTCAAGATCCTGACCCTTGCCACTCTGCTGGAACATGGTCTGATAAATCTTGCCCAGCATGAACAGGGATTTGGGGGCAGCCGGGTGGTCGGGCGCGGCCTTGTATATGCTGCGGAAGGTGTTGGCAGAGGTGAGCCAGCTGTTTCTATCCTGGCCCCCCTTGTCGCGGGAGGCCAAATTCTGGTAATAGGCTCTGGCCTGCCTGTACTGTTTGGCGATGTCGTCCTGCGCCTGATTCCGCCCTGCCCAGGCCGAAGAACAGAACAGGCACAGCATGGGAAGCAAGAGCAGAAATTTGAACTTTTGCAATAGTCTCATCTTATTCCACATTAGAGTAGCTCTGTCCAGCAACGAAGTTTCGCTGCTGGACAGAGCTACTCATCGGCCAGCCTTTTGAGCTCATAAAGCAGATCCAGGGCCTCGCGGGGCGACAAGCTGTCGGGATTTATCTCCCGCAATCGGCGCGCCGCCGGCGACGCCTCTCCGCCGAAAAGGGAGAGCTGGCCGGGATGCGGGGATTTCCCTTTCCCTGGCGAGGTGGCGATGCGTGGTTCGCCCTGACGGTTGAATTCGCCCTGTTCGATATTATGCAATAATTCCTTGGCCCTGGCAACTACTCTGGCCGGAACCCCGGCCAGGGCGGCCACCTGGATGCCGTAGCTGCGGTTGGTCCCCCCAGGCAGCAGTTTGTGGAGAAAGATTATGGTATCGTTCCATTCCCGTACCGCAATGTTGTAGTTTTTGACCCGGGTGTTGGTGGCGGCCAGCTCGGTCAGCTCATGGTAATGGGTGGCGAAGATGGTTTTGACGCCCCGCCCGTTTTTGTTGACCAGCTCCTCGGCCACGGCCCAGGCAATGGAGAGACCGTCAAAGGTTGAGGTGCCGCGGCCGATCTCATCGAGGATAACCAGGCTTCGTTCGGTGGCGTTGTTAAGGATATTAGCGGTTTCGTTCATCTCCACCATGAAGGTTGATTGACCGCGGCGCAGGTTGTCCGAGGCCCCGACTCTGGTGAAGATACGGTCCACCACCCCTATTTCCGCTGCTGCGGCAGGGACGAAGCTGCCCATCTGGGCCATGAGGGTGATGAGTGCGGTCTGCCGCAGCACCGTTGATTTGCCGGCCATGTTGGGGCCGGTGATGATCAGGACCTCTTCGTCCTCCTGATCAAGATGGATATCGTTGGGCACAAAGCGGCCCGGCGGCAGGGCGCGTTCGATCACGGGATGGCGGCCCTCCCGGATGATGATTGAGTCACCGTCGGTAATTACCGGTTTAATGTAGCGGTATTTTTGGGCCGCCTCGGCCAGGCAGCAGAAAAAATCGATCCGGGCCAGGTATCCGGCGGTATGGAGGATCCGGGGGGAGACCTCGGCCGCCGTGGCCCGGATCTCGGCAAAGAGACGGTATTCCAGCGCCAGTCTTTTATCCTGGGCACCGGTCACCTTTTCCTCGAACTCCTTGAGTTCCTCGGTGATAAAGCGTTCGGCGTTGACCAGGGTTTGCTTGCGGATGAAGTCTTCGGGCACATGGGCAAGCTGGCCGCGGCTGATCTCGAGATAGTAGCCGAAGATCTTGTTGAAGCCAACCTTTAGGTTCCCGATGCCGGTGCGCGCCCGCTCGCGGGCCTCCAGGTCTAGGATCAGGGCCTTGCCGTCGCGCAGCAGGCTTACCAGCTCATCAAGCTCCTCGTGGTAGCCGGGCTTGATCAGGTTGCCTTCCCGCAGGGTCACCGGGGCGTCTTCGCGGATCCCCGCCTCCAGCAGGGTGCAAAGCTCGGCCAGCTCGTCCAGATGGGCACCGAGGTCGGCCAGCAGGCCATGGGCCCCGGCCAGTTTTTCCTTTAGCTGGGGCAGCTGGGCCAGGGAGCCCTTGAGGGCCGTGAGGTCGCGGGCATTGGCCGTGCCCAGCACTACCCGGCCGTTGAGGCGCTCCAGGTCATAGACCTTGGCCAGCAGCCGGCGAAGCTCCTCCCGCAACCGGGGGGCGAGGCAGAGCTGCTCCACCGTGTCCAGCCGGTGGCGGATGGCCTTGACCTCCTGCAAGGGAAACAAGAGGTTTTTCTTGAGCAGCCGCGCCCCCATGGGAGTTGCGCACAGATCGAGAGTCTCGAGCAGCGAACCCTCCCGGGCACCGCCGCTGAGGGTCTGGGTAAGTTCCAGGTTGCGCCGGGAAGACTCGTCCATGAGCAGGATATGGTCGAATTCGATGGGGGTGAGCCGCTCGATATGGTCCAGGGCGGTCTTCTGGGTTTCCTGCAGGTAGAGAAGCAGACCGCCTGCTGCACCGATCCCCGCCTTGAGCTCCTCGCAGCCGAACCCAGCCAGGTTGGCCACCCGGAAATGCTCCTGCAGCCGCTGCCGCGCTGTCTCCGGATGAAAACCTGCGGCAGGACGTTTGGTCAGGCAGCTTTGCGGCAGAAAGACCTGCAGTTCGTCCGCCAGGGATGAATCTTCTCCGACCTCGTCGGGCAGGAGGATTTCCGAGGGGACCAGGCGGCCTAGCTCATCCAGAAGCGCAGGGAGATCTGCCCGCTCGCTCACCAGAAACTCACCGGTGGAGAGATCGAGCAGGCTTAAGCCCCAGGCTTTGCCCTTCTGGCAGATGGCGGCCAGGTAACGGTTGTCCTTGTCGTCGAGGAGCTGTTCGTCGGTGATAAGGCCCGGCGTAACCACCCGCACCACCTCGCGTCGGACCACGCCCTTGGCCTCTTTGGGATCTTCCACCTGCTCGCAGATCGCCACCTTGAACCCCGCCTTGATCATCTTGGCCAGATAAGAAGAAACCGCGTGGTACGGGATGCCGCAGAGCGGCACCCTGTTTTCATCATCCTTGCTGTTCCGGGAGGTGAGGGTGATGCCCAGGATCTTGGAGGCGGTTACGGCATCATCAAAGAACATCTCGTAAAAATCGCCCAGCCGGTAAAAAAGAATGGCGTCATGATGCTGGGCCTTGATCTCCAGATACTGCTGCATCATGGGGGTGATTTTAGGGCCTGTTAATGAATTAATTGTGCTTTTCACTTTTGTTCCGTCATTTCGCTGCGGCCCTTGGCCTGGATTTGATAAATCCGGCCTTGCAGGGTTTCTCCGACCTCAAGAATGGCGAAGGTGCCACCGGTCCCGGCATGGCCCGTGCCGGTGAAACTGCCTGGGTTGATGTAGAGAACTCCGCCAAGACGGTGGCAGACCGGCCGGTGGGTGTGGCCGTAGACAATGCAATCCGCCTCCGGGAAAATCTCAATGAGATGTTGCTCGAAATCATAGGTGTTGCCTGCCCGATGGATCAGGCCGATGGTGAAGCCGCCCACCTTGATTTGCTTATGGGTCGGCAGGTGCTGGCAGGCCAGGGCCGAGCACATATTGCCGTGCACCGCGTGCACCTCTTTGCCGGGGAATACCGCAAGGATGGCCGGATCGGTGAGGTCTCCGGCATGGATGATCATCTCCGTGTCATGAAAGCAGGCCGCCACGATCTTTTTGAAAGTCTCGGTGGGTCGGGTAAGATGTGTATCGGACAGGATGCCGATCTTGAAAGGATTCATGGTTTGCGCGCCGCATATGTCTGGATCAAGGGCTATCGGATGTCCCCAGTGTAGCCGAAAAGGGCGGCAAATAAAAGGTAATCGTTCTGGAACACCCATCTTCGGGCGATCTGCCAGGCTTACGTATACGGGATACGCGACGGCTATGGCGCAAGGAGAGGGTGCAGTACCGCCTCGGCTTGCGCCACCGTGATTCCTGCGAGAATAAGGCGTTTGTCGCGGCTGGTTTCGCCGCTGGCAATGGTCACGGCTGCCTTGGGGATCTTGAAGAGTTTGGCGAAAAACTCGGTGACCGCGGCGTTTGCCTTGCCATCCACCGGGGGCGAGGTGATGCAGAGCTTGAGCGTCCCGCCGTGCAGCCCGGCGAGGCGGGTGCGGGATGCTTTTGGCTGTACATGGATTAGCAGGCTGACCGAAGCGCCGTCAGCATGCTCACGGAGAAAGGTCACAGGGGTGATTCATCCGGGTTGAAATGAGCCCCCTTTTTTTTCTTGGCCTCCTCAAGGTTTTCGCTGAAAGAAACCGCCGGTTCGTGCAGGTCCAGGGGATCTTCAAGGTTGAAGACCATGTCGCCCTCAAGGTCTGGGAGACCATGCTTTTCATGGTCGTACTCGTCCTCATCCATGACCAGCAGCTCTTTGCTGGCGTCAAATGATGGGGGCAGATCAATGTCCCGGGGCTTAAATTCGTGATCCGCTTCTCTGGCCACGCTTGCAGGGCCGCTGGCCGGAATGTCGATCTTGACGTAGAGATCGGCGAAGTCTTCTTCCTCGGAGGATGCCGGATGATTGTCCGGTCGTTGCCTTGCCGGTTCCGCCTCGGCGTTGGGGCTGGTTTGGGGGGCAGCCTTCCGGCTGTCGTCGGGTTCGGGTGGCTGCGGTCGGGTCGGGAGATTGAAATGCTCCACGGCCCGCGCATTGTCGGCGGGTTCCGTTTCCAGCATGTGCAGGTAAGATTCCAGCTGCTGGCGCAGATCATGCCGGGCTTGTTCCCGCAGTGATTTCAATTCGCCGATTTTTCTTTTCAGCTCGGCAATTTCCAGCTCGGCGTCATTCCGGCGCAGGCGCGCTTCTTCCTGAGCCTCGGCCACGATGTTTTCAGCCTCTTGTCTGCTTTTTTCCTTCATCGCATCGGCGACATTCTGGGCGGCAATGATGGCGTTCTGGAAAGATTTCTGCTGGTTATGGTAGGTGGCCAGCTCCTTCTCCATGGTTTCCAGACGGCCTTTGAGCGTCTGGTTTTCTTCGGAAAACGACTGAATAAGTGTGGCTATTTTTTCCAGAAAATCGTCCACCTCTTCAACATCGAAGCCGCGAAAACGGACATGGAATTGTTTGGATTGGATGTCTTGCGCTGTAAGTATCATGTCTTTGCTCCTTGTGGGTACTGGTTTACTTTACGGGTAGGTTCAGCCCACGCTTTTGGCCAGCTCAAGCAAGGTGGGGACCAGAAAGCTCCGCAAAAAAATCAAGGCAAGAATAAGAAGCATGGGGGAAAGGTCGAGGCCGCCGCCAAAGATCGGTACTATTCTGCGGAGGCGGGAAAGGACCGGTTCGGTGACTTCGTAGAGAAAACGGACAATGGGATTGTAGGGGTCGGCGTTTACCCAGGAAATGACGGCCCTGCCGATGATGACCCACATGTAGGCGCTTAAGGCGAAGTCTACCAGGGTGGCCAGGGCGCCTAAAAAATTACCGATGACAAACATGACAAGCCTCTTTGTTGAGTAAAAAATTAAAGCTGAGTTGAGCAGCCTGCCTGCTCAAACGAAACTTATGCCCTTTGGGTATAACCGTAATCATGCGCCACCGCGCAAAATTACGGGGCAGGTTACAGGGCGATAAGGCGGTCAGCCACGGCGATGATCTCCTGGCTGGCCTTGCTCTCCGGCGCACCGAGCAAAAAAGGCTTCTGCCGGCGGATGGCCATGGAGACGTTTTTGTCCTGGGGCATGGCGCCCAGAGCCAGGGGGGTAATCTTCAGGAAACGCTGGAGAACCATGCTCATATTGGCAAAGACATCCTGGCCTTCTTTTTTGGATTGTACACTGTTTATCAGCAGGTGGAAGTGCTTTCTGTCGTGGCGCGAATGGAGAACCTTGATCAGGGCGTAGGCATCGGTGAGCGAGGTCGGATCCGGGGTCAGGATGACGATATTCATCTGGCTCCAGGTGTTGAACCAGAGGACCGAATCGCCGATCCCGGCCGCCGTGTCGATGAGGACATAATCGAAGCGGTCGATGATCTCTTCCAGGCTGCTGGTGAGAAGAGCCTGTTCCTCGTAGGAGAGGTTGGCCATCTCCGGCACGCCAGAACTGGCCGGCAGAACCTGAAACCTTGGGTTGATCTCCACCAGAGAGCTGGCCAGATCGCGGCCCTCTTCAATGGTTTCCCGAATGGTATGGCGGACGTTGAGCCCCAGCACCACATCGACGTTGGCCAGCCCCAGGTCTCCGTCGATGAGAAGGACGGCCTTGCCTTTTTGGGAAAGAGCAGTGGCCACGTTCACCGAAAAGGAGGTTTTGCCTACCCCGCCTTTGCCGCTACTGATACAGATGATTTTCGGAGAGCGCTTGGTTTTCGCGGTCATGGACGATTTTCCTCTGCAAAAAGCTGTAAACCGTTGTTAAAGCTGAGTTGAGCAGCTTGTCTGCTCAAACGAAACTTATGCCCTTTGGGTATAAAAAATAATTCAGTCATTTTGTATAGTCAAAACGGCTCAGGTAGCCGTAGCAAAAGGGGTCGGAAAGCACAGGTTATAATGGGGACGGACGTCTCAAGGGGAAGTCCGTTTTAATAAGCAACAAATTACGCCGCCATTTCCGCCGCCCGCGAGGTCTTGCCGCGGGGTTGCATCCAGAGCTGGGCTCGTTCCTCCACCGTTACCTGGCAGGAATCCTCGGCGTGGGCTGCGGCTTTTTGGCAGATGGCATCGCCGCCCATCTGGGCGGCGCGGACCAGCTCTGCCTCTGCCAGGGCCAGAAACCGCTCCGCCGGGATGGTCTCGTAGGCATGACAGACGGCAATTCCCATAGCCAGGCTGGGGGTAACCCCGGTGGTACCCTTGAGGAAAGCGGCATTGCGCAGAGCGGTGCGCATCTCCTCCGCCCGTCTTCTCGCCTTGCCCACCGCAGAGCCCGGCATGATCAGGGACAGGCCGTTTTCTTGAAAGCCGGCGAGCAGATCCCCAGAATGCAGGCAGGGCGCCAGCGCTGCCGCCATCGGTTCCGCCAAGGCGCTGGTGGCGCCCTGCCCGGACAGGGTGATCAGGAGAAGGGAGCAGGGCAGTTTGCTCTGTTGAACCCGGTCCATTTCCACTGCCAGTTGCCGGCGGAACCAGGGCTGGCCCGGTAGTTTTTCCTCAGTTTGGCCGGGCGAGGCCGGGCGGGGCTGGTCTGGAAAGCGCAGGGCGGCCAGCGCCGAGGCCACCTCCGCCCCGGAAACGGTGTTACCGATCAGTAACAGACCCAGAGGCTCAGCTCCCTTGCCGGGGAGCATGAGAGCGCGGACCGGATGGCGGCCCGCCTGTTTCTCGAGGTCGCGATAGAGCAGGGCAGTATCCGAGGGGGCCTTTCGGTTCATGCCACCCTGCTGCCGGGAGCGACCGGCCCGGAAACGGCGGATAGTACCAGCCGGTCGCCGTCTTTGGCGGCCAGCACCATGCCGTGCGAGGCAACGCCCATTAATTTGGCCGGTTTGAGATTGGCGACAATGATCACTTGGCGGCCAATCAGCTCTTCCGGCTGGTAATGCTGGGCAATACCAGCGACAATGGTGCGTTCCTCCGGGGCCTTGACCGTCAGTTTAAGGAGGCGGTCGGATTTAGCGATCTTTTCGGCCCCGATGATTTCCGCCACCCGCAATTCCAGTTTCTGGAAGGCATCGAAGGTGACAAGCCCCTCGGCTTCCGGTGCAGCCTCCGGGCTGGGAGATTTTTCCGTGACGGGTTCTTTCATGGCTTTGTTCTTCGGTGGTTGGGGTTGCTCTTTTTCTTGCCGTTGCAGCCTGGGGAAAAGCTGCGCGCCGGGGGTGATGGCATCCCCCGGCGCGAGTCGGCCCCAGACCACGCAGTCGTTCAGGTTCATCTCGCCTGCCACGCCCAGGGCCTCGGCCATCCTGGCGGCGGTTTCCGGCATGATTGGGCTTAGGGTCAGGGTGATGAGCCTGAGCGTTTCCAGCAGGGTATAGAGCACCGTGTCCAGCCGGTCTGCCTGCTGCGGATCCTTGGCCAGTTCCCAGGGCTGGGTGCTGACGATGTATTTGTTGGCCCGGCTGATTACCTCCCACACCGCGGCCAGAGCCCGGTGGAAGGCGAAATGGTCCATCTGCTCGCGGTACTGGGCCAGCATGGCCAGGGCCGCTTCGGCCAGCTCGCGGTCCTGGGGCGAGGGCACGCCAGGCTGCGGCACCGTGCTTTGCGCGAAGTTTTTCACCATGGTCAGCGAGCGGGAAAAGAGGTTGCCCAGGTCGTTGGTCAGGTCGGAGTTGTGCCGGGCCACCAGAGCTTCCGGGGAAAAGCCGGCGTCCAGGCCGAAAGACATCTCGCGGAGCAGGAAGTAGCGCACCGAGTCCGCGCCGAATTCCGTCACCAGCTCACCGGGCCGCACCACGTTGCCCAGGCTCTTGGACATCTTGGTCTCGTTCATGTTCCAGTAGCCATGCACATGCAGCCGCCGGTAAGGTGCAAGCCCTATGGCTTTCAGCATGGTTGGCCAGTAGATGGCGTGGGGCTTGAGAATATCCTTGGCGATGAGATGCTCGGCCGCCGGCCAGTAGCGGGCAAAGTCCGGGCCCGCCGGGTAGCCCAGGCCGGAAAGGTAGTTGATCAGGGCGTCGAACCAGACGTAGGTGACAAAACGGTGGTCAAAGGGCAGGGGGATGCCCCAGGTAAGCCTGGTGGTGGGCCGGGAGATGCAGAGATCCTCCAGGGGATCCTTGAGGAAGGAAAGCACCTCGTTTCGGTAGCGCTCCGGGGTGATGAACTCCGGATGGCTGGTGATATGGTCAATCAGCCACTCCTGATACTTGCTCATCCGGAAAAAATAATTCTGCTCGCTGATCCGCTCCGGTTCGCTGAGGTGATCCGGGCACTTGTTGTCCACCAGCTCCTTTTCGGTGAGGAAGCGCTCGCAGCCCTTGCAGTAGAGGCCGGTGTACTCACTGAAATAGATGTCGCCCTGATCGTAAACCTGCTGGAGAATAGCCTGCACCACGGCCATGTGGGCCGGATCGGTGGTGCGGACAAAATTGTCCGGCGCAATGGAGAGCAACGGCCAGGCACCCCTGAACATGGCGCTGATCTTGGCCACATACTCCTGCACGGAGATCCTGGCTTCCGCGGCGGCATGGACGATCTTGTCGCCGTGTTCGTCGGTGCCGGTCTGGAAGCGGACATCCTTGCCCAGCAGCCGTTGGTAGCGGCAGACGGCATCCGCCACCACGGCGGAATAGGCATGGCCCAGATGGGGCTGGGCGTTGACGTAAAAAATCGGAGTGGTGAGGTAATAGGCGGTCATTGGTCCGTCCCTTTGGCTCCCCTGGGAGGTCTGGATTTTTTTCTTCGCGGTGGGGCTTGTGCCTCCGGGGCAACGGGTTGAGGCTGGACCTGGGGCAAGGGGGACTGCCCTGGGGCGGGTTGCGTCGCCCTGGCCTGGCTCCATTCTTCCTTGGTGAGGATGATATTCCTTTCATGACCGTCCACCCAGGAGACCTCGATAGTTTCCTCCAGGGGGTTTACCTTGACGATCTTGTAATTTTTTTCGCCTATGGTGATGGCCTTGCCCGGTTTGGGCATAGTCTTGCGCATGGCGTGGTAGGTGTCGTACTCATAGGTGAGGCAGCAGAGCAGCCGGTTGCAGATCCCGGAGATCTTGGCCGGGTTGAGCGGCAACCCCTGTTCCTTGGCCATCTTGATGGAAACCGGGGCAAAGTTTTTGAGATACGAGGAGCAGCAGAGCTCCCGGCCGCAGCACCCCAGGCCGCCGATCATCTTGGTTTCGTGACGGACCCCGACCTGGCGGATTTCCACCCTGGTACGGAATTCCTGAACCAGATCCTTGACCAGCTCGCGAAAATCAACCCTGGTGTCGGCGGTGAAATAGAAGATGATTTTGCTGCCGTTTAAAAATCGCTCCACCTTAAGAAGCTTCATGGGCAAGCCATGGACGGCGATGAAACGGGTACAGACGGCAGAAGCCTCCTGTTCGCGTTCCAGAAGGCGGTCGAATTTTTCTGTTTCGTCCCTGGTTCCCCGCCTGACGATCAGGTGACTGCCCAACTTTTCCGGTGCGGTCTGTCCAGGGCAGGGCAGGGCTCGGGCGTGGACGGTGGCTGGTTCCAGGCCGTGTTCGGTCTGGACCATGACCAGCTCCCCGATTTTGAGATTCTGGATGCGGGAGACGGCGGAAAAAATCTGGTCTCCCGGCCGAAACTGGATGGTATAGCAGGTTTCCGGCTCATTGTGCTGGTCATCATGCCCCAGCTCTTCAGGGGGTGTTTCCGGAGTTTCGTTCATGTATTGCGCTCAAACAGCCCGCAGGCTGCAAAATAGTAATATTCATGGATTGTAAATGTTCAGCAGTGCCACAGATGCGCGGAAGAGGCCTGTGAAGTGTGCTGGTGCACACGAGCCAAGCCGATGACAAAGCAGCTGCGGTGCTGCTGAACATTTACAAAAGGCGATCATACCATTAAAGAAGGCCAAAGAAAAGCACTTCGCACACGGCGGTGGGGTTGCAGTTGCGGGCCAGTTGTTTTCGGGCCGTGTCCAACAGGTGCAGCCTCTCGGAGAGCTGGCCGCCGGACCAGCGGCGGCAGGCGGCCGGGAAAGTAGGGCTGAGATCATGGTTGATGATCGAACCTGGGGCGCCATGACCGAAAAGGAGAAGATCATGGAGCCAGGTGGTGAGCAGTTCCAGGAGTTCGCTCAAGTCTTCCTTGAGCTTGGCCGCTGTTTCGGCGAGTTCCCCTAGGGCTTGGATCGCTGCCGGGCTGTCCGGTTCAAGGTGGAGCAGGTGCTCAATAATCTCCCGGCGTAATCCCAGCAGATCCTTGGCCAGAAGCAATTTGGCGCGCCCCAGGCTGCCTTCGGCCATGGCCGCCAGGGTGGCCGCGCTTTCCTGGGCCATGCCCGTCTCCCGGGTCAGGATGTTCGCCACCTCCATTTTGGGAAGGGGAAAAAAAGGCACGGTCTGGCAGCGGGAGAGGATGGTGGGCAGAATCCCGCCCGCCTCGTCACCGGTGAGAATCAGCATGGTCTGGGCGGGCGGTTCTTCCAGAATCTTGAGCAGGCTGTTGGCCGCTTCCCGCCGCATGGTTTGAATATCGCAGAGCAGCGCCACCCGCATTTTTGCCTCAAAAGGGGGGAAGGCCAGGGTCTTTTTAAGTTCGCGAACCTGGTTGATCTTGATGGCCGCGCCTTCCGGCTCGATGACGATGAAGTCCGGGTGGCTGCCGGCAGTAAACTTGCGGCAGGATGGGCATTGGCCGCAGGGTTCGTGGTCCTGGGGGTTATGACAGTTGAGGGCGGTGGCAAAGGTGCGGGCCAGGGTCTTTTTGCCTACCCCCATGGGGCCCTTGAAGAGAAAGGCGTGGGCCAGCCGGTCTTGAGCCACGGCGCGGCGCAGCAGTTTTTTTGCCTTGTCCTGACCGATGATTCCGGTAAAAGAAAGGGGGCTGTTTTCCTGGTGCTGTTTCATGGCCGTATCATAAATGGGCAAGGGGAATGGCGCAAGGTGAAAGGCCTGCAGGGCAAAAAGCTATTTTTGTCCGGGCAACGCAATTTCCTGAAGAAAAAAGTCTGATTTAATGATAGGTTAAGAGTTTATTTGTTTTCTTCGCCCCGCGCATACATTTTTTAGGATAAGACCATGGGAACGACAGTCCGCCAGTTGTACCGCGCCATTGATGGCCGCCGTGAATACTGTTTCAATATCGAAAGCGCTACCCCCCTTGGCAACCCCGAGCTGGAGAGGCTGCGGCTGGTGCTGGCGGACGGGTTCCTGGCCGAAACGGTCGCCGACACCCCCCATCTTGCCGGTGAACGGGTGGTGGAGCTGGGGCCGCGGCTCAATTTCGCCACTGCCTGGTCGTCGAACCTGGTCTCGATCTGCCGGGCTATCGGCTTGGACATGGTGACCAGGGTGGAACGCTCCCGTCGCTTTCTGGTGGAGGCGGGCGAGGATCGCCCTGCCTTTGTCGCGGCCAACCACGACCGGATGACCGAATGCCAATATCTGGCGCCCCTCACCACCTTTGCAACCGGGGTCAGTCCGGAGCCGGTGTACGAGATCGATCTTATCGGCCAGGGGCCGGACGGGCTGCTGGCCATCCCCGGCATCTCCATGGACGAATGGGACCGCAATTTTTACTACGACTATTTTGTCACCAAACACAAGCGTAACCCCACCATCGTCGAGATCATGGATCTCAACAACGCCAATTCCGAACATTCCCGGCACGGCTTTTTCCGGGGGAGGCAGATCATCGACGGCGTGGAGCAGAAGGAAAACCTCTTTAAGCTGGTCACCGACACCCTTACCGCCCAGCCCAAGGGCAGCGTCATCGCTTTTAAGGACAATTCCAGCGCCGTGGCGGGGCACCGGCTTAGCACCTTGCTGCCGGAAACGCCGGGCGAGCCGTGCCCCCTTTCCCCCCAAGAGGTGGTCTACCATGTGCTGCTCACCGCCGAGACCCATAACTTCCCCACCGGGGTCGCCCCGTTTCCCGGCGCCGAGACCGGGACCGGCGGGAGGATCCGCGACGTGCAGGGCACCGGCAAGGGCGGCTTTGTCATGGCCGGGACCGCCGGCTACTGTGTGGCCAATCTCCACATCCCCGGCTACGAGCTGCCCTGGGAAAAGCACTACCCCTGCCCGGATAACCTGGCTTCGGCCCTGACCATTGAGATCGAGGCCAGCAACGGCGCCTCGGACTACGGCAACAAATTCGGCGAGCCCCTGATTTTGGGATTCACCCGCTCCTTTGACCTGCGTCTTGCCGATGGCGAACGCTGGGGCTTTTTAAAGCCGATCATGTTCACCGCCGGGGTGGGCCAGATCGATGCCAGGCACACCGCCAAGGCCAAGGAAGAAAAAGGCATGCTCATCGTCCAGGTGGGCGGTCCGGCCTACCGGGTAGGGTTTGGCGGCGGCGCCGCTTCCAGCATGCTCCAGGGCGAGAATGTTTCCGAGCTTGACTTCGATGCGGTCCAGCGCGGCGATGCCGAGATGGAGCAGAAGATGAACCGGGTGATCCGGGCCTGCAACGAGATGGGCGACAAGACTTTGATCGACGTGATTCACGACCAGGGCGCGGGCGGCCCGGCCAATGTTTTAAAAGAGCTGGTGGAGAAATCCGGCGGCCGTATCGAGATCCGCAACATCCGGGTGGGAGACCCCACCATGAGCGTGCTGGAGATTTACGTGGCCGAGTATCAGGAGCGCAACGGTTTTTTGATCCGGCCCGAAAATATCGCCAGATTCCAGGGTATCTGCGAACGGGAAAAGGTGGCCTGCGAGGTGCTGGGCGAGGTGACCGGCGATCTGCGCTTTGTGGTGCATGACAACCTCGATGGCTCGACCCCGGTGGATATCGAACTAAACGAATTGCTGGGCAATGTGCCGATCAAAACATTCAGCGACAATCGTCGCCTGCCGGATTTCAAGCCTCTGGCGGTGCAGGATCTCACGGTAAAGGAGGCGCTGCACAATGTCCTGCGCTTGGTTTCCGTTGGCTCCAAGCGTTTTCTCACCAACAAGGTGGATCGGGCCGTGACCGGCCTGATCGTGCGGCAGCAATGCTGCGGCCCCTTGCAGTTGCCGGTGAGCGATGTGGCCGTGCTGGCCCAGAGCCATTTTGCCCGTTCCGGGGTAGCCACGGCCATCGGCGAGCAGCCGATCAAGATGCTGGTTGACCCGGCGGCCGGGGCGCGGATGGCGGTGGGTGAGGCCCTGACTAATCTGGTTTGGGCCAAGGTGGTTGAGCTTACGCAGGTCAAATGTTCGGCTAACTGGATGTGGGCACCCAAGCTTACCGGCGAGGGCGCGGCCATGTACGACGCGGCCCTGGCCATGCGCGAGGCTATGATTGCGGTGGGCATTGCCGTGGACGGCGGCAAGGACAGCCTCTCCATGGCCACCAAGGTGGGCAGCGAAACGGTCAAGTCGCCCCGGGAGCTGGTGATCTCGGTCTACGGCGCGGTGCCGGATATCGGTAAGGTGGTGAGCCCGGACATCAAGCAGCCCGGCAGCACTCTGCTCTTCGTGGATCTGGGTGGGGGCAAAAACCGGCTTGGCGGCACGGCCCTAGCCCAAACCCTGGGCCAGCTCGGGAACGAGTCGCCGGACATGGATAATCCGGCCCTGGTGAAAAATGGTTTTTGCGCGGTGCAGGATTTGATCGACAAAGGTATGATCTCCGCCGGCCACGACCGTAGCGACGGCGGATTGATCACTACTGTTCTGGAGATGGCCTTTGCCGGCAACTGCGGCCTGGATCTGGCTCTGACCGGCACGGCTACCGCCATCGAGGCGTTGTTCAGCGAAGAGCTGGGCTTGGTGCTGGAATGCGGGGGCGGCCAGGAAGAGCAGGTGCGGGAGGTTCTTGCCGGCTATGGAGTGGACTGTATGCTGCTCGGTAAAACCACCCCGGCCAAGGAGATCCGGATCAGCTACAAAGGCGAAACGGTGCTGGCCGAAGACATGCGCCTTTTGCGGCAGTGGTGGGAGGAGACCAGCTACCAGCTGGAACGGCTCCAGCTCAAGCCTGCCTGCGCCGAGGAGGAGAAGAAAAACAGCTATGACCGGTTGGGGCCGACCTACCGCCTGAGCTTCACCCCGGAAAAAACCGCGCTCGAAGTGCTGGTCAGGAGCAGCAAACCCAAGGTGGCCATCCTGCGCGACGAGGGCTCCAACTCCGACCGGGAGATGACCTCGGCCTTTTATGCCGCCGGGTTTGAGCCCTGGGACGTGACCATGACCGACCTGCTGGCTGGCCGCATAACCTTGGACGGCTTTCGGGGGCTGGCCGCGGTGGGGGGCTTTTCCTACGCCGACGTGCCAGAGTCCGCCAAGGGCTGGGCCGCTACCATCCTTTTTAACGAACGGCTCAAGATTATGTTTCAGGCATTTTACGACCGGCCCGATACCTTCACCCTGGGAATCTGCAACGGTTGCCAGCTTTTTGGCCTGCTGGGGCTGGTGCCCTGGCAGGGATTACCGGCCCAGCAGCAGCCGCGCTTTATCCACAATCGCTCAGGACGTTTCGAGTCGCGGTGGGTCACGGTCAAGGTGCTGAAAAGCCCGGCTATGATGCTTGCGGGCATGGAGAATCTGACCTTCGGCATCCACGTGGATCACGGCGAAGGCTTTCTTCATTTCCCAGACCCGGTCGTCAAGGCGCAGGTGCTGGCCGGCAACCTTGCCACCCTGGCCTATGTGGACGATGCCGGCCGGCCCACCGAGGCCTATCCCTTTAACCCCAACGGCTCGCCCGGCGGCCTCACTGGTCTCTGCTCGCCCGATGGCCGCCATCTCGCCATGATGCCGCACCCGGAACGGGCCTTTTTGCCATGGCAATGCCACTGGCTGCCCGAGGAGATGAAGCAGCTTGAGGTCTCGCCCTGGCTCAGGATGTTCCAGAATGCCCGAAAGTGGTGCGGGGAGTGAGGCTGTTTTTTTTGTTGCTGTTTCGGTCATGATTAAGAGATAATAAAAAATATGGGTAACTACCCAGGTAGGTAGTCTGTAGTTGTTGATTTTATCAATAACTGAAAACAACTGATAAGGTTCGTTTTGCCCTTAACTACAGATGGTTTTCCTCTGAAAGGCTCCAGTCTGGCAGACAAAAGAACCTGAGCAATTACTAAGCTTATAACTAAACCAAGGAGGTCGATTATGCGAAAATGGAGAGTTTTGTTGTGTCTGATATGTGTTGGTCTACTAACGGCCTGTGCGGCGAAGCAGGCGAATCTGCCCCATGATGCCGGTGATCTTTCCGCCAAACTGAAGCAGGGTTATGTGCAGAAGGTTGATAACGCCCTGTTTATGCTGGATGCGTCTTCGACCATGGACCAAAGCTATCAGGGGAATCAGAAATTCAGCATCGCCCAGAATTTGTTGCAGCGCATGAATGCCGCCATCTCCGGCCTGAAACTGAATACCGGCCTGACGGTGTTCGGTCCGAAGAGGGGAGGCAGTGTGCTTGTTTACGGGATGCAGCCCCATGACTCCGCAAAATTTGCCGCGGCGGTCAAGGCTGGCAGTGCGGACGGCCTCACCCCGTTGGCGTTGCCTCTCACTAACGGCATTGAGGATCTGAAGAACAGCAAGGGCCGTATTGCCGTGATCGTGCTCAGCGATGGGATGAATACCGAGAAGGCCAGTCCGGTACAGGCCGCTGAGGAGCTGAAAAAGGTCTATGGCGACCGGGTCTGCATTTACACGGTGCTGATTGGCAATGAACCGGATGGCAAGGCGGCAATGGAGGCCATTGCCAAGGCGGGTGGCTGCGGTTTTGCCACCACAGCCGATGCCCTTGCCCAGGGCAGCGAGCTGGCCGGGTTCCTGGAAAAAGTCTTCCTGGAAAAAGCCCCTGCGCCGATGCCGGTTGTAGCGCCGAAACCTGCCCCGGCTCCAGCGTCCATGCCCGTGGTGAAAGAGCGTGTTGTTCTGCGCGGGATCAACTTTGACTTTGACAAGTCAGTCATCAAACCGGAATTCGCGCCGGTGCTGGATGTTGCCGCTGATATTCTGAAGGGGCGGCCGGATCTCAAGGTGGTGGTCGAAGGCCATACCTGCAACATTGGCACTGAAGCTTATAACCAGAAGCTTTCCGAGCGACGGGCCAAGGCGGTCCATGCTTACCTGGTGAAGAAAGGCGTGAAGGCCGATAATCTCAGCACCGTTGGCTACGGAGAGATGCGGCCCATGGCGGATAACAAGAAGAAAAGCGGCCGGGAACTTAACAGGCGGTCCGAGTTCAAAATCATGGAATAGGTCCGATTATTCTTGCTGACAAGATGAGGGCAGCCGGCGATTCTGCCGGCTGCCCTTTTTCAGGAGAAAATTCGCATGAAACATTTCTGTTTTGGTAAGCCAGGCAGGCAGGGTGGCCTGGTCTTTCTCATCGCGGTGCTGGCGATGTTGGGCGGGCTTTGCGCCTCGGCCCTCGCCGGGGAAGCGGTGCCTCCTGCCATCCTGACAAGTTTTGAAAAATTTAGCAAAGGCTGGATGTCCAGACTTGAACAGGTAAACCTGGATAACAGCCGGGATCTGAAGCCGGAATCGGCCGCCAACGGCCGTCTGGTCGGGCGTTATCTCTGCTATGGTCCGGACTGCGTGCGGGAAGTGCGCACCACCGACTCAAAGGCCACGCCCTATGTGGGGATTATCCGTTATGCCCAGAAAGTGATGGAGAAAGAAGGGGAGACCCCGCAAAAAATGAAAGACCATCCTGGGATGCCGACCAGCGAGATTCAGGTCACGGAGATTTTCCGCTACACCGGCGGACGGTGGGTGTATTGAGTTGCGCGAATGACTGTGGCGCCCTGCCTGCTGTCTGCGGGATGACGAATTTGCCGTGTTGAACAGTTACAAGTCAAACAGATTGCGCTGGCGTTGGTCGATCTCGTTGTTTTCTTTAGCACCACCGTCAGTCTCGGTGCTTGCGTGACCCCGAACAAAAAGAAATCTTTCCAGATTGCGTTGGAATTCCGTCCACTGATAGCCTTCCCCTCTTACCTGCCCGGCCAATCGGTCAAGGTAGTTGATCTTGGCGTCGAGGTCGTCTAAAAAGTTCAAGGCAAAGGCCTCCTGCATCATGGGCAGGGAGGGGGAGCCGAACTCATGGCGGCCATGATGGCTCAGGATGAGATGTTTGAGCTGGTCGGCAAGATCTTCCGGGAACCCGGAAATTCCCATGATTTTTTCCTGAATTATCTCAATCCCCAGTACCATGTGTCCTACCAGACGGCCCCGGTTCGAGTAATCGAAGGGGAAGGATGCGAAGTTGAATTCCTTGAGCTTGCCGAGGTCGTGCAGAAGCGCCCCCGCCATGAGCAGCGAGCGGTCCAGGCTCGGGTAGAGACTGCTGATGCTGTCCGCGAGCCGGGCTACGGCCAGGGTGTGTTCCAGCAATCCGCCCATATAGGCGTGGTGCATTATTTTGGCGGCCGGAGCTTTTTTGAACAACTGCATGAGCCGGCGGTCCCCAAACAGGGTGAGAAGCAGCTCCCTTAAAAAAGGGTTTTCCACGCTGCCCGCCAACCGGAGAATTTCCTTGGCCATCAGGCTGACGTTGCCTCGGGTGCTGGGGACAAACATGGCCAGATCAACCTCGCTGTCCGGTATCCGGAGGAGGTTATCGATCCGGAGCTGGAGGATGCCTTTATAGGCTTGAGCTTGAGCGGTAACGGAAACAATGGCTCCGGCCGGGCAATCGCCCATAAGCTGCTCGGCGTTTTCCCAGATCCGGCCTGAGATCTCGCCGGTGGCGTCCATCAGGATAAGACTCAAGTAGGGCTTTCCTGTCTTGGTCTCTCCCCGGCTCATCTCCCGGACCAGGAAAAGGTCGTGTATTGCCAGGCCGTCGGTAATCTCTTTTATCCGGATATTTTTACTGGTTGTCATGGGCAGCAGTCATGGCTTCGATTTTAGGAAATGGCCGGTATGCGATCACAGGGCACCCTAAAGCTGAGTGCAAAGTAACGAGTACTCGGTACTTTAAAAAAGCACCTTGTGACCTCTTGTCCCGTGATTAGTTACGATCGCCGACGCAAACTTTTCTTGATGCGAAGGAACCATACCAAATGAGCCGGTGTTTTGGAATGGACTATCTTACTTGCCAACAAAAAGAGGGAAGGGCTTGCGCCCTTCCCTCTTTTGTTAACAACCGGAACTACAACCAGAGCCTAAATTAAAAAGAGGCCTCGAAGGTGAGGTACACCTGATCCATCTTGTCGATGGGCGTGTAAAACTGGGCATTCATGGGATCATTCGCCAGATCTTCGATCTTTTTAGGTGCTCCCAGCCAGAAACCGCTGCCGGTGTAGTCATATTCGTAATGCTGGAAGCCAAGACGCATCCAGGCCTTGCCGTACTTGGAGATGGCCTCGCCGCCAGGAATGTCGTAGATGCCGTATACCTCGTACACATCACCGCGGGTGGCCAGCTTGGAAACGTACATGTCGTCATGCCCCGGAGACATGGCTATCCAGTACTTGGAACCGTGGTTGAACTCAGCGCCCAATTTCAGGCCGAGATCGTTCATGTCATAGCGCACCCCGACATGGAAATGGTAGCCGTTGCGATCTTCCGGCTCATCCCACCATTCTCCGAGCAGGCTGGTGCCCATCTCGTCCATGCCCTGAGCATCGGTCCGGCTCCAGGAGCCGGTCAGAAAGTAGTTCAGGTTCTGCACCTTGTCCATGTAAACGCCGGAGGTGTGGTAGAGGTTGCCCAGATTGGCCCGACCCAACAGCATATCCTTGGAGGAATCCAAGGGGTTGAATTGGGTATTATCTCGCTCCCAGGCAGCAAATTCCAGCGGATTGGCAAAGTTGACATTATCCGGCACATTGAAGACATTGAAGGCCCCGTAGGATTGCAGATAGAAAAAACGGTTGCCCTTCTTGTATACATCCCAGCTGAACCCGGCGAAATCCACATCGTTGAGAGTCTGGTTTTTATCGCTGTCCGGGCCTGCCTCAAAACCACGCCCGTAGCAGAAGCGAATCCGCCCAGGCGCATCCTCGATGCCGAAGAGGTTGTTGTAGGCATAGCCGATGGTGAGTCCGTCAAAAGGCCAGTCCATAACCGCAGCCGGGGTGGCCATCCTTTCGTCGCTGCCCAGTTTCAGATTTGCCGGCGGGCCATCGGTGGTGGGCCGGCGACCGATGGAGAACCAGACCGGGCTGTCGGCGATATTGTTCCAGTTGACATAGGCTCGGTCAACCCGCAGGATGGAATCATTGGGATTACGGGTGGTGGCCCCGTCAAAGTCGGACATGTAGCCGGACAGGGCAAAAGGCCCGCCGCCCATGCCGTTGTTGTAAGAGTAATCGGTCGGATTGTTCTGCATGCCCCAAGCCTTGTACATGGCCAGACGGCCCTTGAACTCGACATTCTCCGTGGCCTTGGCCCGCAGGTCCAGGCGAAGGCGGTTGGTCCAGATGGTGTCGTTGGTGTAATCCTGAGCTGCGGTTGGATTGTAGCCCATGTTAGCGAAGATGGCGGACCGGGCAGCAGGAGACAGACCCTTCATTAAGCCAACCAGACTCTGGGCATTAGCCATTTGATTAGTGATTGCGCTCGTTGGGGTAGCCCCTGGCATTCCTCCCAGCATTGCGCCAACTTCAGCATTGGTAAACATGGACCATAGTGCGGTTGCCTGGGCAACGCTTACACTGGATAAAGGTTGACCAGCTCCGGTGGTAAGAGCAAATTGCAATGCTGTGGGGCTGGCAAGAAATCCGCCTGCCGCTGCCGGGTATGGTCCGGCAGCGCCGGTACCGGTCATCAGGCCAGCAAACAACCCACCAGTAGTGCTAAACGGCCCGGCTCCTGTTATTCCTGCAAGATAGGGCTGCACGGAGGTAAAGGCGTCTACCCCGCGGGCAACATTCAGTGCCTCGTAATGTGCCGGGGTATCAGCGTTTGCGTAGTCAATCCGGGAGCGGAAATCTCCAGACCACTGGAAGCGGGAGGCCAAATCCCACTTTTCAGATTTGGCGTCAAAATCCTCAAACTTCTGCTCTTGGGAGGTCTTGATCTCTGTCATCTGGGCTTTCATCTGTTCGATCTGTTTGCTCATGGCATCGATCTTGGCCTGCATGTCCGCTGCTGCGTCCGCGGCGGAAGCGGCGGCAGGCATGGCCAAAAGACCGGCCAGCGCTAAGGTGGAAATTCTCTTCCTCATTCGTTTCTCTCCTTTTTATGAATCCATTTTCAATTGCTCACCCGTTGCCGGTCATCCGGCAACGATCCCCATGGAAATAAGCCGTTGAGCAAAAATAACTTGTAATTATCCAGCTCAAGGCCGCAAACGAACGAAAACAACCAAAACCGTAACTATCCAGCAGTGCCGTTCACCCATAAGTTCCATTTGAGCAGGCAAGCTGCCCACTCAGCTATAGCGGCAGAAAGCCTGCGAAGTGTGCTGGTGCCCATGAGCTGGCTGATAACAACGCAGATGCGGTGCTGCTGGTTAGTTACAATAACTTGAACATCGGGTCTTGCACAGACGGCATAAAGAGCCGTAAAGTTGAGGCAGAATAGTACAATTTTTAAGCGCACGGCTCTTAAAAACGGGAACAGCTATTGGCTGGTACCGTAGCGCATTGTCACGCATTGCATGATGTTGGCAAGGCCAGGCTCGGCGATGTGGTAATAGACATTGCGGCCCTGGCGCTCGCTGCGTAAAAAGCCTCGATCCTTCAGGAGGCGAAGGTGTTCGGAGGCCATGTTGCTCGGGATCTCGCAGGCTGACGCCAGCTCCCCGACCGTACTCGGGGCCTGGAGCAGAATCTGGATCATCCTGAGTCGGTGCGGGTGGGAGAGGCTGCGCAAACAGTCGGCCGCTTTCCCCAGCACCTCAAGGTCCAGAAGTTCAATATCTGTAGCGGGATGATTCATAAAGGAGTCGTTATCTTGATATGTTGTTATATTACGATATTTACTGGATATACTTGTCCTGCGGCAGAGATGTCAAGGAAAAAATATGGCAAGAATATGGCGGAAATACAGAGGGCTATGGATAAAGGGCAACAGCGGCAGAATTTTAAGATTATATAAGGTAAGGGGAAATTATTGGCCTGATAAAACCAAGTCATTCCCGCGCAGGCGGGAAGCCAGGCAACGGGGATGATTTCTATAGATTCCCGCCTGCGCGGGAATGACCTTGAAGATTGGCTGAAGATAAGTGGTAATCAGATTTGCAATAGCTGTGGCTATTGGCTGCTTCCGTAACGCATTGTCACGCATTGCAAGATGTTGGCAAGGCCAGGCTCGGCGATGTGGTAATAGACATTGCGGCTCTGGCGCTCGCTGCGTAAAAAGCCCCGATCTTTCAGGAGGCGAAGGTGCTCGGAAGCCATGTTGCTCGGGATCTCGCAGGCTGACGCCAGCTCCCCGACCGTGCTCGGCGCCTGGAGCAAAATCTGGATCATCCTGAGACGGTGGGGGTGGGAGAGGCTGCGCAAACATTCAGCCGCCTTACCCAGCACCTCAATGTTCAGCAATTCGGTATCCATGGCAGGATGATTCATCAGGAGTCTGTTCTTTTGCGGTGATGTTAAAGTTTCTTGTAAAACTCTCTTGCTTCATCTTTGCAAGAGCCCCGGACAGTATTACTAGTTGGGCAACATGTCAAGCGGATCGTGCAATAATATTAAGAGCTTGTTCGTAAAGTAGAATCTGGGGATCTTGAATATATCTCGTATTCCTCCGGGCACCAAAACAAAAACCCCCGGTCGGGGCAAGCCCGGCCGGGGGTGGTAAAGCGAAAACAGACTGAAGTAAAGCCGTAAAGACTAGAACTTCATGGTGATGCCGTGACGGAGGAAGTATGCATCCTCGGGGCTGCTGGTAGCGGAGGTTTTGTAAACATCGCCGGTCCAGAGGTAGGCGGCCTCAATCTGGTAGGTCAGATTGGAGGTCAGAGCCCAGGCAGCCACGATATCAACCTCGGTGCCGATCTCGTCTTCGCGGTTGGTGCCGTAGTTGTTCACATCCTCGGTGGTCCGCATGTAGCTGAAGGCGCCGCGGACGCTGAGCTTTTTGCCGGTGAGCGGGCAGGTGGTGGCGGTCTTGGCATTGAGCTGATACAGGGTCAGGTTGCTCAGGCCGGAGTTGGCACCGTCCGTCTGGCCGATTGCGGCCTGGAAGCTGCCCGGGGTAACCTTGCGGTAGCCTGGGATGTAAACCTGGTAAGCGGAGTCGCCGAGGAAGTTGACAAAGGCGTTGCCCACCTGATCATTAAGGGTGGCGCCATCCGGGTCAACACCGGAACCAACACCTAAGAGCAGGCCCACGTTGCTGTTGTCGATCTTGTAGTCGGCAGCCAACTGGAAGGCGTAGCCTTCGGCATCAACGTTCTGGGCAGCGACCAAAGTTTCGCTGATGGTGCCGAACTGGAGGTTGACATCGCCCTTCAGGGTCAGGTTGCCCATCTTGTACTCGGCGTCAACGCCCAGGTTGCTCAGGGCTATGCCGGGATAGGTGATGGAAAGAAATGCGCCATCGTCCGGAGAGCCGCCTTTTATATGGACAAGGTTGGCGCCCATTTTGAGGCTGTCGCTGAACTTCTGGGTAGCAACCAAAGCATAGGCGTCCAGGTCGTCGGAGTTGTCGTTGCCGACGCCCTCATTCAGTTTGATCGTCGCTACATGGACATGGGTGGACTTGTTGGGATCCCAGGCGAGGACAATCGCGTCGTCACCGGAGTTGTCGTGGTTGACGAACTGTTTGGTGCCGGGGGCGATGGGCATATGGCCGACCTTGAGGGTCAGTTCCTTGGTGGGGTTATATGCCATCCAAGCCTGGATGATGTTCAGTTGGTTATCGAAGTTGGTGCCGCCGCGGTACAGAGAGGAAGTAGTCTCCTGACCCCAACCCCAGGTATCGCTGCTGCCGCTGCCGGTTTCCAGAAGGATGTAGCCGGTGAGGTTATCGGAAGGCTTGGACTTCATGCCGATCCGGACCTGCTCGTCGTAGGTGTTGTAGGGAGCGCTGTGCGGGGTAATCTTCTGCTCGGACAGGCCGCGAACCCGGACGCTGCCTTCCATCTCGATGCCGGCTGCGGAAGCCGCCACCGCGCCGCCCATTACCAGAGCGGTGCTTACTGCTACTGTTGCCAGTACTTTTTTCATCTCTTTCTCCTTTCTGCTTGTGGTTTTTTTTCGCGCCCGGCCGGCGGCTTGCGCCGTACAGCCAGCCTCGCGAACCCATTTTACCGCTTGCTATCCCGCAAAGGGGAAAACAAACTGTCTATCCTGTATAATAGGTTCGGAAGCATTGTCAAGAATAAAAGTATAAATTTTTTTATTCGGTTCATTTATTTGTATCGGGTGAAACGGAGTGCTGAGTGCAAATGGCGAAGTGCTGAGTTCCAAGTTTTAACCCTACCACTCAGCACTCCGTCCTTCGCCCTTCAGGCAGGTCAGATCTTGACTTTTGGCCGGAGGTGGAATAAGAATACCTGTTTTTCCGCTTTATTTTTCTGATTGATGCATTTTCCCCGGAGGACCCGGGTATTTTTGGCGCAGACGAGGCAAGCGATGACCATTCAGGCCCTGAAAGGCTTTAAGGATATTCTCCCCGAGGAGGCCGGACTCTGGCAGCATATCGAGGCTTCTGCCAAGGACATTCTGCACCGTTTCGGCTTTACCGAGATCCGGGTGCCGATTTTGGAAAAGACCGAACTTTTTGCTCGCTCCATCGGCGAGGCTACCGATATTGTCGAAAAAGAGATGTATTCCTTTGCCGACCGCAACGGCGACTCGGTCACCATGCGGCCGGAGGGTACGGCCTCGGTGCTGCGGGCCTTTATCGAGCACGGCCTGCAGACCAGATTGCCGGTGCAGCGGCTCTACACCATAGGCCCCATGTTCCGGCACGAACGGCCGCAGAAGGGGAGGCTGCGCCAGTTTCACCAGCTGAGCGTCGAGGTACTCGGCCTGGATCATCCCCGGCTGGATGCGGAGCTGATCGGTATGGCCTGGCTGATTCTGGAAGAACTTGGCCTGGTGACCAGTCTGCAGATCAATTCTCTGGGCTGCCCGGCCTGTCGTCCCGCTTATAAAGAAGCCCTGGTGAATTTTCTGGCCGCCCGGCATGAGCGGATCTGTGAGGATTGCCGGCGGCGTACGGTGAGCAACCCGCTGCGGGTGCTGGATTGCAAGAGCAGCCATTGCCAGGAGCAGTACGTGGACGCCCCGGCCATCCTCGACCATCTCTGTCCCGGCTGTGCCGACCATTTTGTGCAAACGCGGGCGAGCCTTGAGCTTCTCGCGGTTCCCTATAAGGTGAATCCCTTCATGGTCCGCGGCCTGGATTACTATACCCGCACCACCTTTGAGCTGCTTACCGATGCGCTCGGCGCCCAGAGCGCGGTGGGCGCGGGAGGCCGCTATGACGGGCTGGTCGCCCAGCTGGGTGGCGCTAAAAACATGCCTGGCATCGGCTTTGCCATGGGGCTGGAGCGGCTGGTTCTTCTCCTTGGCCAGCAGAACGCCACCGCCTGCCCCGAGACAGCCACCGACCTTTTTGTCGCCGCCCTGGGTGAGGAGGCGGCGCTCAAGGCCTTCCCCTTGGTGCATCTCTTAAGGCGGCAAGGGCTGAAAGTGACCATGGATCTTGAAGGCAAAAGCCTGAAAAGCCAGATGAAGCAGGCGGACCGGGCCAAGGCCCGCTTTGTCCTTATCCTGGGGGAGGAAGAGCTGGCCAAGGGCGAAGCGGTGCTGCGGGACATGACCAGCAAGGAGCAGCAACCCCTGCCGCTGGTTGGAGATAAGGAAGCAGTCTGCGCCGCGGTATTTGCGGCAATCGTCGGAACAGAACAATGATTAAATTTCCTGCTTACACTTACCAGCGCCTTTGCGTTGACTTTTTCCACTTTTCATTTTTAACTCTTCACTCTTAACTATAAAAGGAGCAGTTCCTATGGAATCCATGGGAGGACTCAAGCGCACCCATCATTGCAATGCCCTCACCCACGCCGATGTCGGCAAGGAAATCGTCCTCATGGGCTGGGTGCTGCGGCGCCGCGACCATGGCGGGGTTATTTTCATCGACCTCAGAGACCGCTGGGGCCTTACCCAGGTGGTGTTCAACCCCGAGATCAACGTTGAGGTCCACGCCAAGGCGCACGGCATCAGAAGCGAATGGGTTTTGGCCATCCGGGGCATAGTCGAGGACCGGCCCGAAGGCATGGTCAACACCAAGCTGCCCACCGGCGAGATCGAGGTGCGAGTTCTGGAGCTGCGCATCCTCAATCAGAGCAAAACTCCGCCCTTTCCCCTGGACGAGGAGACTGAGATCTCCGATAACCTGCGCCTCAAGTACCGCTACATTGACCTGCGGCGGCCGCGCATGGCGGAAAGCCTCATCATGCGGCACAAGGCGACCCAGGCCATCCGTACCTATCTCAACGGGGAAAATTTTTTGGAGATCGAAACCCCGGTGCTCACCCGTTCCACCCCGGAAGGGGCCAGGGATTATCTGGTGCCGAGCCGGGTTAATCCAGGGAAATTCTACGCTCTGCCCCAGTCGCCGCAGCTTTTTAAGCAGCTCCTGATGGTGGCGGGCATGGATCGTTACTACCAGATCGTCCGCTGCTTCCGGGATGAGGATCTGCGCGCCGACCGGCAGCCCGAGTTCACCCAGGTGGATATGGAGCTTTCCTTTGTCGAGGAGGAGGACATTTACACCGTGGGCGAAGGGTTGATGCAGCTGTTGTTCAAGGAAACCATCGGCCTGGACCTCAGCCTGCCCTTCCCGCGTATGACCTACGAGGAGGCAATGAACCGTTACGGCTGCGACAAGCCGGATACCCGCTTCGGCTTTGAGCTGACCAGTCTCACCGAAGAGGTGCGCAGTTGCGGCTTCCAGGTGTTCCGCACCGTGGTGGAAAAAGGCGGCATGGTCAAGGCTATCAACGCCAAGGGGTGCGCCCATTTTTCCCGCAAGGATCTGGACGACCTCACCGGATACGTGGCCAATTTCGGAGCCAAGGGGCTGGCCTGGGTCAAGGTCAAGCCGGAAGGGGAATGGCAGTCGCCCATTGCCAAGTTTTTCTCCGACGAGGAGCGGGCAGGCATGGCCAAAACCCTGGACGCCCAGACCGACGATCTGCTCTTTTTTGTCGCCGACCAGCCGGGGGTAGTACACCAGGCCCTCTCCGAGCTTCGCCTGGAGCTGGGGCGCAGGCTCAACCTCATCGACAAGAAACAGTTCAACTTTCTCTGGGTCTGCGACTTCCCGCTCCTCGAGTATGACCATGAGCAAAAGCGGCACACGGCCGTGCATCATCCCTTTACCGCGCCCAACGAGGAAGACATCTCCCTGCTGGACAGCGAGCCGGGCAAAATGCGCAGCCGCGCCTACGATCTGGTCTTAAACGGTACCGAGATCGGCGGCGGCTCCATCCGCATCCACCAGAAGGAGATGCAGGAACGGGTCTTTACCGCCCTGGGCATTTCCGAAGAGGAAGTGGCCGACAAATTCGACTTCCTGGTCAAGGCGCTGGAGCTCGGCGCACCGCCCCACGGCGGTATGGCCTTTGGTCTGGACCGGTTGATGATGATTCTGCTGGGCCGCGACTCCATCCGCGATGTTATCGCCTTCCCCAAGACCCAGAAGGCCTTCTGCCCGCTCACCGAGGCGCCGGCCGCAGTGGCGAGAAAGCAGCTGACCGAGCTGGGGTTGCGGCCGGACTGGAAGGAGTAGAAGAACAGTGAAAAATGAAGAATGAAAAGTTAAAAATTAAAGAATCTTCGCTTTTCATTTTGCATTTTTCACTTTTCACTGAAAATGTCCGCCACCATCTCCCGGATCTGCGGCTCGGGGTCATCGGCCAGAGGCTTGATTGAGGCCAACGCCTCGGGGGTGCCGATGATCCCCAGCAGGGTTACGGCCTCGCCGCGTATCCACGGGGTTTCCTCACCAAGCAGCGGCAGCAGGGATGGAATGGCCAGCGGTACATCCTGATGCCTGATGGCCATCATCTCTTCAAAAAGCACCGCCATTCCCATCCGCACCATGAAGCGCTCATCACGGAGCAGCTCGCCGCTGAGCGCGTAGATTGCGGGATCCTGCTTGAACATGGCCATGATGTTTTCCACATGGCCCATCTCCAGGAAATCGGCAATAACCGTGACCAACGCCACCTGTTCTTTTTCGATCATGGTTGTTGTCCTCAAGTTATTGCAGGATCGCGGCTGAAGCCGCTCCTTCAGTGGCTGGTCTCGCTTGTAGGAGCGGCTTCAGCCGCGATACCGGTTTTGCCGTCAGCCGCCGGTCTCGGGGATAAGTTCCCTGAAGTCGACCACCGAGGGGAAATCCTCGGAGTGGGCCACCGGCTTGCGGCTGCTCGGGCGGGCGACAAAGATGAGAAAGCCCATGCCGTAAAGCCGGGCGGAATCCAGGACCTTGGCGGTATCATCGGCCAGCATGGTCCTTTTCTTCTCATAGCCCAAGAGCGCCTCCAGCCCCTGCCAGAAAACGGGATCTTCCTTGGCCACCCCCACCTCCTCCGCGCAGACGATCCGGTCGAAATAGCCGGCCAGCGCCGTTTTTTCCATCTTGATGGCCAGGGTCTTGCTGTGGGCGTTGGTCACCAGATAGATCTTTTTGCCGGCCCCGCGGCAAAACTTGAGAAATGCGACCACGTAGGGATGCACCCCGATGAGGTGGTTGATCTTCATTTTGAGGGCCGGGATGTCGAGCCCCAGCTCGCTGGACCAGAAATCCAGGTCGGTCCAGGCCAGGGTTCCTTCCCGCCCCTTGTAGCGGGCCAGCAGCTCAAGCCTGGCTTCGTCGATGGAAAGATCGTGCTCCAGGGCATAGTGCTCAGGCACATAGTGCTCCCAGAAATAATCGTCAAAATGGCGGTCCAGCAGGGTGCCGTCCATATCCAGCAGAACCGTATCTATCGCCTGCCAGTCCAGTAGGGGTGTTGTTGTCATAATATGCTCATCAGGCCCAGGTGCGTAAGCGCCTTTCCCTACTTATCGATATCCCGGTGGAACAGCTTCACCGGCCATTTACCCCCGGCCAGATGGCGGTAAATATCCTCGGCCACCGCCACGGAGCGATGTTTGCCGCCGGTGCAGCCGATGGCGATGGTGAGGTAGGCCTTGCCGGCCTGCTCAAATTCGGGGAGGATAAAATCAAGCAAAGTGAAGAGGTGGGCGAGGAATTGGCTGCCGCTGGCATTATCCAGAGCATGACCTGCCACCGCCGCGTCCAGGCCGGTTTTTTCCTTAAGCTCCGCCACATAAAAGGGGTTCGGCAAAAAACGCACATCAAAGAGCAGGTCCGCCTCGCTTGGCAGGCCATGTTTGTGGCCGAAGGAAAGAACATTGACCCGCATGGCCGCGACATCTGAGGCGTCGGATAGCAGGAGCTTGTGCCGCAACTCGGTGGGGGTGAGGTTGCTGGTGTCAATCACCTGGTCGGCCAGTTGGCGCAGCCCGGCCAGCCGCCTTTTTTCCGAGGTGATCCCGTCCTGAACCAGGCCGACCTGGGCCAGGGGATGGGCGCGGCGCAACTGGCTGTAACGGCGGAGCAGCACCGGATCTCCGGCCTCGAGAAAAATGATCCGGGCCAGGGTGACCTTTGGTTTTACCTCTTTCAGTACCCCGGCCAGGGCCGGGGCAAGTTCGGCATCCCTGGCATCCATGACCAGAGCCAACCGGTGCGGGCCGTCCGCTCTACTGGCCAGGCCGTCGAGCAGAGGCAGGAGGAGAAAGACCGGGAGATTGTCGATGCATAAAAAACCGGCATCCTCAAAAACATTGAGGGCCGTGGACTTGCCTGCCCCGGAAAGGCCGGTGATGATGGTCAGGGTCAATGGCGGGCTGCTGGATTCAGGCATGGCGTTGTAATTACTCAGGATAGGCCGTTCAGCTCAGTTTGGGCATTTTTCGGAATTTTGAAGGGAGAATCCCCAGTTGCTCCCGGTACTTGGCCACGGTGCGTCGGGCCAGCTTGATATCCTCCCTGGCGAAGATCTCGGCGATGGCATTGTCGCTTAAGGGGTCTTGATGGTTCTCGCCGCCGATGATGCTGCGGATGCGTTCCTTGATGCTTTCCGAGGCCATGGCCTCCCCGCCGTCATGGCGGCTGATGGAGGAGTTGAAGAAGTACTTCAGCTCAAAGGTGCCCTGGGGGGTGTGTACGTACTTGTTGCTCGTCACCCGGCTGATCGTCGATTCGTGCATGCCGAGATCCTCGGCCACATCCCGGAGGACCAGGGGTTTGAGAAAGGCTATCCCCTTTTCAAAAAAATCGTACTGGAACTTGAGGAGAGATTCCACCACCCGGTAGATGGTGCGCTGCCGCTGATGGATGCTTTTTATCAGCCAGAGGGCGGATTTCAGTTTGTCCTGCACGTAATTCTTGGTATCGGACGGGGCGCCGGAATCCTTTTTCAGGATATCCTTGTAATAGTTGCTGACCTTGAGGCGGGGCAGCCCTTCATCGTTTAGCAGAATGACGTATTCGCCGCTGATCTTGTGCACATAGACATCCGGGGTGATGTACTGGGGCTCTTCTTCGGTATAAATCCTGCCCGGATGCGGGTCAAGCCCGGTGATCACCTTGATGGCGGCGAGGATCTCCTCTATAGGGCGGCCCGTGGCTCGGGCAATGGCCGCAAAATTTCTGTTCTCCAGGGTATGCAGATGCTCCCGGACTATTGCTGCGGCCAGGGAGTTCTCAAGCCCCAGGTGGGCAAGCTGTAACAACAGACAATCCTTGAGATCCCTGGCTCCGACCCCAGGCGGGTCCATCTCCTGAACCACCCTGATCAGCCGGTGGGCCATCGTCGGATCGCATCCCGTGCCTTCGGCAATTTCCGCCTCCGTCACCACCAGAAATCCGTCCCGGTCAAGGTTGCCGATGATGAAATGGCCGACCTCCATTTCCTCCTCAGTAAGATGGGAAAAGGTCAGCTGCCAGGCAAGATGGGCGTGCAGATCCGGTTTGGACGTCAGGATGTCAAGGCTGGAGGGCAGGTCGTTATCCGTGCCCCGGGAGGAGCCGCTTTCATATTCGTTACTGTAATTTGCCCAGTCTATTTCCTGCAAGGAGGAGTCGCTTTCCATCTGGACCTCGGCGGTCCTTTCCGGCTCGGGCTGCGGGGCGTCAAGCTGCTCGTGGCCATAGCCTTCTTGCTCTGTCTCTGTCTGGTCCTGGCTGTCAGCGGCTTCTTCCAGCACCGGATTGATCTCAATTTCCTGCTGGATGGTTTCGGCAAGCTCAAGGCGGGAAAGCTGGAGCAGCTTGATGGCCTGCTGCAACTGGGGGGTCATCACCAGTTGCTGGCTGAGTTTCATCTGCTGTCTCAGTTCAAAAGCCATGGTTGCCGGATTCCTTTACCGTGAAACGTCGAGTATCGGTCGACGCGGGATTGCGCGACCCTGATAAGAGTATAAGTCCATGACGGCAAGGTTTTTGCAAGAAGAATTTGGAGGAAGGGTGGGAAGAAAGGTTATTTTGCGCCAGAGTCGTGCCGGGGGAAAAGTTCAGCGGCGCTCCTACAGGGTAAAGTTTTCCCCGAGATACATCCTCCGGGCCTCCGCGTTGCCGACAATCTCTGCGGCATTGCCATGGATGAGGATCTTCCCCTGGCTGATGATGTAGGCCTTATCGCAGACGGAAAGGGTTTCCCGGACGTTGTGATCGGAGATGAGTATCCCCAGGCCGCGCTCTTTCAGGTTGCCGATGATCTGCTGGAGATCGGCCACCGATAGCGGATCGATCCCGGCAAAGGGTTCGTCCAGAAGAATGAAATGCGGATTGGTGGCCAGAGCCCGCATTATTTCCACCCGACGGCGTTCGCCCCCGGATAGTTGATGCCCGCGGTTGTCGGCCAGATGGGTGATCTTCAGATCTTCCATGAGCTTGCCGGCCCGGCTGTTGATCTCCATCTTGGTTAGAGCGAGCGGTTCAAGAACGATGCGGACATTTTCTTCCACAGTGAGCTTTTTGAAAATCGAGGATTCCTGCGGCAGATAGGACAGCCCTTTCCTTGCCCGTTGGTGGATGGGCAGGGAGGTGATATCCTTGCCATCGAGCAGAATGACGCCTGCGTCCGGCCGGACAAATCCGGCAATGGCATAGAAGGTCGTAGTTTTTCCGGCGCCGTTTGGCCCGAGCAACCCGACCACCGTGCCGGTTTCAACCCGCAGGCTGATCCCGTCCACCACCGTCCTGTTTTTATAGCGTTTGACAATCTCTTTTGTTTCCAGAACAGACAAGGGAGCCTCCGGGGAAAATAATGAAAAATTAAAAGTGGAGAGGGCAAAGTGTGGCACACGGCCATCATGCTTACCGCATCTTTGCGTATCTTTTAACTTTTCATTCTTAACTTTTCACTTTGCACTTGGATAAAAGAATGCTTTGACCCGCTCGCCTTTCTCCGTGCCTCGTTCCACGATGCTCTTGCCCTGGTCGAGAAAAACGACAACGGTATGGCCGGTAACGAGATTGTTGTCCTGCCAGACCTTGCTGTTGCCGAGGAGAATCATTTTGCGTTCGGCTTCATAATATTCCATTTTGTCACCGGAGCCGGTCATGCCGTTATTCTGGATTTCCACATTGCCTGTGGCGACAAGCTTTTTGAGACTGCGCTCTTCACTCTGAGGCAGGCTGGCTTTTTCTCCGGTGGAAAGATAGTAAACCGTCATTTCCGCAGCGCGGATCGTCATCTGGCCCTGTCTGGCATCCACGTTTCCGGTGAAAAGAACCGCGTTTTCATTTTTCATGGAAACCATCCGGTCCGCCTCGACATGAATCGGCGGTTTACCGCTGGCTGGGGCGGCGGCCGGTGCGGCCAGGCCGGGCACGGCGACCAGAAATGGAGCCAGGAAGAGAAGCTGGCAGAAAAAACGGAGGAATGGTTTCATGTTGTTGGTTTCTCTAAGTCCGGGTGGAAGTTGAATAATTGTAACTATCCAGCAGCACCCCATCTTGCGGCGATCAGGCCGGCTCACGGACCCGAGGTACGCATCGCCGCCCCACTTACCGCAACCTGGGGCACTGCTGAATAGTTACGGTTCGGTGGTTATTGTCATTTCCGGCATCGGGCTGGATAGTTACGAATAATTAAAGATACCAGCATCCAGGTTTATCGGCAATCGCTTTGCCGGAAGAGGCTGGCTGTTTTTTGCCCGCCTATCTTCTTTACAGATTGCCGCCGGGGGGATATATTTTGTGTGTTATCACCAGCAAGCGGCGGATTTTTTCCGAAAAATCCGCCATCGACCAGCCAACCATTACAGACAGACGGCCATGCAGACAGGTATCGAAAAAGCCAAGATCCTCATCGAGTCCTTGCCGTATATCAAGAAATTTTACGGCAAAACCGTGGTCATTAAATATGGCGGTCATGCCATGGTGGATGAGGGGCTGAAAAAAAGCTTCGCCCTGGACATCATTTTGATGAAGTACGTTGGGATCAATCCCGTGGTGGTGCATGGCGGGGGGCCGCAGATCAATAAATTTCTGGGCAAGATGAATATCAAGAGCGATTATGTGCAGGGGATGCGGGTCACCGATGGCGAGACCATGGATGTGGTGGAGATGGTCCTGGTTGGCAAGGTGAACAAGGAAATCGTCGGCCTGATCAATTTCCACGGGGGCAAGGCGGTCGGTCTTTCCGGCCGGGACGGCGACCTGATCAAGGCGCGGAAGATGACGATCATGAAGGCCCAGGCCGAAAACACCCCGCCGGAGATTATCGACCTCGGCCGGGTGGGGGAGGTGACCACGGTCAACCCGCAAATCCTCCACACCCTGGACGCCCAGGACTTCATCCCGGTCATCGCCCCGGTGGGCGTTGGTGAAGACGGGCAGGCCTACAACATCAATGCCGATCTCGTGGCCGGAGCCATCGCTACCCATCTCAAGGCGGAAAAACTGATCCTGCTCACCGATGTGGCCGGGGTCTTGGACAAAGCAGGGGCACTGATCTCCTCCATGACCTGCGACACGGCCGACCAGTACATTGCGGATGGAATTATCGGCGGAGGCATGATCCCCAAGGTCAAGTGCTGCCAGGGCGTGGTCCGTGGCGGGGTGGGCAAGGCGCATATCATCGACGGACGGGTGGAACATGCCATCCTGCTGGAAATGTTTACTCAGCAGGGTGTAGGGACCGAGGTGGTGTAAGCGGGTACAGGGCACCGTATCTTGCGACGATCGGGCCGGCTCACGTGCCGGAGCACGCATCGCCGTCCCGCTTGCCGCA
>JBAYTO010000019.1:0-62631 GCA_041675585.1 Desulfurivibrionaceae bacterium
GAGTTGAGCAGCTTGCCTGCTCCTACGAAACTTATACCCGAAGGGTGAAAAGCTGAGTTGAGCAGCTTGCCTGCTCCTACGAAACTTATACCCGAAGGGTGAAAAGCTGAGTTGAGCAGCTTGTCTGTTCAAACGAAACTCAAATCCTCTGGGGGCAAATATTGTTGAAGTCGCAGGGCGCCGCGATTGCAACGGTTGCTGCCTGGAAATTTTTTTATTTCGGAATCTCGCCGGCTCACTTGCCTGTGCTGCGGAGCTGTGTGTTTTTGGGGATGGATGCGAGTCCTTCCGTCTTCACGCGAGGCGGAAACAGGTGAGACTATATACCGAAAAATTGCTTGAGGCCAGAAAAAATATTTCCCCCAAAAAGGGGCAAGGAGGCGTGGGCCGGCGCGGTTGCTCGCGTCGGCGGAGGTGGGGGTGGACCCAAGTCCGGCAAGAATTCGGCAGGTAGTCTTGCCGGGCAAAAACCTGGACTCGGTCCGGTTCAGCTTGCGTTATGCAAGGCACAGAATTCTCTGATCAGCAGTTTGCGGGCGACCAGTTCCAGCTTGAAATAAAAAGGGCTTTGCATCAGGATTCGTATGGCTTTTTGCTGGGTCATGGCATTATCCCCCCTTGGGAATGGTTGGTCGCGTCATCCGTTGTCAGTTACTTATCTTATCGGAGGTTGGGCGGATAAACTTGATTGTGGAAACCAAAGGGCGGCAGGTCCGGGGAGGAAAATGATGCCCCAGGCCCTGATGGCGCTTCTTACTCGTTGATACCATTAAAAATATACAGCATAATAGCCGGGATAATAATATTGTTAAAAATGGTGGAGCTTTCAGGTCTGCCGGGGCGGGATAATCTTCGAGGGGTGCATGCAAAGAATCTTTTTTGCCGTTTTCATGCTGGTCGTGATTCTCTGCATCGGCACGTCCGGTTACATGCTGATCGAAAACGGCTCTTTTCTCGACAGCCTGTACATGTCGGTGATCACCATCACCACGGTTGGCTATGGGGAGATTATTCCCCTGAGTCCGGCCGGCCGGTGGTTCACCATCTGTCTTATCCTGGTCGGAGTCGGCTTTGTCCTCTATCTGGTGGGCGAGGTTACGGAGTCCATGGTTGAAGTGGGCCTGCGGAAAATCAGGGGGAGGAACAACATGGAAAAGCGGGTGGCGGCCTTGAAAGACCACTACATTGTCTGCGGCTTTGGCCGGATCGGCAAGGTGATCTGCAAGAATTTCGAAGAAAACAAACTCCCCTTTGTCATCGTGGAAAGCGACACCCAGGAGTTGCAGAAGATCGATGATCTCGGTTATCTGGCTCTGCCCGGTGACGCCTCCAGCGACGAGATGCTGCTTAAAGCCGGGATCAAGGCGGCCAAGGGGTTGATCGCCGTGGTTTCCTCCGATGCGGAAAACGTCTATATCATTCTCTCGGCCAGGGGGCTTAAGGGGGATCTTTTCATCATGGCCCGTTCCAGCGGAGCGGAAGGCTCGGAAATCAAGTTGCTGCGAGCCGGCGCCGACAAGGTGATTTCCCCATATTTCATCGGGGCCTGCCGCATGGCCCAGCTCGTCGTGCGGCCAACGGTGGTGGATTTTCTCGATCTCACCGTAGCCAACGGGGAGCTGGGCTTGCGCCTCGAAGAGCTGCGGGTTTCCGAGCATTCATCTTTCGCCGGCAAGAGGCTGATGGATTCAGGGCTCCGCAAGAAGTATGATCTCATTGTCGTCGCCATCAAGAGGGAGCATGGGGAGATGCAGTTCAATCCAAAGCCGGAAACCCTTATTCTCCATGGAGACATTCTGGTCGTGCTTGGCGAACATGAGCATATCACGGCCCTTGAAAAGGAGTTGTGATATGCGGTCACAGGGCACCACATTTTGCGGCGATCGGACCGGCTCACGTACCTGTTGTACGCATCGCCGTCCCGCTTGCCGCAACCTGCGGCACCCTGTGCCCGCTTATAGCTGAGTTGAGCAGCTTGTCTGCTCAAACGAAACTTATACCCGCAGGGTGCATAGCTGAGTTGCGCAGCTTGTCTGTGCAAACGAAACTTATACCTGTAGAGTGAGTTCCGTGGTCAGCCCCGTGATCGGTTAGGCTGTGATTTATTGGCATCGTTGGCAACCAGGCAGAGGTTGAAGATTTTTTCTTCCCGGCCGATAGGATAGGGAAAGGGGTTTTAAACCTGTTTTTTCATTTTTCCAGGGGTGGCAGACGCAATGGCAAGTGAAAAACTTTTTAAGGGCGGGCTTGAGATCCAGAGCGGCACTTTCTTGCTGACGGTTGCCAAGGACCGCCTCCAGGCAGTAGCCATCCCCAAAAACGCCATGGCGGGAGCGATGCTGGATCAGGCTCTTCTCCAGTCGGAACTTGCCGAGAACGGGATTGTCTTCGGGGTATTACCTTCCCCCCAACCGACGGCAGACGGCTCATTTATTGTGGCCAAGGGAGAGCCTCCGGTTCCTGGGGAAAACGCCAGGGTGAAGATGCATGTTAAAATAGCCGTCCCCGGCCAGCAGCGAAGCACCCCGGATAATGATCGAGTCGATTATCGAGATCTCGGCAGTATTGTCAATGTCGCCAAGGAGCGGCTGCTGCTGGAAAAAATCGCGCCGACTCTGGGCAAGGCCGGCCAGGATGTCTTCGGGATAGGCCTTCCAGCCAAACCGGGAAAAGACAGCAAGCTCAAGTATGGCAAAGGGGTCACTCTTTCGCCTGACGAGACGAAGATCTATGCCGCGATTGACGGCAAGTTTGTTATGACCGAAGGCAAGCCCACGGTTTTAGGAGAACATTCCATTGCCGGCGATGTGGACATGAAAGTGGGAAACATCGTCTTCGGCGGTGCCAGTCTGGTGATCAGCGGCGAGGTTCTTCCCGGATTCAGCGTTAAATGCCGGGGTGATATCAAGATCGGACAGGGGGTCAGCAATGCTTCCGTTATGTCAGGCGGCACTCTGACCGTGATGGGCGGAGTGGTCGGTGAGGATTCGAGACTGCGGGCCAAGGGCGATATCATTGTTGAATTCGTGGAGAGTGGTCCCAAACTGGAAACTGCCGGCTTTCTCCGGGTCACGGACGTACTCTTGCAGGCGTATGCCAGTGTCGGCAGGGATTTGATCGCCACCCAGGGAAAGGGGACGATCATCGGCGGCAAGATTGTCGCTGCGGGCTCCGTGCATGTCAAGGAGCTGGGGTGTGAGGCCGAGGTGACCACCGAGATTTGTGTCGGGCTGGTTCCTTCCCTGCAGATCAAGAAAAAGGAAGTTGACGAGAATCTCAACCTGTGGTCGGACCGGCTGAATGAGGTGATCAAGAACATCAGCGCCCTTGAGAAGATCAAGAAGGAGCTGGCGGGGAAATTGCCTGAGGACAAAAGCATTCTGCTGGCCAAGTGCAAGGTCTTCATGCCCAAGGCCATGGAAAAGGTTGACGCCCTGATCGAGGAAGACAAGGCGCTGGATCTGGAATTTGAGCAGATGGTAAACGAGCAGGTGTATGTCTATGGCAGCCTCTTCCCCGGGGTGGTGGTGAAGATCGGCAATCTGGTCCGGACTATCACTATGGATGAAGAGCGGTCGGTGATTTATTTCGACAAGGCAAGCCACCAGATTCTGGTGCGGAAGATGACCGCTGAAGAGCTGGCGGCCATGCCTGCTTGACCTTGCTTTCTTCGGCGGATGGGCCTAATTGGCGGTGCTGATCGCCTGGCCGCGGGAGGTAAAGGAGATGCCCTGCTGCGATTCCGCGCCGATCATGACGGTCTCGACCAGCACCGGGTTGACCGCCTTGTCGGAGGTCCATTCCACTACAAAGTTGGCGCCGGAGCCGCCGCTCTTGTCTTTCTGCGGCACCACAAAGCGGATTGATTCCCAAGGGGTGAGGAGGACCGGTCGCTCCAGATATTTCCTGATCCGTTCCCCCTTGGTGTTGTAATAGTCCGCGGCGGTTATGGTGACGGGGTGATTGGCATCGACGTTCCTGATGCTCAGGGTGACGGTCAGCAGGAAAGGCTGCTCTCTGTTGCCTACGTAGATATGGGAGTAGGCAGGCACATACACTGTTTGCCCCCGGGATAGATTCATGGTTTCTTCGGCCTGGGCGCTCAGAGGCGGGAAAAGCAAAAGCGCCGACAGAACCAGGACAAACAGGCCGTGGTTTCTTTTCATGTTTTCTCCTCCATGCTGGTATCTGGCGGCAACTGTTTTTCCAGAGTATCCGCCATCTTTTTGAAGGCGAGCCGTTCCTGCTTATTTCCCACCACCGCGATCAGATCTCCCTCTGTAAAACAATACTCCGCTTTGGGGTTGGAGAGGAATTCTTTTTCGTGCATCACCCCCATCAGCGAAGCGCCTGTCTTGGTGCGGACCGCCGCCTCCTTGATGCTTGTGCCGATCAGGGAGCTTTTGGCGCCGATCTCCACCCAGGAGATCTCCAGCAGATTCTTGATGGTACTCAGTCTGGTGAGGAGCTGGTAGTTTTGCTGGGAATACATCGGCGCGTACAGCTGCTGCCGGATCTCGTCGGTGTATTGCTGGATGACCGGCACGGGAATCTCCAGATGCAGCAGGGCCTGCCGCGCGATCTCAAGCCCTGCTTCCATCTCCGGCAGCACCACCATATAGACTCCGTTTTCATACAATTGCCTGGTCTGCGCCACTCCCTCGGCCCTGGCCACGATATGCAGGTCCGGGTTCAACCGGTGGGCCTGCCGGACGATGGCCTGGCTGACCACCACCGAAGGGGTGGTGATCAGGAGAAGCCTGGCCGTGACCACATGCGCGGCCTCGATTGCCGTGGGCTGGCTCATGTCGCCGAAGATTACCGGGAAATTGGCCGCCTTGCATTCCAGCATCCGTTGATGGTTCAATTCTACGAGAACACAGGGCACGGAGAGTTCGCTCAAGATCCGGGCGATATGCTGGCCGACCCTGCCGCCGCCGGCGATGACCACGTGATCCGCGAGCCCGTGATCGGGGAGGTTTTCCGTTTGCAGCGGTTCTGGGCGGGAGACCCGCCTTTTCAAGGCATACAGGGGAGTTGTCAAAGCCGAGGCCAGGGGGGTGACCACCATGCTGAGCACCGAAACGGCCAGAACCAGGGAATAGAGGTCCTGGTCAATGGCCTGCGCTTCAAGGCCGACCCTGGCCAGGACAAAGGAGAACTCGCCCACCTGGAAGAGGCCGAAGCCTACTGCCAGGGGGATGATGTTGCCATAGCCGAAGAGGCGGCTCAAGATGAAAAAGATTGTCCCCTTGGTCAGACCGATGGCCAGCAGGAGGAAAAGAATCCGGTCCCAGTGGGCAAAGAGGAAGGCTGGATCAAGAAGCATGCCCACCGAGGTGAAAAACAGCAGACCGAAGATGTCTCTGAGGGGGATGATATCGCTTAACGCCTGGTGGCCGTAATCGGACTCGCTGAGCACCATGCCGGCGACAAAGGCGCCGAAGGCAAAGGAGAGGCCGAAGAGATGGGTGGCATAGCCGATGCCCAGGCCGATGGCCGTGGTGGAGAGGATGAAGAGTTCCCTGGAATTCCACTGGGCCACCGTGGCCAGCAGCCAGGGGAGGATCTTTGTCCCCAGATAGAGCATCACCGCGAGGAAGATTACCGATTTGCCCACCGCCACGGCCAGCAGGGGCAGACCCGCTTCTGGGTTGCCCAGTTGCGGCAGGATGATCATCATCGGGATCACGGCCAGATCCTGAACGATGAGGATGCCGATCATCACCCGGCTGGAGAGAGTGCCCATGAGCCCTCTGCCGGTCAGGGTCTTGAGGGTCACCATGGTGCTGGACAGGGAGATCAGGGCGCCGAACCAGAGGGCCTGGGCCGGCGGCCAGCCGAAATATCTGCCCAGGGCAAAGCCGAAGGCGATGCTGAGGACAATCTGGACAGGCGTGCCGATCAGGGCGATGTTTCGGACGGGTTTGAGTTCGCTTAAGGAAAATTCCAGGCCGAGGGCAAAGAGCAGCAGGGCCACGCCGATCTCGGCCAGCAGCTCGATTTCATGGATGCCGCCGACGGTGATCCCCCCGGTGTACGGACCCACCACGACGCCGGCGAGGATGTAGCCCAGGATCAGCGGTTGCTTGAGCCGTTGGGCGATGAGCGCCCCAACTAGTGCGGCAATCACGATAATGATGATGTCGGCAACTATTCCCATGCATGCTCCTGTAATTTGGTTTTATCACGCTGACAGCAGCCAGCGCCAGCATCTTTTGTCCCGCCTAATCTAGTCCAATATAAATTGTCCACACCATGATCGCGTAGCCGGTACTCAATTCATCAATGATGTCCAGTGTTGCCATCGTCAGGATGCCTGATATAGTTGAATCCGTTTCCTGCAATCATTCAGTATCTCCTGTAATTTCAAGAAAAAGACGAAATGATCTCATTCTGCAATATTAACAGATTGCAAAAGGCAATTTTGGGGGAAATGATCTTACCCACCACTGACGGACCAAGCATTAAGCGGTTTTTTATAGTTCGAACACCTCCTGGCCTGATTTAGCCGTTGGCGCTATGTCTCCGGTTACGATTATAGCGCCACTGCGCTGTTCTTCATGGGCAAGCGAAAGAACGTTGAACATCAAGGGCGCCTTGCTGTATACCGCCACCAGTGCTGTGACCACAGCACTGGTGGCGGTAGGATTAACCGTTGTCGCTATTGGTTGGAACTGGTTTACCCCCTGGTCTCCATCGTTCTTTCCGATCTTTTCTGGGCGCCGGCTGGGGATTGCTCAACGATTCACTCCAGTTGACCATGGCCCGCATCGGCAGGTTGACCATGAATCAGACCACCCCCCTCTTCCTTGTCCCAGATGCACAGGATGGGAGCGGCAATAAAGACAGAGGAATAAGCGCCGGTGATGAAGCCGATCAGCAAGATGAGGGAAAAGTCGTGGACGACAATACCACCCAAGAAAAAAAGGGCCAAGACCGTCAGAAAGGTGGTCAATGAGTTGACAATTGTTCGAGACAGAACCTCGTTGATGCTGTCGTTGATGACGTTGATTAGCTTGCTGTCGTGGCCCGGGCGGTGGAGGTTCTCTCTGATCCTGTCAAAGATGATGACGGTGTCGTTCAAGGAGTAGCCAGCCAGGGTCAAAAGGGCAGTGACGACGAGTAGGGTGATTTCGATATTCATCAGGTAACAGATGCCGAGGACTATCAGGATGTCATGAAAAGTAGCCACTGCCGCCGCCACCCCGAAGTGAGTGTTGAAGCGGAAGGCTAGATAGGCCATGACGCCAAGCATGGAGATCAGTATGGCTTGCCCCGCTTTGCTCCGCAGGGCATCGCTGACCGAGGAACCGATTTCGAAGGTGCTCTCCACCGCAAAGCCAGCCTCCGGCATCTCGCTGCTCAGCGCCGAGGTGATTTTGTCCGCCATGTTTTCGACTTTTTCGGTGGATCTTTTGAATTTGACGATTAGCTGGTTCTCGTTTGTCACCTGCTGCAGGTCGAGTTCACCCAGATCATGTTTTTTCAGGGCCGAACGGGCGGCTTCGAGTTCGAAGGGCTTGCTGGCGCTGTATTGGATCATGGAGCCGCCGGAAAAGTCGATGCCGAGATTGGCCTGACCCCGCATGATCTGAACAATGGAGAAGAAACCAAGAAGCGATAACAAGATGGAGATGGTGAAGACGAACTTGCGTAACCGCATATAGTCGATATTTGGCTTATTGATGAACTGCAGAAAATTCATCGGCTTAAGCTTCCTAGTGCTGACCATGATATCATAGACCAACTTGGAGGCAAAGAGGGTGGTGAACAGGTTGAAGGCGACGCCGAAGGAGAGGGTGATAGCAAAGCCCTTGAGCGGGCCGGTGCCGAACATGAATAATGCTATGGCGGTAACCAGGGTGGTTACGTGACCGTCGACAATGGCTGCTAAGGCCTTGTCATAGCCAGCATTAATCCCGGAGCGGACCGATTTGCCGAGGGCAAACTCCTCCCGCATCCGCTCAAAGATCAGGATGTTGGAGTCAACCGCCATGCCGATGGACAGGATGATCCCGGCGATGCCCGGCATGGTCAGGGTGGCGTTCATGAAGGCCAGTCCTGCAATGATTAGGAGGATGTTTAGGAACATAGTCCCGCACGCAATGACGCCGCCACTGCGGTAGTAGATCAGCATGAAGATAATAACCAGCACCGTGCCCACAAGACCGGAGGCCAGCCCTTTCTCAATGGAGTCGCGCCCCAGAGAAGCACCCACCGTCAGGTTTTGGATGACCTCTACCGGGGCGGGCAGGGCGCCAATACGGAGGACAATGGCTAAGTCTGTGGCCTCTTCGTAAGCGAAGTTGCCGGAGATCTGGGCGCTGCCGCCGAGGATCTTCTCGCGGATAACCGGGGCCGACTTGACATTGCCGTCCAAGATGATGGCAAAACGTTTATTGACGTTTTTTTCGGTGACTTGACCGAAGACCTTGCCGCCATGTCCGGTTAGGTTGAGAGTGACGCAGGGTTCGTTGAAGGTGCCTCCGACCTGTACCTGGGCGTCAGCTACCATGTCGCCACTCATCATCACCTGATTATGGATCAGGAGGGGAGTTTCAGTCTTGGTCTGGGTCTGGGGATCTTTGTTGGTCTCAAAATAGACCTGGGTGTCCGGCGGCAAATACTGGGCGAGGGCCATGTTCAGCTGCTTGAGACTTTGGCCCTGCTGCCATTTGCCGGAAGACACAGCCTGGCTAACGAGGCTGTTGAGGTTTAATCCTCCATTGTTGTCCACCACCATCTTGAACTCAAGCTGAGCGGTCTGACCGATCAGGTCCAAGGCCCGTTTTGAGTCTTTGACACCTGGCAACTGGACGACAATTTCGTCTTCACCTTGACGGATGATGACTGGCTCCGCTACCCCGAACTGGTCAATTCTGTTGCGGATGATTTCCAAAGATTGATTGACGGCGTTCTTTTTGATGAAGTCGATGCGTTCCTGTTTTAAGGCCAGGATAAGGCGCGGAAAGGAGCCTTCTTCTTCCTTGAACTCAATTTTCAAGTTGGAGAAGGCGTCCCCCTTGGCCAGCTCTTTAATCGTGGCCATGGCGTTCTTGTTCGGCAGAGTGAAGACTACCCTGTCTGCCTGGGGAGTTTTAGTTTTGACCACCGAGATCTGTTTTTCGAAGAGGGCATCCTTCAGATCCAACGCTGCAAAATCGAGGGAATTTTCGACGGCCTTCTTCAAATCCACTTTCAAGACCAAGTGCATGCCGCCTTGCAGGTCAAGGCCAAGCTTCAGTCCTTCCGGGGCGAAATATTTTTTCCACCAATCCGGCACATTGTTGGTCAATGAAGGCACGATACTGACCGCCGAGAAGATGGTGACGAAGCAGAGCAAGATGATTTTCCAGCGCAAAGACTTATTCATAGGCTTTCCCTTGAGAGAAGGTAGAGGATTCGCGATCCTGGCTATCCGATTCGGCAAGAAGAATCCTTCAAGCAGAGAGGCCCGTAACGAATGGTATGACCTTTTCGATCAATTCAGACGGACCACGGATATCCAGTGATTTTTTTTGTGAGGGCCGTTTGCGATTACGAGACTGGTAACCGTTGACGAGCTCAGAGGGAAGGAGTCAAATCAGGAGGACGATACTTTGCAGGGAGACGAGTTGGAGTGGCGGAATAACGGCAGGGATGTTGCGGAAAGATAATTTCTCAGTTTGGGCGAGGATGGCTGTCGTTCCCAGAGGGAAACTAGCGGTGGACGATAGTCGGATGAGGTTTCGATGGAGATGATCGGTGGTGTCTCTTTCCAGAGTGACGTGCACACAATGACCTTGGCTTAAGACTCGATCATAGTCCATGGGTACTGCTTCATCATTGGAAGGACATTCACTGTCAGTGCCACAAACGGGATGGTTCTGTCCTAAGTGCACATTCCTGTTAGGCATGAAGCAATAGCACTGGGCAGAATTACCCCCAAATCCAAATAAAAAGGTGAGGATGGTCAGAGTAATTATGTAACGTCTGAGTTGTCGAAGGTTATGCAGCATAAGTTCAATGAAGTATTTAAATGACTTAAATATGGGGAATGATTTTTTTCATATAAACCAGTTAATAACTGGCATGTCAATAGTGCCTCCAGAAAATTGGGCAAGTCAAAAGTAGAGAATTCGGGAAAAATTGATACTCAGCAAGATCAGCGGCTGTTTGAGCCGTTGGGCGATGAGCGCCCCGATCAGGGCGGTCACCACGATGATGACGATGTCGGCGGCTATTCCCATGCAGGTTCCGGTGATTCTCCGTTATCCCGCAGGCAACAGGGCCAGCATCTCCCGCACCGCCTGATCAAGCCCCACCAGAATAGCCCTGGCCATGACCGCGTGGCCGATGCTCAGCTCCTCGATGGTGCCCAGGGCCGCCACCCGCCGGGTGTTGAGGTAGTTGAGGCCGTGCCCGGCATTGACCCTAAGCCCCAGCTCATAGGCCTCTTCCGCCGCCGTGGCGATGAGAGAAAATTCCTGGTCCCGTCTCTGTTCCGAAATGGCGTCGCAGTAACGGCCGGTGTGGATCTCGACAAAGGTCGCCCCCACCTCATGGGCCGCGTTGATCTGCCGGGAGTCCGGATCGATGAACAGGCTCACCGGGATGTGGGCCTTGCGCATCCGGGCGATGACCTCCTGCAATTTTTTCTTCTGCCCGGCCACATTGAGCCCGCCTTCGGTGGTTAGTTCCTTGCGCTTTTCCGGGACCAGGGTGATCATGTCCGGTTTGATCTCCAGGGCGATACCGATGATCTCCTCAGTGGCCCCCATCTCCAGATTGAGCTTGGTTTTCACAGTCTGCCTGAGGAGGCGCACGTCCCGGTCCTGGATATGTCGGCGGTCTTCCCGGAGATGGACGACGATTCCCTGGGCTCCGGCCAGTTCGCAGATGCCCGCGGCCAGCACCGGGTCCGGTTCGCTGATGCCCCGGGCCTGACGCAGGGTGGCGACATGATCGACATTGATGGCAAGAGTGACCATTTTTCCTCTCCTTTCTTCGGCTGATAGTTGGCGCAAAAGTTCTTTTTCCCGTTCGGCCATGGCCCTTTCCTCGGAGCGGGAGCGCTCGTGGTCAAAGCCCAGCAGGTGCAGCAGGCCGTGGATCAGGAGGATGGTCACCCGCTGGTGCAGGGTCACTCCGTCGGCTATTGCTTCGCGGGCCGCGGTGTCCAGAGAGATGATCACATCGCCCAGGAGTTCCTCGGGCAGATGCGCTCCTCCTCCTTCTTGCATGGCAAAGGCCAGGACGTTGGTCGGCCCTTTTTTGTTGCGATACTGCTCGTTGAGCTGCGCCATGCCGGGATCGTCAAGCAGCAGGATGCTCAGTTCGCTTTGCGCGCAGCCGCAGAGGGAGAGCAGGGTTTCCGCCCGTTGCCGGAGCTGTTGCAGGCTGATGGCCGGGGGCGTGGCCGTCTGGTTGGTGAGGAGAACGGGCATGGCAGTCTCAAGCTTTCCTGGCGGTTGTTCGGCGGGGTGGCGGGAGGGTTTCCTTGTCGGCGTAAGCGCGGATGATTTCCTGCACCAGACGGTGGCGGACCACGTCCACCTCGGAGAACTGGTTGAAGGCGATCCCCTGGATATCCTTCAAGATCCGGGCGGCTTCGATGAGCCCCGACTGTCTGCGGTCCGGCAGGTCGATCTGGGTGATGTCCCCGGTGATCACCGCCTGCGAGTTGAAGCCCAGCCGGGTGAGGAACATCTTCATCTGTTCGTGCGTGGTGTTTTGGGCCTCGTCCAGAATGACAAAGGCGTTGCTCAGGGTACGGCCGCGCATGAAGGCCAGAGGCGCGATCTCGATCGACCCCTCCTCAATCAAGTCCGCGACCTTGCCTCTGCCCAGCATGGCGTTCAAAGCATCGTGCAGAGGGCGCAGATAGGGGTTGACCTTTTGGGCCAGGTCGCCGGGGAGAAAGCCCAACCGCTCTCCCGCCTCCACTGCGGGCCGGGCCAGAATGATGGAGCTGACCTGCTTGCTGACAAAGGCGGAAACCGCCATGGCCACGGCGAGATAGGTTTTGCCGGTGCCGGCCGGGCCGATGCCGAAGACGATGTCGTGGGTCCGGATGCTGTCGATATAGAGCTTCTGATTCAGGCTCTTTGGGGAGACTACCTTCTGCTCGGCGGTGATGTAGACCTTGTCGAGAAAGATTTCCTTGAGGTTCGCCCTGGGCGAGGCCTGAAGGATCCGCAGGGCATAGGCGACATCCGATGGATATACCGGATAGCCGGCGCGGATCAGCTCCTCAAGTTTATTGATGGCCGAGACCGCCAGCTCCACCCCGTGCTTCGGGCCGTTGACGGTGAGTTCGTTGCCCCGCACCTGGATAGTGACCCCGGCGCCCTCCTCAATGACGGCAAGGTTCTTGTTCAGGTCGCCGTAGACCAGCAGGGCGGTGTGGTTGTCGGCCAGGGCCAAGTCGCGTTTGCTCAACGGCGGGCTCCGCCCTTGCCCTGTTTGCCCAGTTCCTGATTAATCATCTGCTGAAGATCTTTGATGTTCCGTTCCTTCAGGCGGTGGCCGTTGACGAAAATGGCCGGGGTGCCCCGAACCCCGGCCATCTGGCCGTCCGCCATGTCGCGTTGCAGGGCCTGCTGGCCAGCCATGGCTTTGTAATCCTTGTTGAATTTATCCAGGTCGAGGCCAAGCTTTTTGGCCAGCTCTGTGTATTTTGTCTCGGAAAGAGACTTCTGGTTTTCAAACAGCAGATCATGGTATGCCCAGAATTTGCCCTGCCGGTGGGCCGCCAGAGAGGCAAGAGCGGCGGGTTGGGCCTGTTTGTGCATGGCCAGGGGGAAATGTTTGAAAACGACCTTGACCTCCTTGGGATGTTTGGCCAACGCCTCTTCAACCAAGGCGCCCACGGTGCCGCAATAGGGGCATTCAAAATCGCTGAACACGACCACGACCACCGGGGCGTTGTCCTGCCCGAGGAAAGGGGCGCCCTGGATGTTGATCGGTACGGAAAAATCCAGGGTAATGGTCTGGACGGTTTTGTTTTTGCCGCTGCTCAGGTAGACCCGGTCGGGGAGGTTGGCCGCCTGCAGGCCGGAGGAGGCGATGCGGTCCATGGCCGGGTCGACGGCGATGGTCTCTTCGAGGGCGCCCTTTTCGGAATAAACAAGAAGCTTGCCGCCCTCAGCCAGGACAAAGGTCCATTTGCCGTCCAGCGAGGCGGCAATGTCCAGGGGGGCGGCAGGGGTTTTCAGGGTATTGCTGACCTCCCAGTCAACTCCGGCCTGGCAGGGAACCGCCAGAATCAGGGCCGCAAAAAGAAGGGAAAAAAAGCCCAAAAGGCGTTGGGTCGTCACAGTCATTGTTTGTTTCTCCTTGTTCGCCAGGGTAAGTAAGGCAGCCGGGTATATTTTCGGCAATCTCTCGGGAATGGCAATCTGTCCGGGGCATACATTATAATGCCCAGAAAAATTACGCAAGGACCAGCAAAAGAGTGGCAAAAAAAATCAGTCTGGAAATTTTCTCACAGAAGTTCGGCGAGGAGAATGGCCAGATGCCGGACCTCCGGTTGTTCCTGGGTATTTCCCAACCCCTGCCGGATATGGATGAGGCAACCGGAGCAGGTGGTGGTCACCAGATCCGGCGCCGCCTGGGTCAGCTGGTCCAGCAGGCGGCTTCTGATCTTTTCCGCCAGTTCCGGCTGGGCCAGATGAAACAGGCCGCCCTGGCCGCAGCATTGCGGGCCGTTGGCAAGTTCGCTCAGACGCAGGCCGGGGATGGCCCGGAGGATTGCCCTGGGTGAGCCGGTGATGGGGGTTGCCGCAAAGCGCAGGTGGCAGGGGTCGTGGTAGACTACGGTCTGCTCCTTGGCCGACCCGGCAAAGGCGAAAGCTGGCTCAGCCTGCATGGCCTGCGCCACAAAGGTTGAAAATTCAAGAAGGCGGTCGGCAAAGGCTCGGGCCTTTTCCTGCCATGTCGGATCGTCCGCCAGCAGTTCGGGATAACGGCGCAACTGGTGGTAACAGGAAGAGCAGGAGGTGAGGATGGGCAGGGAGTTTCCGGCAAAGGCGCTGATATTCTGCCGGGCCAGGCGTCTGGCGGTGGCGGAGTCTCCCGCGTTTTCCGCGGCAAGGCCGCAACAGCCTTGCTCTTTGGGCTTTTCCGGGCGATTGCCGGTGAACCTTGCGGCTATTTTCTCCGTCGCGTTGCCGATTCCCCGGTGCAAATGGGAGGCGTAACAACCGGGGAAAAAGGTCATGGTCGGCGGCGTGGATTTTTCTGGGAGGCTTTCAGAGAGGGTTGGGAGAGCGGCTGTCCCCGCCTGCGGCAGGCCGAGGCGCAGCCGCAGGCCGCTGTCAGCCGGCAGTCGCTCAAGCAGGGGGTGGCCGAGAAGGGCGATTGTTGTCAGCAGCGCCTGATTGCCCAGGGCCTTTCCGGCGATGGCCCGGAGCAAGACCCGGTGGCCCGCGCTCCTTGCCAGCCGTCTTCGCCCGGCAAGAAAACGGGCAGGCGGGTCGAGCCCCCTGGAGCATACGGAGCGGCAGGCCCCGCAGAGCAAGCATTGGGAGAGAATCTCCGCATAGGCGGCCGAGGCTCGGCCCGGATCAAGCCGTTCCAGCAGATGCAGCCTGCCGCGGGCCGAGAGCGATTCCCGGCCCGTGGCCTGAAAGACCGGACAGACCACGGTGCAGGCCCCGCATTTTGCGCACTGGCCGGCCTCTATCTCTGCCACAGCAGATAGGCCTTGATGAACGGGTCAAGATTGCCGTCCATCACACTGTCCACATTGCCCACCTCGAAATTGGTGCGGTGGTCCTTGATCATCCGGTACGGCTGCATCACATAAGAGCGGATCTGGCTGCCCCAGGCGATCTCCTTTTTCTCGCCGGCGATATCCTTGTGCTGTTCTTTTTGTTCAGCCTGCTCCTTCTCGTACAACCGGGACTTGAGCATCTTCATGGCCGTGTCCTTGTTGCGGTGCTGGCTCCTCTCCCCCTGGCACTGGACCACGATACCGGTGGGCAGATGGGTGATGCGGATGGCCGAGCTGGTTTTGTTGACATGCTGACCGCCGGCCCCGCTGGCCCGGTAGGTGTCGATGCGCAGATCCTTGTCGTTGATGTCCACCTGGATGTCGTCGTCCAGCTCGGGAAAGACGAAGACCGAGGCAAAGGAGGTGTGCCGCCGGCCGCTGGCGTCAAAGGGGGAGATGCGCACCAGCCGGTGGATGCCCATCTCCGAGCGGAGCAGGCCATAGGCGTTGTGGCCGGTGACCATGATGGTCACCCCCTTGACCCCGGCCTCGTCGCCCGGTTGCAGGTCGAGGATCTCGGTGGGAAATTTCTTGGCCTCGGCCCAGCGCAGATACATGCGCAGGAGAATGCTCACCCAGTCCTGGGCCTCGGTGCCGCCCGCGCCTGCATGGATGGTGACCATGGCGTTGCTGGCATCGTGCTCGCCGGTGAACATGCACTCAAGCTCAACGGTCTCGATCCGCTCAAGCAGCGCATCCAGGGCCTGGTCAACCTCTTTGAGGGTCTCTTCGTCGCCTTCGCTCATGCCCAGATCGAGCAGGAGTTCCACCTCGTCCAGCTCCGCCTGGGAGGTGTCCCAGCTTTCCACAATATTCTGGATGGCGCCCTGCTCCCGCTGCACCTTCTGGGCGTTTTCCTGGTTATCCCAGAAAGCCGGGGCCAGGGTGAGCTGCTCCAGCTCCTGCAATCGCTCTCTCTTGTGATCTACCTCAAAGATGCTCCTTCAGGGAGATGAGGCGCCCCTTGAGATCCTGAATCTTCTGTTTGAGTTCCGCGGACATAATTGTTCTCCTGATGATGAAAATTGTGGTGTCGTGAATTCGCTATTGTTTAGCTTTTTGTTTATGCGTTGTTTTTTTTCTGTACGAAACTCCGCCATAGCCCAGCCATGGTCAGGATGAGGCAGCCCCACGGGAAAAGATACCCCCAACGGACATAACAGGTCAAGCCACTCAGCAGGGCGACCGGTTGACTGCCGGCGTACTCGGCAAACAGGGGGGATGCTCCCCGGATGCACCCCATGGGGTCGATGAAGGCGCTGATCCCGGTGTTGGCCGCCCGCACCAGGGTTTTTCTGGTCTACACCGCCCGGAACACCCCCATGGCCAGATGCTGCCAGGGAGCGCTCGATCTGCCGAACCAGGCGTCGTTGGTGATGGTGACCAGCAGATTCGCCCCATCTTTCGCTTGCCGGCGGGAGATTTCCGGAAAAATACTTTCAAAGCAGATCAATATCCCGATCCGGCTGTTTTCGCAAGATATTGGGGGGGAGGCCTGGCCGGGGGTAAATTCTCCCAGGGTTTCCACCAGCGGCGAGGCAAAACCCAGGATGCGGCGGAAGGGGATATATTCGCCAAAGGGGACAAGATGCTGCTTGTCATAGCGGCCAATGACCTGGCCGTTGGGAGCGAGCAGAAAGGCGCTGTTGCTATAGGTCAGTGGCCCTGCCGTCGAGGTTTTTTCCCGGTGGGGTACTCCGGTAAGCAGATATGCCTGGCGCGGCAGGATAAGTTCGCTGTGCAGCCGGAGGAAAAGAGGGTGCTCGTAGGGGTAAAATGGCAGGGCTGTTTCCGGCCAGATGATCAGCTGCGGTCTTTTGTTCAGGTAAAGCTCATTGCTCAGGCGGAGGTAGGTGTCAATGGTTTCCCGCTGAAAGGCCGGTTGCCATTTTTGATCCTGGGGGATGTTACCCTGGACCGCCGCCACCTCCATCTTTTCCGCCTGGGCAAGGGTTGCCGGCATGGTCTGCATCCGCCAGAGAGTGTAGCCCGAGGCCGCCAACAACAGGAGGGCGGCGGCGGGGATGAGAAGAGAAAAACTTGCCGGCTTGCGGTGAACAAGAGAAGTGATAAGGGTAAAGATCAGGGCATTGGCCAGAACCATGAGGAAGGTGAGGCCATGGTGGCCGGTCAGATCGGCAATCTGGATGAGTTGGGGCAGATTATATTGGGTGTAGGCCAGATCAAGCCAGGGAAAGCCGGTGAACAGCAAGCCCCGGAGCAAGTCGAGCGCCACCCAGCAGGCCGGGGCGAAAATGAGCAGAGAGGGGCGCAGCCCTGTTTTGGCGCAGAGAAAGGCGAATCCCGACAGATAGCAGCTCATGTACAGGGCCAGGAAAAACAGGGCCAGCACCGCGATGGGCAAAGGCACCTGGCCATAGGTGGCCAGGACAATGATGATCCAGTACAAAAGGGGCAGATAATAGGCCAGGCCGCAAATGAGGCCGAGCAGGGCGGCTCTGCGCGGCGGCTGGTTGCCAAGGCTCCAGAAAAGGGGAACCAGGGCCAGCCAGGCAAGCGGGGGCAGGGCAAATAGCCCGGGAGAGGCCAGAAACAGCAGACCACTGGCCAGCAACGCCAGCAAGCAGGCTCTGCCGAAATGACTTCCGCCTTCGGATCGTGGAAACAGGAGCGGCATCAGACGGGCTTGTTCTGGATTTTTACGGTATGGATGCGCCGCCGGTCAGCCGAAACCACCTCAAAGACCAGGGCGTTGATGAGCATGGTGGCGCCCACCGGCGGCACCCGGTCCATCTGGTGGATGAGCAGGCCGCCCACCGATTCGTAGGGGCCTTCCGGCAGGGTAATGCCGAAGAATTCCTCCACCTCCTCGAGGTTGACCTTGGCGTCGGTGAGAAGCAGATGCTTATCCACCACCTTCCAGCGTTTTTCCGCCTTGTCGTATTCATCGTGAATTTCGCCGACGATTTCCTCCAGCACGTCTTCCAGGGTTACCAGGCCGCGCACGCTGCCGAATTCATCGGTGACCACGGCAAGATGGCCTTTCTGGCTCTGGAAATCCTTGAGCAGATTGACGATCTTGCGGGTGTCGAGTACGAAAAAGGCCGGTTTTACCAGCTCCGATGCTGCGGGCATGGTGGAGGCGCTGAGGCAGAAGGGCAGCAGATCCTTTGCGTGGAGAATGCCGATGATATTGTCCGGGGAGTCCCGGTAGATGGGGATTCTGGTGTACCCCTCGTCGGTGATCAGCTGGATAAGCTCGGCGGCCGATACCTTTGCCTCGGCGCTGATCATATCGCTTCGGGGGGTCATGATCTCACGGACCAGGGTATCCCGAAATTCCAGGATGCTGGTGATCATCTCCCCTTCTTCGCGGGTGATCAACCCATGTTCTTCTCCGTCATCGAGAAGTTCCTGGATTTCTTGCTCAATGTCTTCGGTGGTGTCGGGAGAGCGGTTGATGCCGAAAAAATTAAGAATGCGCTTGAAAGGCGAGTCGTCGGGGTCCGGGGCGGAGGTGTCCATGCGAGGGTAAGAGTCCTATTGGTATGACAACGGTCATGTCCGGCATGCCGTTGATGGTGAGCCAAGGCTGTATCGCCTTGCTGTAAAGAATTAGAGAATCGGTCGCAACACGCCTTGGCTAAAGGAAATAGCCTGGGGTGTCAAGAAAAAAAATTGACGTTTATCTTTAAAATCGGTATAAGAGCCACACTTTACGCCATGGAATACAGCCATTATCCAGGCGGAGAATTCAAAAACAGGCTCACTATACCATAGAACACCATGCTGTTTCAATAGAATGCGCTTCACGAGATGGAGGGCTTTTTCTCCGGGGGGGGGTATTGAGGCAGTCGCAACAAGGCCCAGCAGCCTTGCCGGTGCTTCCCCTCTCTTGTTACGAAACCATCGTAATTCATCCTTTTCATTTGCCACGATAATTAGTAAAAATTAAAAATGGAAACGGTGGAGTAAGCGTTCTCTTTTCCTTTTTATGTTTTATTGGGATATGGTGAACAGCGGCAACCTGTCCCCCCGCAACCGATATCGAGGATTAGCTTGAAAGACAAGGTTTTGATTGCAAACCGGGGCGAGATCGCCTTGCGGATCATGGAGGCCTGCAAAGATCTGGGCCTTGATTATACCGTGATCTACACCGCGGCGGATGAGGAATCCGAACACGTGCGCCGCAACCTGGACAGCCAGAGCAATATCCGCCGGGCCTGGCGGGTATCGGCCTATACCGATCCAAACGATATCCTTTCCGTGGCCGATCACACCGATTGCACCGCCATCCATCCCGGCTACGGCTTTTTCTCCGAGGACTTCCGCTTTGCCAGGCGGGTCATGATCCGCAATCGGCCCCTGACCTTCATCGGCCCGAAATGGGAGGTGGTCAAGGATCTTGGCGACAAGATCAATACCAAGCGGGTTGCCAACCGGTTGGGCATCCCCACTATTCCGGGCACCGACGGCCCCATCTATAATGAGATGGAGGCCGAGGACATCGCCCGGCATCTTCTGGAAACCCAGGACAGCCAAAAGGTCAAGAATCCCTCCATCCTGGTCAAGGCCGCTGCTGGCGGCGGCGGCATGGGGATCGAAGAGGTTTGCCAGATTGAACATTTCCGGCGCATCTACCGTCAGGTTCAGAACTATGCCAAGCGGCAGTTCGGGGACGGCGGAGTGCTTATCGAACAGCGGATCCGCGACTTCAACCATCTCGAGGTGCAGCTGGTGTGCAGTCGGCACGGCGAGCGGGTGCATTTCGGCACCCGAAACTGCACCATCCAGAGTACCGGTCGCCAGAAACGGCTGGAGGCCGCGCCCGGTTTCGACAACTCCTGCTTTACCTACGATTTTAACGGCCAGGAGGTGCTGGACAAGGTGGTGGAGTATTCGCTCAAGCTTGCCGCCCATGTTCGCTACGACAACGTCGGAACCTGGGAGTGGATCGTCACCCGGGACGGCCAGCCCTATCTCCTTGAGGTCAACACCAGAATCCAGGTGGAAAACGATGTCTCCGCCCGGGTCAGCTACATCAACAACAAACATCCCAACCTGATTCGCGAGCAGATCCGCCTGGCCCTTGGCGACAAGATGGGGTACAGCCAGAATGATATCGCCTCCCGGGGAGCGAGCATCGAGTTTCGGATCGTTGCCGAAGACACCGCCCGCGGCTTTGCTCCCTGGATCGGGACAATCTCCCGGTTTTCTTACCCTCAGTACGACTGGTCCGCGGTTTACAGCCATGTGCCCACCGACCGAACCTACGCGATCCCCAGCGAGTATGACCCCAACCTGGCCCTGGCCCTGGTCTGGGGCGACACCATGGATCAAGCCAAGGAAAGGGGGCGGAAATTTCTGGCGGAGGTGGCCATCGCAGGCAGCAATGCCGCAGGCGGCCAGATCATGACCAATCTCCCCTACCTTCAGGAAAACATAGCCCGGCTGCTCACCTTCTGATGAGCCACAGGTAAACACTCTATGGAAGATTTACGAAAACGGTTGCTCAAGGCAGAAGAACGCACCAGCTACCTGAGTCAGATCAAGGATGGCATCGAGTGGGGCAATCTCTCCGGCATGCGCGAAAAATTCGTCGCCCTGCGGGACAGATTTTACGAATACACGGAAGAGCAGCTTTCCGGGGAGATCAGGGCGCTGGAAGATTCCCTCTCTTTTCTGGAGGCCCGCTGCGAAGAGACCCTGACCTCCATGGACCGGGTGCGCATCGTCCGCAATCCCCACCGGTTCTCCCTGAAAGACATTCTGGAGAACGTCTATGAGGATTACACCGAGCTCGGCGGCGCCGAGGAGGTGAGCATCGATCCTTCCATGGTCGCGGCCAGGGCAAGCATCATGCGGCGGGTGAAAAGCAAGTCGGTGATGCAGCAGGTCATGGTTATCGGCCACGAGAAGGGCCATGGCGAGGAATACCGCAATGGCGGCTGCAGCAAGCCCTGGGGCAACGAAAAGGCCCTGCGCTACATGAAAGTGGCTGAAACCGAAGGTATTCCCATCCATTTCTATATCTTCACCCCCGGTTCCTTTCCAGTGGAGGATTATCCCGGCGCCGGTCAGCAGATCGCGCGGAATCTCTACGCCATGGCCAAGCTGCGGGTGCCGATGATTTCCGTCACCTCGGAAGGCGGCTCCGGCGGGGCCGAGGCCGTGGGGTTGGCCGATGCCCGGCTGATGTTTTCCCACGGCTACTATTCGGTGATCTCCCCGGAAGGCGCGGCCGCCATCGAGGGCAAGATCCGCGAGGGCGAGAAGATGCCCAAGGAGCTGGTGGAGGCCTGCGCTGAGAATCTGCACATCACGGCGCTGGAAAACCTTAAGCTTGAGACCATCGACCGGATCATCCAGGAGCCGCCCCTGGGCGCCAAGCGGGACGATTTCGGCTTTTTTCGCCAGCTCAAGAGCGAAATAATCCGGGCCACCGACGAGGTCGTGCTGAAAACCAAGAGCCTCAGGGCTTTTCGCGCCTATGAATTGACGATCAAGAAGGCGGAGGGGCAGATCGTTGAAGAGCCGCATATCGATATTTCCTGGGATCTCAACGAGGATGAAGTCAAAAGACTGCTCAGTTACCGCTCGAAAAAATATCGGGCTATGTCCTGCAAAGCTTACAGCGAAGAGAGCTCCTCTTGTTCCGCCTTCTGCCGGAAAGCCGTAAAGAATATCGCCAAGCTGTATTACACCTTCCGCTATGATCTCCTTAAGAGCCAGCAGAAACAGGTGAAAAAGGTTTTTCAGGATGTGTCTGGCGAAGGCTCCGTGTTGCTCAAGCAGGTTTCTTCTCCGATCAGTGCAGCCTATGATTTTATTTTGCGTAAACCCGGTTCGCGACCGGGCAAGCCACCTGTTGCCGGTAGCGGGGAAGATCCCATCGAATTCGGAGATGTCTATACCAGCCCCCTGGCCAACGAGGACCGGACGGTGACCTGCCCCAATGCCGAGAAACAGGGGTGCAAGGATCTCTGGGTTCCCGACCTTTATGGCGAATTCGGCGGGGTTTGCGAAAATTGCGGCCACCATTTCCCTTTGGAATACCAATGGTATCTCAAGCATCTCTTTGATCCGGATTCCATCCGGGAATTCAACGCCGGGGTCTGCGCGGGCAATCCCCTGGGCTATCCCGGCTTTGCAAAGCGGCTGCAGGCAGCCATCGCCAAAACCGGGCGCAAAAGCGGGATCATCACCTTCGACGCCAGGGTAATGGGCGTTGATCTGGTGGTGGCCATGCTGTACAGCGATTTCAGAAACGGCACGGTCGGGGCGGCCGAGGGCGAAAAATTCGTCCGGGCCTGTGAAGCGGCCAAGCTGAAACGGCGGCCCCTGCTGGCCTATGTACACACCACCGGCGGCATCCGCATTCACGAGGGAACCCTGGGCGTGGTGCAGATGCCCAAATGTACCATGGCGGTGCGGGAATACATCGATTCCGGCGGCCTGTACATCGTGGTCTACGACAACAATTCCTATGCCGGGCCGGTGGCGAGTTTTCTGGGCTGTTCGCCGTATCAGTTCGCCATCCGCTCCAGCCGGGTCGGTTTTGCCGGGCCTCGGGTTATCCGCGACACCACCGGCGAGGACATCCCGCCCGATTACCATAACGCCCGCAACGCCTTACAGCGCGGCCACATCCAGGGCATCTGGGACCGCCGCGAGTTTAGGCGCAACCTGCACAAGTCTCTGCTGACCATGGGCGGCGGCAATCTGTACTACAGGTGAGTAACTATCCAGCAGCACCGCATCTGCGTTGTTACACCCAGAGGGTATAAGTTTCGTTTGAGCAGACAAGCTGCTCAACTCAGCTATATCAGCCTGCTCATGGGCACCAGCACACTTCGCCGGCTTCTGCCTAGCAGCTACGGCACTGCTGAATAGTTACGGTTTGGGTTGTTTTTGTTTGTTTCCGGCCTTGAGCTGGAAAGTTACACAGGTGAAAGGCAAATGGAACATCACGAAATAGATTTCGACGCAATAATCGGCAAGTATCGTTCCGATCCCTTTGATTATCTGGAGGTGCGGACCGCCCATACCGGCCAGGTCCGTTTCCGGGTGAAGGAAGACGCCGAGGTGGAAGGGCCATCCGGTGAATGGCATCATATTCGGGGCACCCTTCTTTATGAACTGCTGCGGGAGGGGAACCAGAAGAAGATTTTCTCCTCGAGCAACGGGGTGGTTTCTTTTCTTCGCAGCGATCTGGAAGGCCAGTTTGTCGAGGCGGGCGAGAAGATTCTCACCATCCGGCATCCCCTGAAAAAGCGGGAGATCATTGAGAATATTCTCCGGCAGGTGCTGGAGCCCTTTAACGCGCCCGAGCGGGCTAAGTATTTCTTCTCTCTGGACTTGCAGGCCAAGATTGACAAGCACGGTCAGCGTGCGGTCTCCATCGAGCCCGGCGACGAAATCCTCACCATGTCTCTGATGAAACGCGACACTCCGGTTTACTATGCCGGGGAGCCGGGGATCATCCATTCCGTGTATTTTCAGCCGGGAGTAAGCGTTTCCCAGGGCGAGCCGTTGCTGGGCATCTGTTCCGAGGAGAAGCTGCCCATGATCCAGAAGATTATCACCCGGGTCAAGGCTGAATGGGAGTAACGGATCAGCAGCACCGCATCTTGCGGCGATCGGTCCGGCTCACGTACTAAAGTACGCATCGCCGTCCCGCTTGCCGCAACCTGCACCACTGCTGAACGGTTACGGTTGGGATGTTCAAGTCTGTTTTTTTATGTAAGCTCTCAAGCAACTTAATGCCGGCCAAGTGAGTTTTCTGTCGGGGGATGCTGTCGCGGGTTTGGCTGCGTAGTCCCGTCCAGGGATGGAAGGGACAGCAGGCACCTCGGAGGAGGACAGGATGTCCTCCGAGAATGAGCGACAGTATCTCCCGGCAGGAAACGGTTTCTCGCCGACAAACCACCGCCATAGTCGGCGTGGGATGCCAACTGGATATTCATGGTTGAGTCTCTTTCCTTTCAAGCCGTCCGGCAACTCATCTCCGCCGAGGAGATTCCTGCCCGTTTGCGCCATTACCCGGAAGAGGTCGTCCAGGCCGTATATCGTTATGGTGCGCCGGTGGGCAGTACCATTCTGCATCTGCCCCAGGCCGAGCGGCTGATGCCCCTTGCCCGGCAACGGATCAACGAGGCTGAGGCCTGCGGCCACTCCTGCCCCAGCGGCCTGGTTTTTCTCGCCGATGAACTCACCGATGGCCGTGGCCGATTTCAGCGCTCCTGGCATGCTCCGTCCGGCGGTCTCTGGCTGACCCTGGTCATGGCCAATACCCTGCTGCCCGAGAGCATGCGCCTCTATCCCCTCGCGGCCGGCATGGCCTGTTGCGAGGCGATCCGCAGTTACGGCCTCGAGGCGCACCTCAAATGGGTCAACGACGTGCAGGTGGCAGGGCGAAAAATTTGCGGGGTACTCTGCGAATCATTCACCAGCGCCCTCTTTGCCGAGGAATATGTGCTGATCGGGGTGGGGCTCAATGTCAACAATCTGGCCTTCCCCGCCGAACTGGGCGCAACGGCGGTGTCCATGAAGGAGATCCTCGGGCGCGACACCGAGCTTGCCGGTTTTGCTGCCCGGTTGCTGGCCAAGTTTTCCTGGTCTTTCGGGCTGCTCTGCCATGACGAGGCGCAACGGCTGGCCGCGGATGACGGCTCCGGCGCCAACCTGCCGGAGAGTCTGCTGCTTGCCGCTTGGCGGCAGTTGAGCGATTCCGTGGGCCGCAAGGTCTGGTTCGGCTTTGATATCCAGCAAGCCCCCCAATACCGGGCGGAGGTGCTGGGGATTTCCCCGGAGGGCGGCCTCATTCTCCGGCATCTTGAGAGCGGAGCCGAGGTGGTTGAATATTCCGGGGAAATTCTGTATCTTGATTGACAGCTCCAGCCGCTTTTTTTCTCTGGCCGGAATGCAAAGCAAAAAAATGGAGACTGATCAAGATTCAATCAATGTTTTTCTGACCAATGCTAGGAGATAGCCATGGCAAAACAAAACTGTTGGGAGTTTATGCAATGCGGTCGGCAGCCTGGCGGTGATAACACTGCGGCGCTGGGTGAATGTCCCGTTGCCTATTCCTTTATCACCCATCGGGTGCATGACGGGATAAACGGAGGCAGATGCTGTTGGGCGGTTGCCGGAACATTTTGCGGAGGGCAGGTGCAGGGAACGTTTGCCAACAAGGTCAAAGGCTGTGCCGGTTGCAAATTTTTTCATCTGGTGAATCAGGAAGAAGGGGAAAATTTTGTGACTGTGCAGCGGATCATTGGCAAAATCCGGGGAGTGGATAAGTAAACCGCTTGCCCGGCATGGCCATGGAAATCCTCGCCATTGCCGCTGCGTGGCAGGGGAATCAGCTTGTCTTCCCTAACGGCTACGCAGGTTTTTTATGAGCATGTCTCTGTCCGTTACTCCGGTTTCGGTCATCATTCCCACCCATAACCGGGACGTGTTTCTGGCCAGGGCCATCGATTCGGTCCTCGCTCAGACCTATAGCAATTTCGAACTCATCGTGGTGGATGACGGCTCCACCGACGAGACCCCGGCGCTGCTCGCCTCCTACGGCAAGTCGCTCATCGTCCTGCGCCAGGAAAACCGGGGCCCGGGCGCGGCCCGGAATGCCGGGATCAGGGCGGCCCGCCATCCCCTTCTTGCCTTTCTCGATTCCGACGACCAGTTCACCCGCCACAAGCTGGCGCTTCAGGTCGCGGCCATGGAGGCGCGGCCCGAGCTGCTTGTCTCCCACACCCAGGAAACCTGGTTTCGCAACGGCCTCCATCTCAATCAGAAGAAACGCCACGCCAAGGGGAGCGGAGATATCTTTGCCCGCAGCCTGGAGCTGTGCGTGGTGGGCATGTCCACAGTCATGGCCCGGCGGGAGTTGTTTGAGCGGATCGGCCTGTTCGATGAAAGTTTCCCCTGTTGCGAGGATTATGAACTCTGGCTCCGGGCCAGCGCCACATACCCCTTTCTCCTGGTGGACGCACCCCTGACCGTGAAGCATGGCGGCAGGCCGGATCAGGTATCAGTCCAGTTTATGACCGGGATGGATCGTTTCCGTATCCGGGCTTTGGAAAAGCTTCTCGTCTACCCCCATCTCACCCTCGTTCAGTCCCGTCTTGTCCGCGAGGAGCTGGTCCGCAAGGCCGTGCTTTACGGGAACGGTTGCCTTAAGCATGGCCGCCTCGAAGAAGGCCGACGCAGTCTGTCCCTTGTTGCCCGGTATTCCTAGCTGTTTGTCTCGCCTGTCTCCCGTTGCTTGGTGGTTTTTTATGTTTGACATTGCCTGCTGAATTTTTATAGCATGGGTTCATAGGTGTTTTTACCTGTGTTCGTTTGCCTCCGCCTGATGCTCTCCGGTTGAAATTTACTGTCGGCAGTGATGTGTTGCCGGATAGTTGTCTCTGGCAGTTCTCTCTGTTTTTTTAGTTAGTTACTTCAACAAAGAGGTGCTGCGTATGCTTAAGAACATGAAGATCGGGCAAAGACTGAACGCGGCTTTTGGTGTGGTGCTTCTCCTTCTGGCGGCGGTGGCCGTGGCGGGCTATCTCAACGTGAGCAAACTGGATGGGCTGATCATGGTGGTGGTGCATGACAAGTTCCAGAAGGTGGAGTTGCTCAATGACATGAATGAAGATGCCAACGTTATATCCCGGGCCGTGCGCAACATGGTTATCCAGCCTGATGCCGAAACCATGAAAAAGGAAACCGCCCGGATCACGGAAATGCAGGATAAAATCACCAAGGATATTGTCCAGTTACAGGAGTTTGAGCATTCTGATGCCGAAAAGGGCTATCTCAACACCGTGATCGAGGCCAGAAAGGCCCACAAGGAGCAGCTTTCTGCCGTGCAGGAGATGTTGCACCAGGGGCGGGCAAAAGAGGCAGCCACCGCGCTGTTCGGGAGCTTCAGGCAGGCGCAGACTGCCTATTTCAAGGCGCTTGCGGAAATGGGAAATTACCAGGCCCAGGAGGTGGAACGGGTCGGCAGCGATGCCGATGCACTGGCAGGTTTCACCCGGGGGCTCATTTTGGGCATGGGGATCATCGCCCTGCTGCTGGGCGGGGCACTGGCCTGGTTTATCACCCGCTCCATCACCCGGCCAATCGCGGCCTGTGTGGAGGCGGCCCACCGGATCGCCGCCGGCAATACCGAGGTGCAGCTCGAAACCACCGCCAAGGATGAGACCGGGGTGCTGCAAGCCGCCATGGCCCAAATGGTGGAGGCGATCAAGGGTATGGCCGCGGAGGTTGCCCTGGTCTCCCAGGCAGCCATGGAAGGCAGGCTCACCGCTCGGGCCGACACGGCGAAACATCAGGGGGATTTCAAAAAGATCGTCGAAGGGGTCAATAATACCATGGCCCGACTGGTAGGCTTGCTCGACGCCATGCCTGCCCCGGCCATGATCATCGACAACGATTTCACCATCCGCTACATCAACGAACTCGGCGCCAAGGCCGGCGGCAAGACCCCTGCCCAGCTCATCGGCAGCAAGTGCCATGATCATTTCAAGACTTCTGACTGCAAGAGCGACCGTTGTGCCTGCGGTCAGGCCATGCGGAGCGGGCAGGTGGCCAGCTCCGAAACCGATGCCCATCCGGCGACCGGTGTGGACCTGGATATCGCGTACAGCGGCATGCCGCTCCGCGATGAGGCGGGCAGGATCATCGGCGCCTTTGAGGTAGTGAGCGACCAGACCGCGATCAAGAAGGCCGCTCGTCATGCCCAGAAGGTTGCGGACTATCAGAACATCGAAACCGAGAAGGTCGTCTCCAGCATGAGCCGGCTGGCCAAGGGCGACACCTCCTGCGCCATTACTCTGGCCTCGGGGGATGCAGATACCGCCGAGGTGTATAAGACCTTCCAGGCCATTGCCGATGCCTTCAATACCTGTATCGCAGTGGTCGGCACTTTGGCCGCCGATGTGGACATGCTTGCCACGGCCGCGATGGAAGGAAAGCTGAACACCCGTGCCGATGCCGCCAAGCACCAAGGGGATTTCAGAAAGATCGTCGAAGGGGTCAACAACACCATCGCCCGGCTGGTGGGACTGCTGGACACCATGCCGACTCCGGCCATGATTATCGACAATGATTTCAACATTCAGTACATGAACGAACTGGGTGCGAAAGTCGGCGGCAAGAGTCCCGCCCAGCTGATCGGCACCAGATGTTATGACCACTTCAAGACCGCAGACTGCAAGACCGACCGCTGCGCCTGCGGCCAGGCCATGCGGAGCGGGCAGAACGCCGCCAGCGAAACCGACGCCCATCCCGCGGCGGGTCTGGATTTGGATATCAGCTACATCGCCACGCCGCTTCGCGACGAGCAGGGCAAGATTATCGGCGCCTTCGAGGTGGTGAGCGATCAGACCGCGATCAAGCAGGCGGCCCGGATCGCCAGTAAGATCGCCAACTATCAGGAGATCGAAACCCAAAAACTGGTGGAATGTCTCTCCAGGCTTGCCGATGGTGACATCACCCTTGCCATCGAAACCGAGCAAGCTGATAGCGACACTGCGCCGGTGAAACAGGTGTATCAAGGCATCGATTCGGCGGTGGGCACCCTCATCAAGGCCTTGAACGAGATCACCGCCACGGCCCGCGAGATTGCCGCCGGCAATCTTCTGGTCAGAATGAAGAAGCGGAGCGATCATGATGAACTGATTCAGGCCCTGCAAGACATGGTTGAAAAGCTCAAGGAGATTATCACCGATGTGCGCGGCGCGGCGGATCAAGTCGCTAGCGGCAGTCAGGAACTGAGCAGCAGTTCCATGCAGGTCTCCCAAGGGGCCAGCGAACAGGCTGCCTCGGTGGAGGAGATCTCCGCCTCCATGGAGGAGCTGGCCAGCACCGTGGCACAGACCGCGGACCATGCCCGGCAGACCGCGGCTATTTCCACCAAGGCAGCGACCGATGCGGTAGACGGGGGCAAGGCGGTGGGGAAAACCGTGGCAGCCATGCAGCTCATCGCCACCAAGATCGAACTCATCGAGGAAATCGCCCGGCAGACCAATCTGCTGGCCTTGAACGCCGCCATCGAGGCGGCCCGGGCCGGGGAACACGGCAAGGGCTTTGCCGTGGTGGCCGCGGAGGTGCGCAAGCTGGCCGAACGCAGTCAGGTCTCGGCCCAGGAGATCAAGGGGGTTGCCGGAGCCAGCGTGGAAACCGCATCCAATGCCGGTAAGCTCATCAACGAGATCGTCCCCCAGATCCAGAAAACCGCGGAGCTGGTCCATGAAATCGACGCAGCCAGCAATGAGCAGGCCCGGGGTATCGACGATAACGCCAAGGCCATCCAGCAGTTTGACCAGGTGATCCAGGCCAACAGCGCGGCCGCCGAGGAGATGGCCTCCACCAGCGAAGAGCTGACCGCCCAGGCCGCGCATCTGCAAGAGACCATCTCTTTTTTCAAGGTTGAAACGGAGGCCAGGCTCCGGCCCCAGGGGCGGCCTTTGCCCCTGCCTGCCCCTGCCGTCCCGGAAAGGAAAAAAGAAGCCGGGATCAAGGGCAAGGGGGTGAAGATCTCCCTGCCGGGCACCGGTGAGGGTGATTTCGAACGGTACTGAGGCGGAGTGAAACTTCAAATCTGATGGAGGGCAACATGGAGGATGAAATCGGGCAAGCAGACTTCTGCCTCAGGGGCTGACGGGGCGAATATTGCCCTGGATGATTACAAGGATTTTGAACGCTAATAGCCGGGATGCCGGTGACAGGATAGAGCTGAACAGGACAGGTGTCTAGGCCAGCAGCACGGCTTCCCAGGGGATGGACTCCACCAGTGAATAGCTCGTCGCTTGAGCGCAGGCGCTATTAAGAAATAACCGGTATCGGCATGGAAAATGGTTTTCCGCTGTTTTCGTTTCACATCCTTAAACAAGGGAGGGGAGGAAGATGTTGCAAGACATGAATCTTAGCAAACGTTTAAGTCTTGGGTTTTTAGTGCTGGTGGTGATCATGCTGGTTCTCGTCTGGATCGGCGCCACAGGGATGTTGAAAATCCATGAAGAAATGGAGCAGATTGTCACCGTCAACATGGTCAGAATTGATCATATTAATGACACTAACATGGATATTGCCAATATCTGTATCAATATCAGGAACATGATTCTTACTGACAGTTTGGAAAAGAGAAAGGAATATGAGGATCGGATTGCTAAGTTTCGCGAAAAATATGATGTGGCCATTAAGAAAGTTGAAGAGATGACCACTAAGAGCGATACCAAGGCCTTTGAACTTCTCGGGAAGGCCAAGGAAGCTGTTTCGCATTTGAAAAGCGTTAATGGCAAGATTATAGAGCTTGTCGCGGCCAACAAAAAAGACGAGGCCGAACTATTGCGTAGTAAAGAGGGTGGACCGGCGGAACGTGATTTGCAAGCAGATTTGCAGGCACTGCTGGATCATAATATGGAGCGCAATACAATTCGTCACGAGGCGGCCGAGGCACTCTACATAACCTCCCGTAATCTCATGCTTGGCCTGGGCGGTGGCGCGCTGCTGCTGAGCATCGGTATTGCCATGTTCCTCACCCGTTCAGTTTTGCGCCAACTTGGGGCCGATCCGAAAGAGGTGCGGGATGTCGCCAACCTGGTGGCGGTTGGCGACTTTTCCCACAACATTTCCCTTGCTGCAAGCGATACCACCAGCGTCATGGCGGCGATGAAGAAAATGGTCGATGCCCTTAGCAGCATTACAGCCAACGCCAAACAGGTTTCCCAGGGCAATCTCATGGTGGAGATGAAAAAACGGAGCGACAAGGATGAACTGATGGACGCACTTGCCAACATGGTCGCCAAGTTGAAGGAGGTTGTTGCCGATGTACGGGGCGCTGCCGATCAGGTGGCTGCGGGCAGCCATGAGTTGAGCAGCAGTTCCCAGCAGGTTTCCCAGGGAGCCAGCGAACAGGCCGCCTCGGTGGAGGAGATTTCTTCCTCCATGGAAGAACTGGCCAGCACCGTGGCCCAGACCGCCGAGAATGCCCGGCAGACCTCAACCATTGCCAGCAAGACCGCGACTGACGCCGAGGCCGGGGGCAAGGCAGTCGCGGAAACCGTGACCGCCATGCAGCATATTGCGGAAAAGATCGAGCTCATTGAAGAAATCGCCCGGCAGACCAATTTGCTGGCCCTGAATGCCGCCATCGAGGCGGCCCGGGCCGGTGAGCACGGCAAGGGCTTTGCCGTGGTGGCCGCCGAGGTGCGCAAACTGGCGGAACGCAGTCAGGTCTCGGCCCAGGAGATCAAGGGGGTCGCCTCCTCCAGCGTCCAGACGGCAACTAATGCCGGCAGGCTGATCAATGAAATCCTGCCCCAGATCCAGAAAACCGCCGAACTGGTGCAGGAGATCGATGCTGCCAGCAACGAGCAGGCCAGGGGGATCGAGGAGAATTCCAAGGCTATTGAGCAGTTTGATTCGGTTATTCAGTCCAACAGCGCGGCAGCCGAGGAAATGGCTTCCACCAGTGAGGAACTGACCGCGCAAGCCGCGCAGATGCTGGAAACCATCGCTTTTTTCAAGCTGGATGAATCCGGCGGGCAAAGGCGCCAGGCAGGTAATTTTGTTGCTGGTGGCCAGAGAGCAGCGAGAACGCATTTGGCGTTGCCTTTGGCAAGGAAGGCGAAGTCGGACCACCCGGGGAACGGTGGCAAACAGACCTCTGCCCCTGGGGCTGGCGGGGCGAGCATTGCCCTGGATGATCACAAGGATTTTGAACGGTATTAACGGAGCTGTTTTTTTTGGGATACGGTTGACCGGGAAGGTGAATCATGGCTGATACGGAATATGCAGAGGTTTTTCGCGAGGAAGCGGGAGAGCTTCTTGAGGAGCTGGAAACCTCCTTGCTGGAGCTGGAGAAAGATCCCTGCGACCTCGCCATTGTGAGCCGGGTCTTTCGGGCCATGCACACCATCAAGGGTTCTGGGGCGATGTTCGGATTTGATGATATTGCCGGGTTTACTCATCATGTGGAAACGGTGCTGGACAAGGTGCGTGATGGCACGGTGCCGGTGAGCAAGGAGCTTATCGACCTGACCCTGGCTTCCCGGGATCACATCCGGGCCTTGCTCGATTCGGCCACCGGCGGTGGCAAGGTCGATTCGGCGGAGGGAGAGAAAATTGTCGCCTCGTTGCAGACGCTTGTCGGCGGCAAAGGTGCTGCCGCCAAGGGGGCTGTTGCCATCCCAGCGCCTTCGCCCCCGGCGATGGCAGAGGCGGAGGAGGCGGGCCACCCCGAGGAGAGGCAAACCCACTACCGGGTCCACATCCGGCCGAGCCCAGAATTTTTTGTCGCCGGCAACACCATGGAGCAGCTGCTTGACGATCTGAAAAACCTTGGTGCATGCACGGTCTTTCGGCATGAGAAACTGAGCGGCCCCGGAGAGATCTTGGAACTCGGAGAGCTGTGGGAAATTCTGCTCACCACGGACAAGGGGCTCAATGCGATCGAGGATGTTCTGATCTTTGCCGAATCGAGCTGCGAGGTGAAGGTAACGGCCCTGGCCGTGGAGGGCCAGGATGATTTCGAGGAACACCAGAAACTCGGAGAGATCCTCCTGCGAAAGGGAGAGATCTCTGCCGAGGAACTAGGCAAGGTCCTTGAGCAGCAGAAGCCCTTGGGGGAGCTGCTTATCAACGAACAGCTCGTTTCAAGAAGCAAGATAGACGCGGCATTGGCCGAGCAGAAGATGGTCAAGGAGAGCAAGTGCAAGCTCGCCGCGGCCAAGGGAGCGGAAAGTATCCGGGTGGCTTCGGAAAAACTGGATCAGCTTGTCAATCTGGTGGGGGAGCTGGTCGTTACCCAGGCCCGTTTGAGCCAGGTTGCCTCCCACCATAAGGATTCCGATCTGGTGGAACCGGTTGAGGAGGTGGAGCGCCTTACCGGGGAACTGCGGGATTGCGTGCTGAACATCCGGATGCTGCCCATCGGCACCACCTTTGCCAAATTTAAACGATTGGTCCGGGATCTTTCCGCCGAACTGGGCAAGGAAGTGGTCATGGTCACTGAGGGCGCGGAGACCGAACTGGACAAGAATGTCATCGATCAGCTGGGCGACCCCATGGTCCATCTCATCCGCAACAGTATCGACCACGGGATCGAATCGCCGGATGATCGGGAACGGGCCGGGAAACCCCGGCAAGGGACGATTTCCTTGAAAGCCGGCCATTCAGGGGCCAATGTTATCATCACCGTCACCGATGACGGCAAGGGGCTTGATGCGGAGAGAATCAGGCAGAAGGCTCTGGAAAAAGGGCTGCTCCGCGCGGATATGGAGGTTACCGAACAGGATATCTGGAATACCATTTTTACGCCAGGGCTGTCCACGGCCAAGACCGTTACCAGCGTTTCCGGGCGCGGGGTGGGCATGGACGTGGTGAAAAGCACGGTCGATGCTCTCAAGGGTTCCGTGTCCGTGACCAGCAGCGTCAAGGGGCAGGGGACCACGATCACCATCATGCTGCCCCTGACTCTGGCCATTATCGACGGCCTGCTGGTACAGGCCGGAGACACGCATTTTGTCCTGCCCCTTTCCCAGGTGGAGGAATGCGTGGAGTTGACCAGGGAGGATATAGCCAGGTTCCATGAGCGGCGGATGCTGCCGGTTCGGGATCAACTGGTGCCCTATGTGCGGCTTAGGGATTTTTTCGATATCCCGGGAGAAAGACCCGATCGGGAACAGATGGTGATCAGCAGGATCAACGGTGAGCGTTTCGGCCTGGTATTGGACGGGGTGGTGGGCGAGAACCAGACGGTTTTGAAATCACTGGGCTGGATCTATCGCAATGCCATAGGCCTTTCCGGCTCGACAATTTTGGGCGACGGGCATGTCGCCCTGATTCTCGACGTGGCCAATGTAATGCAATGCGCGCGTCAGGAAGAACACGACGCTTATTCGAACTGAAATGGTAGTGGCTGCCGGAGTTCGTTGCCGGGCCTGGGCGGGATGCGGCATAAAAATCACAGGAGAGAAATCATGAGCGCGAAAAATGAAACAGTGCAGCTGCAGACCACGCAATATCTCACCTTCATGCTGCGGGATGAAGGTTTTGCCATAGAAATCTCCAAGGTCAGGGAGGTTCTCGATGTCACCACCATGACCAGGATCCCCAGAATGCCCGAGTATCTGAGCGGGGTCATCAACCTGCGCGGCAACGTGGTGCCGGTTATGGATCTTGGCCAGAAACTGGGCATGGGGGGCATCAAGTACAGCAAGAATACCTGCATCATGATTGTTGATCTGGAGGTGGACGGCAACCAGGTGGAGATGGGAGTGCTGACCGATTCCGTGCAGATGGTTCTTGATCTGAACCCGCAGGACATCGAAGCTGTTCCGAGAATGGGCACCAACCTCAATACCGAGTTCATCAAGGGCATGGGGCGGCAGGCGGAGGAAAAATTCTTGATCATTCTCGATATCGACAAGGTTCTGGCCAGCGAGGGTGAAGCAGCCTTGCGGGAAATAGACAGCGCCGGTTCGCTCCATTTGGGTGAGTCCAAGCCGGGAGAAGCAGCCGGTGCGGAAGCGTAACAAGCAGAAAACGGATATCTGAGGGATTCATGACTCCATACGGAACCCAGGGGACAGCGGGGGGGGCTCCCCAGTCGCCGATATTGTCCGATCGGGAGTTTAATCGCTTCAGCGATTTCATTTACGAAATCTGCGGCATCAAGCTCACTCCCATCAAGAAAACCATGCTTTCTTCCCGGTTGCAGAAGCGGTTGCGGCATCTCAACCTGGATTCCTTCTCCGCTTATCTGGATTATGTGTTGAGTCCTGAAGGCCAGGCCGCCGAGCTGACCCAGATGATCGACGTGGTCAGCACCAACAAGACCGATTTTTTTCGTGAACCAAAGCATTTTGATGTAATGACCAGTCTTGTTCTCCCTGACTTTGTGCAGCGGATGACCCATTCTCAGCACAAGACGCTCTGGGTCTGGAGTGCTGGCTGTTCCAGCGGTGAGGAGCCCTACACGCTGGCCATGGTGCTGGATGAGTTCTTTGCCCGCTATCCGGGTCTTGATTATTCCATTTTTGCCACGGATGTTTGCACCAAGGTACTTGCCAGGGCGCAAGAGGCAGTCTACGCCAACGAGGTGGTGGCCCCGGTTTCTCCGATACTGCGCAACAAGTATCTGATGAAGGGAAGGGGGGCACAGGCGGGATTTCACCGGGTTGTCCCGGAACTCCGGCGGAAGGTGATCTTTCAACGGCTCAATTTCATGGATCGGGATTTCGGCATTGATCAGCAGATGGACATTATCTTCTGTCGCAACGTAATCATTTATTTTGACCGGAAAACCCAGTGTGCGCTGTTTGGAAAATTTTATCGCCAGCTTTCTCCCAGGGGCTATCTGTTCACCGGCCATTCGGAAACCCTGGAAGGCATTGGAGACCAAATGGAACGAGTGGCTGCGGCGGTGTTTCGATGCCGCAAATGAAGGAGATCATGGATACGGATCTCCCCGTGGTGAATCTGCATCCGGGTGAGCTCTTTGTTGCCCATGAGCCAACCATTATCACCACCATCCTTGGCTCCTGTGTTTCGGTATGCCTGTTTTGCGCAAAGCAGAAAACCGGGGCCATGTGCCATGGGGTAATGCCGGTTTGCCCGAATCTGGGCGCGGAGGACAGTTTTCGTTTTGTGGAGACCTCGGTGCGCTACATGGTCGAGATTCTTACCAACGGCGCCCTGTTCTGCCCTGATGCCGGATTGGTGGCAAAGATCTTTGGCGGAGCGGATGTCCTGGATGTCCATTTCGGCCCGGCAACCGATGCCCGGAGCATCGGGGCCCTGAATATCAAGGCGGCCCGGGAGGCCTTGGCCCGGGACAATGTTGACGTGGTCGTGGAAAAAGTGGGCGGCGTGCATGGGTGCAAGCTGTTTTTTTATTCTCATACCGGAGAAGTCTTATTGCGGCGTATTCCCCGCTCCTTTGTTTCAAGGTGAAGATCAATGCTCCATAATAAAATCAGGGTGCTGATCGTCGATGATTCCGCCGTGGTGCGGCAAACCTTGACCGATACGTTGGCGTCGGACCCGCACATCGAGGTGATGGGCGCGGCTCGGGATCCCTATATTGCCGCCGATTTCATCGCCAAAGAGGTGCCTGACGTCATTGTGCTCGATGTGGAGATGCCCCGCATGGACGGGATTACTTTTCTGCACAAGCTCATGAGCCAGCACCCCATCCCGGTGGTTATGTGTTCGACCCTTACGGAAAAGGGGGCGGAAACTACGCTCAAGGCCTTGGAATATGGGGCCATCGACATCATTCAGAAGCCCAAGTTAGGGACGAAGCAGTTCATCGAGGAATCAAGAATCAGGATTTGTGATTCGGTCAAGGCCGCGGCCAGGGTCATGGTCAAGCGCATTGCCGCCAAGCCCTATCATGTGGAGAAAAAACTCACCGCCGATGTCATGTTGCCGCCGCCCTCATCTTCCGCCATGGTGCAAACCACCGAACAGGTGGTAGCAGTGGGCGCTTCCACCGGAGGCACCGAAGCCCTGCGGATATTCCTCGAAGCGTTGCCTGGGGATTGTTCCGGCATCGTCATTGTTCAGCACATGCCAGAGGGGTTTACCCGCGCCTTTTCTGAGCGGTTGAACGGCCTCTGCCGCGTCCGGGTCAAGGAGGCGCAGGACGGGGATACCGTGTTGCGCGGCCAGGCCCTCATTGCCCCAGGCAACCGGCATATGATGCTGAAACGCAGCGGCGCCAGGTATTTCGTCGAGATCAAGGACGGCCCCCTGGTCTGCCGGCACCGGCCTTCCGTGGATGTGCTTTTCCGTTCCACTGCGAGATATGCCGGGAAAAATGCCATCGGCATCATCATGACCGGCATGGGCGACGACGGGGCGCGGGGGATGGCGGAGATGCACCAGGCCGGAGCTTACACCATCGCGCAGGACGAGGCGTCCTGCGTAGTTTTCGGCATGCCCAAGGAGGCCATCGCCCTTGGCGGGGTGGAGAAGATTCTGTCCCTTGAGCGGATTGCCCCCGCTCTAGCCGGGAAGTAACCGCTTGGACAAGAGCGTCTCGCCGTTAACAGCAAGGACTCTCGCGGTTGTCAGCAGCGAGGGTATTCTGGGCTTGCTCCTAAAAAAAAAGATTCTAAAATAGGAGCCTGTGTAATAGTATGTCAAATATTGAGGCGATATTGGCTTGGGTCCGGCAAGGTCTTGACAAGCGCAAGGATAAGCTGAGAGAAGGAGCACCATGGATTGCTTAAAGGATTTTGCTCAAAAAGACATGATCGAACAGATCGTCTGTCTGGATGAGATCAAGGAGGCCGGGATGGTGGACGCCATCCCGGACCTGTGGGATCTGTATACCAATCCGCTTGCCGATCAGGCGGTTAATGAAATGGTCTATCACACTCTTTTTGATCTGCTTGCCGGGCGGGAGCAGGAGATTATCGCCGGCTTGACCCATGCAGAAGAGGGTGTCCGTATCCTCTGTGTCCGACGGGCTGCCGACGGCGGCTCCTCTACCCTCCAGGACGCCCTGGTGAAACTCCTCGGCTCGGTGACCGCCAACGAGTTGATCGCCGAGATCATTCGGGCTCTGGCCAGTTATAAGGATGCGGGGCTGACCGAGATTCTGTTGCCCTATCTCAGCCATGAAGATTATTCTGTGCTTGCCTGGGCCATGCACTCTCTGGTCGAAATTCATGACCTCAGGGTTCGCGATGCCTTGATGGCTATGGTTTCCGGGAGCCGGGAGGTGCGGAATGCCGATGCCGGCTGTGATTTACCCACCGCGCTGGCCGTGGAAAATCTCGCCAAGTTTCCCGATGAGACAACCTTCAGCTTTCTTGTCGGCTTTGTCCACCATGCCAACCCCTCGTTTCGCAGGGTTGTGATCTCCACCCTTGCCAAAATGGGGGAAGAAATCTTGCCGGCCCTGGAAAGATGCCTCGATACCGGCGATAAGGACGAAAAGATCATGGTGGCCAATGTCATCGGCATGCTCGGGAAAAAACGTGGCGCTGACATTCTGCTCTCTTATCTGGAAAAGGCTGCAGACGCCAATTTGAAATTTGCCATCTATGAGGCGCTGGGACGGATCAGTTCCATGCGCAGCGTAATCGGCCTGACCGACGGCTTGGCCGAGAAGGACGATCTCGTATTCATTGCCGTGGTGACGGCTCTTGATCACCAATGCAACCCCGGCGTGATCAAGGTGCTGAGCGAAACCATTGCTCGGGGGGACTCCCAGAGCGATCGGCTTCTTGGGGTCATCGTTACCTCCCACGCCAGACAGCTCTTTGTCGCGCTGTATAAAGAGGGCAGCCGGCGGGAGGCCTTGCTTGGCGCCGTGCAGAAATCCGGCGATCACGAAGCCGTTGCCGCCTTCCGGGCGGAACTTGCCGGAATCGGCGGGGAGCAGGCCGCCAAGGATATCGAGCTGTTGAGCCCCGGCCAAGCTGGAGCCAGGGAAAAGCGCATTCTTGCCGCGGATGACTCCAAGGCCATGCTCTTCTTTTACAAGGGTGTTGCTACGGATCTCGGCATGGAAGTAGTCACCGTGGAAGACGGGAAAAAGGCCTTTGATTTCCTCCAGATAGACAGCAAATTTGATCTGATCATCACCGACATGAACATGCCGAACATGGACGGCATCGAGCTAACCCGCAATATAAGGAAAAAGCCGGAATGGGCTATGATTCCTGTGCTGATGGCAACCACCGAATCGGAGAAAACCCAGTCCGAATTGGCTCGGCAGGCCGGGGTGACGGAGTTCATCACCAAGCCTTTTTCCAAGGATGACTTCAAGGCGAAGATCGGCCAGATGTTTGCCTGAGTTCCTCTGCATGCTTGCAAAGCAAAAGAGTCTGCCTTCCGGCAGGCTCTTTTTGTTTGACCAAAAGGGGTTTCTTCCGTACTATTCCAGTAAGCGTAGGGTCTGCGCCCTGCCAATCCAGCCGCCGTGTCGAGCCTTTTCGCCAGAACTTTAATGGGGAGTAAAATGACCAAACCGTTTGGCATTACCGTAAGCCGTCATATCATGGACAGCCAGCGCCTGCATCCCGCGGCCACCGGCGACCTTTCCGGCTTGCTCAGCGAACTGATCGTGGCTGCCAAAATAATTAACGCCGAAGTCAATATGGCCGGTTTGGCGGATGTTCTGGGGCTGGCCGGAAAAACGAATATTCAGGGCGAGCATGTGCAGAAGCTCGATGAGCTGGCTAATAATGCCATCAAGCGCCGGATGGCCCGTTGCGGCTATATCTGCGTGATGACCTCGGAGGAGGAGGCGGATATCATTCCGGTGGCCGAGGGGAGCGCGGGCAAATACACCCTGGCCTTTGATCCGCTGGACGGTTCATCCAACATCGACGTCAATGTGAGCATCGGCACCATTTTTTCCATCCATCGGCGCATATCCGCCAACGATCATACCCCCCAGGGGGATGAAGCCGATTTGTTGCAGAAGGGAAGTGAACAGGTGGCTGCCGGTTATATCATCTACGGCTCCAGCACCATGATGGTCTTTACCACCGGGGAGGGGGTACACGGTTTCACCCTCGATCCCAGCGTGGGCGAGTTCTTTCTCTCGCATCCGGATATCAGGATCCCGGAGCGGAGCAAATATTTCAGTGTCAATGAGGGGAATTACAACTTCTGGCACAGCGAGGCCCGGAGGTTTGTAGATTACCTGAAGGAAAATGACCGGGAAAGCGGGCGACCTTACAATGGCCGGTATATCGGCTCGCTGGTGGCGGATTTTCACCGCAATCTTATTGCCGGCGGGATTTTTCTTTACCCGCGCGATAACCGGAATCCGGCCAAGCCCCATGGCAAGCTGCGGTTGCTCTACGAAGCCGCGCCCCTGGCCTTTTTGGTGGAACAGGCCGGCGGCCGGGCTATTACCGATGAAGGGGTGAACATCATGGATATTCAACCCAAATCGCTGCACCAGCGGGTGCCGCTGGTTATCGGCAGCCGGCATGAAGTGGAGTTGTTTGAGAAGTTTGTGACCGGAAAGCTGTAAGCTTTAGGCTTTAAGCTTCTCTTTCTCCCAGGTGTCCCGCAAGGTGACGGTCCGGTTGAACACCGGGCTGCCATCCCTGGAGTCCAGGCTGTCCACGCAGAAGTATCCCTGCCGTTCAAACTGGTAATGGCTGCCGGGCTGGGCCTTGGCCAGACTTGGCTCCACCAGGCAATCCTTGAGTACCATCAGGGATTGCGGATTGACAAAGGTCTTGAAATCCGCCTCGCCGGCGTCCGGGTTTTCTTCGGTGAAGAGCCGGTCGTAGAGGCGCACCTCCGCAGGTACCCCGTGCGCGGCGGAGACCCAGTGGATGGTGCCCTTGACCTTACGGCCATCCGGAGCCGAGCCGCCCAGAGTGGCCGGGTCGTAGGTGCAATGGAGCTCGAGGATCTCGCCGCTGATTTCGTCCTTGATCACCTTTTCGCACTTGATGAAATAAGCGTAGCGCAACCGCACCTCCCGCCCTGGGGCCAGGCGGAAGAATTTTTTCGCCGGCTCCTCCATGAAATCTTCCCGTTCGATATACACCTCCCGGCCAAAGGGAACCTGGCGTTCGCCCAGTTCCGGCTTCTGCGGGTGGTTCTGGGCCGTGAGGGTTTCCGTGCTGCCAGCGGGATAGTTGGTAATCACCACCTTGAGCGGCGCCAGCACCCCCATGACCCGGATCGCGGTTTCGTTGAGATCGTCACGCACGCAGTGCTCCAACAGGGCCACATCCACCAGGCTGTCTTTCTTGGCCACCCCGATCTTGTCGCAGAAGCTCCGCAACGCGGCCGGGGTATAGCCGCGGCGGCGGATGCCGGACAGGGTCGGCATCCGGGGGTCGTCCCAGCCGGCAACATATCCCTCGCTGACCAGCTGTCGGAGCTTGCGTTTGCTGACCACGGTGTAACTGAGATTCAAGCGGGCGAATTCGATCTGCCGTGGGTGGCAGGGTGCCGGCAGGTTGTCCAGGGTCCAGTCGTAAAGGGGCCGGTGATCGGCAAATTCCAGGGTGCAGAGCGAGTGGGTGATCCCCTCCAGGGCGTCGGAAATGGGGTGGGTGTAATCGTACATCGGATAGATGCACCAGGTGTCGCCGGTGCGATGGTGGCTGGCGTGCAGGATGCGGTAGAGCACCGGGTCGCGCATGTTCATATTGCCGGAGGCCATGTCGATCTTGGCCCGCAGTACTCGGGTGCCATCCGAAAATTCTCCGGCCCGCATACGCCGGAACAGATCAAGGTTTTCCGCCACCGCCCGGTCGCGAAACGGGCTGTTCCTGCCCGGTTCGGTGAGGGTGCCGCGGTAGCTTCGGGTTTCCTCGGCGGAAAGATCGCAGACATAGGCCTTGCCGGTGGTAATCAGGTGTTCGGCGTAGGTGTAAATTTGCTCGAAATAATCCGAGGCAAAGTAGAGATGTTCGCCCCAGTCGAAGCCGAGCCAGCGGACATTATCCTTGATCGACTCGACATACTCCTGCTCTTCCTTGGTGGGATTGGTATCGTCGAAACGAAGATGGCAGCGGGCCCCGGCGTTTTCCTGGGCGATGCCGAAATTGAGGCAGATGGACTTGGCATGGCCGATATGGAGATAGCCGTTGGGCTCGGGCGGAAAACGGGTGATAATCCGCTCGTGCCTGCCGGCGGCGAGGTCGTCGGCGATGATGGTGCGGATGAAGTCCTGTGACTGAGTCTCGTCGCTGGTCATGATATTTTGTCCGTATAGTTTTTAGCCACGAAATCCACGAAAGAACACGAAAGAGATAAGATTTTAGCAAAACGCTTCAAATTTGAATCTCTCTTCCTTGATGGGAAGGGACTTTCTTGATTTTTAACAGAAGCGCATAGTGTTTTTTATATTTTCGTGTTCTTTCGTGGATTTCGTGGCGATTTTTATTCGAAATATTTTGCCACATCACGCAGTCGGGCCACCACCCTTGGCTTGCCGATCTGGGCAAAGACCTCGAACATGCTCGGTCCCTTGACCTGGCCGGTGATCACCGCCCTGGCACCGTTGACCAGCACCCCCACCTTTACCCCGAGTTCCTCGGCAAACTCCCGGCAGATCCGTTCCGTCTCCTCGTGGCCCAGTTCAGGCAGGGCCTCCAGGCGGTCGGCCAGCCTGGGCAGCCATTCCTTAAGCTCCGGGTGTTTCAGCACGTTTTTGGCCAGGGCGGTTTCGTCCATGGCAAAGTCATCGGCAAACCAGGCCCGGCTCAGGGAGGTAAAATCCTTCAAGGTGTGGAAGCGTTCCCTGGTCATCTCCAGGGTCTTCAGAAACCACTCCCTTTTCTCGCCATCGTAGGCCGCATCCCACAGCCCTTCTTTTTGCAATTCCACCTTGACCAATCCGCCGATTTCCTCGATGGGCAGGGTGCGCAGGTAGTGGGCGTTGATGTTGATCGCCTTGGGATCGGTGAAAAACTTGGGGTCGTCCTTGCGGTAGTTGAAGATGGAGTTGGAGCGGGTGATGCCCTCAAAGCTGAAGGCCTCGATCAGTTCCTCCCGGGTGAAGATCTCGCGGTCATCCGGGGTGGACCAGCCGAGGAGGACGAGAAAGTTCGCCAGTGCCCAGGGGAGAAAGCCCTGTTCCCGGTAAAATTGGACCGAGACGATCTCGCCGTGGCTGCGCTTGGAGATCTTGGCCTTGTTCAGGTCCAGGGTCAGGGGCATGTGAGCGAAGATCGGCAGCTCCGCGCCCAGGGCCCGGTAGAGCAGGATCTGCCGCGGGGTGTTGCTCAGGCCGTCCTGGCCGCGGATCACGTGGGTGATGCGGTCGCGGATATCGTCCACCACGTTGCAGAGCAGATACAGCGGCAGGCCGTTGGAACGGACGATGACGAAATCCTCGATATCCGCGTAGGCGCGCTCAACCCGGCCATAGACCTGATCGTCAAAGCCGACCTTGCCCTCCTCTTGGGGTACCTTGAAGCGGATGACATAGGGGAGGCCTGACGCCTCTTTTTCCCGGGTCTCTTCGGGGCTGAGCCTGCGGCAGACGCCGTCGTACCGGTAGTCGCCCTTGGCGGACGCAGCGGCTTCCCGCTTGGCCTCGAGCTCTTCCTTGCTGCAAAAGCACTTGTAGGCATGGCCGCTTTCCAGCAGCCTCTGGGCGGCGGCGATATGCTCCGCGGCATATTCCGACTGAAAATAGGGGCCTTCATCCCAATCGACTCCGAGCCATTGCAATCCGTCGAGAATCCCCTGGATTGATTCCTGGGTGGAGCGTTCCGTGTCCGTATCCTCAATGCGCAGCACCAGCTTGCCCCCGTGTTTGCGGGCAAAGAGCCAGTTGTAAATGGCGGTTCTCGCCCCGCCGATATGGAGATAGCCGGTCGGGCTGGGGGGGAAGCGGACGCGAACCTCGGTCATGGTGTTCTCCTGAATTATTGCCTGGTTGTGCCGGGTGGCGGATTTTTTGAAATCAAAGCGCAATAATAGCGTTTTTTACCCGGATATTCAAGGGGAGCTGCGGAAAAGACAAAGTTGTCAGGCTATAGTCTATCAGGAGACTAACTAGTTGTAAAAGAATTCACCGACCAAGATGTTCATGATCAGAACAGAGCTGCTCAACAATTGCACATCTATTTCTAGTAGTTTTCTCGTGTTTCTTTTAACACAGCGCAAATGCCTGTCATTTTACTCTCGGTTTTCTCGAAATTTCCATAGGTTATGCAACATATGATATATGGCAAATTCCCCTGTTGCTGATGGTATACTTCTTGCTAAACCTTATGGGGATATTGCTTGACGAATATCGGCAGCCAACAAAGGACAGGTTGTTCCCGTCTGGCAAACTAACAGCAAAAAGGAGGAATGGGTTATGCCGAAGAAGTATGCGTTGTTGGTGGATCTGCGCAAATGCGTAGGTTGCACATCATGTCAGGTGAGCTGCAAGATGGAAAATGCGGTTCCCCTGAGCATGTTTCGCTCCAAGGTGGATATCGCCGATGCCGGAGAATATCCCAAGGCCAAGCGGATGTTCTTTCCCAAGATGTGCAACCATTGCGCCAAGCCGCCCTGCGTCCCGCCTTGCCCGGTTAAGGGTGCGACCTTCAAGCGCAAGGACGGCACGGTGGTGGTTGACCGCAACAAATGCATCGGCTGCGGTCGTTGCGTGAGCAACTGCCCCTATGGCGCCAGGTTTATTCATGCGAATATTCCGGTTACCAACGATCCGGGCAAGTTTGCCAAGAAGGTTTCCGAGGTTAGGGGCAAGAAAGCCGCTGATCTTCGGGTGGTGGACAAGTGTGATTTTTGCCTGCATCGCCTCGACGCCGGCATAGAGGAGCCGGCCTGTGTGCGCAACTGCGTGGGCAAGGCTCGTACTTTCGGCGATCTCAACGATTCGAAGTCGGAAATTTCCCGGCTGATCGCCGCCAATAAGACCTCCACCTGGTCGCCCGAGTTCGGCACCAAGCCAAATGTCTATTTCATTGCCCCGGACAAGGATGTATTCAAGGCCGCCGACGGTCCCATCAACGAATAATTTGCCTGAGGAGAAGATCGATGCAGATAACCAGAAGAAAATTTTTGCGGTACAGTTCGGCCATCGCCGGGGTTATTGCCGCCGAACAGAGCGGGCTGCTTTCTTTGAGAAAACTTGCCGAAGCCGAAGCCGCCACCATGCGCACCACCATGGGCAGCTACCAGGTGAAATACACCGCCGACGCCATGTGCCCGGCTGAGTGCGGTCTGGAGATGTGGACTCAGGACGGGGTGATCAAGAAGATTTACGGCAATAAGGCCGTGCCGATGAATGACGGCACGGCCTGCGCCAAGGGGGCCTCCGGTCAGCAGCTGATTTATTCCCCCTATCGGCTCAAGTCTCCCATGCTGCGGGTGGGTGAGCGCGGCGAGGGCAAATTCAAGCGGATATCCTGGGACGAGGCCATTGATTTTCTCGGCACCAGGCTTAGCGAGATCAAAAAGAAATACGGCGCCGAAACGGTGATCATGGACTGCGGCGATGTCACCGACCGCGACAACTACCACCGCGTCGCGCACGCCTATGGCACCCCGCACTGTTGCGAACACGGTGCCATCTGCGATGTCCCCAGGCGGCATGGCCCCAAGCTCATCCTGGGCGGCAAGCGGATCGAGCCCGACATCATGACCCCCAAACTGGTGCGCCAGCCGGACGGCTCCCTCAAAAAGGAGTATGGCTACAAGACCAAGCTCATCATCTACAACGGCTGGAACCCTTTTGTCGCCACCCGCATTTTTTATGAAAACCGAGGCACGGTGGGCGCCCAGGTGGAAAACGGCTGCAAGGTGGTGGTAATTGACCCGTCCTTGAGCAACACCGCTTCCCGGGCCGATCAGTGGCTCTCTCCCCGGGCCGGCACCGACGGCGACCTCTTTGCCGCCATGCTCCGCTACATCCTGGAAAATGACAATCCCAAGGATGCGAAGCGCGCCTACATTGACTGGAACATGAAAAAATTCGTCACCGGCTGGGACGAGTTCATGAACGAATTCAAAAGCTGGTGGGGCAAGAAGGATCCCATCAACGGCCTCGATTACTTCTCGGCGTCCTGGGCCGCCAACCGCACCGGCCTTAGCGAAAAGCAGATCAACGACCTGGCCCACGAGTTCGGAATCACCAAGCCGGCGGCCCTGGTCTGGGGCATGCAGTCGCCGGGCCATCACTATAATGGGTATTGCTGCTCGATCATCGGCACGGTGCTCAACATCATCACCGGCAATTTCGACGCCCCCGGCGGCGCCATTGACACCGAGCTGGTCAAGTGCAACAAGGGTGGTCCGGCCAGCGGCAGCAGCTTCAAGAAACGCAAGGTGAAACGGACCATCAACGGCAAGGTAGTGGAAGACGAGATCGGCAAGCTGCACATGGACAATTACGGCAGCCGCTACCCGGCGGCCTGGGATGATACGGTGGCCGATTTTCCCCATGCCTTTACCCATGGGGTGGAGATCAAATACGGCCCATTCCGGGGGCACAAGTATCCCATCAAGGCCTTTTTGCTCCGCACCGGCAACGCCGTCTATACCGGCAGCAACCCCGAGGTATGGATAAAGTCCCTCACCGCCAAGGATGCCTCCGGCCAGTACAAGGTGGAGTTGAATGTCTTCATCGACACCCTTAATCTGGAGAGCGCCCTCTATGCCGATCTCATCCTGCCCGAGGCCAGCTATGCCGAGCGCATGAGCCTGGCCGACATCTATCCGGCGCATCAGGTCATCTATAACCGGGACGAGGTGATCAAGCCTCTCCATGAGTGCAAGAAGCCTTTTGAGATCATGAATCTGCTGGCCCAGAAGCTCCACAGCCTCGGCGACACCGATATCAATCCCAAGGATTTCTGGGAAAAATACCAAAGTGAAGAAGATTTTGTCGACGAGATGCTCTCGGTTTCACCCGGCCGGGTCAATGTGGGCACTCCCTTGCCCTATCCCCAGTATCCCGAAGGCTATACCCTGGTGGGTACGCCCGATTCCCTGGAGACCGGAAAGGCCAAGGTGGATCACGAAAAGAAAAAGGTGGTCGGCACCCCGGTCACCGTGGCTTGGCTCCGTGAAAACAACGGGGTGGCCATCTGGCCCATGAGCTGGCATCGCTACAAGAAACACAATGCCGACGAACCGAATAAGTTCTTCCCCAACACCGACAGCAAGACCATGGAGTTTGTCTGGGATTTCGAGGAGGGCGGCAAGCGTAAGGGGCGTTATTCCAGTTACAACAAGCTCATCGAAGGGGCGGGGGGTGAGGGCCCTTACGGCCTGAGCGAGATCGGCTTGAGCAAATACCCGAAAACCTTCTTCTGGTTCGAGACCGTGTGGAACCCCTACACCAACCCGGCCTATAAAAAATACGCCAAGGACTATCCCTTCCAGCTCATCTGCGGCCGGGTCCATCACGCCATGAGCGGCACCCAGATGGTTCCCTGGCTGGGCGAGTTGAAGGCCGAAGGTACCTGGCAGCCGATGAACGAGAAATTCAGTTGCGAAGCGCCCGAGGCGGTGGTTGGGGGCAAGGAGGCCATGCAAGCCGTAACCAAAACCTTTGAGAAAAACACCTATTCCGTGGGCACCATCTGGATGAACAGCGAGGACGCCGCCAGGGCGGGGGTCAAGAACGGCGATTTGGTGGAGCTGAAAACCCCGCTTGGGAACAGCACCCGGGGCAAGGTCTTTGCCTCCGGGGGCATGCGGCCCGGGGTGATCAAGCTCGGCTTCGCCACCGGCAACCGCTTCAGCAAGGGCATGGGCCCGGCCTATGAAAGCCGAAAATATACGCCTAGCCACAACGACCTGGTGGATCCGAACGCCCTGAGTCCGATCACGGGCTTCCCGGCCTATGCCGATATGCTGGTGGCAGTCAGGAAGATATAAGCTGGCAAACATGTTATAGGGAAAAGAGGAGGGGTGTTCCGTCGCACCCTTCCTCTTTTTCGTTTTTTTAAGCAAGCGGCCGCCAGTCTTGTTTCTGGCCGGCTTCCATTTGGTGGATTATGGAGGAATTATGATTGACGAACAGTGTGTCCAACTACAGGAACAAGCGTATTTATACCAGTTCCTGTCCCGGTTATTCCTGGCTGAGCCGTCCATGGCACTGCTGACCGACCTGGCGGGGGTTTCGGTGCCCAGGGAAGACAACGATGCGATCGGCTGTGGTTTGCGGCGACTGGGGGAAGCGGCCCGGCAGAACGCGGACCGTCTTGCCGCCTGGCAGGAAGAACTGGCAATTGAGTACGCCCGCCTCTTTATCGGCCCCCAGGCGCCCCCGGCGGTCCCCTATGCCTCTTTTTATCTTTCTGAAACCCGTACCCTGATGACCGATGAGACCATTGCGGTCAGGAAAAATTATCTGGAAGGGGGAGTGGTTCTGAAAAATCTTTATCAGGTGCCGGATGATCATATTGGCATTGAGCTGGAATTCATTTATCATCTGATCAGGGAAGCAGAGACCGCCACCCAGGCCGGATGTTTAGACGAAGCGGAAAAATTTTTAAAATTGCGGGACAAATTTATTTCCGATCATTTTCTTTTTTGGGTGCCGATTTTTGTCGGCAAACTACGGGAGGCGACCCAGGAAGATTTTTATCGGGCGGCGTCTCAATTGTTGCTGGGGGTAGCGCACCACGCACCGTGTCTCTGAACGGGATGACACAAGAAAAGGGGAAGAAACAGCATGCTCTGTTGGCCAGGCAAACTGACAACCTTGGTGATCGGCTGTTCGTTGCTGGCGTTGTTGTTATTGCCAGGCTGCGGTGACCATGACGCGCCCAAAAAGGTGAGTCTGCAGAAAAGATCGCCACCGGTGGCCGAGGTCCCGACCGGGGAGGAGGACGCCGGGAGCGATTCCCTGAAATTCGGTTTTGATCATCGCCTTAGCCCTAAGGAGGATGTGCGGATTTATTTCTCCCTCATCCAGTATCTCAATCGGCAAACCGGTTACAAGTTTTCCCTCAAGTTTACCGAAAGCTATGAAAAGACGGCCGACAATCTAGGTCGGGGCCTGCTCAATTTTGCCGCCCTCGGCCCGGTCAACTGCGTCATCGCCAAGAAGAAGTACGGGGCTGGTTGCCTGGTGACCGGCTTGAATCAGGAAGGCCGGCCGGCGTACCGGGCGGTTATTTTTGCCAGGGCCGACAGCACCGTGACCAGCCTTGCCGAATTGCGGGGCAAGAGCTTTGCCTTTGGCGACCGGCTCTCCACCCAGGGGCATGTCATTCCCCGCAAGATGTTGGAGGACGCCGGGGTTCCCCTGAAAGATCTGCGGGGATATGTTTATACCGGCTCCCATGCCAATACCGCCAAGGCAGTTCTGAGCGGCGATTATGAGGCCGGGGCCATCCAGGATACTTTGGCCGAAAGCCTCAGCCGCGAGGGGCGGATCAAAATCATCGCCGCATCGGCGCCATATCCCAGTAGTCTTATTTGCTACACCAAAGAAATAGACCCGGCAACCTTGGCGGCGGTGAAAAAGGCCCTGCTGACCATGGAGCCGCAAGGCGCTCATCGGGATTTGTTGCCTGAATGGGAACGCACTGAAATGGCCAGGGGCTTTGTCGCCTTTCAGTCCGATTCGTTAAGGCAAATCGAGGAATTGGTTGACCGTTATCTGGCCTTGGCCAACTCACCTGTTGCCGGTCGGCCGTCGCCATGAAATTGTGGGTCAAGATTTTTTTGCTCAATGTTCTGTTGGTGCTTTGCCTCGGTATTCTGGTGGGGTTGGCCATCCGGAATATGGTGTTTGTCACCCTGCGGGATGAACTGGGCCGGCAGGGAATTTCCATTGCCGGCAATTTCGCCGACCGGATTGCGGTTTCGACCCTGCTGGAAGATCGTTATGATGTCGAGGAGGCGGCCCGGGAACTGACCGTCACGGAAAAGGACATTGAATATATCTTTGTCACCAACCAGGATGGCCGGCTCTTTTTTCATACCTTTCCCAATGGGCATCCGCCCGATTTGCTGGCCTGGAATCCGGTGAGCCAAGTTCCAGGGCCGTCCGTCCGTTTGCTGACCACGGAAAAAGGGCTGTTGTGGGATGTAGGGGTGCGGATTTTCGAGGGCATGATCCCGGAGGTGCATATCGGTATCAGTGAGGAGCACCTGGCCCGGAGACTTACCCAACTTCGCCTCATCGTGATCGCGATCATGGCGGTGGTCACGATGATCGGTTGTGCCCTCTCATATGGAGTGAGCCGACATGTGACCAAGCCGCTGGCCACCCTGGTGCAATTCACCAAGACTCTTTCCCGGGGGGAATTCGGGCAGCAGGTCAGAGTTCATGCCCGCGATGAGGTGGGTGAGCTTGCCGTTACTTTCAATACCCTCTCTGTAAATTTGAGAGACAACCGGGAAAAAACGGAGGAAACCTACCGGCAACTGCTCCAGACCGAGAAGTTGACCGCTCTGGGCCGCCTGGCCGCCGGCCTGGCCCATGAGATCAGAAATCCGCTCACTTCGATCAAGGCCCTGTTTCAGGCCTTCCGCAACGACCCGCGATTGACCAAGGAAGACATCGAAGTGGTGCTGGTCGCGGTCAACCAGATGGATGAGCTGGTGGGTAAGTTTCTTGGCTTTGCCCGCAGCGACAACTTCCACTCAACGGATCTGTACCTCAATCCATTGTTGAAACAGGTTTTGAGCCTGGTGCAGTTCCAGCTCAGGAAGCAAGAGATTGAGCCGGTGCTTGACCTGACGAAGTTGCCGCCGGTGAAGGGCGACAGGGCCATGATCCGCCAGGCCCTGCTGAATCTGGTGATGAACGCCGCCGAGGCGATGCCCTCGGGTGGCCAACTTACGCTGGTCAGTCGGGTTATTGATGATGAGATGGTGGAAATAGCGGTCCGGGACAGCGGCGCAGGCATCCCGGAAAAGATAAGAGACAAAGTTTTCGATCCTTTCTTCACCACCAAGCCGGAAGGCACCGGGCTGGGCCTGGGCATCGTCTACAATATCGCCCAGTTGCACAACGGTTCCGTCAGTTTTGCCAGCACCGCAACCGGCACAACCTTTTTTCTGAGGCTACCGCTGCAATCATGAATACCATTCTCGTGGTGGACGATCAGCCGACGGTGCTTTATTCCCTTAAGCGCCTGCTGCAAATGGAGGAGTATCAGGTGATTACCGCCGCCGACGGACCTGGGGCTGTTGCCGCTGTCGCCGGGCAGCATCCTGAACTGGTCATTATGGATGTGAGCATGCCAGGGATGGACGGTCTGGCTACCCTGGCCAGGATCAAGAGTGACCACCCGCATCTGCCGGTGATCATGATGACCGCCTACAGTACCATTGACAAAGCAATTCAGGCCACGAAATTGGGGGCCTTTGATTATCTGGCCAAGCCGTTCGACAATCAGGAACTGCTGCTCAGGGTCAGGGAGGCCCTGAAAAATCGGGAAATGGTAGCCGGAGCGGTGCGTTTCGACGGGGTCGGGGAAGAGGGGGGCGAGCGGGTGATCGGGAAAAGCCCGCAGATGCTCGCGGTGTATAAGCAGGTGGGCAAGGTTGCTTCCGCCGACACCACGATCCTGATCAAGGGAGAGAGCGGCACCGGCAAGGAACTGGTCGCACGGGCGATCTTTCAACACAGCGGCCGGGCCGGCAAACCCTTCCTCGCCATTAACTGCGCCGCCATCCCGGAGCATTTGCTGGAAAGCGAATTGTTCGGTTACGAACGGGGCGCCTTTACCGGCGCCGATCATCGCAGGATCGGAAAATTTGAGCAGTGCCATGGCGGCACCCTTTTTCTCGACGAGATCGGTGAATTGCCCACCAGTATTCAGGCAAAGTTCCTGCGGGTGATGCAGGACGGCACTTTTCAGCGCCTTGGCGGTTCGGAAACGATCAAGACGGATGTTCGGCTGATCGCGGCCACCAACAAAAATCTGGAGGAGATGGTAAGAGCTGGAACTTTCCGCGAAGACCTCTATTACCGCCTGAATGTGGTTTGCATCGAATTGCCGCCTCTGCGCGAACGGAAAGAAGACCTGGGCGACCTGGCGGCCTATTTTATCGCCCGCTTTAATCACAAGTTCGATAAGAATGTCAAGGGGATCAGCGCGGAAGGCTTAGCCTGGATGGAGAATTATGCCTGGCCCGGCAATGTCCGGGAATTGGCAAATGTCATCCAGAAAGCGGTGCTTTTCTGCGACAGCGAATATCTCTCCACGGAGTGCTGGGAAAAGATGGCCCGCCGGGACAGCGAAAATTATACGGCGGTGGAGCAGGCAGTAAGGCAACTGGCCGCCCTCCTGTTTGCCAGCGGTTGCCAGGACCGTTTTCAGGAAACGGTCAGGCTGTTTGAAAAGGAAATGGTCAGAAAAGCCATGGAATGCACCGGCGGCAATCAAGTACACAGCGCCCGCTTGCTTGGCATCTCCCGCAACACCCTGCGCAAGAAAAATGATGATCTCGGATGTTAAGCGGAGAACCGGGATGTTTAGCCGATGGCGGACGTTTTCCCCCTGTAAAGGACTGCTTTATTTTTAATGAAAACTATAGTACTTTTATTATGTAAATATTCGCTGTGGCAGTTTGTCAACGCCGTTATGTCGGTTTTGTCAGCGGATTACGCATAGGGGAGGATGAACATGCTTTTGGATTCCAGCGCCACTTCAGGACAGGCCAATGTCAGGACAGAGCGGCCTCTATCCCCTTATGCCGGGGCAGAAGGAGCAAAAAAAGCGGAAAGAAACCGGCCGGAATCAGGCCAGACCAGTCAGGCTTCCCCCGATGTCGTGAGCAGGATCTCCGCCGCCGCCTTGGAGGCGTCCAGGGCTCTAACCCAGGCGGGACGAGCCGCGGACCAGAGTGGTGCGGAAGAATCGGTGCGCGAATCGGAGCGGCGGGAGCCGCCGTCAAGAGAGCCCCAGAGAGAAACGACTCAGGCGCAACGTCGCTCAGGCGGGGTTAACATATTGGTCTGATCTGTAATAGAAAGAGAGCTAATTTTAACGGGGGGCGATTCTATGGAATCGGCCCCTGTTTTTTTAAAAGCCGAGTTCCTTCAGAAAACGAGAGTCGCTGGTCCAGTCTTTTTGCACCTTCACCCAGAGTTTGAGCAGCACGTGCTGGTCAAGGAGGATCTCGATATCTCTCCGGGCGGCCTGGCCAAGCTGTTTGAGTTTGCTGCCGTTTTTGCCGATGATGATCCCTTTCTGCGAATCCTTTTCCACATAGATGGTGGCGTGGATGGTTACCAGTTGTTTGCTTGGGTTTTCCTTGAAGCTCTCAATCGTTACCGCGGTTGAATAAGGGATCTCCTGACCGGTCTGCAAAAAGATTTTCTCCCTGATGATCTCAGCGACAATGAACCGTTCGCTGGCGTCGGTGGGGATATCTTCGGGGTAGAGGCGCGGTCCGGTGGGCAGCAGGGAGCAGAGCTCCTGGATGACCAGATCGGTGCCGTCGTTGGCCTTGGCTGACAGGGGGAGGATTGCCGCAAACGGGTAGAGCCCCTGGTAGGTGGCGATAATGGGCAGCAGCTTTTCCTTGTCGATGAGGTCCATCTTGTTCAGCAGCAAGAGCACCGGCTTGTCTATCCCCTCAAGACAGCTGGTAAGGGTATTGCCCGTGTTCGGCAGGGGCATGGTGACATCAACCATGAAAACAATGGCATCCACCTCGGCCAGACTGCCGAGGGCAATCTTTACCATCTCCAGGTTCAATGGGCTTCTCGCCTTGTGGATGCCCGGCGTGTCCAGCATGACGATCTGGTAGTCCTGGCCGTTGACGATGCCCAGGATTCGGTTGCGGGTGGTCTGGGGCTTGGGCGAGACAATAGAGATCTTCTGGCCGAGCAGGCTGTTGAGCAGGGTGGATTTGCCCACGTTGGGCGGCCCGATGAGGGCGACAATGCCTGATTTGACCTGTTCTGGGGAGTCGTTCATGGGTGCGGTTGCGCTCGTGTGTGTTAGTAGGGAAAATAAAGTGTTACATACCAGTTTTTCTGATTTTCCGCATCCCCTCTCTTTTTGGCGGTCACGTAAAAAGATGACAACCTTTTGAATTGCTGGTACACCTTGGCCAGTTTTTTCGCAAATGTCCAGCAGCACCACATCTGCTTTGTCATCGGCCGGCTTATGTGCGATAGCACTCTTCGCCGGCCTCTTCCGCGCATCTGCGGCACTGCTGAACAGTTTCGTTTTTATTTGACCTCTGTCAATCGCACAGCCCGGACTTTCCCCCATTAATATCGGACAGAGTTTCCGGCGCGCTTTTTTTCATCATAAAGGAACACTACATGGCTTTGCAGGGCGCAATCATTGAATATATCGAGCAGGGCAGATTCATCTGCGCCATGGTTGTTGACGAGGACAGCAAGCGGCTGCACCTGATCAACCAGCATGGCCGGGAGGTGAATCTGCCGCTCTCCCGCCTGTTGCACCAATCCGTGAAGCGGTATTCCCTTACCCTCGACCAGGATGAGCAGCTGCGTCTGCTCAAGGAGGCGGACCAGGCCAGACATGCCATGCTGCCCCAGATTGATCTGGCGGAAATCTGGCAACTGGCCAGTGAGGAGGAAGGGGCAAGTTTTACCCCGCATTTTCTTGCCGAGCTGGCCTTTGGGGAAGATGCCACGGATAATCATGTTGCCGCCTTTCTCCGTTCAATTTTTGTGGATCGCCTTTATTTTAAATACAAGGAAGGGCTGGTTCTGGCCTACAGTCCGGAAGCGGTTGCCGGCTTGCGGCTCAAGCAGGAAAGGGAAAAAGAACAGGAGGCCCTGATGAGCAGCGGGGCCATGGGGCTCAGGCGTCTCTGGGAAGGCGACGCCACGGCGGAGTGGCCGGAAGGCGATCGTTGCCTGAGCCTGCTGGCTGATTATTATCTCTTTGGCAGCGAGGCCGAGGAGAGTGAGCTGGCCCGCGAGCTGCTGAAAAAGGCGGGACTCACCGGCCCGCATGATGTCTATCATCTCCTGATCAAGGCCGGGGTCTGGCAACCCCATGAAAATGTGGCCCTGCGGCGCGGTCAAATCCCGGTGGCCTTTGCCGAGGAACTCATCAGCAGCGCGGCCCAGGCGGGAGAACCCGTGGCCGAGGAGCTGGTCGGCAGAAACCGGCGGGATTTCCGAGCGCTGCCGCTCATCACCATCGACGGCGAATCAACCCGCGATTATGATGATGCCCTGCATGTGGAGCGGCGGGGCGACGATTTTCTGGTGGGCATCCATATCTCCGATGTGGCCCATTACGTCGCGCCGGGGACGCCGATTTATGCCGAGGCGGCCCGGCGGATGACCTCGCTTTATTTCCCCGAGACCCAGATCCCCATGCTGCCGCGGGCGCTCTCCGAAGGGGTGTGCAGCCTGGTCGCCGGCAAGGCGCGGGCAGCCCTGAGCGTCATGGTGCTGCTGAGCCCCAAGGGCGAGGTGCTGGAGTTCGATCTTATCCCTAGCCTGGTTGAAGTTAAGCGGCAGCTGAGCTACCCGGAGGCGGAAAGGCTGGTGGCGACCGGCGATTGGGAATTGCAGGCCCTGGCCCGGCTCAGCGAGCAGCTCAAGCAGCGGCGCATCGAAAAAGGGGCGCTGCTGCTGCCGGTGCCGGATGTGAATATCAGCGTCGATCCGGGAGGTAAGGTGGCGGTGGCTCTGTCGCCGGTGGACACCATCTCCCGCAGCCTGGTGGCGGAGTTCATGGTTCTGGCCAACACCCTCTCCGCCCAGTTTGTGGCGGACCGCCAAGCGCCGGGCCTGTTTCGGGCCCAGGACGAGCCTCATCAGCGGCTGATCGCGGGCGGTGAGAAGGATCTCTTTTCGATTTTTCGTCAGCGCAAGCAGCTCAAGCCAGGCGAGCTTCTAGTCTATCCCAAACCGCACAGCGGGGTCGGGGCCATACAGTACACCACGGTTACTTCCCCCATCCGGAGGTTTCTCGATCTGGTCATGCAGCATCAGATCAAGCAGTTGCTCTCCGGCCGGGGGGCGATGTTTGCCGCCGATGAACTCGCGGGGATTGCCGGGGATATCAACACGGTGCTGGCCAGGGTCAACCAGGTGCGCCGCAGCCGGCACCGCTACTGGTTGCTCAGATATCTGGAGCAAAAGTTGGGGAACAGGGTCGAGGCCTTGCTGGTCAACAAGGGGCCCAAGCGGATCAATCTGACCTTGCTCGATTGCCTTCTCGATGCCGATATGCCGCCGAGTCAGGCCGTGAGCGGTAAGGCGCCCGGGGATGTCGTCTCCCTGCGGGTGGCCAGGGTTGACGCTCTGGATAATGTGCTGCGGCTTGAGTGGTGAGGAAAGAATTGAAAAGCGAGGGGCCTGTCAGTCGTAGATGATGCAGGTCCAGCGGGAGAGAATCTCTTCGGTTTCCGCGTCCAGCTGGTCAGCCACCTCGTGGATCTGGTATTCGTGTCCGCATTTCTGACACCGCAGGCGGACCCGGCGGCAGGACCGGGCGACTTCCAGTCTGCCCTGGCATTTCTTGCACTGCATCGTGTTGTCCTTTTCGTATCCTAACTGCGTAATTATCCGGGTTAATGCCGGAATTGGACTAAACCGTGGAATGTAACTATTCCGCAGTGCCACAGATGCGCGGAAGAGGCTTGCGAAGTGTGCTAGTTGCACACGAGCAGGCCGATGACAAAGCAGATGCGGTGCTGCGGGATAGTTACACTACTGCAACAGGGTGTGCCGGGTAAAGATAGCCTCCAGCCGGTAGCCTTTCTCGGCCAGCGCCTCGGCCCCGCCTTCCTGCCGGTCAACCACGGTCACCACCAGCCCCACTTTGAATCCCGCCGCTTCAACCCGCTCGATCACGGTGAGCAGGGTGCCGCCCGTGGTGACCACGTCTTCCAGCAGGGCAACGGCGCAGCCCGGTGGCATGTTGCTCAACCCCTCGATGTACTGGCCGGTGCCGTGCCCCTTAGATTCCTTCCTGACGATGAAGGCGGGGATTGGGGCCTGCTCAAGATGACTCACCACCGAAACCGCCGTGACCAGCGGATCGGCACCCAGGGTCATGCCGCCCACCGCCTCAATCTTGTCCGGGTTGTTCCGGATGATCTCAAAGATCAGCTTGCCGCAAAGATACGCGCCTTCCGCGGACAGGGTGGTTTGTTTGCCGTCGATGTAGAAATCCGACTCAAGTCCCGATGAGAGCTTGAACCGCTTTCCGTGCTGGTATGATTTAGCCAGCAGCAGTTGTTTAAGTCGTTCCCTGTTGTTCACGGAGTATCCTCTTTTTCGTTGAGCTCACGGCTCATTTCATCTTAGCAAAATAGGCGGTCAGGTTGGCCTTGGCGCTGATCTTCGGCACCAGCAGCCCCTCTTTTGAGCTCATGGCGATCATTACTCCGGGTCCGTGCCCGGCCAGCACGCAGCTGGCGTGGACGACGATGCCGACCACCACGCCGCCGGTTTTGTAGATCCGGCCATAGGTGGCGTCCGCGTCCAGGATGGCGACAAAGTCGCCCAGCCGCAGGTCCTCCAGGCCGTATTCCTTGACCACACTCTGGTCAAAAAGCTGGATGTCATAGTCGCCACTGTGGCTGTGGGAGGCGCCGATGCCGGAGCCCATGATCTTGGCGGGCACGGTATGGGTCACCGGCACCTCCAGCCTGCCATCCTTGAGTTTTTTCAAGGGGATGGCGGCAAGCAGGGCCGGGTCCAGGTTCAGTACCTTGATCCCGGGAAAATCCGGGAGATTCAGGCCGCAGCCGCAGGCCTTGATCTGGATCCTGTCGCCGATGGTGAGGCGTTCCAGTACCTCCGGGGCAAAATCCACCAGCACATGTTCGATGCCGCCATGTTTGCCGGTGACCCGGCCTGTCTCACCCTTGGCATCGCCGGAGACCACTCGGGCGAGGTTGCCCACGCAGGAAAACTGGTTCAAGGCCCGGTTTGGACCTGGTTGGCCCTGAATTTGCGTGAAGTTGCTGATGGAAACCGAGGGCTCCACATGGTCGCCGAATTTTTCTCCAGCCAGATCCCCGATCCGTAGGTTGTAGGTGATGCCTCCAACGCCGGGGTACACGTCCGCATGCCCGTCCGGGTTGATCCGGTAGGGGTTGATCCCGCCCTGGGGCGAGGTGATCTCGCCGATCACCGACTGGCAGACCAGCTGTTCCGTGTTGGTTTTGATCATCGCTGTTGTCCTCTTCGCCCTGTTCTCAGCACTCAGCACCTTTAAACATTGAAGCGGAAGTTCATGCAGTCGCCGTCCTGCACCACATATTCCTTGCCTTCCAAGCGCAGCAAACCTTTTTCCCTGGCTTTGGCCTCGCCGCCGCAGGCCACGAAATCCGCGTAGGAGATGACCTCGGCCCGGATAAAGCCGCGCTCGAAGTCGGTGTGGATAACCGCCGCAGCCTGCGGGGCCTTGGTGCCGCGCTTGATGGTCCAGGCCCGGGTTTCCTTTTCGCCTACGGTGAAGTAGTTGATCAGCCCCAGCAACTCGTAGCCGGCCTTGATCAGCCGGTTAAGGCCCGGTTCTTCAAGGCCGAGATCGGTCAGGAAATCCCGGCGTTCGGACGGGTCAAGAGCACTCAGCTCTTCTTCGATAGCCCCGGAGATCATGACCACGGAGGCGCTTTCCTTCTCCGCCGCATCGCGGAGCGCATCCACCCATGGGTTGCCGGTATTGATCTCCGCTTCGCTGACGTTGGCCACATAGAGCACGGGCTTGGCGGTGAGCAGGCAAAGCTCCTTCATCAGCTTATGGCCCGTGTCGTCGAGGTCGATCACCCTGGCCGGTTTGCCGTCATTGAGCAGGGTGTACAGTTCTTCCAGGACAACCAGCTGCGCCTTGTAGACCGCATCTCCGGATTTTGCCTGGGAAGCGGTCTTGCTCATCCGCCGGCTTACGGTATCGAGATCGGAGAGGATCAGCTCGGTGTTGATGACCTCCCGGTCGCGCAGGGGGTCGATGCTGCCGTCCACATGCACGATGTTTTCGTCTTCAAAGCAGCGGATGACATGGGCGATGGCGTCCACCTGGCGGATGTGGCCCAGGAACTGGTTGCCCAGCCCTTCGCCCTTGCTGGCTCCGCTGACCAGGCCGGCGATATCGACGAACTCCATCTGGGCGTATACCTTTACCTTGGTCTTGGCCATCTCGGCCAGGATGTCGAGCCTGGCGTCCGGAACAGGCACCATGCCAACGTTTGGTTCGATGGTGCAGAACGGATAATTTGCCGACTCGATGCCTGCCGAAGTCAGGGCGTTAAAGATGGTAGATTTGCCGACATTGGGCAGGCCGACGATGCCACAGCGAAAGCCCATGAAAAGTCCTTGTTGTCTGATTCAGTAAAAAGTAGCCAGGAGATGGCCGGAATTTGTGAGCAGTATATAATGATTTCTTTGCAATGCGGCAAGGGTTGTTTACAATCCAAGGACTAAATCCCCTTTAATCAGGCACAAATATTATGGCCGCTCCCGAAAAAATAATCCGGATAGACGCCCTTTTTTCCGAGCTTTTTAAAAAGAGGCAATGGGACAAGCGCTTGGCTCTGCATGCCGTCTTCCGCAACTGGCCGCAGGTTGTCGGCCCGGAGCTTGCGGAACGGACTGCGCCGCAGGTGATTCGAGGCACGGTACTCTGGGTTGCGGTTTCCGACTCGGTCTGGATGCAGCAGCTTCATCTGCAAAAACAGGCCTTGCTGGAACATATCAATGCAAGTCTGCGCGGCAATGCGAAAATAAGCGATGTCCGTTTCCAGATAGACGCCACCCTTGGCGAGGAAAAGGTGGTGGCGGAGAATCCGTCGCCGGTCGCCCCGCCGCCGCCCATTGATCCGGAGGAGCAGAAAGGCTTTGAGCGCATGATTGCCGCCATCGGTGACGCCGGGCTGCGAACCCGCCTGCTCGCTTTGTGGCGAAAAGCGCATCGGTAAGATTTTCTGACCGGGAAGGTTTCAGGGGGGCACAAAATGGGGAAAGCCACGGAACTCACCCTACGGGTATAAGTTTCGTTTGAGCAGGCAAGCTGCTCAATTCAGCTATAAGCGATCACAACCTGTGGTGCCCTGTGATCGTTTACATTTTTCCGTGTCAAGCAGCAGGGTTACCGGGCCGTTATTCACCAGGCTAACGTCCATCATGGCCTGGAATGTGCCGGTGGCCAGGGGAATCTGTCTGGCGCGGATTTCCAGGAGGAACTGTTCGTAGAGCAGGATCGCTTCCGCCGGTGGCGCGGCGGCGGCATAGGATGGGCGTCTTCCCTTACGGCAGTCGCCGAACAGGGTGAACTGGGAAACCACCAGCATCTCTCCTTGTATCTCAAGCAGGGAAAGGTTCATCAGCCCTTGCTCGTCATCGAAGATGCGGAGATGGGCAATCTTGTCGGCCAGGAGCGCGGCGTCCTGGGCCGAATCATTTTTGCCGATGCCGAGAAGGACGAGAAGCCCAGGGCCGATGGCCCCGCAGATCTGGCCCTCCGCGCAAACAGAGGCTTGGCTTACTCTTTGCACTACGGCGCGCAAGGGGCTTTCTCCTGAGTTTTCGGAGGAACCGGATCGAGATTGCCAAGGGCGAACTGCAGAATGGCCGTTGCCGCAAGGGTTGCCGTTTCGGCGCGCAGGATGCGCGTCCCCAGGGAAACGGGGGCAAAGCCTTCCTGCTTGGCAAAACCAACCTCTGTCTCGCTGAATCCTCCCTCCGGGCCGAGAAGAAAAAATACGGCGTGGCAATTCTTTTCCTGGCAGGCAAGCACTTCATTAAGGCTTTGCCGGGCTTCATGTTCCCAGAAGAGCAGCCTCAGGTCGCAAGGAGGCGGCTGGGCCACGAGATCGGTAAGTTCCCGGGGAGCATGGATTTCCGGCACCCTGGCTCTGTCGCACTGCTTGCAGGCTTCAAGGATGATGCGCTGCCAGCGCTCCATCTGCGCTTCTTTAAGTGTTTTGTGGACTACATGCTCCGAGCGGAACAGCCAGATTGCCTCAACCCCCAGCTCGGTGGCTTTTTGCAGGGCGAGGTCCATTCTCTGCCCTTTGAGCAGAGCTTGCCCCAGATGAAGGCGGACTTTCGGCTGGGGATCCAGGGTATGTTCGATGATGGTTGCAGTAACCCGGTCTTTGAGAAGGCGTTCAATGCGGGCTTGATATCTGGCGCCGGTTCCGTCAAAAAGGGTAAGGGGATCTCCGGGGCTAAGCCTGAGGACGGTCCGGAGATGGTGGGCCTCCTGGCCTGTCAGCTGCGCAGTCTCTCCCGTTATATCTGCCGGGTTTATGAAAAAGCGGCGGTGGCTCATGGGTGATTATGGCCGGAGGAAAAGAAGAGCGCTCCATTCCCCGTCACTCCTGATTTCCTGGTGTTTCAGGCCAAGGGCGTTATAGGCGGCGCGGATACTATCGGTCTGGGGCCCGGTCAGAATTCCAGCCAGGATGAGTCTGCCATTTGGGGCCAGACGATTGGCGAGGCCGGCGGCAAGATCAATGAGCGTATCATGGATGATGTTGGCGATGACCAAATCGAATTGGCGTGGGATGTCTTTCAGGTCAACGCCATTTGCTTTAATGGTTGGTGTCAGGCCATTGCGCAGGATATTCTCTTCCGCCACCACCACGGCTTCCGGGTCATTGTCGATGGCCAGCACCTCCCGAGCCCCGAAAAGAGCGGCAGCCATGGCCAGGATGCCAGTGCCGGTGCCTACATCAAGAACGCTTTCGGGAGGGGTGTTTGTGCCATGAAAAAGGGCCTCGATGAACTCAAGAGCCAGCTTGGTGCTGGCGTGGTGGCCTGTGCCGAAGGCCATCCCCGGATCCATCTCGATAACCTTTTCGCCAGGCTTGGGCTGGTATGATTCCCAGGAAGGCTTGATAACCAGATGGGGTGTGATCGGCAGGGGCTTGAAGCCCGCTTTCCAGGTCTTGTTCCAGTCTTCATCGGCAATGATTTCTGTTTCGAGTCGTGTTTTTCCTTCCCCTGGGGTGAGGCAGGCGAGCTCCGCAAGGTACTTTGTGATTTTTTCCAGATTTTCCTGGGCGTGGGGGCCATTTTCTAGGTAGGCGATAATCTGTTCCTGGGCGGCGTTGGCAGAGACGACCGGGATTTGCTCTACTCCGCCGGTCTGTTCGCAGATGAAATCGGCAATGGGGTCGGAGATGGTCTCGCTGGCGGTGATGGTGATTCGCAGCCACGATCTGGAAGGCGGAAGTGCTTGGCTTTTTGCTGACATCTGGTGCCCTGTAGGAAATTAGGTTGCAAAGAAAATAAACGGGAAACTGTCTCGAAGTGCGTTACTTTACCGGATGGTGTATCCTCCGGCAAGAGCGAGTTGGCTAAAAAGATGGAGCGTGGGTGCTTCTTCAATATATGATATAGGGTCAGCATGATGGATGAAAAAGAGATGCAGGAGCTCCTTGGGAGGGTGAGTCACGGCACATGTACGGTTGCCGAGGCCTTGGCGGAGTTAAAGAATTTCCCGGCAGAGATGCTGTTATGCGCTCATCTCGATCATCATCGACGGCTGCGGACCGGAGTGCCGGAAGTGGTCTATGGTGAAAATAAGACGGCTGGTCAGATTGCCGATATCCTAAAAAAACTGCTCCAGTTTTCTCCAGTAGTGATGGCCACCCGGGTGAGCCGGGAAAAGGGGGATGAAGTCTGTTCGGGTATTCCCGGGCTTGTCTACCATGAGGCCGCCCGGATGTTGACTGCGCAGATGGAAGAAAAACCGCAGGATGCCGGTGGCGGGCTCGGGCTGGTTTTGGTACTCACCGCCGGAACTTCTGATATCCCGGTGGCGGAGGAAGCTTTTGTGACCTTGCGTTGCTTGGGGAATGAGGTCGAAAAATTGTATGATGTCGGGGTGGCCGGAATTCACCGGCTGCTTTCGCGGCGGGATCTTCTCGATAAGGCAGGCATCTTGATCGTTGTCGCCGGGATGGAGGGCGCCCTTCCCAGTGTGATTGCCGGTCTGGTTGATAAGCCTGTTATTGCGGTGCCCAGCAGTGTTGGGTACGGGACAGGCCTGGGAGGCATTGCTGCACTTCTGGGGATGCTCAACAGTTGCGCTCCGGGGTTGGCCGTTGTCAATATTGACAACGGCTTTGGTGCCGCGTGCATGGCGGCAAGTATTGTGAGACAAATCACTGGCCGGACAGGTGGCTTATGAGGTTATTTAGGTGGGGGCAGGGGAAGATTTTTGGTGACGCCGCAGGAAATCAAGGAGTTACGGAGACCGGGTTTCATGGGGCGGGTGTTTTTTAATGTTTCCGTAATATTGCTGTTGACAAGGGGGGGGGCTTCGGCTATTTTGGCCCCCGAACGATAACCCGACACCATGACGAGCGCCTTTGAAAAACGTCAGAAAACATCTTGACGGGCTCAGTTGATTCGATTATCTTCTTTTTTTCGCCCATAATTGGGCAGCCCCGGTTTCCGGGGCGCAGCGATCATTGAAAACTGAATAGTGAGCAAAGTAGAAGATGGGCCCCAAGAAACCGGAGCTTCGGCTTCGGGAGTTTATATTGCAGTAAAGAGATCAGAATCTCTGTTGAAGAATAAC
>JBAYTO010000020.1:0-61963 GCA_041675585.1 Desulfurivibrionaceae bacterium
CTTGACATAGACGGTTGCTTCCATGCCGTTGCCGCGGATCTGCTTGACATCCTGGAAGTTGGCCAGGGTGAAGTTGACCACTTCGGCGTTCAGGCCGGAGAAATCCACAACAAAATCGTCGCCAAGGTCAATGGCGCCGGTGAAGACGACATCGGCATTGCCGATAATCTCCAGGTTGGACCACGGGGTGCTGAAGGCGCCCTGGGTCAGAACCGTGCTGCCGGAGTCGATGGTGATCACGTCCTGGTTGGGCTCGTCTTCCGGCCGGTTGTAGCCGGAGGCGGTGGGGGTGCGCTGAATCTGGGTGTTTTCAGTGGAGAAGTCGGCAGACAGCGAGCCGCCGGTGTAGTCTGCGTCACCGTAATTGATGCCGTCGTCGGCTATCACATCGTCGATATTCCACGGATCGAACACGAGGCCGGCATTCTGGATAACTACCTTACCGCGGGCCAAATCACTTACCCCGTCATCGGCCACGGTCACGCCCAGGCCGGCAACCCGCTCATGGAGCTGCTGGGCGGTCATGGTCAGGGTGGCGCCGTCGTTGATCTCAAGGAACAGATCGATGTTGCTCGGCAGGTTAGCCACGTCCAGCGCGGTGAGGGAGGTGGAATCCTGCACGATGATCTTCACATATGAGTGGGTGTTGAAGATCGAGCCCTCAACGCTGAAGTTCTCGGCGCCGATGGCCAGAAACTGGTCGTCGGTCAGGGTCAGCATGGTTTCCGGCTCTACCGAATTACCGGCGGTGCCGTTGTCGTCGAGGATAACCCTGGTGATGCCGGTCAGATCAGCGGCCCGCAGGTCGCTGGCGTATTCCACCAGCAGGGTGATGTTGGAGCCGGTGATGCTGGAGCCTTCCAGCGCGGTTATGCCGTATCCTACGGTACCCGAGCCGATCTGGAGATTGCTGCCGAGGGTGATGGTGTTGTTGCCGGTGCCGACGTTGATGTTCAGCAGGGCGCCTGGGCTGCCGGCAAAAATTTGAGAGTCAAGGGTGCCGGGGACTTCGGTGTCCAGTCCGGAGACGACGATGGTGTCATTGCCGGTGGAAGTGGTGATGTCGATGCAGTAGGCGTTTACGGTGATGGTGTTGTTGCCTTCGCCTGCGTCGATGGTGACGGAATCGTTGCGCAAGGCGCTGATCGTATCGTTGCCGTTCCCGGTGGTGATATCCACCTGAGCGGTGCCGAAATAGCTGGATGAGCCGGAGGCATTGGCCTGGTTCACCTCAATCACATTGGCGCCGTCGCCGGCCTCGATGGTGACATTGCTGGAATAATTGGCAATGATGACATCATCGCCGGCGCCGGTGGCGATGTTAAGGGAGGAGCTGGTATATTCGGCGGTGATGGCGTTGCCGCCCTCTCCGGCATTGATGGTGATGTCCCCGCCGTGGCTGGCCTGGATGATGTCGTTGCCGTCGGTGGTGGTGATGGTGGCGGTGCCGCTGTCGTCGGCGAGGATATTGTTGTTGCCGCCGGCCGCGTTGACGATGATCACCGTGGAACCACTGGCCTCGATGGTGTCGTTGCCATCCAGGGTGGTGATGGTGGCAAGTTCGTAATTATCGGCGCAGATCCGGTTGTTACCGGCCCCGGCGTTGATGGTGATCGACTGGTCGGCGGCGCAGAGGTCGGGAGGCTCAGAGTAGCCGCTGCCGTCAGAAAGGTCGGCGGTGATGAGATCGTTGCCGCCGGTGGTGGTGATGACCACGGTCTTGACCACGGACTTTACGCCGGTGGCAATAACGGTGTTGTCGCCGCCCGCCGCGTCGATGGTGACCGTGGCGCCGTTGGTTGAGCTGATGGTGTCGTTGCCGTCCAGGGTGGTAACTTTCACCGTATCGCTGTAGTTGGTGGTGATCCTGTTGCTGCCGCCGGCCGCATTGACGGTGACCGAGGCGCCGTAGGTGGCGGAAATAGTGTCGTTGCCGTCCAGGGTGGTGATGCTGACTTTCTGGGTTTTGTTGCTGCTGTCAAGGCCGTTGGCGGTGATGGAGTTGTTGCCGGCGCCGGCGTTGACCACGACTTTTTCAACCAGATTTATGACAGGATCTAGGTCGCCGGTACTTGTGGAACTTGCGTTGATCGTATCGTTGCCGTCGGTGGTGGTTATGGTGACATCCGCCCTGCCGTCTGCGTTAATCCAGTTGTTGCCGCCGGCGGCGTCGATGATTGCCATCTCGCCGTTTAAGGCGGAAATGACATCGGCCCCACCCAGGCTGGTGATCGTGACAATATCACTGTCATCGGTGACAAAGTGGTTGAGGAGGCCGTTGGTGGAAATAATGGCGACGGCTTCGCACTCGGTGGCAGTGAAATTGTCGCCGTTAACCTCGGAGTTGGAGCCGATGAACTTGACCGCGGTGCTGTCGGTGAGCACCAGGGAGACGCCGCCGGTGTTGCCGCTGGCATCGATGGTAGCGGGAACGCCGGCAGTGCCGTCGGTAAAGCTGAAATCAAGATCGTTTTCGATAACCAGAGCGCCGGTGCCGGTGATCCGCAGGTTGCCGAGATTGCCGCCCAGGTTGCCGGCGGTGATCACATTGGAAACCCCCTGGGAATCAAGATGCAGCGCGGAGGAGTTGTGAGCGATGTTAAGAATCGCGCCGGAAGAGGAGTTGTCGCCGATCATCAACTCGATGTCGACCTCGCCGTTGGTCCCGCCGACTCCCTCGCTGAACTGGAGGTTGACTTCCTGGGTGAAACCGCCTTCGAGGCGGATGGTGGCGTCGCCGCGGATGCCGGTGACATTGAGGGAACCCATGCCGAGGCTGAGGTAGTTAGTGACGTCGGCGCCTTCGGTGACCACCAGTTTTTCAAGATCGTAAGCGTGGCTGAGGTCGAGGGTTCTCTCGGTGTCGGAGGGTTGACCGACATAGGTCAGTTGACCGGGGATGTCGTCCAGGTCGAAGTCAGCGATATCAGCTGTGCCGCCGAACGCGATTTCATGGGCGGTGTTGTCGTTGGTCGTGATGACCACGTTGCCTTCACCGGCAGCGGCATCGGCCAGGGCAGCTATTTGATCGGCGATGTCCTGGGCGTCGTCGGAAGCGGCCTTGGCGGCAGCCGATGCGTCCTTGGCTGCTTCCCAGGCGGCATTGAGTCCGCCGCTTGAAATAAGTTGTTCCTGTTCCGGCGTCAAGCCACACTCTGTATAATCAACGATATCACCCCCGCAAGCGAGGGCGTAAGCAACAGCCGCGGCGGTCTCGGCCGACAGGGCCGTAAGATTTGCCGCCTCAAAAACTTCCTGGGCGGCAAGAGCAGCGGCATGCGCAGCCTGATACACCCCGGCAGCGTTGGCGGCGGCGAGTTCGGCGGCATCAGCGGTGGCTTCCAGATCTTCAGCATCGTTGTGTATGCTTTGGACCGTAGTCAGGGCATCTTCAAATGCATCTTGCGCATCACCAGCAGCCGCCTGAGCAGCTCCCAGTACCGCAACGGCTTCGTCCAGGTCATCCTGGTCAACGGCGGCGGCAATCAGGGCCGTGGTCAGCGTACCCTGGGCAGTTGCAACTCCTGCTTGCGCGGTAACGGTTTCTCCCCGCGCTTCAGCGAGGGCTGCCTGGGTTGTTACGACATTCTCCGCCAGTTGCGGATCCATTTCAGCGGCGGAATCCTGCTCTGCGGCGGCCAGGGCGGCAACCGCCACCTGGACATCGGTTTCCGCCTGGCTCTCGGCGTTGACCGCCGCGGCCAGGGCAGATTGCGCTGCGGTCAAGCCAGCTTGGGCATTTGCAACCGCCGTGTTGTCCGGCAGAGCTGCCAGCACGGCAGCCTGAGCCGATGCAAGAGCGGCCTGGGCTGCGGTAAAGGCTGCCTGTGCGGCAGCAGCCTCAGCATTGGCCTCGGCAAAATCAGTGGCCCAAGAGTTATCGGCAAGAATACGCGCCTCAGACGCTGCACCCGAAAGGGTGTCGGAGGTGGTTTTTGCCGCAGAGGCGGTGGCCTGTGCCGCTTCGGCGGCATCTTCAGCCGCATCGGCAGCGGCCCGGGCGGCAGCGGCGGTCGCCTGCTTGACATAGTTGTCGTCCTGGGCAACAAGCCAGGCCTCTTCGGCGGCGGTGGCCACAGCTTTGGCGGTATTGTAGGCAGCCTTGGCGTCATCGGCCACGGCCTGAGCGGCGTCGGCCACTGCCTGGGCGGCATCGGCATTGGTGCCCGGCTCGGCGCCGACCACTGCGGCAATCTGCTGGCCACTGACCAGGTTGATCGCCGCGGCCAGCTCAGCAGCGGTATAGATGCCGGGAGGAACGACCACGGTGAACTGATAGCCGTCGGTATTGGTGATGGTGAGGGTCAGATCGGTAATCTCCACCGTGCCCTTGGTGGTAACGCCACCTTCGACCGTGTCGGCCGGAAACTGGATCACTTCGGACATGCTGGCGAACTGCATGGTGTTGGGCATATTCTGAACCCGGACTTCCTGGATGTTCAGGAGCGCGGTGGGATGGGCGTTGGCGCCGATCGCGTCGACCTCGACCACATTGTAGCCGGTGCCGCCATCGATGTAGGCGTTGTCCAGGAGATCGAGACTGTTGGCGACGATCCGGTCAGCCAGCACGGTGGTTGTCGGGGCGCCACTTTCAACGGTGCAGCCGTTGTTGTCCACCGAGGTCAGAAGAACCGGAGTCGTGCCGCCGGCCACTTCTTGCAGGGTTAAGGTGTTATAGCTGGAGATGCCGTTGATTACCTCCAGGGCGGGATTGCGGCCGGCGGCGGCGTCGGCCTGGGCGATGATCGCCAGGGCGGCATCGACGGTGGCGCTATCGTTGGTCACTCCGGCGAGAATCCTCTGCGAGGCGATGTAGGCCGGATCGGAAGAAAGAGGCAGCGGGTTTTCCACCGTGCCGTAGGTGGGGTTGGTAATCTCCCCGAGGGTTTGAAAAAAGTTTTCGGCAACAATCACCTTGTTTGCCAGGGTATCCTGCCGAATCACGGCGGCATCGAATTCTGCCTGGTTGATTTGGTCGGCGGCAAGAAGTGCGTCAAGATCCGTCTCAAGCACCGACTGGACGAAGTCGGTGACCAGATCGGACTTGCTCATGCCGCTGTCCAGGGCGGCGGTCCAGAAAGCGACACCGCCCGCGTCACCGGCATTGCCGAGCATGTTGGTGTAGAGCTTTTCCACGAAGGCCTGGTTGGTCAGGCCGCCGAATTCAATAACAAACTGTGGATGGGTGGCAAAGGCGGCTGAAATATCGTTGAGGGATTTTGCCCCTGAACTGATAGCGCTGTACCAGAAATTAAAACCTGCCTCATCAGGTGTCCGGTTGTAATATACCACGTAAAGAGCAGTGATCTGATCAGTCAATGTTGCAGTCGCCATTTTCTCATTCTCCTTAAGAATTGTGATTGGACTCTCACATATTTTCTTGCGTTATTCCCGCTAAAGCTTTCTAAACACGTACAATTGCGCCATTTTCAGGCATAGAAATACCAAAGTCCGATGACTCTCGTCTCCTGTTTTTTAAGTTGTTAATCATTATGAGCTGTTAAGCATTTTGCGCCATAGACCTGAAGATCCTTTTCTCACTTAAGTTACAACGTAGTTCCTTCTATCAAGGAAAAAAAATACCGTCAATTTATTTTTTCAAAAATTCATCTTTTCCTGAAAAAATTTTAGACGAAAGACGGGAACTTACCTCCCTTGCGTATCGCGGGAAATCGCGGGCGGGACCCTCGACCAAAAAATGGCCGAAAATGGCGAGGACGACTGACAAAATAAGTGAGGCAAGAAGAGAATATCGGCAACCTGTCAAGCTGACGAACCATAACGCAGGGAAATGCAAGAGAAAAACCCCGTAGGAAAGCGCGCCGAGAAAACGATCCACCCTGTAAGGCAGGGACGAGGAAAAGAAAAAAAGCAGCGGCCCGCCGGCCAGCAGCGCGGCCAGCATTTCATAGTTGTAGGGAACTCGTTGCCCGTAGCTGACAACCCACATAGCCATAAAGGCGAGCCCCAGCCAGAGGAGAAGCAGAGTCCGCCTGGCAAAGGCATCTCCATGGCGGCCGCGGTTCAGCAGCACCCCGCCAAGAAAGACGAAGAGAACTCCGGGGAGCAGGCGGTAACCGAAATGATCGGTATGCAGTTTTCCCACCACCGCAAAGAGGAAGACGACAAAGCTGGACCACAGCAGCCAGCGCAACATCCTGGGCCGCGTCAGGAGCAAGGGCGCCAGGAGATAAAACTGCAACTCCACCCCCAGGGACCAGGCGGGGGGGATCAGAGTGAAGGCATCCTGACCGGTATACATATAATAGGCCAGGGGGATGACGGTAAGATTCGCCAGAATGTCGACGGGGCCGGGATCCCTGGCGAGAAAAATGGAGCTGGCCCCGCAACCCCAGGCGACCGCAGCCACGGCGAGACTGAAAAGATAGAGCGGCGCGATCCGGCGCAGGCGGTTGACCCAGTAAGGGACTGGGGAGGCAAAGGCGGGCAGGGAGAGAAGTTTGTCGGCGACCATGCCGGCCAGCAGATAAAAAACCATTACCGCCATGACCCCGGGATTGAACCCGCCGGGCTGGAAGCCCATATGGCTCATCGCCACGGCCATGGCCAGCGCGAAACGCAGGGCGCCATGCCGCACCGGCGGCGGGGCGGCGGGCGATTCCAGCCACATGCCCCCCTGCCCTGCCCTGTTCACCCTGCGGCGCTTCATGCCTCCGGCCGGCGAGCGACTAAGCATACATTCTTCCCGAAGGCCCGGCGGCACAGCCTGTCCGCCAGACGGCTAAGGGGAAACACCCGGCGATCATATACCAGCAAGGCCCCGCGATTGATGGCGCCGCTGTCGTTTCCGAAAGCCTTGAAAAGCAGAGAGGCGAGAAAACCTGCGCTGTCAACATATTCGCTCCTTGTGACCTCAAAGCCGGCAGCCCGGACTCTTGCCGCCAGGGTGGCGCGGGTATAGCGCCGGAAGTGGCCGACTTTTTTATCCATGCTGGAATAGAGAATCGGAAAGGCGGGAACATAGATCATGATCCGGCCGCCGGGCTTGATTTTTTTATGGCAGATTCGCAGGGCGGCCACATCGTCCTCAATATGCTCCAACACATTAAAGGTGTAAAGCAGATCGACACTCCCGTCCTGCAGGCAGGCGAGGTCAGGCGAAGCCGGCAAGCCTGCGGCGGAAATCCGGGCGAGCTGGCCGGGGTCCGGCTCGATACAGTGAACCTGGTGACCATCCCCCGCGACCGCCCTGGCAAAAGTGCCGATGCCCGCGCCGAAGTCAACCACCTTTTCGCCGAGCCGAACCTCGTTTTGGATGAGGGTAACCAGGAAACGATTGTAGTTCACGGCCTCGGCCATGACTTCCAGATTTTCTGTTCCGGTATAGGCAAACATTTTATTCCTTGTTGAGCAATTAACATGGCAGCACTGGGGTAGGAGCGAGTTTGAGGCAACCATGGTGGCCGACGCCGCAACAGCCTGAGTTTTAGGCTTTTTGCAACTGCTGTGGCTCCAACTCGCAAAGCCTGGGACAGCCCCCGATGGGGCCGGGGACAGTCCCGGTTTTGCTGACCTCCGTCCTTAAACTAGCGCCATTCGGGACAGTCCCAAGTTTACTCCCTAAAGTTGAGTTGCTACTTGGAAGCGGTGAAGTTCAGCAGATGCCGCTCGTACTCGAGACGCTGCTGATAGACAATCGAGTCCAGGATCACGCCTACCCCCAGCGTCGTTACCGCGACAATCTCAAGCCCGGTAGCCAGGATGGCCAACGGCACATGATAGATATATTGATAATAGAGCCAATCCTGAATCACCGGGATGGCGGCGAACAAACCGGCCAGGCCGAACAGAAATGACAGAGCGCCAAAAAAAACCCTGGGCCGGTAGTAACGGAGAATCTGGATGATCACGAACAGCACCCTTGCCCCATCGCTGACGGTGTTGAGCTTGGAGCTGCTGCCTTCCGGCCTGTCGCGGTACTCCACCGGGATCTCGACGATCCGGAACCGTTTGTCGAGCGCATGCAGGGTCAGATCGGTTTCGATCTCGAACCCCTCGACCAGAATGGGGTAGTTCTTGACGAAGCGACGGCTGAACACCCGATAACCGCTCATGATGTCGGCCAGTTCGGCGTTGAACAGGCGATTGACCAGCCGGCGCACGAGATGATTGCCGAAACCATGCAGGGGGCGCTTGTTCTCTGCGGCATAGTGCCCCGCACTGTGACGATCTCCGACCACCATGTCGGCACATCCCTCGATGACCGGCGCCATCAGCTCGCGGACGCGTTCGGCCGGGTAGGTCAGATCCGCATCGGCCAGCACATAAATATCCGCCTCGAGTTCCAGAAAGGCGCGCCTGACCGCATTGCCCTTGCCTTTCCGGGGCTCGTTCAGCACCCCGCCACCACACCCCAGCGAGGCCAGGGCGGCGCGCGCCCCAGCCTCGGTGGTGTCGGTGGAGCGGTTGTTGATTACCCAGATCGCCGCCTCAGGCAGAGCGTGATGGAAAGCGCGGATCGTCGCCTCGATCGTGAGTTCTTCGTTGTAAGCAGGAAGCACGACGGCCACGGTGAGCGGGGCCTTAATTTGCCCGGAAGAGTTCATACGCAGTCCCTTTCCATTAGTGCCCATCCGAAAACGGCCCTTTCGCCCGATTGCCGCGTTGCTCAGTCGCCGAAAAATGCTCACGTACCGCGTGTACGCTCCGCCTTTTCGTCTTCCTCGCGCCTTGCACTCGAACGAAATTGCTCGTTTCCGGACAGACACTAGAATGACAAGCCGTTGGCAAATGCTACCTTGCCGGGCCGATTCCCAGCCGCACCAGGCCGAGGCCCAAAGTCCGGCTGTCGGGGTTAATCCCCAGCGCCGAAGGAGAAACTTTCTCCGGCACCCGTATCGAAAGCGAGGTCTGGCATTGCTGGTTATTCTCCAGGGTGGCGGTCAGGTCGCGATCGTCTTCTCCAAAAACCAGCGAAGTCTGGCTCTGGCCAATGGTCACCTTTACCGGCTTGCCGACATTGGGGCCAAAGGCGTGGCCGCGCAGGTCGATTTTCAGCGGGCCTTCAGGCAGGCAATTGGCAAAGCGGATCTCCACTTCATCGCCATCCGACCAGCGGCCCCAAGGTTCCTGGGCGCTCAATCCGTTGACTCCCAACACCGAGGGCGGCAACAGCTGTTTGCTGTCCTGAAAATCGATTTCGACCGGGGCAAAAGATTCCTCTCTGCTCTCGCCTTGAATCTCGCAGAGCACATACTTGTCGATATTCGTCCGGAAATGCGCGCATGACAACCGGTTTTTGGGGGGGGCGAATCCGAACGGCGCCAGGATATTCCAGATAGTCGCGGCATCGGCCTGGCCGGCGAGAATCCGGAGCGGCAGGGGCTCGTTTTGAGCAACCGTGCGGCGAATTAATTCATCGACCTGGGTGGAAAACCCCAACCCGTAAAAACGGCTATCCGGGTGCAGGAAGGGTAAAATATAGCTGATCGGGCGACCAGCAACCAGGTAGCGCGCCGGCGTGGCGGAAGCAGCCGGGGGTAATTGCAGGCCAAAATGGTTCGCTGGTGCTTTAACGCCAACCGGGAGATGGCCCCAGTTCGGCACTTTCATTAAGGCGGCGGTAGCAAGCAGACACCCGGCAAGCAGTAAGGCCACCCGATTGGGGTTGCCGGTGAGTCGTGACAGCAAAAGCCAGATCCCGAAGCCGAACAGGACTTCCATGGGGATCAGGTAGCGTTGATAGGCGAACACCACCGCCCAGAGGAAGAACCCGCTCCCCAGAAACAGCAGAAAAAACAGCGAGACCCTGCCGGAGGAGGTGCGGTTCTTTCTTACGGCCAGGACTGCGATGGTCAAAGCGAGAAAGACAAGCAGCCGGGCGTCGGCGAAAGGCACTTCGGACGTCTGGGCCGTCCCCCTGGTGGCCGCCCAGATATACCGGGCGAAATCCGCACCTGAGTTGAACTGCCAGTGGGGGCCGCAAAAATTGTTGTTGATCAGATCGGCATAAGGCGACTTGAGCCAGGCGTTGTATAAAGGGAAAAACGGGCTGCCCCAGTTATGAAAAAGATAGATATTCCACCAGGCGGTAACGGCAAAACCAAGGAGTATCCCGGTTGAGAAGCTCAGCAGCAGGCGGATGGTCTGCGCCCGGCGGTAATCGCGCGAAACACCGAGCAGGGCGACAAAAAAGCCAAGCGCCAGGGGGGCATGGGTAAGCTTGAGTCCGGTCGCAAGGCCGAACAGTATCCCGGACAAAAGTAAGATTTTGCCACCCTTCTCTCCCCGAACGACGCCTCGCAAACCAAGATAAAGCCCTGCCAGGACAAGGGGGGTGGTCGTCGAATCGGTAAACGAGGTTCCCAGCTCACTCCACCACAGCGGGGCCAGCAGGCACAAAACCAACGCCAGAAACTCAGCCGCCCCGGCCTTTGCCAGGCCGAGGTCGCGGCCAAGCTGCCGGGCAATCAGCACCAGAATGGGCAGCGAAAGCAGTTGTACCAGCGCGATGGCCCAGGCGCTTGCCGGAAAGGCCAGTTTCGACAGGGCAAGAAAAACGAGGATATTGGGGACGGGATTCAGAAATGATTGCAAGCCGGCAGGGGCAAGATCATGGAGATAGCTGCCCTGCAGCAGGGAATAGCCGGTAGAGTAGTGGTAGTTGAGCAGATCCCAGTTAATATCCAGCCCTCGCCGATAGACGAACACAAGCCCAAAAAGGCTGACCGCCGCGGTGAACAACCAGATAAATTTGTCTTTAACGGAAACTGAAAAGTTGGCGACACGCAAAGTCAATCTCCCGTTGTAAGCGTATTAGACCACCGCCACCGTGCCGTTGGCGCAGGTGAAGCCTTTATTCTCGAACCAACCCACCCCTTCCTGCACAACCGTCAGGATCAGATTGAAATTGCCTTTTTCGCTTGGGGCAACGACGCTGACCTTCTCTTGCACCGACTTGCCGGGACGCACGACTTTACTCTGCAGCCCGGTTCGCACCCCGTCATAGATCAGATAACCGCCATCGAGGTTTTGCCAGTGGTAGGAGAGGACGACCGGCTGGGAGCCATAACCGTGCCAAGCCTCTGTCCCTTTGTTGCTCAGGCGGAGTGGAATTTCAAAAACTTCGCCGGCCGATACGCAGGCAGGGATTAAATCGGCCCGAAGAGCGCCGTTCGGCCTGGCAACCACCGGCGTCTGGAACGGCTTGCCTTGTCCTGTTTTCCCGGTGGCCTTGCTTAACAATCTGGCCAGCAGGCGGCGAGGCGCCCCGGACTCGATACTGATTAACGCATTCATCGCTTTCGTGGATGAGGCCGCCAGCGCGTCCAGCTTCGTCTTGATTTGCGGGTTATAGCCGCCGACCAGATTCGGGAACCTCTGCCGGACTACATGCTCGTGCATGACAAAATATGCCCGCTCCGCATCATGCAGATCAACGATGGTCGCGTTGTCGGTATCTATGGCATACAGGCAAGGGAAGACTGAACGCATGAAATCCAAAAAGTCCGGGACCGTGATTCTCTGCAGGACATCCAGGCAAAAGTGATTCATCTCCAGCACCACGGTGGGCATGTTCTTTTGGAGGAAGAGACTTCCCCCCTTGATTACGTTCTGCTCGAAGCCTTCAACATCGATTTTCAGGAAACTTGGAACACTTTCGCAGGCGGCGAAATAATGGTCGATAGTATCAAGGCGAATTTCTTCGGTGACATGCCCGATCTCCGGCCTGATTTTGTCGCTGACATAGCCACCGGAACGGTTGTTTCCGGCGAAGGTAATCGTCAGCGCTTCGGCCTGGTGGCCAAGGCCAAGATTAATTGCTTCCACGTTGCTTACGCCTGCCCGGGCAAGATTTCCCCTCAGGATCTCGTAGGTGGAAGGACTCGGTTCAAACGCATAAACCTTGCGGGCCAGCGAAGAGAACAACAGGGCGGTCAGCCCGATATTCGCTCCGATATCCGCTACCACTTCATCCCGGCCAATGAGAGCGCGGAACAGGCGCACCATATGCGGCTCGAAATTGTCGCCCATCGCCGCCAGATAATTGTCGTCCGAGGCCACCCGATAGGTTTTGTCCCCGATCTTGATATTCTTTTCCATAGTGCCTCTTTGGTATTTATCGGCGAGTAATCGCTCCCTGTCGGAGAATGTTTTCGCTCAGTCTCGGCAGACCTCCTGTCTGCCTCCGAGGCGTCTGCTGTCCCGCCCGTCCCTGGACGGGACAACGCAGCCGAAACCGCGAAAACCTTCTCCGACAGGGAACTTCCTGCGGCGAAGTTACTTAAAAGTTTGAGCCTTACTGCAAAAAGCTCCCAATGGCGGGGTTCGCTTCATGGCTAATAGTGCGGCCACCAGCTGGGCGGCGCTTTCCTCCCACTTCAGCCACTCCATCTCGTCCGATTTCCGGTACGAGCCGGCCTGGTATCCGGCAAGCCAGTTTTTGATCGCCAACGCCAATGCTGCCGCACTGTTTCCCGCAAAATAAGTGGCGAACTCTCCGGCCACCTCCCGAAATACCGGAAGATCACGGGCCAGGATGGGCAGATGATGGCGGGCCGCCTCGATCAGCGGCAGACCGAAGCCTTCCCCCTCCGAGGCGGCGAGCAGAGCGGCGGAGGCGGCATACAGCCGGGCAAGGTATTCGTCGCTAATGCCGCTCAGCCAGAACAGGCGGCGGTTTAATTCGGGATGAGCGGCCAGGGTTTCAGCCAGATCTTCCATCATCCAGCCCATTTTGCCGACCATGACCAGATTCACCTCCAGGCCCTCGGCCCACAGTTGCTCGCAGGCGGCGAGCGCCTGGCGGTGCCCCTTGCGCGGCTCGATGGTGCCGACCATCAGCAGAGTGGGAAGGGCCTTGATTCGGCGGAGCACGGCCCCGGCCTCGGGGGGAAGACCATCGCTGGGCTGGCTTTTTTCCAGATCAGCCCCCAGATGAAAAAAACCCACCGCCGGCGGCTGCCGGCCCGGGATGGGATGTTGCCCCAGCCACTCCGCAAGCTCGTCGGCCACCGACCGGGAGATGCAGAGCAGGCCGGTAGAGAGGTGCGCCACGGCACTGAGCCATTGCGGAAATATCCTGCCCACAAAATCGGGAAAGCAACCCGGCAAGGAAACCGGCAGCAGATCGTAAACCACAAAAAACAACTCCACCCCAAGGTCTTGCATCCGGGTCAGGCCGCGCTCATTGGCGATGATCTTCTCAATGGCCAGGTCAAGGCCAAGAAACAGATCCCCCTGCCGGAAATCAATGGGCAGGTCAACGGGAACCGGCGCAGATATGCCGAGCAACTGTCGGCTGAAACGGTGGGCATAACGGTACTGCCCGTTATCGGCAAAGACCGGCTCTATCCTGAAGCCCTGCGGCGGGTTGCACAGGAGCTGAAGGAGGATGGCCCTTGTCACTCTTTCAATACCGGTGCGCAGGTCTTCCCGGACAAGGTTGGAAACATCCACCAGCAGTTGCCGGGGCATCCCGTCCCGCCGGTTATGGGCGAGACATGCCGCCGTCGTCGCCGGCAGGTCCGGGCAGGATTCGGGGTCCGCCTCCAGCTCCCTGGCCAGGGCCGGAAGCAAAGCCCGATAGTGGGCTCGGCGCGAGGTGGCGGCAAAATCCTCGATGGCGGCAAAGAAAGCGGCCGCCACCAGTTTGGGATCATGCTGGGCGCGGACATGGGCTACGGCTTTTTGCGAAAGAGTGCGGCGCAGAAAGGCGTCCGCCGCCAACCGATCGAGAGCCTCGCTTAAAGCCCGGGGCGCAAAATCGTCGGCCAGCTTGATCAGAATGTCCTCGGGCCATTCCGCCATGGCGCCGTGGGCGTTGATAATCAGCGGCAGGCCATGGGCCAGGCAATCAAGAACCGCCCGGGAAGTTTCTCCCCTGCTACCGGAGCGCAACTGTACCGCGGCGTCGGCCGCCGCCAGATAGTCGCGAAAAAGCTCCGGGGTAACAAAACCGGTAATCGCTATATTGCCCGGCGCAGCCTGGTTGGCCATTGCCCGCTCGATGATCCGGCTGTAGTCAGGATCGGCATGCTGGCCAACGAAAAGCAGGCGGCATTTGGGGTCGGCCCCCAGGCAGCTGCCAAGCCAGGCCTCGATCAGGCGGTGGTTGAGCTTGACCGGGGCCAACTGGCCGAAACTGCAAAGCAGAAAAAGATCATCAGCAAGACCCAGGCGAGCCCGGGCCTGTTCTCTGCTCAGAGCTTGCGGGATTTCCCTGACCTGGGGGATAACCCGCATTTCGTCAAGGGCGGCCTGACCATACCAGCAGGCGGTAAGGTCGCGGGCGTGCCCGGAATGGACGATGACTCCTGCCGCTTCGGTCAACACCTCATAATTACAGGGATATTTCAGGACAGCAGCCTGAGGGGTGCAAGTTGATTCCTCGGCCAGAGCCGCATAGCCATGCCCGGCAAACAGGGCCTTGCTGAAAAAATCTCCGTAATGGCCGGCACTCTCCATCCAGTGGACAACGCTGCTCAAAAAGAAATCATGCAGGACAACCGTGCCAGGATGACGGGCCAGGAGAGCAAACATTCTCTTATGAAACGGCGAGTTTCCGAACTGATAGAGGATGCGGGGAAAATCGGCGGCATGGTCTGCGAACCAGTCGGCACTGCGCACCGGATACAGCTTGCGGAGCTCCGGCAGCACCGCTTCCGGGTCTTCATCAATCAGGGTGATCGCGTAAAATTCCGCCAGGGCCGGGAGAAGTTCGGCGCTGTAGTCGGCTATTCCCGTTTTTGCCGGGGGAAGCGGGGAAACATAGGCCAGGGGCTGGCGTTTTTTTGCCGCCGGCAGGTCATTTTGAGACCGCCCTGACAAAGGCTGCCTCTTCTCGAAAACAGCCTCCATGGCCGCAAGGGCTGATTGCGCGGAGCGTTCCCAGGAAAATTCCCCGGCCTGCCTCCCTCCGTGTTCACGCAGCCTTTGCCGGAGATCCGGATCGTTGAGCGCTTCGGACAACTTTGCGGTGATGGCCGGCACCTGGAAGGGATCAAACAAAGCCTCCCGCAGGCCAAGCACTTCCGGAATGCTGGTCCGGTCGGCGCCGATTACTGCGGCCCCGCACGCCATGGCCTCCAGGGCCGGCAAGCCAAAGCCCTCGTGCAGGGAGGGAAGGACAAAAAGAGCGCAGAGATTATAAAGGGCGACAAGATCGAGATCATCCACATAGCCGGTAAAAATCACCTTATCTTCCGCCAGGCCGCATTGACGGGCCAAGCGCGTCAGATGCGCCTGGCTGTCCGCCCCGCTCTTGCCGACAATAAGCAATTGATGGGAGGCGATGGTTTGCTGATCAAGACGGCTGAAGGCGGTAAGCAAAGAGTCGATGTTTTTCCGGGCGTCGAAGCCTCCGGCATACATCACAAATGGCTTGGCCACCTGGTAACGCGCCCGGATCAGGCGCTCGCTCTCCGGCGAAAGAGCGAGCCTCTTGAAGCATGGCTCGGCAGCGGCGGAGATATTGACGACTGCGTCCTCCTGAATGCCAAGCTCTGCAACCGCCTCGCTTTTTGCATGCGCTGAGATGGCGAGCAGCAAATCCGCCCGGCGGAGAGAAGCGATTTTTCGCTGATACCAAGCCCGCATTGCCGGATCATGCAAATAGGTTTCGGGGTGGCGCAGAGGGATGAGATCGTAGAAGGTAACCGCGCTGGGGATGGAAAAAGGCAAGCGGCCCAGCGAAGTAACCGCATCATCCACCCAACCCTCAAACATGCTGGAAACATGAATAAAGTCAGGTTTGAGGTCAGCCAGAAATACCTCCCGGGTCAACTCGGCAACCCGGACCCGGTGGCTTGGCGGGAGAATATTCCCCGCCACCGGGCCGGGGACGGCAAAGGAAACAATATGCTCCTTCGGGATAAGACCGGCAAATGATTCCCGAATATGGTCGATTGCCTCCGGCAATGCTCCGGAGAGCGCGAGCCATAGTTCATGACCGCGCGGCTTACGGGCCATGGCTTGCGCCAGAGCCAGCGAATATCTGCCCATCCCCCGGAAACGGCTGGCCGTCTGACAAGCCTGCAAATCGATGACGATCTTCATCCGTCCTTCTCCGGCCCAGACAACTCCGCCTCCTTATCCTTGTCGCCTTTCTTCCGTTGCTCCTGTTCATGCAGGATATCCGCCATAATCCTTGCCGTTTGCGGAGATAAATCGCCTTCCGTAACAGGCTGATTTACCCTGGGACTCTCCTCGGGCCGGTTATCCTCACGCAACCAGCGCTTCAATCTCCCCTTGAGCTGCGGGTGTCGATCCAGAAACCACTGCGCTTTCCCCTTAAGCCATGGACAATGATCATTCCCCCAAAGCATAATGGATCGCGGCAAAACAGATGGCCGGCCGATCTCGATGCACAGCTTTTTCAATATCTTGAGCAGGGTCCGGACCCAAGCGCCAAGCCAGCGGGATGGCGCGGTATAGCGCCAACTGCGGCTGGCATAGACCGCCTGCAGCTCCTGCTGGTAAAGCCTGACCAGATCCTCGACCCGGCTGATCTGCCCGGCAAGAGCGGTATCGCTCTCCTGCCGGGAAATCCTGACCAGCTCCTCGACCCGGCTGATCTGTACGGCAAGCGCGGTATCGCTCTCCTGCCGGGAAACACTGACCAGATCCTCAACCCGGCTGATCTGCCCGGCAAGAGCGGTATCGCTCTCCTGCCGGGAAATCCTGACCAGATCCTCGACCCGGCTGATCTGCCCGGCAAGAGCGGTATGGCTCTCCTGCCGGGAAATCCTGACCAGATCCTCGACCCGGCTGATCTGTGCGGCAAGAAAGGCATGACTCACCTGCTGGCGCCCCTTGAGCTCCTCGCCCAGGTTGGCCTGGAGAGCCAGAGAGGCCTGCATGCCGTCTAGCCGCAGATGCAGCCCCTGGTCAAAGGAGGCGGCCATCTGCAAAAGAGACCCGCCCATTGCTTCGGACGGCCAGGCTAGAGCCGCGCTGAATGACGGGTCGATTCCTTTTTGCCCGATCACCGCGAAATCAGGACTTACGCCGTACAGAACCCCGACCAGGGAAAAGTCCGCGGGCAGCTTGCCGACCGGCAGCTCGTTAAGCCGCAGAATACGGCACTCGGGAAAACCGCTGCCGGCAACGAGAAAGTGGAGCAATTCCGGCGTAAGCGGCACCCGGTGGGTGGGATCAGAGTAAAACGAACAGGCGCCGACGGTAAGATTTTCCGGATTAGGGGTTTCCAGGATCAAGATGCCGCCGGGCTGCAAGATCCGATGAGTCTCGCGGACAAAGTCCCGCAGCTCGTCAAAAGGGAGGTGTTCCGCCAGATGAAAACCGGTAACGGCCGAAAAGGACGCATCCGGCAGCTCCCGCAGAAAGCCGAGAACCTCGCCCTGGCGGACATCAAGGCCGGAAGCCGCGGCATGTTTCAGCATCCCGGCATCGGCATCGACTCCGATCGCCCGCCATCCGGCCGCTGAAGCCAACTCCAGCCATTCGCCCCGGCCACAACCGAGATCGAGCAGCGCGCCGTCGGGAAAAAGCGCGCGAAGCGAAGCAAGCAATGGCAGGTAGACGGCCTGGCGTTTTTCGATATCTTCCCGGGAACCGCGGAAGCGGGAGGCAAACTGCTCGTAAAAATTATCCATTATCCTGCTCAATGGAAAGAGTCGCCTGAAGCCAATTGCAGCCGATAAATTCAGGATGGGTTGTGTTCACTACCTCAAAAATCAGGGCAAGATCCCGCCACTCGTAGTTTCTTTGCAGATGGGCGCTGCCCGCATGGGCAGCAACGGTAAGCGCATAGCTGCCCGGCCCCAGATCGGCGGCAAAGGTAAACGCGTACACCAGCTGCTGACCCGCGGACACGTCATGGAGCGTTCTTTTCAGATAATGGGTATTGGTGCCGAATATGGTGCGCCCCAGGCGATCCTGGATCATGCAACCGATATTCAACTCCGGAATTGCGTTGATAACCCTGACCCGCAGCCGCAGAGTCACAACGCTTCCGGCCTCAATCGTCTCAACGGGATTACCTTGCTCGTCCAGGAAAAGAATTTCCTCAAAAACGGCTTCCCCGGTCCCGGAGGTGGTCCGCACGCAAGCGTCCAGCCCCTGGTTTTGCATAATAGTCGAACATTCCTGTTCCGCAATGAGGGCATTATAATAATCCATCACTGCCGGGGGCGGCCCGTCCATGAGCAAATGCCCCTTTTCCAGCAAAACTACCCGGTCGCAGAGGGAAAGAATCGCGCCCCGGTCATGGGAAACGATGAGCAGCGTAGTGCCTTGCGCCTGAAATTTGCGAATCTGCGCAAAACTTTTGTGCTGAAAATAGGCATCCCCCACGGAAAGGGCTTCATCGACAATCAGGATTTCCGGGCGGGAAGCGGTGGCTACGCTGAAGGCGAGGCGCATCTGCATGCCGCTGGAATAGGTGCGCACCGGTTGCTCAAAGTATTCACCGATTTCGGCAAAATCCTCGATTTGCGGCATGAGGGCGAGAATCCGCGCCGGCTCGTAGCCCATAAGTCCGCAGGCGTGCATGGCATTCTGCCGCCCGGTAAATTCCGGATGAAAGCCCATGCCCAGCTCCAGGATCGCGCTGATCCTGCCCCGCACCACAAAACTGCCTTCAGTGGCGGCAAGCGTACCGGTAATCATCTTGAGCAGAGTACTTTTGCCGGCGCCGTTGCGGCCGGCTATCCCCACCGCCTCCCCCGGCGAAACATCGAAGGTGATCCCGCGGAGCACCCAATTCTCTTGAAAAGATCCGGCGGACAAACCAAACCAGCCGCAAAACCGCCGTGCAAAGGAGGCATAGTCCCGATATGACTTGCCGATCCCCTGAAGGCTCAAGACAGGCGCGGCCATCACAGGGAAGCGATCACAGGGCACCACATCTTGCGGCGATCGGTCCGGCTCACGTACAAAAGTACGCATCTCCGTCCCGCTTGCCGCAACCTGCGGCACCCTGTGACCGCTTGTTCCGTGGTTATTTGACCTTTGTGGGGTTGCCCCTTGATCGTTTACCATCACAACACATCCATCATGTCGGCGCTGGCCCGGCGGAACAAGGTCAAACCAAAGGCCAGCATCAGCAAGGAAAAGGCAAACACCGCCAACAAAGGGGTCGGCGCAGGAAAGCGGCCATAGACCAGAACCTCCTGATAGGCGGCCACCAGCGGATACACCGGATTGAAGGCCAGCCATTCGCGCAGGGCCTCCGGGATAATCGTCGCCGGATAGACAATAGGGGTAAACCAGAAAAGAATCTGCAGCATGATGGGAACAACCTGCCCCAGGTCGCGGAAGAAAACATTAAGCACCCCAAGCACCAGGCCGAGACCAACCGCGAAAGCAAGGGTGATGACGATCAGGAGAGGAAGACATGCCACCGCCCCGCCGGGCATGTGGCCCAGAACGGCGAAAACCACAAAAACAGCGGTGAGAAGGAAAAGGTTGTTAAGCAGCGCCGAGCCTATCAGAATCAAGGGAAGAGTGATCCGCGGAAAAGAGATCTTCTTGAGCAGATTGGCATTATCAATGAAAACGGTAAGGGAACGGGTGATGACTTCCGCAAACAGGCTCCAGGCCACCTGGCCGGCGCAGAGGTAAATAGCATAGGCATACCGGTTGTTGATCCCCGGCATTTTTGCGGACAACACCCCGGAGAGGACCAGGGCATAAATCAATACCTGGGTCAAAGGGTGAATAACTACCCAGAACCCTCCCAACTTGCTACGGGTAAAACGGCTGGTAAGATCGAGGCGCACGGAAGAGCGGATGAACTGCCGGTACCGCCACGCCCCCAGAAAAAGAGTGTACATTATGCACCACCTGCGTAACTATCCAGCTTAATGCCGAAAATGGTCAAAAACCACCTAACCGTAACTGTTCAGCTGTGCCGCAGCTGATAGGCAGAAGCCTGCGACGTGTGCTATTGCACATGAGCAGGCTGATAACAACGCAGATGCGGTGCAGCTGGACAGTTACCCACCTGCGATTGCAAAAACATCCAAGGTCTGCCTGGCGGTCTGCTCCCAGGTAAACATCGCTGCCCGTTTGTAGCCACGCTCCGACATTTCCTGTTGCAACATATCATTTTCCACCAGCTTGTCCAGGACTGCCGCCAGCTCTTCCGGCTCGCGGGGATCAACCAGCAGGGCCGCGTCCCCCGCCGTTTCAGGCAGACAGGAGGAGTTGCTGCAAACCACGGGACAGCCGCAAGCCATGGCCTCAAGAATCGGCAGACCGAACCCCTCGTAGAGACTGGGATAAACCATGGCCACGGCCCCGGAGTAAAGACGGGCCAGATCTTCTTCGCCGACATGGCCGGCAAGAATCACCCGGCGTTCAAGCCCCAGCCGCCGAAGTTTCTCCAGCCAATCCTTCTCTCCCCAGCCGGACCAGCCGGCCAGAACCACGGGAAGATCATGGCGGCAGATCGCCAGGGCCTCGATGAGCAGGCCGAGATTCTTGCGGGGCTCCAGGGTGCCGACAAAAAGGAAATAAGCGGCAGGCAGAGCCAGCCGGCGACGGGTCTCTTCCTGATCCGCCGCCGATCTGGGGAAAAAATGCGGATCGGGAGCCAGATGAACCGCGCTTACCATGCCGGGGGGAAGATGGAATTCGTCCATGATTTCCTCTCTGACAAAGTTGGAGATAGTCAGGATATGGGCGGCCTGCGCCAAACGGCGCTTGATAAAAAACTCGTAAAAGCAGACCCGCTCCCGTGGGTGCGTGTGGGCATGACGCCGCAGGGAGAGGTCGTACACCGTATGGACCACCGGCAATCTTCCCCCAGTGTTCGAAGGGAAAAAACCTGTCTCGTGATAGATATTGTACCCGCTCCCCCGGCAAATCTCCCGGCGCAGACAATGTTCAAACCAAAGCCAGTGGGCAATCCGCGCGGCGCAGACAACCCCGCCTGGCTGCCGCCGCAGGCGTTCGCGACTCAGTGTGCTCGTGGCGCCACTATTCTGGGCGGGCATGGCCGCAACGGCCTCCCGGCCGTTAAAATAGCCGATCCGCACTGCCTGCTCTTTTTCCAGGCAGGTATATAAATTGCGAACGTATCTGGCTATGCCGGTCAGTACGCTGGTCAAAGGCCGGGCATTGACAAGAATATTCATGGCCGAAGCTGTGTCGCCATGCCTATTGTCCAGAGGAGGCAGCCAGAAGCAGCTCGGCCTCGACCATCAACCGCACCACTTCGGGCATGGCGATCTTGGCCTGCCAACCCAGGCGCTGCTCCGCCTTGCCGGGATCAGCCCTGGAAATCTGGATATCGGTGGGCCGCAGAAGTCCGGAATCAGACACCGTGTACTTTTGCCAATCCAGCCCCCGCAAGGCAAAGGCGCATTCGACAAACTCCCGCAGGGCAAAGGTCTGGCCGGTGGCGAGGATATAGTCGTCCGGCTCATCCTGCTGCAGCATCAGCCACATGCCCTCGACAAACTCCGGGGCCCAGCCCCAGTCGCGCTGAATGTCGATATTGCCGAGGCTGAGTCGGGAAGCCCGCCCAGCCGAGATCTCCACCACCGCCTTGATGATTTTTCTGGTGACGAACCGTTCCGGCCGCAAAGGGGACTCGTGATTAAAGAGGATGCCGGAGCAGGCGAACAGCCCGTAAGCCTCGCGGTAGTTGGCGGTCTGCCAGAACGCCGCGGCCTTGGCCGTGGCATAGGGGCTTCGGGGATGAAACGGGGTGGATTCGGTGGCAGGCTGGCCGTTGGTGTTGCCGAAGCATTCGCTGGAAGAGGCGTTGTAAAGCCGGGCAGGCAGCTTGAGAAAGCGCAGAGATTCAAGCAAATTAAGGCAGCCGATGCCGATGCTTTCAAAGGTTTCCACCGGCAGATCAAAGGAAAGCCCGACGGAACTCTGGCCGGCCAGATTGTAGATCTCGTCGGGTTCAACCTTGCTCAACACCTGAATAACGCTGCGAAAATCGTTCAGGCTCATGCTCTCCACCCGAACCTGCTCCCGCACTCCCAGGCGGACAAGGCTGGCGAAGGAGGAGGCCTGGGCGTCGCGGGAGGTGCCCACCACGTCATACCCCTTGTCAAGAAGCAGCCTGGTCAGGTAGGCTCCGTCCTGGCCGGAAATGCCGATAATCAGAGCTTTTTTGTTTTTATTCATCTCGGTCGCGAGGCCGTCAGTTTTTCATATAGATTCTTATGGTTTTTCGCATACCTGTCGGCAGTGAAAAGCTCCTGGTAGCGCGCTCGGGCATTACGGCCAAACCGTTCACGCAATTCCCGATCCGCCGCCAATCTCTCCACCGCTTCAGCCAACGCCGGGGAATCGTTTGCGGGAATCACCAAGCCGGTCTGCCCTTCTCTGTTAATGTAGCTGGTGCCTGTGCCTATTTCCGCGGAAATAAGCGGTTTGCCGAACATGGCTCCTTCCAGCAAGGTGAAGCCGAAAGCCTCGGAACGCTGGTTGGAGGGGAAGAGTACCGCCAGACAAAGCCGGAATAACGCCACCTTGTCTTCTTCGCTGACCTGGCCGACAAAGTGGACATTATCCAGCCTCAGTTCCCTCGCTTTCTCCCGCAACGCTTTTTCCAGCAAGCCTGACCCGACGATCACAAACTTGCGGGTGGTCATGGTTGCGGCCTTAAGCAGGATATCCAGTCCTTTATAATATCTCAGGGCGCCGACAAACAGAAAAAAATCTTCCCCTACCTTGTCGCGCCAGAACTGCTGCGTTTTAAAGGAAGGGTCGGGGTAGGATTTTTCCTCCAGACCATAAGGAATCACCACGGTTTTTTCCCTGAACCGTTGCAATACCGGGCTTGAAGCAAGGTAATTTTCGGAAGAAGCAACCACCGCATCCATCCGAGCCAGGAATGAATTCATCAGCGGCGCATACAGGCGGGACAGAAAGCGCTGTCGGACTATATCGCTGTGATAGGTCACCAGCGCTGGGCAGCGGGGATTAAGCAAAAGATGCATTATGTCTTGCTGGGGAAAAGGGAAATGGTAATGGATCAGGTCATGCTTCCGGGACTGCCGGGCAAATTCGCCAGCCATCCGCGCACTTAAGGTGATCGAATCAAAATGCAGCGTGGGAGCGCACCGGCAAATAGCCTCGCCATACTCGCCTTTGCTGTAAGCAGCGGAAAAGGCCCGCGGCCTTGACTGTTGGCCATAATCATCCCTGGCGATGCAGAGTATGGTGCTTTTTATCCCTTCTTTGGCGCAAGAGGCTGCCAGTTGCTGAATGGCCTTTTCAGTTCCCCCCCTGGAATCGCAGTAATACCATTTGAATACATGAAGGACTCGCATATTGCCTTTTTTCGTTGTCACGCTTAACGCGCACGTTTTCTACCGCAGATAAAGGGGTCAAATTAGCGTATCAAGCAAGAGAAATCAATAAAAATGGGTTGCGGGCGCTTAAATGATTTTGCCCTGCCGGGCCTCTTCGGAAAAGCCTCCATTCGAAAGCGCCGTTTCGTTCCGGCAAACCTTGCCTGGCCATTCCCCCGGAACGAAAATATTTATCAGGAAATCATTCTTATTATACTGAAAAAATTAGTAAAAGTCTAAATTGCGGGCCGCTAAAACAGGGAATTCAGGATGCAATTTTAACATTGCATTAAGACCTCCCCGGTGGTAGCATCGTGCCCCATGTTACAGAAAAATAAAAATCCGGACAACTCGACCAAGCGTTCTGAACTCCGCGAGGCCCTCGCCGCCTGCCGGAATTCCTTTGCCTACGCAGCCTTCTTCAGCCTGTTCATCAATCTGCTGATGCTGGTGCCGACCATCTACATGCTCCAGCTTTACGGCCGGGTCATGTCCAGCCGCAGCGTGCAGACCCTGGCGATGCTCACCGTGATCGTCCTGGTCTTATTCATTACCATGGGGCTGCTGGAGAATGCCCGCTCGCGGATTCTGGTGCGGGCCGGCAACAAGCTGGATTCCAAGCTCAGCAACCGTTTGTTCGATGTGGTCTTTGCCCTGGCCAACCGTCAGCCGGGCCGGGCCACCGCCCAGCCGCTGGCCGATCTCACCAGCCTCCGCCAGTTTCTCACCGGCCCCGGCCCCTTTGCCTTTTTCGACGCACCCTGGATGCCGATCTACATCGGCGTCCTCTTTCTCTTCCATTTTTGGTTCGGCTGCTTTGCCATCGGCGCCGCCCTGCTTCTCACAGCCATTACCGTTCTGAACGAAAAAGGAACCAAGAAGGAGTTGGGCCGGGCCAATGCCCTGAGCCGCGACTCGATCAACTACGTCGGCTCCAGCCTGCGCAATGCCGAGGTGGTTCAGGCCATGGGGATGCGGGAAGGGATCCGCCGGCGCTGGCAGGCGAAGTACTGGAATTTCCTGGCCAGTCAGACCAAGGCCAGCGATACCGCCGGGGTTTGGGCCAACCTGAGCAAAACCCTGCGGGTCACCCTCCAGTCGATGATTCTGGGACTGGGCGGCTATCTGGCTGTGATCAACGAACTGAATCCCGGAATGATGATCGCCGGGTCGATCATCATGGGCCGGGCCCTGGCGCCCATCGATATGCTGACCAACGGCTGGCGGGGCTTTGTTGAGGCCCGCGCCGCCTATCATCGGCTTGACCAGCTCCTCGAGCAGTTTCCCGACCAGGAAAAACCGATGCCGCTGCCTGCTCCCAAGGGAGCCATTGAGGTGACCAACCTCTATGTAACCCCACCTCTGGCCAGCCAGCCGGTCCTCAAGGGGATCAACCTGAACATCGCCCCCGGCGAAGTGGTGGCCCTGATCGGTCCCAGCGCCTCCGGCAAATCAACCCTGGCCCGGGCTTTGCTCGGAGTCTGGCCGCTGCTCACCGGCAAGGTCCGGATCGACAAGGCGGACATCGAACACTGGGACAGCGAGGAATTGGGCCGTTACGTCGGCTATTTGCCCCAGGACATCGAACTATTCGAGGGAACCATCGTCGAAAATATCGCTCGCTTCGGCGAGGCCGACCCGGCCAAGGTAGTAGAGACCGCGAATCTTGCCGGGGTTCACGAGATGATTCTTCAGTTGCCCCAAGGCTACGATTCCATGATCGGGCCTGGCGGGGTCAGTCTTTCCGCCGGGCAGCGTCAGCGGATTGCCTTGGCCAGAGCCCTTTACGGCGAACCGGTTTTCATCGTCCTGGACGAGCCCAACTCCAATCTGGATGAGCAGGGCGAGAAGGCCCTGGTTTCGGCGGTGACCCGGCTTAAGGCCAGAGGCGCCACCGTGTTGATCATCTCCCACCGGCCGGGGATCCTGAGCGTGGTCGATAAGATCGCTCTCTTGGTTGCCGGCCAATTGCAGGCTTTTGGCCCCCGAGATGAAGTGCTGACTGCCCTGAAGCAGGCCCAGCAAGCAGCTGCCCAGGGTCCGCAGCCGGGGCAGCTCCAGGTGACCCAAAAAGCGGAGAAACAGGCATGAGTATTGATCCGCAACAGCAGAAGTCGGAACCGGACAAAGAGAAGGCGGAGCTGCCCTGGAATGACGCTTCGGCCGCAGGCGATTTGGAAGAAGCAGAGGAGGCTGCGGCCGACAAACCGGTCCTCAGCCCCCCGGAGAGCGGCGACATGGGAGTCCGGCGCTTCGGGCTGCTGGTACTCGTGGTGGTTTTCGGGATTTTCGGGATCTGGGCGGCGGTCGCCCCTTTGAGCAGCGCGGTGATCAGCCAGGGAATGCTGGTGGTCGAAGCTTACCGGAAAAGCGTCCAGCATCTCCAGGGTGGTCAGGTGGAAGCAATCCTGGTTAAGGACGGCGATGCGGTTGCCGTCGGCCAGACTCTGATCCGCCTTGACAACACCCAGCTCACGGCCCAATTCGACGCGGCCCTGCCTTTGTATGCCGAATTTCTTGCCCAGGAAAGCCGCCTGCTTGCCGAGCGGGACCGTAAGCAAAGGGTCATTTACAGCCCTGAGTTTCTCGCCATCGAAAATCACTCCCTCAAGGCGGAATTGACTGCCGGCCAGGACGATCTTTTTCTCGCCCGCCAGCGTGAACGAAGCGGCCAGCGGCAAATTCTCGAGCAGCGGAAAGACCAGATTTCCAGACAGATCAGCGGGGTTCGGGCCGTGATCGACAGCTCCCGCAGCCGCCTGGCCATGTTTGCCGAAGAGATTGCCGAATGGCAGATTCTTTTTGACCAGCAGCTCACCGACAAGATGCGGCTGCGGGAGCTCAAAAAGGAAAAGGCCAGGCTCGAAGGGGAAATCGCCTCTTCCACCGCCGAGATTGCCAGATTGGAACTGGTGATCAACCAGACCGATTCGGAGATCCTCCAGAAAGATCGAGAATTCGAGCGGGAGGTTGCCACTTCTCTCCGGGAGGTTCAGGTCAAGTTGAGCGAGTCCCGCTCCCGGGTTCTGACCCTTCGCGATGCCCTGACCAAAACCGATCTTAAAGCGCCGGTGGCCGGGGTGGTCGTCGGCCTTGATGTTCATACCCTGGGCGGAGTTATTCAGCCCGGCAAAACGGTGCTCGAAGTGGTGCCGGCCAATGAGCGGCTACTGGTCAAGGTCCGCTTCGCCGTCAACGATATAGATCGGGTGCAGACCGGACTGGATGCTGAAATCCAGTTCTCCTCCTTCAACACTCAGGTGCCGCATTCAATCGACGGAAAAGTCAGCCATGTTTCGGCCGACAGCTTCATTGACCAGCGAACCGGGATGCCCTACTATGAGGCCCTGGTCGATATCACCGAGTCCGGAATCAAGGAGCTGGCCAGGCTGCGCTTTGACCTGGTGCCCGGGATGCCGGTTCAGGTGATGATCAAGGCCGGGAGCCGGACCATGCTGGAATACCTGGTTCAGCCGCTCAGCAAGATGTTTACCAATGCGTTTCGGGAAAAGTAGCGGCGGGGCTCACTTCTTTTCCGCCGCCCCGATACCGTCCAACAGGATTTTTTCGATGCCGAAGTATCTTTGTGCCATCCTGCTTGCTTTTAACCTGTTGACCGCTCTTCCTCTTGCCGCCGAGCCCCTCAGGCTCGGCCAGGCTTTCGAACTGGCGCTTGACAAGGATCCCAAGATCCGGGCTCGCCGGTTTCAGACCATGGCTCGCCAGGAACAGCCCCGACAGGCCAAGGCCCAGCTTTTTCCCCAGATTTCCGCAAGTTCCGCCACCACCAAAACCCATTACGAGCTATCCTATCTCACCCAGCCGGTTGAAGAGACTACCTTTCAATATGCTGTTAATCTATTTCAGCCGCTTTTCCGGCCCGAGCTGTGGAACAAGCTCGATTACGCCACCCTCCAGGCGGAGGCGTCCCGGGTTCAGTTGCAGATTGATGAACAGAAGCTTGCCGCTGAGCTGGCCAAGGCTTATTTTGATGCCCTGTTGAGCCGAAGAGGGCTGGAGTTCGCCCGCACCCGGATGGAGGCCCAGGGTCAGCGGCGAGAAAAGCTTGATGGCTATCTGGCCCAAGGGCTCACCACCAAAATGGATGCCCTGGATGCCAGAGTGGAGTTCGACCGGGCCCGGGCCGAGTGGCTTGCCGAGGGCAAGCGCTTGCAAGTGGCGTTGCTCACCCTGGGTCACCTGACCGGTCTGGCCGAACCTGAATTGCCCGCCGAAACTCCGGCTATCGGGCGTAAGGCCGATAGCGCCGTGGTGGAAAAGGAAGAGCTGAATGCCTGGCGGCAAGGACTGGCCGGCAGCCTCGAGGTCAGATTGGCCGGGATCGGCCTCGCTCTGGCCCAGACTGACATGCGGATCCGGCGCAACGAGCGTTACCCGAAACTGGATGCCCGCCTTTCCTTCAGCGATTCCGACTCCAGCGAATCAACCACCCGACGCAACGATGCCCGGGCGATGCTTGAACTGAATATCCCTCTCTACCAGGGCGGCTATGCCACCTCCCGGGAGGAAGAAGCCCGCCTATCCGCCGCGGCGGCCAAGGAAGAGGTATCCTTTCAGATCAAGACTGCCGCCGAGTCTCTCGAGAACTACTGGATGGGCTACCGTCTGGCTCTGGATCGGATTGCCGCCCACGCCGAGGCCCGGACTTCTGCCGCTCTTCTGGTGGAAGCAACGGAAAAAGCCCATGCCGCCGGCCTCCAGGACACGGTTAAGGTTCTTGAAGCCCGAGCCAGACTGGCCGAAAGCGAAAGGGAGATGGTGCGGGCCCAGAGCGAAGCGGTGGTTGCCGGGATCGGCCTGCGGATGGTGACCGGCGATCTGAACAACGAAGGACTGGCAGCGCTTGAGCTGATGATCCTGGGCGGGAGCTGAGTCCGGCGAAGGCCGTAATCCATGGTAGTAGGGACAGGGGGACTGACCGAAATCATGGATCCCCGATAAAAACATTCGGGGATGACGGGCTTATTGCGGAAGATTATCGCTAATAAGGAACAAAAATGGCGCCTTCCCAGCCGGGAGGCGCCATTTTTGTTTCCTGAAAAGCGGTGGCTTAGTAACGGTAATGATCTGCCTTGTAAGGGCCGCCTACCGGCACATCGATATAGGCAGCCTGGACCTTTGAAAGCTCGGTGAGATGCACCCCGAGCTTCTTGAGATGGAGGCGGGCAACCTTCTCATCCAGTACCTTGGGCAGCACATAGACCTTTTTCAGATACTTCTCGGCGTTGGCGAACAGCTCGATCTGGGCCAGCACCTGATTGGTGAAAGAGGCGGACATCACGAAGCTGGGGTGGCCGGTGGCGCAGCCCAGGTTTACCAGTCGGCCTTCCGCCAGCATGGTGATCTTCTTGCCGTCGGGAAAAACGATGTGATCGACCTGGGGCTTGATGTTCTCCCAGGTGTACTTGCGCACCGAGGCAACGTCGATCTCCGAATCGAAGTGGCCGATATTGCAGACAATGGCCTCGTCCTTCATGGCCTTCATGTGCGCGTGGTTGATGACCTTCTCGTTGCCGGTGCAGGTGACGAAGATGTCTCCCTGGGAGGCGGCCTCTTCCATAGTCATTACCCGGTAGCCTTCCATGGCCGCCTGAAGCGCGCAGATCGGGTCGATTTCGGTGACCCAGACCTGGGCGCCCAACCCGCGGAAGGCCTGGGCGCAGCCCTTGCCCACGTCGCCGTAGCCGAGAACCACCGCGAGCTTGCCGGCCACCATCACATCGGTGGCGCGCTTGATCCCGTCCATCAACGATTCGCGGCAGCCGTAGAGGTTGTCGAACTTGGACTTGGTCACCGAGTCATTGACGTTCATGGCCGGGAAAAGCAGGCCGCCCGCCTTTTCCATCTGGTAGAGGCGATGCACCCCGGTGGTGGTTTCCTCGGTCACTCCGCGGATGGCCTTGGCGGCAGTGGTCCATTTCTTGTTATTCGCGGCAAAATCCTGCTTGAGTACCCCAAGCACGGCCTGCCACTCTTCATTGTCGCTTTTCTTGGCCGCCGGCACCTTGCCACCCTTCTCGAACTCGGCGCCCTTATGCACCAGCAGGGTGGCATCGCCGCCGTCGTCGAGGATCATGTTGGGCGGGTTGCCGTCCGGCCAGGTCAGAGCCTTTTCCGTACACCACCAGTACTCCTCGATGCTCTCTCCTTTCCAGGCATAGACCGGAATGCCTGCCGCGGCAATGGCGGCGGCGGCATGATCCTGGGTGGAGAAGATGTTGCAGGAGGCCCAGCGCACCTCGGCGCCCAGGGCAACCAGGGTCTCGATCAGCACCGCGGTCTGGATGGTCATGTGCAGGCTGCCGGAAATCCGCGCCCCTTTGAGGGGCTTCTTGACGCCGAACTCCTCGCGCAGGGCCATGAGCCCAGGCATCTCGGTTTCCGCGATCCTGATTTCCTTGCGGCCCCAATCGGCCAGACTCAGATCAGCGACCTTGAAATCGGCCTGTTTTTTGGCCGGGGCTTTTTGAGCTGGAGCTTTTTTTGCTGGTGCCTTCATCGTTATTTTCTCCTGACTGAGACTTGGCGCGGTTTTGGTACTTTGGCGACCGCCCCGGTGAACGGTTACACTATTTACATTTGATTCCGGCGGCATCCCGCAAGGCCTCTGCCTTGTCGGTTCGCTCCCAGGTGAATTCTTCCCGCTCCCGGCCGAAATGGCCGTAGGCGGCGGTTTTTCTGTAGATCGGCCGCAGGAGGTCAAGGTGCTGGATGATGGCCTTGGGACGCAGGTCAAAATGCGCGTCAATGAGATCCCTGATCTGCTTATCGCTGATCTTGCTAGTGCCAAACGAGTTGACGTTGATGGAGACCGGCTTGGAAATGCCGATGGCATAGGCGATCTGCACCTCGATCTCGGTGGCGATTCCGGCGGCTACCAGATTCTTGGCGACATAGCGGCCCATGTAGGAGGATGAGCGGTCGACCTTGGAAGGATCCTTGCCGGAAAAAGCACCGCCGCCGTGGGAACCCATGCCCCCGTAGGTATCGACGATGATCTTGCGGCCGGTCACGCCGCAGTCGCCCACCGGCCCGCCGATGACGAACCGCCCAGTGGGATTGATGAAATACTTGGTGTTGCTGTCCACCATCTCAGCGGGAATTATGCGCTTGATGATCTCCTCCATCACCCCTTCCTTGAGATCTTCGTAATCAACCTCCGGGGAGTGCTGGGTTGAAAGGACAACCGCCTCGACCCGCTTGGGCTTCTTGTTTTCGTATTCGATAGTGACCTGGCTTTTGGCATCGGGGCGCAACCAGGGCAACAGGCCTGCCTTGCGGACCTCGGCCTGCCGCTTCATGAGCCTGTGAGCATAGGTGATGGGCATGGGCATCAGAACCTTGGTTTCGCTGCAGGCAAAGCCGAACATCAACCCCTGGTCGCCGGCGCCCTGATCCAAATCAAGCCCGGAGCCTTCGTTGACGCCCTGGGCAATATCCGGCGACTGCTTGCCGATGCTGGTTAGCACCGCGCAGGATTGCCAGTCAAAGCCCATTTCGGAGGAATTGTAACCGATCTCCCGCACCGTCTCCCGTACCACGGCGGGCATATCCACCCAGGCCGTAGTGGTGATTTCCCCGGCAATAAGGGCCAGACCGGTGGTTACCAGGGTTTCACAGGCAACTCTGGCTTTTTTATCCTGGGTGAGAATGGCGTCGAGGATCGCGTCTGAGATCTGGTCGGCAACCTTATCCGGATGGCCTTCTGAGACAGACTCCGAGGTAAAGAGATAATTTGACATTTCAACTCCTCATGATTTTCGGTGAGAACAACAGGCTGCGCGACAGCCACGAAACTTGATACTTTTACTAAAATACAGGGAGTTGTCAACGATAATCCCTATGAAAGGCGAGGGAAGACCTTCTTTATCCCGACAGATATTCTTTTTCCAGGCCCTTTACCGCGGCGAAAAGTTCCGCGTTAACCGGCGCGGCAATCCCCAACCGCATGGCTTCTGTCAGCACCGCGCCGTTGATGGCCTCGATTTCGGTTTTTCTCCTGCCCCGCACATCCTGGAGCATGGAGGAAATATTATCTGCCGTGGCCTGGCAGACTGCAATGGTCCTGGCCACCGGCTCCGGAGCAATGGCGATACCCTTGGCCTGGGCGATGCTGGCCGCTTCCAGCACCGCCGCCCGCATCAAGCCAAGCGCCTCCGTATTTTGCAAAAGAACGCCGTTCTTGCAGCGATAAATGGCGGTGAGCGCGTTGATTCCCACATTAACCAGCAGCTTATCCCAGGCCTTGGCCAGGATGTCAGCCTCAACCCGCACATCCAGGCCCGCCATCCGGAAGAGTTCTGCCGCCCTCTGCATGGCCAGCTTTGCCTGCGGCGAAGCTTCGCCAAGAAAACCGAGACTGGTCACCCCAGCCCCGCCGAAACGTACCAGCCCCGGCCCGAGCAGATGGGCGCCCAGGGAGGTAACCGCCAGCCCCATAGGCACGGGAAGCGTTGCGCCCAAAAGAACCGGCAGATGAGCGATGCCGTTTTGCCAGGCAAGCAACAGGCTGTTTTCGATGAGCAGGGGAAGAAGGGTGGGCAGGGTTTGGCCAAGGGCCGGGGATTTGACGCAGAGCAGTACCAGGTCCACCGGCCCGATCCGCTGGGGGTCGGTAGTGGCCTGAATGGAAAAATGTTCGCGACGGCCACCAAGATCAAGGGTTAGACCAGAGTGCTGGAGCAGAGCAGCCCGTTGGCTGTTATGGTCCAGCACCCAGATTTTCTCTCCGCTGATCCGGCAAAGGAAGGTCGCCAACAGACAGCCCAGAGCGCCCGGGCCGACGATGGCGACCGTCTTGGGGGGAGTGTCCCGCATGGTTGGCGGTTAACGGGTGATGGTCACATCTTCAACAATGACCGCATACATGTACCCGCCGCCAAAATCCTTGTTCGCGGCAAGCACGCCTTCCACCGTGACGATATCGCCCTTTTCCGCCTTGCCAGCCGAGGTCACCACCAGATCATGAGTACTCTTAGAAGAATCACCGGTGCCATCCTGCAGATGCAGCCAGTTTTTCCCCATGATCTGCGGAGAGAACTTGACCACCTGGGCCTTGATTTTCACCTTTTTGCCGTTAAGGCTGGCGGCTTTACCGAAAACATCCGCAACGGTATAAGCGTTCCCGCCAGCGGCCTTGGCAACCTTCAAATCCGCAAAAGGCACCACTGCCTTGGCGCTGCCCGGAGAGACAGGCTCCGCTGCTGCGGTCGCTGCGCCACCTTCTTTCTGGATTGCTGCACCAAAATTTTTGTCAGCCGCTGCGGGATTTGCGGCAACAGCACCATCTTTGCCGGCAAGACCAGAGGAAAAAATAATTTCCTCAAAGGTGCGATTCAGGCTCTTGCTGGGGAAATTCTGCATGAGCTGCCCTTCGGCAACAGTACACGCATCGCCCACCGCAATCTTGGTTCCCGGCATCGCCACCCAGGTATCACCCTTTTCGGCCCCAATAAGAACATAAGTATAACCACCACCCTCAAGTACCTCCTTGGCCTTCCCCTGAATGGGGAAGCCGGGTGCGGCGGCCACCTGCTTGCTCCCGCCGTCCACCGCAGCCTTATCCGCCGCCTTGTTCTCGGGCTTTTGACTATTACAGGCAACTAGCGTCGCCAGACACAATCCCCCTACCAAAAAATTACGCCATCTCATTGTCTTACCCATACGCTCAACACTCCTCCATCGTTCATTCATCAGGATATAAAAAACGCACCACAGCCTCTCTGCCATGCGCCAACCATCTTTCTTCAGGACAACTACCCTGAAAAAAAGTTCATATTATTTTCCACCGCCAACCTTTCGGAGAATCTCGTTATTCGCTTCCTTGCCCTTTCCCTCGTAAAGGTAGGTAAGAGTGTTGGCCTTGACCCCGATCCGCACCCTGCCCCCCTTGACCAATCGACCAAAGAGCAACTCTTCGGTCAAGGCATCCCCAACCTCCTGCAGGATAAGCCTTCTCAGCGGCCGCGCCCCGAATTCCGGGGCGTACCCCTTGGCCGCCAGCCAGGTCCGGGCGCCGGGACTGAGGCTGATCGTCACCTTGCGTTCCGCCAGCTGAGTTTGCAGCTCCGCGATCATCTTGTCCACAATTCGTTCCATGAGCCGCGCATCCAGAGAATTGAAGGTGATGGTCGCATCCAGCCGGTTCCTGAACTCAGGGGAGAAGAGATTTTTCAAGGCGCGGTCGTTTTTGCCCGTGCTGTTCCCGGTAAAGCCGATGGTCCGTTCGCTCAACTCGCGGGCTCCGGCATTGGTGGTCATGATCAGGATCACATTGCGAAAATCCGCCTTGCGCCCGGTATTGTCGGTCAAGGTCGAGTGATCCATGACCTGGAGGAGGATGCTGAACAGGTCGGGGTGGGCCTTTTCGATCTCGTCGAGCAGGAGCACGCTGTAGGGATGCTTGCGGATGGCATCGGTCAAAAGCCCGCCCTGATCAAAGCCCACATAGCCGGGGGGCGCACCGATTAGCCGGGAAACCGCATGTTTTTCCATGTACTCGCTCATATCGAAGCGCTCAAAATGCACGGACATCGCTGCGGCCAGCTGCTTGGCCACCTCGGTCTTGCCGACCCCGGTGGGGCCGGCAAAGAGGAAGGAGCCGGTGGGCCCTTCCGTCTGCTTCAGTCCGGCCCGGGAACGCTTCACCGCCGTGACCAAGGCGCTGATCGCCTGATCCTGCCCGAAGATGGACCTTTTCAGCACCTGGTCCAGCTCCCGGAGATGGCTCAGATCGGAGCCGCTGAGGCTTCGCGCCGGGATCCGGGCCAGGCGGGAGACCACTTTTTCCACATCGCGCACCGTCACCGTCCGCCGCTTGTCCGTTGGGCCCGCGGCCAGACGGAAGGCGGCGCCGATCTCGTCCAGAACGTCGATAGCCTTGTCCGGCAGAAAACGGTCGCTGATGTAACGGCTGGCCAGCTCCGCCGTGGCCTTTACCGCGGAGGCCGAGTAGGTGATGCCGTGATGCGCTTCGTAGCGAGGCAGCAACCCTCGCAGAATAGCGCAGGTCTCGGCAACGCTCGGCTCCTCGACGTCGATTTTCTGAAAGCGCCTGGACAGGGCGCGGTCCTTTTCGATGTAGTTCTTGTATTCCTCGTAGGTAGTCGAGCCGATGCAGCGCAGCGTCCCGGCCTGCAGGGCGGGTTTCAGCAGATTGGAGGCATCCATGCTGCCGCCGCTGGTGGCGCCGGCCCCGACAATGGTATGGATCTCGTCAATGAAGAGAATAACATGCGGTTCCTGTTCCACCGCGGAGATAACCGCCTTAAGGCGTTGTTCGAAATCGCCCCGGTACTTGGTGCCGGACAGCAACCCGCCCATATCGAGAAGGCGAATCTCCACCCCCTGCAAGAGATCCGGCACCTTGCCTTCATGCACGTGCAGGGCCAACCCTTCGGCAATGGCGGTCTTTCCGACCCCCGGTTCGCCTACCAGCAAGGGATTGTTCTTGCGCCGACGGCACAGGGTCTGCATCACCCGCTTCAATTCAGGAGCCCGGCCGATCAGGGGATCAATCAACCCTTGGGCGGCCCGCTCGCTGAAGTTGATGGTATATTTTTCCAGAGCCTCGTGTTCCTTGGTTTTTTCCGGCTCCTTCTCGTCCGCCTTCTTTTCCTCCTGGGGTGTTTCTTCCTTTTCCAGGCCATGGGAAAGATATTCGGTCACATCCAGCTTGCTGATTCCCTCGGAATGGAGGAAATACACGGCGAAAGACTCGGCCTCGGCAAAGATGGCGGCCAGGACATCCCCGGCATCCACCTCTTTTTTGCCGCAGCTCTGGACATGGGCAATGGCCCGCTGCAAGACCCGGTTGAAGCCGAGGGTCTGAACGGGGTCGTGGGGCAGGCCCTCCTTGACCATGGGCAGATTGGAGGCGAAAAACTCCTCCAGCCTTTTCTTCATCCCCTCTGGATCGCCGCCACAGACCACAATGGCTCTGGCGGCCAGCTCGTCATCCAGCAGGCCGTAAAGGATATGCTCCACCGTGACATGTTCGTGCCGACGGATCTTTGCCTCCCGGATGGCTCGCACCAGGGCTATTTCCAACTTTGCATTTATCATCTCGCGCTCCTCACGGGAAACCCGTTATGCCTTGTAACTATTCAGGAGCACCCCATCTTGCGGCGATCAGGCCGTCTCACGTACCCGAGGTACGCTTCGCCGTCCCGCTAACCGCAACCTGGGGCACTCCTGAATAGTTACGGCTTGGGTTGTTTTGGTTCGTTTCCGGCCTTGCACTGGATAATTACTATGCCTTTTCCAGGGAACATCTCAAAGGGTATTCGTTCTTGCGGGCCAGATCTGACACCATGATCACCTTGGTTTCCGCCACATCGCGCGTATATACCCCTGCTACCCCCCGGCCCTGCTCATGGACATTGAGCATGATCCTGGTGGCCTCTTCCATATTTTTATGAAATATCGTTTCCAGCACCATCACCACAAAATCCATGGTGGTATAGTCATCATTATGCAGTAACACTTTATACATGGAAGGGTGCCTGGTTTGCTGTTTTTTTTCGCTGACAACCGAACCTTCCCTCTCCCTGCCAGTAACACCCATTCTTCCTCTGCTCCCTTCAATCAATCATTTCCGGCATGAGCTGGATAGTTACCAAAGCCATTTCTTTTTGATAACAATAATCATCTTTTTTTGCTTCGCACATCCGCCGCACATCTTTTTAAAGAGAAGACCTATCCGGCCACAGCGGTTTTCCTGGCCCGTTCCGAAGCTTGCAGGACAGAAAAAAGAAAATTGTCCAAAATCAGATATTCCGGCAGCCCGGAGCCCTTCAGACGAAATTCCGCCGCCAGCAGGTCGATCCTCGCCTGTTTCAAGGCCGCCAGGGTAAAACGCTCAGCCTGTTGAAAACTCTTGTATACGGCAAAAGGATGACCAGCCAACGCCTTCTCCTTCTGGCCCAAAGTCTCTTGCAGCTTCGGCAGAAGCCCTTTCTGGAAGGCGGGGAAGGAAACCCCCTCGGAATATACGAAGGAAGGATGCTCGATAATGGCGCGCACCAGCAGCAGCTTGCGCAAAAAATTACGCAACCCCGCCACCACGATGAGCGGATGCACCCCGTTTTCCTGCAACCTCCGGGAGATGGTTAATGAAGCGGCCAGGTCATGATTGCCAAAAGCCTCGGTCAGCTCGTACAGCGCCTCTTCCCTGGTCCGGCCGACCATGGCGTTGAGATCGTCCATGGTGATGGTTTCGGCCTCGCCCACGAACAGAGCCAATTTCTCCGCCTCCATGGCCACGGCCACCGGCTGAAAGCCTACCCGTTCCAGCAGCACCGGCAAGGCCCGCGGCTCCAACCTCTTGCCCAAGCGGGCCAGAGTGTGCTGAACAATATCCTTAAGCAGGACGTCCTGATCCTTGCGCGCCGCGGAACTGGCTCCGCTGTCCACGGAAAGATCGACAACCACGCAGTTTTTTTCCAGATACTTGAAAAGCTTCTTGCGCTTGTCCACCGCCTCGGCCAGCAAAATCAGGATGTTGCCCGGCGGAATCCCCGTCTCCAGGGCACCCAGCAACAGTTCCGCCCCCTCACCCTTGGGCGCGGTCGCGGCAAAAGCCCCTTCACTTGCCGCGCATACCTCCTGCACCCAGGCAAGATCATCTGGTTTGGCAAAACCGAACAACTCCTGCCAGCGGCCGGGCGAGCAGGCAGCCAGATCCTCTTTCTCCCAATCCGCCGGGACAAGCTCGGCCAGGGCCAGCATCTGGCTCAGAAAACGCAGAGCCTTTTTCGGTTCTTTTCCTTCCCAACCCTTGCGCGCCTTGTCCCACAGGGCACCGGCCACAACCTTGGAGTAAAGAATCTGGGAGTCCATCACCCGGATAACCTGCCGGGTGCCGAACAGGCTGTAGGTTTTGAGCAGGTTGACCGTGGCGCCCACCTCTTCCTGATCGCCGTCAATGACCTTGAGGCTGCTTTGCCGGCGGGCCTCATCGGGCAGCAGCCGGCAAACCAGATCGTTGGCGATCTCCTGACATAGATAGCGTTGGCCGAACAGCAGATAAACCGGCGCCATCTGTCCGCGCTCTACCCCCTTGAGCATGGCATGCACTTCCTGGCGTTTATAAACCGTCATCCCTTCCTCTCAAGCACCACAGGCCGGACGCGCTTCCTGTTGACTGTCCCGGCCCTTGTTGCTACTCTTAAATTAAAAGAAACTACCCAGTTTGGCGCCGAAAATAAAAAAACTTAACTGTTCAGTAGCGCCGTTTCGCTACTGAACAGTCACAAGTTACAAATTAAGTACCGTGTCTCGTTACCCTTGTCACTGAAAAAATCCCTGGCAAGAACGGCGGACTTTATCAATAAGACCATCCTCACAAAGGCTTACATGACGCCATCCATAGCGGAAAAAACAGGGGTACTCCTCGGCGGCTCAGGCCTGATCGGGGGCGCCCTGGTGTATTATTTCAAGACCCAGGCCATGGGCAGGTTCAACGTCCTTGCCCCCAATAGCAAAAAACTCAGCCTGCGCGACCCGGACGACATCCGCCGCTATTTTGAAAGGGCCAAACCAGCCTTTATCATCAACTGCGCCATTGCCGCCATCGACAGTGACCCGCAGCTTGCCTACGAGATAAACTATCAAGGCACGGTTTATCTGGCCACCGCCGCCTTGGAGCTTGGCATCCCCTATATCCACCTCAGTTCGGCCGCGGTCATGCCGACTGGCCGGAATCTGGACGAAAAAAACCGTCTTTCCCTGCGTCCGGACCTGCCCAACTACACCAAAGCCAAACTCATGACCGAATTGACCCTTGAACATCTGGGCCGGACCAGAGGCCTTGATTACACCACGATCCGGCTGGGCATCGTCTATGGCGCCCACGACCACAAAATCCAGGGCTTTCACCGGTTGTTTTTCGCCATTGTCGATCGTTCCATGCCGGTGCTCTTTACCAGACAGGAAGCTCTGCACTCCTATTCCAATGCCCGGAAGCTGCCCTATTTCATCGCCCATGTCCTGGACAAACGGCCAGAGTTTTCCGGCCAGATCTACAACTTTGTCGATCCCAATCCCGTGTCCCTGGCCCAGCTCATCCTTACCATCAAGTCCTACCTGGAGCTGAAAACCCCGCGGGAGATCTACCTGCCTTTTCCCGTGGCCCAATTCGGCATGGGAGTCATGGCCCGCCTGGTAAGGCTGATAACCAGGCTGGGCATTGACGCCCGCATGCCGGCTGAACTGATGTTTTTAAAAAATTTCTATGAGACCCAAACCCTGGCCGCCGCCAAATTGCGCCAATCAAGCTTTGTCGATCCCGATCCGGAGGCGACGATCTTCACCGAACTTCCTGCGCTTATTGAATATTATGTGACCAGGTGGGAACATCTGAACCTCATTGAACCGTTCAACAAGGAATTTTTTGACCCCCGCAAGCGGGCTGAGGAATTTCTTTATAACCCTGACCAACTCCTGCAGGAAATTCACCAGGAGAGCAACCAGGTGTTTCTCAAACAATGTCCTCTGATCCGCTCAGGACAAGAAGAGCTTTAACCGGAACCGGCGAGATTTTTTTCTTGATTTTCATGAGAAAGGAAACGGGCGAGAAGCCGGGAAGACCGGCGCATGGCCTGTCTTCCCGGTTATGTTCTGCAGGAAAATATTTTTCACCGACTAAAAATCTTCAAATTTTTCATCCTCAAAGGGGATGACCTGTTCCGCTTGGGACAGCACCGCTTCAGGCCGTGCCGCAGCCAATTTTTTTCTTGGCTGTGCGGCAGAAGGACTCCCTGGCTTTTTCGGTAGAGCCGGGCGCTCTAGACGTCTTCCGGAGTTTTGAGTGGCCACACTCTTCACCCCCACAATTTCGGCCAAAGCTTGCACCAGCCCATTGAGCTCCTCTGCCTGGCCCGAAAGCTTCTCGCTTGCCGAGGCCGCCTCTTCAGCGATAGCAGCGCTGGCCTGGGTCACCTGATCCACCTCGGAAACGGCGAGATTAATTTGCGTTACGCCAAGGGTCTGCTCATCGCTGGCCACGGTGATTTCCCTGGCAAGACTGCTTACTTTTTTTACTCCATCAACAATCTTGCCAAGAATTTCCTTAACTTCCGCCGCTGCTTCCACGCCATTGCCGGCATTCTTCTGGGATTCCTCAATAAGCTGAGCCGTCTGCTTGGCCGCCTCGGCGCTGCGCAGAGCCAGGGATCGCACCTCCGACGCCACAACGGCAAAACCGGCGCCGGCCACACCGGCCCTGGCCGCTTCAACGGCGGCATTCAAGGCCAGCAAATTGGTCTGAAAGGCGATCTCGTCAATGGTCTTCATGATGATCGCCGTCTGATCCGCCGATTTTTTTATGCTGTCTATGGCGTCGGTCATCCGTACCATCCTGGTTTGGGCAACCTCAGCCGAGTTTCTCGCCTCTTCCGCCATCCTGCTGGTCTGGGTGACATTTTCAGCATTTTGCTTGCTCATGGAAGAGACCTCTTCCAACGACGAAGAAGTCTCTTCCAGGCTGGCTGCTTGCCGGGCGGCGCCATCGGCCAGCTCGTGGCTGGAGTTTGACACTTGCCCGGCCGCATCAAGCAGGTTGTCCGAACTCCTGGTCAAATCGCGAATAATCAGACTGATGGGCTTAATTACCGAGTTTGCGACAATACGGATTACCAGGGTGGCGAAGAAAATTGCCATGCCAATAAGACCGAATACCACCAGCTGCCAGCCTTTTGTCAAGGAAGCGCTCAGCTGTTTATCCGCCTGCTCCAAAGACTGAATAACCTCAAAAGCTCCGTGGATTTCCCCCACCTTCCAGTTTTCCATGGTACTGCCGGTGGGATCAACACCTTGCGCATTTCCCCAGAGCGCCTGGGAATTCTTGGGGTCGCCATGGCAGAGCAGGCATGTTTCCGTAAGACGAACCGGCCGGAAATAACGCACCGCATTGAGCGCTGGATCTATCTCGTAGTATTCCGGTAGATTTTTCTCCTCCATCAGCTTAAGGGCCTTGGTTTCAAGAGCGTCTGGTTCATTTTTCGGATTTCGCGGAGAATGCTTGGGAACCTTGAATGTATAACCACCCTCCTGGGCTTTGCGCATTGCCGCATTCCAGGCGGAAACCACCGGGACCATGGCCAGGGCTTTCTCTTTCTGGCCTGCCTCCGCCAGATCACGAAGTTGTTCAGCCGTAAAAAGCCCCATCTGCCATTTGCTTTCCATCTCATCCCTGGTCGACTCGGCGGTCAAGCAGATGGCCCTGGCTTTGTCCGCGTAGGACTGAAGGGTTTTCTCCTTTGCTTCGGAGACATAGAGGCGAAAAAGGATCAACAGGAGAACCGCGGGCAAAAAAACGCCGGCCAAAACAATTTTTCCCCGTAACGACCACTGCTTCATATCCATCCGCGCTCTCCCCTGTTTTTTGTAATCGCTTCAGCAGCACCACATCTTCGGGCGATCGGCCCGGCTTACGTACACGGGGTACGCAGCACCGGTCCGCTTGTCCAAATCTGCACCACTGCTGAACGAAAACAGTCCTGTGGTTTTGGTACTTTGGCGACCGCCCCGGTGAATGGTTACTGTTTTTTTATGAGGCAGGCAGAATGCTGTACCTGTCATCTATCCGCCCCGGCGGTTGTTATGCGGCGGGGCCCAAAATTCCTAAACCGCGCAGCGCTGCACTTCGGCACTGACCCCAACCTTGCCGTAGTTGCTCGCTCCGCACTCATTCTTGCCCAGATCCATGGTGTCGGCCTCCGCCTGGCTCACCTTGAGCCACCCGCCGTTTACTCTGCGAATTTCCGCATATACTCCCGGCTGCGGTCGCATATTATCCTGAATGAATTCGGCAAACTTCTTTTCATTGGGCAGCCGGAAGGCGGTGACGTTTTCCCTGAGTTTACCAAGTTTTTCTAAAAAAATCCCGTTACAATTGGCCTCACTCCAGCTGGTATAATGGCCGGGCAGAACCAGCACTTCGTCATCGAGCTCCCGTAGACGCAGCATCAGGCTAAGATAAAGCTCCCGCGCCCATTCCTCCCATTTGCCGCCCAGGTCAGGACGACCGGCGGTATTGATGAAAATGGTGTCCCCGCTCAGGAGGTATTTACCGTCAATAAGATAGGAGGTGCTGCCCATGGTATGACCTGGCGTATGCAGGGCGCGGACTTCCGGTCCCTGTTTGGCAAAAGTAAACACCGCATCATGGGCGACGTGCTCGCAGGGGAAGGCCGCTCCTTCAAAATCAAGGCTGTTCACCATGACCGTACACTCTTTTCCCTCGGCAAGCTGCGGACTGCCGGAAATATAGTCAGCTTGCCGGTGCGTTTCGAAACTTTTTACGATTCTGCTTCCATGCTGGTGAGCAACCGACTGGTATGCCTCGATATTCCTTGAAGGATCAAAAACCATGGCCTCCTGCTGATAAATAAGCAGGTAGCTGCATGAGGCCTTCCCTGGACGGATAAACTGGTACAGAGCATATTCTTCTTGTTCCCCGGTCACCTTCTTTGGCACCAGGGCGTTTCCCCAGTTGACAATACCTTGCTGAAGATAGCCGACATCGCTGAAACCATTCTGGCAGAGGAGCTCGGCAACATATTTTGCCGAGCCCTCCTTGGCACAGACTATCCTGATTTTCTCTCCCTTGGGGATACGGGCAAGACTACCCTGCACGTCCTCCATGAAATTAAAGTAGGGGATGTTGATGTAGGGAAAAAACTCCGGCCCCTCAATACTCCAGTTGGCGAAATCCTTTTCATTGCGGACATCAAGCAGGATAAAATCCGGCCCGCCGCTGATCCAGTCAAAAAGCTCATTGGCGGTATAGAGAAACGGTGCAGGTGCTTTCATGGAACCTCCTAATTAAAGAACGTTAATTAAAGAATAAGTGGTAATTATTACTAATTATTAAATTCTAATACAACCCTTTTTCTTGAACGCAGACGCCGTTTCCTCTTTTTGTTCCAACGAGGCTGTGCTATATTTCCACCATGCTATGACTCTTCCTTGCGGAGAATTTGTTTATTCCAAAGGCCTCCACATGACGATTCCCCCAGATCTTGGCAGCCTCCTTGCTTCCATCTCCTTTCCCCTCGCGATTCTTGAAGGGAACGGCGACATCACGGCCTGCAATGGCGCGTGGTCTGAAGCGTTACGGCGTCTGCACCTGCGCGGCGGGCAGACCGGCGATAATGTTACCGCCCTTTTTCGCGCCGAGGAAGAAAACGGGACACAAAATGAAACGATCCGCGCTTTTCTGGCCGGGGCGAAAGAAATTTTCTCCTGTCCCCTGCCCGGCAACAATGCGGCCCAACTCCGCCTGGCCATGGTGCCAGGAAGCACCCCGCGGCTGTTGCATGCTGAAATCCACCTCTCCAGCACCGATCCTCTGATTCTTGCGAATGCAGAGAAGCTCCAACAACTCCGCCGCCAGCAGGAGATCATCGATAGTCTTCTCTGGATCAGTTTCAACGACACCTCTCTTGCCTCCCAGCTTTCCGCGGCTCTGGACCTTATCGTCGAGATCCCTTGGCTACCGCTTGCAGCGAAAGGGGGGATTTTTCTGACGGACAAAACTAAGCCCAAAACACTGACCCTCTTCGTGCACAAGAACATGGCCCCCTCCCTGTTGCAACAGTGCGGCAGCATCCGCTTTGGCGAATGCCTGTGCGGCAAGGCCGCCGAGGAGCAACGGTTCCTCTTCGCCCCGCATCTCCCCGAGACGGAAGCCTTCCGCTATGCGGGTTTGGAAGATCATGGCCACTACATCGTTCCCATTGTCCGGAACAACCAACTGCTGGGCCTGCTGATGCTCTACGCAGAAATCGGACATCCCGGTGGCGAAAGCGAGCAAAAATTCCTGGAGAGCATCGCCAACACTCTGGCCCTGCTCATCGAACGGCAACAGGCCGGGGACCGTCTGCTGGCCAGCGAGGCCAATCTGGCCAAAGCCCAGCAAATCGCCCAACTTGGCTACTGGGACTGGGATGTGCGCCACAACCGCATCACCCGCTCCAATGAGGTGTTTAACATTTTTGGCACCACTCCCAGCGAGAAGCCTGCCACCTTTGAATATTTTTTGAGCCTGGTCCATCCCGACGACAGGGAAACCGTCAAGGCTGCGCTCCAGACCGCCCTGGCAACCAACACTCGCTACAGCCTTTCCCATCGCATTATTCGTCCCGACGGCACTACCCGCATAATCCAGGGAGAAGGAGAAATCACCCTCGCCGAGGACGGCAAACCAGGCCGCATGTTCGGCACAGTGCAGGACATTACCCTCATCAAGAAAAAAGAAGAACAGTTAGCCATGGCCGCCAAGGTGTTTGACAGCAGCATCGAGGGGATCACCATCACCGACGCCAAGGGGGTGATTCAATCTGTCAACCAGGCCTTTACCCATATCACCGGCTACAGTGAAGAGGAAGCCATAGGCCGAAGGCCAAGCATCCTCAAATCTGACCGTCATAACGAGGAATTCTACCAGGCCATGTGGAGCACCCTGATGGCCGAAAAAAAATGGGAGGGCGAGATCTGGAACCGGCGGAAAAACGGCGAAGTTTATCCGGAAAGGCTCACCATCACCGCGATAACCGACGAATACGGCCAAGTCACCCACCATGTAGCCGTATTCCACGACATGAGTGAAATCCGCAGCTACGAGGATCAGCTCCATTTCCACGCCTTCCACGATGCCCTTACCGGCCTGCCAAACCGGCTGCTGATGCTCGACCGTTTTCATGTGGCCATCAACCAGGCTCAGCGTCTGCACAAGAAGGTGGCGGTTCTGGTGCTCGACCTGGATAATTTCAAGCATATCAATGACAGCCTGGGGCACAACATCGGTGATGTTCTGCTGCAGCAGGTTGCCGAGCGGCTGAAGGATGGGATCGATCCCTCTCATACCGTAGGCCATCTCGGCGGCGATGATTTTGCCATTCTTATCGAGCAGTGCGAGGATGAACAAGAGGCCGTGCGCATGGCGGAAAAGGCGATTGCCCTGTTTGCCGAGCCCTTCAACCTGGCCATCTATGAAACCTTTGTCACGGTGACCATCGGCATTACTTTTTTCCCCGGCGACGGCGACGATGCCGATACCCTGCTGAAAAACGCCGAACTTGCCATGTACCGGGCCAAGGAGGAGGGGAAAAACAAGTACCAGCTCTTCACCACGGCCATGAATGCCAAGGTGGTGCACCGCCTTTCCCTTGAAAACAGCCTGCGCAAAGCCTTGGACCGCAATGAGTTTATTGTTTATTACCAACCGAAAGTGGCCAGCGCCACCGGCCGCATGGTGGGGATGGAGGCCCTGGTCCGCTGGCAGAGCGGGAACGGTCGGCTTATTTCCCCCCTTGACTTCATCCCCCTTGCCGAGGAGACCGGCCTGATCATCCCCATCGGCGAGTATGTGCTGCGGCAAGCCTGTAGGGAGACCAGGCTCTGGCTTGAGAAAAGCCCGGCGTTGGTGGTCTCGGTGAATCTCTCTCCGCGCCAGTTCATGCAGGAAAATCTGGTGCAAACCATCACGAATATCTTGCAGGAAACCGGCTTGCACCCTTCGCGGCTTGAGCTGGAGATCACGGAAAGCGCGGTGATGTTCAACGAGGAGGCAGCCATGGCGAAGCTGTTCGAACTAAAGGCTGCGGGAATTCGCCTGGGGCTCGATGATTTCGGCACCGGCTACTCCTCTCTCCATTTTCTCCGTAAATTACCCCTCAACACCCTGAAGATTGACCGCTCCTTTGTCAAGGAATTGCCCGCCGAACCGAACAGTGCGGCCATTGCTTCCACCATCATCGCCATGGCCCAGGCCCTGCATCTGGATGTGGTGGCTGAAGGTGTCGAAAATGTCGCACAGCTTGATTTTCTCGTCCGGCTCAACTGCACGGAAATTCAGGGCTTTCTCTTCAGTCAGCCGATCACGGCACTAGCTTTTTCCGCCTTGGTGGAAAAGGATACCCCCTTTCCCATCTCCACCTGATCTTTTCGGCAGACTATAACGCCCACTGCTGCTTCCAAAAAAATTGAAGTCAGGGCAAGAGACTCAGCTGCCACTCCGTGCGGAGCATGCTCAACGCCGCGTGGTTGGTCAGGTCAAGATGTAGCGGAGTGATGGAGGCATACCCTGCAACAATGGCCTGGGCATCGGTGTCTTCGCCCTCGTCCCAGAACGGGGTGCCGCCGCCGATCCAGTAATGCCGGCGCCCCCACGGATCAAAGGTTTCCTTGATCGCCCCGTCATAGACCCGCCGTCCCTGCCTGGTAAAACGAACTCCCATTATTTTTTCCGGTCTGCGGTTGGGAACATTTAGATTAAGGAGGGTATCCTTGGGCAATCCCTTATCGAGGATGGTTCGGGCCAGGGTCACGGCAAAGGCGGCCGCGGTTTCAAAACAAAAGGGCTCTTCCCCGGCCAGCGAAACCGCCAGGGAGGGTACGCCGAGCATGGTGCCTTCCACGGCGGCGGAAACCGTGCCGGAATAGCTGACATCGTCGCCCAGGTTTGGCCCGGGATTGATGCCGGAAACAACCAGCTTGGGCTTTTGCGGCAGAATCTTGCCCAGGGCCAGAGTCACACAATCGGTGGGGGTGCCGTCCACGGAATAGCGATCCTGGCCAAGATTTTTCACCCTGAGGGGCCGTTTCATGGTAAGCGAGTGGCTGGCCGCGCTGTTGTCCTGATCCGGAGCGACAATCACGGTCTGGCCGATGGCCTGCAAAGCCCGAGCAAGAATTGCCAGCCCAGGAGCACGAACCCCGTCATCGTTGGTCACAAGTATCAGTGGCGTCATTTTTTTCCCCTCGTTTAACCTTAAATTTAGTAATGATTGTGAAAAAATGGAAGTTTTTCTTGGCCGTACCTTTAAGCCGTTGTCGCAAAATAACATCTTCATCTGGTTGACGTGGACGGCAATAAGGAGCCGTAATGGCACAATCAAAATTGCAGAAGTTATCTCATAACGGCTCCTAAAAAATGCGACTGCCCCAAATGCCCCTTTCTCTTTCTTCATTTTTTATGACTTGTGCGGTATATTGGCATAATATTTCTTCGGCCGGGGAGCAGCCAGCACAAAAAAAGGTAACCGCTCACGCGGTGAGCGGCCACAGGGTGGTGCAGGTTGCGGCGCACCCAGAGGGTATATGTTTCGCTAGGGCAGATAAGCTGCCCAGCTCAGCTATAAGCGGGACGGCGATGCGTACACCAGGTACGTGAGCCGGGCCGATCGCCGCAAGATGCGGTGCCCTGTGACCGCTTACAAAAAAAAGAGGTATCGCCATGCCGTATGTAAACATCCGCCTAGCGGGCACGCTGAGCAGGGAGCAGAAAGAGGAGATGTGCGCCGGAGTGACCAGAGTGATCGCCGAGGTGACCAAAAAACCGGAGGATTCCATCCTGATCTTCGTGGATGAAGATCCGTACGACAACATCGCCAAGGGCGGCAAGCTTCTCAAGAAACCTGCCTGATGAACCAGCTCTCCCTGCTGAACCAAGGCAAAGACAGAATCCTGTCCCGCCTGCAGGCCCTGCGCCGGGAGCTGCAACACCATGCCCACCGCTATTACGTGCTGGATGACCCTACCCTCGCCGATGCGGAGTACGACCGCCTTTTCCAGGAACTGGTGGCGCTGGAGCAGCAGCATCCCGAGCTGATCACCGCCGATTCCCCGACGCAGCGGGTGGGCGGGGCGCCGCTTGCCCAGTTTACCACGGTTCCCCACACCGTGCCCATGTTGAGCCTGGAAAACGCCTTTGCCGCCGATGAGCTGGTGGATTTCGAAGAGCGTCTCTTCCGGTTTTTACAGAGCCGGGCGCCGATCACCTATGTGACCGAACCGAAGCTCGACGGGCTGGCCGTTGAACTCGTCTACGAAGAGGGGGTGTTCACCCTCGGCTCCACCCGGGGGGATGGCCTGGTCGGGGAGGATATCAGCAAAAACCTGAAAACCATACCGGCCATCCCCCTTCACCTTTTGACCCGGAAGGGGGAAGATGCTCCGAAGCGCCTTGAAGTGCGGGGCGAGGTCTTTATCGGCCTGGCGGATTTTAAAAGACTCAACGACGAACGCGGCAAGGGTGGAGAATCCCTTTTTGCCAACCCCAGGAATGCCGCGGCCGGTTCCCTGCGCCAACTTGACCCAAAAATAACCGCGACTCGCCCCCTAGATTTTTACGTATACGGGGTAAGCGATCCGACCGCCCTGCCCTGTACCAATCAACAGGAGCTGCTCAAATACCTCGGCAGCCTCGGCTTCAAGGTCAATCCCCTGGTCCGTCTCTGCCACAACATCGCGGAGGCGATCAGCCAGTTCACCCGGCTCCATGAGCAACGGTCGACGCTGGCCTATGATATCGACGGGATGGTGATCAAGGTCAACGATTTTGCCCTGCAGGAGCGCTTGGGCGCCAAGGCCCGCAGCCCGCGCTGGGCTATTGCCGCCAAGTTTCCCGCCTCCCAGGCCACCACCCGGCTGCGGGCGGTGGAGTTCGGCGTCGGACGGACCGGGGCGATCACCCCGGTGGCCATCCTTGAGCCGGTGCAGGTCGGCGGGGTCACGGTGAGCCGGGCCACCCTGCACAACGAGGACGAGCTGCGCCGGAAGGGGTTGATGCTCGGCGACACCGTTCTGGTCCAGCGGGCAGGCGATGTTATCCCCGAAGTGATCAAACCGATCCTCGAAAATCGGACTGGCCAGGAGCAGCCCATCTGCATGCCCGCGGCCTGCCCCGAATGCGGCTTTCCGCTGGTTCGGGCCGGACAGGAGGCGATAACCCGCTGCCCCAATCCCGAATGCCCTGCCCAACGGGTGCGGGGATTGATCCACTTTGCCGGCAAAAGCGGCATGGACATCGAGGGGCTTGGGAAAAAAGCGGTGCAACAGCTTGTCAGCCAGGGGCTCATCCAGGATATCCAGGATATCTACCAGCTTAAGGGCGAAAATCTTGCCGCCCTGGACGGCTGGGGCGAAAAGTCGGCGGCCAATGCGCTGCGCGCCATTGCGGCCAGCCGAACCCCCAGCCTGGCCAAATTTCTTGCCGCCCTCGGCATCCGGCATGTGGGCGAAGTAACCGCCCAGCTTCTCGCCCACCATTTCGCTTCCCTTCCCCGCCTTTTGCTGGCCGGCGAAGCCGATTTTTTACACCTCGAAGGCATTGGCGAACAGGCGGCCACCAGTCTGGTTGATTATTTTCAGGATCCAGCAGTGCGGGAGATGCTGGCCCGGCTTGAGGCGTTGGGGGTCCGCGTTCAGGAGGAGAAACAGGCGCTGGAGGGTGGTGGCGCCCTGGCCGGCAGCGTCTTTCTTTTCACCGGCGGACTTGCCCACCTTTCCCGGCATGAAGCCAAGGCCAGAATAAAAGAGCTGGGCGGCCAGGTAGCCTCGGGCATCAGCCGCAGGGTTACCCATGTGGTTTTGGGAGACAGCCCCGGCAGCAAGCTGACAAAAGCCCGGGAATTAGGCCTGCCGGTGATCACCGAGGACGAATTTCTGCGGCTTATCAGCCGCTGATCACGCTCGGCTCACCGAGCAAAGCACCGCGGGAGCAGTATGGCAAAAAAAAGAGTAGTGGCCAGAGTTGAGGGAGTGGTGCAAGGCGTCTTTTTTCGTGATTATACCCATAAAGAAGCCAGACGCCTTGGATTGAGCGGCTGGGTGCGAAACCGAGCGGACGGCACGGTCGAGGCCGTGCTGGAGGGCGATGCAGAAAATGTTGCGCAAATGATTACCTGGCTCCACCTTGGCTCGCCCCAAGCCAAGGTCCGGCGGGTGCTGGTGACAGAGGAACAGCCCTTGGGCGACAAGACCGCCTTTGCCATCCGCTATTAATAGACCGCGGCCCCGATCGCTTCCCGCAGCCATCTTAATTGACATTTTTCGCCATCTGCCGTAGAATTCCCCCCTTTATCATCAAGGGAACCGCTCCCTTTTTTCTGACGAGGAATGGCATGGAAACCGAAATGGCCCCCCCCCGCAGGGTTCCGCCAAAAAGCCGGGCGCGCATCCGTTGCCCGCACTGTGGCAACGATACCGATTTCTTTGAAATAGCCGACGAGGTTGTCCTGACCACCCGCTATATCCAGAATGCAGATGGCAGCTTTGTCCAGGAAAGCGACGAGTCACAGGTTCTGGGAGAGATCAAATTCTTTTGCGGCGAGTGCAACCAGGATCTTTCCGAGTATCACAACCATTTCCTGGAAATGCTTTTTTGAGAGGCTGGGGTATTTTCCCCTTGTCCGCCTAAGCTGGGCTGGAAGTTTGGAATTTTGCGCCGGAAAAAGACAAAAAAAAGGAGAAGGCAAATGCCTTCTCCTTTTTTCATTCAACCCTGAACGAATCGACTGGTGTGGTAATTACACACAACCAGTCGGCTTCGGCAGACCAGCCATTTTGCAGGCGCCCTTGCCGGGACCAGAAGGGAACAACTCGTAAATCCGCTTCAGCGGGAAGCCGGTGGTCTTGGAAAGGATACGAACCATGGGAGCGATACCGTTCTTCTTGTAGTAATCGCGGAGGATATCGATAACCTTGCGATGCTCGTCGGTCATCTCGGTGATGCCCTCAACACTCTTGACGTAGTCAACCCAGTTCTCGTTCCACGCATCCATGTTTCCGGTGAGGAAGCCGTCTTCGTCGACAGTGAAGCTTGAACCATTATGCTCGATTGTAGGCATATTTATTCTCCTTCAGTAAAAATTTAACTAAATTATTGTGAAATGTAACGTATTGGCTGATTAAAGATATCACTTATTACTATATGCTTTTCCCTTTGTCAAGCAGAGGCTTTTATTTTTTTCAGCCCCAGCGGTCAGGATAAAACCATTGATTTAACAATATTTTTTATGCAACCTCGATCGTCTCAAACGATCATGCCAACCAGGCGGGAAAATATTTCCGGAGCAAAAACCTGCTCTTTTTCAAAGCGAACATCCAGGGTAGTCAGGGGCTTGAAATTTTGCAGGGTGAGGCGGGATCTGGAACTGTCAAACTGCTGATTCCAGGCAATAATGTCTTCTTCCGTGTGCAGACCTGGCGCAATGGTCATGCGGAACTCAAGGGAGATATCGCTGTTAATCAACAGGCCAATGCTTTTTTGAATCGCTCCCAAATCCACCGGGCCTCCGGCGCAACGTTCGTATTTGTCCTGCACCAAAACCGTTTTGACATCCATGGCCACCATGTCGAGAAGCTTGTCCGCAAGCAGCTGGGCCAGCACCTCCGGCCTGCTGCCGTTGGTATCGAGCTTGATCGCCCAGCCCTCTGCCTTGAGCCGGGCGATCATGGCGGGAAGACCCGGGGAGAGGGTCGGTTCTCCGCCGGAGATGCAGACCCCGGCCAACCAGTTTTTCCGGGCGGCCAGACGGCCCATGATCTCCGCGAAGGGAATGGTCTCCAGGCCTTCCGGGGCGAGGACCAAAGGGTGATTGTGGCAGAAGGGGCAACGGAAGTTGCAGCCGCCCACAAAGAGGATGGCGCACAGCTTGCCGGGCCAGTCGATAAAGGAGGTTTCAAGGAACCCCTTTATCGGCGGCAGGTCAGCGCTCATAACGACTATTGCAGGGTGCAGCTGCCGGCTTCGCAGCCGGCGGCCTGCTTGCCGTGCCGTTTGGCCGCTATGCCACGGCTGGCAGCGCGATCCAGCAGCTGGCTTTCGATGTGGGCAAACTCCTGCAGGGCGGAAGAATCGTCCAGCACCAGAATGGGCAGGGCTTTCCGCGCCTTTTCCACCAGGCCGTGCCAGGCAAGGTGGGCCAGGGCTCCGGCGTCGTTGTTGCCCAGCACCTCCACCTGCACATCCATGGCGGCAAGATCAAACTGCTTTTTCAGCTGGGTGCAGAGTACGCAGTCATCCGTGGTAAACAGTGTCATAGGTTCTCCTCCCTTAGTTATTAAACCGGTTGATGTTCCGGTAGCGGTCGTGCAGCTCACCGAGCTTGCCCTTGTTCCAGCTCGAGATCTTGGTGAAATAGCCGGTGATCCGGGTGATGCCGTCCACCTCTTTTGACTGGCAGTAGGGGCAGGTCTCGCTCAATCCCCGGCTCGTTTTCCCGCAGGCTAGGCAGGCGGTGAACTCCGGGGAAAAGGCGATCTGGTCGTTCTGGGTGTACTTGAAGACATTGATCACGAAACTGGCAAGGGCCTCCTTGTCCGGTTGAGCCTCGCCCAACCAGAGATGGGTGATGGAGCCCGCTTCGATAAGGGGATGAAACAACCCCTCCTTCTCAACCCGGGCGATGGGACTCATAATGGCGCCCACGTTAAACAGAGTGGAGTTGCTGTAGTAGACCTCACCCTTTTCCCGGTTGCCCTGGACAACCTTCTCCGCCTCGGCGGTGAAATGGGCCAGATCCAGTTTGGCAAAACGGAAGGCGGTGGACTCGGCCGGGGTCTGCTCCAGGACGAACTTCATGTCCAGGGACTCGGCCAGCTTGTTGCAGACGATGTTCATGTGGGCAATGACCTTGAGCCCGAACTTGATGGAGGCGTCCGAATCGTGCAGTTCCTGGCCCAGATGGACCCGGATCAGCTCGTTGAGCCCCACCATGCCGATGAGATAGGAGCAGCGGTGCAGCTTGAGATAGGGCTCGCCGTCCAGATCCATGGCCAGCAGGGAGAGAGGCCCGCCCTTGCCCAGGCTCATCAAGCGCTCGATGAACTTCTTCTTCTGCTCGTGGGCCTTGGCCGCCAGCTGGATCTTTTCGGTGAGCAGCCGGAACAGGACGGTGTCATCGCCCTGGGCCTTGAAGGCAAGGCGCGGCAGGTTGATGGTGACGTTCTGCAGGGCCGAGTAGCGCATCTTCCAGGGCTGCTTGGCGTCTTCCAGGTCCGAGGCCTCCAGCTTGAAGCTCAAGCGGCAGCATTCGGAGATCTTGGCCGTGTCGCCCCGGTCAAAGACGAAGTAGGTGTTGCCCTTCACCGAGGCCACCTCGCAGATATGGTGCAAAAAGTCCAGATGGCCGTCGGTTTTGAAAAACTTCTCGGTGATATGCACCAGCGGCTTGGGAAAGAAGAAGGGGCGGCCGGCGGCATCGCCCTCCTTATAGACCTCGAACAGGGCCCAGGCAAAGCGCTGCGCCTGCTTTTCATACTCGCCGTAGGTCTTGCCGGTGTAGACCCCGCCCGGCCCGATGGCAGGCACGTCCACGAAATGCTTGGGCACCTCCCAGTAGATATTGACGTCGGAAAAGATCGCCTGCCCGCCTCTGGCCACGGCCTGCTGGGAAAATTCGTAGATCATCATCTGGGCCAGCTGCTTGACCCCGTCGTCGGAAAGCTCCTCCAGATAAGGCGCGTAGAAGAGGTTGATCGCGTCCCAGCCGATGGCCCCGGCAAAATGGCTCTGCAGGGAGGCGGCGAATTTGACCATGTGGGCGAGAAGCACCTCGGCATGCTTGGCCGGCTTGGCCATGGACAAGGCATGGGGCAGATTGAGGCCGAATTTCTTGATGTATTCCAGGGACTGACCGGAACAGTACGGCCGGTCGATAAAGCCCAGGTCATGGAGGTGCAGGTCGCCGCTTAGGTGGGCGTCCGCCACGTCCGGGGTAAAGACGTGGAGCAGGGCGTACTCCTTCTTGATCCCCTCGGCCAGGGTGAGGTTGGTGGCCTCCGGGCCGTGGGGGACATTGGCGTTTTCCTTGTTGTGCTGGACCAGGAGCTGGTCCACATCGTAGAGCGGCACCCCGAGGCGGGTGTGCATGCGCCGCGCCTCTTCCAGCCCCATCTCCAGGAGCTTGGCGTTGACCATCTCGCGGATCAGCGGGCCGGTGATGGTTTTCACCTTGCCGGCCTGGATGGTCACCTCGATATCGCGGCTGATCTTCTCGGCGGTGTCGCGGTCGATAAAGGTCTCGCGCAGCAGGGCATCGACGATGCGCTGCCGGTTCCAGCCGGTCATGTCATCCTGGGAGGAGCGGACAAAGAGGGCGATATCGGTACTGTCTTCGTTCACTACCCGTTGGGTTCTGGCCTGGACGGCCTCTGCTTTGAGCGGCATCACAACTCCCATACCCTTGCTCCTCTCTTCGATGATTAAGAAATTAACTGCAATCTTCCCTTCAGCCGGGCTTACAACACGACATGTTGTGCCAAGGAAGACATTATTGCACCACAGGTAGTATACATGCAAGAAAAAAAGGGGGGAGCAAAAAAGAAAAGTTTGATAGAGCTTTTTACGCGGAAAATCAAGAAAATATGGGACAAGAGCGCTTAATGAATAACTTACGCTTCGCGGCGGATTATGCACCCAGAAGATGGTGAGATGAAGAGATTACAACGGCTATCCGGCTAGTTGCTAGTTGGAGGCAGCTGCTTGGCACGGCTCACTGTCCTGCCGCTGGATGATAGTGTCCTTTTTCCAGTGGGCATCGTCGGGAAGGGGAAAATCCACCAGATAATGAAGGCCGCGGGATTCCTTGCGGATGCAGGCGCAGCGCACGATAAGCTCGGCAACCTGGGCGATGTTGCGCAGCTCAATGAGGTCCGGGGTCAGGATGTAGTCGCGGTAATGCTGGTTCACCTCGCCAGCGATGACCCGGAGCCGTTCCTGCACCAGAGCAAGGCGCTTCTCGGTGCGGACGATACCGACATAGTTCCACATCAACCGGCGGATCTGGTCCCAGTTATGGCTGACCAGGACATTCTCCTCGATGCGCTGAGCCGCTCCCGCCGACCACTCGGCCACCTCCGGCAGCGCGGCTTCGCGCAGCCCGGGCCATTCCCGCTCACACTCGAGAAAGGCCTGATGGGCGAAGACTATCGCCTCCAAGAGGGAGTTGCTGGCCAGCCGGTTGCCGCCGTGCAGACCGGTGCAGGCGGTTTCCCCAAAGGCGAACAGACCTTCGATGTTGCTCCTGCCCCACCGGTCCGTGACCACGCCACCGCACATGTAGTGGGCTGCGGGTACCACCGGGATAGGCTCCCTGGTCATGTCGATCCCCAGGGAAAGGCATTTATTATAGATAGTGGGAAAGCGGTTTCTGAGAAACTCCGCAGGCTGATGGGTGATGTCCAGATAGACGCAATCGTCGCCGCTCGCCTTCATCTCGCTGTCAATGGCCCGGGCCACCGTGTCGCGGGTGGCCAGATCCCCCCGGGCGTCATACTTGTGCATGAAGGGTTTGCCGCGCTGGTCGATGAGCCGCCCCCCTTCTCCACGCACCGCTTCGGAGATCAGGAAGTTCTTCACCTGGGGATGATAGAGACAGGTGGGGTGGAACTGGACAAACTCCAGGTTGGCGACCCTGGCCCCGGCTCGGTAGGCCATGGCAATACCGTCGCCGGTGGCGATATCGGGATTGGTGGTGTAGAGATAGACCTTGCCGGTGCCGCCGGTGCAGAGCACCGTGGCCTTGGCCTGCCAGGTGTCGATCCGGCCGGTTTCCCGGTCAAAGACATAGGCGCCCAGACACTGGTCGCTGAAGCTGTCGTGGGGCTGGTAAGGAGTGCCGGTTTTGGAGCTTACCAAAAGATCCACGGCCAGATGGTTTTCCAGCACTGTGATATTGGGGTTGGCCGCCACCTGGGTCAGGAGCCCCTCCTCAATCTTGCGGCCCGTTAGATCCATGGCGTGGGCGATGCGGCGGGCCGAGTGGCCGCCCTCCTTGCCCAGGTCGAGGTGGCTGGGGTCGTTAGCCTCGCTCTGGAACTGGACCCCGAGGCGGATCAATTCCTCGATGCGGGCCGGGCCGGTCTCCACCACCAGTTGGACGATCTCCTCATGGCAGAGCCCGGCTCCGGAGCGCAGGGTGTCCTCGATGTGCAGAGCAAAGGAATCATCCGGGGAGAGTACTGCGGCGATGCCGCCCTGGGCCAGGTTGGTGGCGGTGTCCACCTTGGCCTTCTTGGTGACGATGGTTACCCGGCCCAGCCGCGCCGCCTTGAGGGCAAAGGAAAGCCCGGAGATACCGCTGCCAATGACTAAAAAATCGGTGCTTTGTTTCATGGCCACCCCGCACGGTTAACCGCTTGACATCTGCCAAAGATATTCAGTAAAGATGAGGCTAATCAGCGCAGCATCCCAAGACAACCTTATCCGCCTGCCGCCCCGATGCGCCCATCCTGGTAAAGGATTTTACATAGCGCGGACCAGGCCGGATGGCAAGGATTCTTCACCATGGCTCCCTTAAAACTCGTCGTATTTGACTGCGATGGCGTGATGTTCGACTCCAAAAACGCCAACCGGGTCTACTACAATCATATCCGCGCCGTCTTCGATCGCCCGCCCATGGACGAGGAGGAGCTGGAATACGTCCACATGCACCATGTGATGGATTCCATCCGCCATCTCTTCCGCGCTTACCCGGCGGACCTGGCCCAGGCCGAAGCCTACCGCCAGACCCTTGATTACACTCCCTTCCTGCAACACATGCGCATGGAGCCGGATCTCCTCGAATTTCTCGATTTCCTCCGGCCCGACTATAAAACCGCGATCAGCACCAACCGCACCTCCACCATGGCCTCGGTGCTGCAGATGTTTGCGCTGGCGGACCGGTTCGACAAGGTGGTCACCGCCTTTGACGTGTCCCATCCCAAGCCCCATCCCGAGGCCCTGGAGCAGATTCTCACCCATTTCGGCTATCAGGTGGACGAGGCGGTGTACATCGGTGACTCCATGGTGGATCGGGCGCATACCGAGGCCCTGGGCATGCGGCTCATCGCCTTCAAAAACCCGGTGCTGCCTGCGGAATACCATGTGCAGAGCTTCATGGAGATCGCCAGGCTGCCGATTTTTGATACGCTTGAAAAAGGGTAACTATCCAGCTCAAGGCCGGAAACGAACAAAAACAACCAAAACCGTAACTATTCAGCAGTGCCGTAGCTGCTAGGCAGAAGCCTGCGAAGTGTGCTGGTGCCCATGAGCAGGCTGATAACAACGCAGATGCGGTGCTGCTGGATAGTTACGAAAAAGGGAGAAAATGAAACTGGAAGTAACCCACAAAATCCTGACCATGGAGCCGGACCTGACAAAAGGCGCGGCCCATGTCCTGCGCTTTCTCGACCGCACCGCTCTGGTGCACTACGATGCGGTGCGGGTTGTGGCGACAGAGTCCTTTTCGGGGGCTGACCCGCGCTTCTGGCCCAGCCTGGAGCAGGGTCTGACCGACAACCGCCAGACTCTGGCAAGATTAACCGGGGAGTTACGGGCGGCGGGCACCAAGGAGTTCGGCGATCTGTTGGCCATGCCGCAGGGCTTTCAAAGCAAGATCTTCCACACCATGGCCCATCTGCTCGATGGTTTTTTCGGCATCGACAGCCAGTTCTACAGCCTGCTGGAAGATTCCCACTGGCTGGGGGAGAGCCTGCGCGGACAAATTGAGGCAGAGCCGGAATACTTCTGGCTGGTCACGGTGGTGGGCACCCTGGCCTCGCCGTCGCACCATGCCCTTGCCGGACTGCGCTCCTTTGAGAAATGACTCCCCGGCGAGCCTCTTGCAAAGCTGTTAAAGTTCCCTCCCCCCTGGCGGGGGAGGGTTAGGGAGAGGGAGAACAGCGACCGTGGCAGGCTGCAACTTCACCCACCCCCTGCCCCCCTCCCATCAAGGGAGGGGGAATCAGCTTTGAAGAACTTTGGCCAGAATCTCAGTCGTGATGGTGGTGATGATGGTGGCAATGGCCTTCGCCTGGGCCGCCGATCTCAGCCAGCACCTTTTGCAGAATGCCATCGGTCTCCCCCATGCTGGCCACGGCTTGGGCTAAAAGATCCGCCAACCCGCCCTGCCCCTCGTCCCGCACCAGGTCCGCCCATTTTTTGAACTCGGCCTCGTGGTTGTGGTTGTGCTCGATCCAGTGGGGCAGAAGAATCTGCAACTTTTCCTTCGTCGTTTTCTGGTCCATCTCAGGCCTCATCTCCTTTCTGGATCACTGTTACCCTGCCGTTTAAAAAATCAATGGCCCGAACCGCCGCCCCCTTGATGAATTGCGACTCTTCAAACAGGGTGCTGATCCGGATGCCATCCTCACCGACCTCAAGAAATGAGGCGTTTTCCGCCACCACCGTCTCGTTGCCTTCCTGCTCCAGAACAACGCTCATCTGACACATACCCTGCCTCTTTCGTCTCTTTTTTTAACTGTGCTGCCGGGGAAAAAACAATATAATACCTTTTCCCGGCTTTATCATGCAGATTTGCAGATCCATAAACCCATATCCGGAGAACCCGCATGCTCCTTGACGATCTCCCGGCCATAAAAAACCTGCTGGCCACGGCCCAAACCATCGCGGTGGTCGGCCTTTCCCCCAAAGAATCCCGGCCAAGCAACATGGTGGCCCGTTATCTGCTGGCCGCAGGCTACACGGTGATCCCGGTCAATCCGGGACAGGAGGAAATCCTTGACCTGCCCTGTTACCCAAGCCTTACCGCAATTCCATGCCAGGTGGATATTGTTAATATCTTCCGCCGCTCCGAGGAGGTGCCCCCCATAGTGGCCGAGGCCATTGCCATTGGAGCCAAGGGGGTCTGGATGCAGGAAGGAGTGGTCCACGCCGAGGCGGCCCGGACCGCAAAGGCAGCAGGCTTGGTGGTGGTGATGGACCGCTGTATCAAGACGGTGCATCATTGCCTGGGCCATGAGCGGGACTGAACGGGTAAACGTGGCGACGACCTTCCTACTGTTGCATCCTTTCTTCTTTTGCGTGCCCAAAAGAAGAAACAAGAAAAAGGCACCCCAGCCAGTCCTGGCCCTGCGGGCTTCCCTTACTTCTCGCCGGGAGCGGGACGCGGAAAAACTCGGGCTTCGCCCTCAAACAGTTCCCGCGTCTTTTCAGCCCCCGTCTGCGAGGCGCGGCAGGACAAATGGGGGAGGGAGAAAATCCATTGGCACTCAGCCGAGCACCGGAGAGGCTGCCGAAAAGGACTAAGAGTTACCCTCATAAGCCACACAAAAAAGGCCTGCCTGGAAAACCAGGCAGGCCGAAAATCTCATCTTTCACTTCACACCCGGTGAAGGGCTAACTCACCCTCAACAACCCTTGCTGCCGACTCCGATGGCGCAGGCCGGACCGCCTTTTTTCTCGCCGCCTTCCAGGCAAGCCGACGAGCCCAGGATATAGGGCCGGGCAATCTTCACCCGCACATTCTCGGCGATCTCAAGGGTCGCCACCTGGTCGGTCAGACCGGTGATCTTGCCCTGAAGGCCGCCGCTGGTCAAAACCTCGTCGCCCTTCTTGAGATTGGCGATAAATTCCTGGTGCGCCTTGGCTTTTTTCTGCTGGGGACGGATCAACAGAAAGTAGAAGACGACAAAGATCAAAATAAGCGGCAGAAAGCTCATCAACCCTTGCGCCCCACCTGCACCAGCCGCAGCGTCCGCGGCAAAAGCTACATCAACCATAACTACCTCCTCCGATTCAATTTAAGCCCTAGTTAAAAAACCATGATAACAATGCGACGTCGTGACTGACATGAAGATACCGAACGTCGTGGTACCCTTATTACTCTGCCGTCCGCTTGGCATAAAACTCCCGGCGGAACTGGCGGAAACGATCTTCTTCAATGGCCTTGCGCATCCTGGCCATGAGCCCCACATAATAATGGAGGTTGTGGATGGTGTTCAGCTGCGAGGAGAGAATCTCCCTGGCCATGAAGAGATGCCGCAGATAAGCCCGGGAATAATTCCTACAGGTGTAGCAGTCGCATTCCTCATCCACGGGCCGATGGTCATCCTGATGGCGAGCATTTTTTATAACAAGCCTGCCGCTTGAAGTAAAGAGCATTCCGTTTCTCGCGTTGCGCGTGGGCATGACGCAGTCGAACATGTCGATGCCGCGAAAAACCGCCTCCACCAGATTCTCCGGAGTCCCCACCCCCATGAGATAACGGGGATGATCGGCGGGCATGAGGGCGGCGATCTCTTCGGTGATTTCATACATCAGTTCGGCGGGCTCGCCCACGCTCAAGCCGCCCAGGGCATAGCCGTCAAAGCCGATCTCCACCAGCTCGGCAAGCGCCCTGGCGCGGAGATCCGGGTACATCCCCCCCTGGATGATACCGAACAGGAGCTGGCCCCGCTCTTTATGGGCGGCGCGGGAACGCTTGGCCCAGCGGCCGGTGAGATCGGTGGAGGCCATGGCCTCCTGGCGGGTGGCGGGGTAGGGGATGCAGGTATCCAGACACATCATGATGTCGCTGCCCAGCGCCTCCTGCACCGCCACGGCATCCTCGGGGCTTAAGAAAAGATTGCTGCCGTCGAGGTGCGACTTGAACCGGGCGCCCTCCTCGGTGATCTTGGTGAGATCCTTGAGGCTGAAGATCTGGAAGCCGCCGCTGTCGGTGAGGATGGGCCGGTCCCAGTGCATGAAGTTGTGCAGGCCGCCGAAGCTGCGGATCAGCTCATGGCCGGGCCGGATGTAGAGATGGTAGGTGTTGCCGAGGATAATTTGGGCGCCCAGCTCTTTAAGGTTTTCCGGGAGTACGCCCTTGACCGTGGCCTGGGTGCCCACCGGCATGAAGACCGGGGTCTGCACCGTGCCGTGCAGAGTCCGGACCTCGCCCCGCCGGGCGGCACAGTCGCTGGCCTGTCTGTGCAGGGTATAGGGGGAGGAACTCATCAGCGGACCCATAAGGTAAAGAGCTCGTCGATCCCCTTGCGGGCCAGGGTGGCCATCCGGCTGAAATCCTCGGGGCTGAAGGGCTTGCCTTCGGCGGTGCACTGGGTTTCCACCCAGCGGCCGTCCCCGGTCATGACAAAATTGGCGTCCACCTCGGCGGCGGAATCCTCTGCGTAATTGAGATCGAGCAGGGGTTCGCCGTCAACCATGCCGACGCTGATCGCCGCCACCGGCAGGATCTCCGGCTTCGTGGCCAAAACCCCCTCCCGGTGCATGCGCTCCAAGGCATCGCGCATGGCCATGGCCGCGCCGGTGATCGAGGCGGTCCGAGTGCCGCCGTCGGCCTTGAGTACGTCGCAGTCCACCCGGAGAGTCACCTCGCCCAGGCAGGCAAGATCAACCATGGTCCGGAGCGAGCGGCCCAAAAGGCGCTGGATCTCATAGGTGCGGCCGGATCTGCCCTTGGCCGCCTCCCGTTGCATGCGGCTGTTGGTCGAACAGGGCAGCATGCCGTACTCCGCTGTAATCCAGCCCTGACCGGTGCCCCGCAAAAAGGGCGGAACGCTGGCCTCCATGGTGATGGCGCAACACACCTGAGTGTTGCCCATGGTTATCAGCAGCGAGGCATAGGCCTGGGGCTGAAAGCCCTTTTCCAAAGTTACCGGCCGCAACGCATCCGCAGCCCGTTGATCGTTTCGCATAGTAATGAATTTCCTGAAAAGTAATAAGTTGGAGTGGCGCAAGCCGCTCCTTTCTTTTCCCCATTGGCACGCAGCCGAGCACCGGAAAAGCTGCCGAAAAGGGAGGTTGCACTGTTTGAGCGCAGCGAGTTTGCAACATCCCGGCAGCTTTGAGGAGTACCCCATGCGGGGCATAAACTCCGGTAATCCCGCCTTCGGCGGGACAAGGGACACAGGGTGCCCTTTCTTTGGTTCGTTTCTTTGTACCCTGGCGGGCATAAAGTTCAGCAAAGAAATGAACAGAAGGCTTAAGCGTTCCGCTGGCTGCTGAAATTGCGTGGTAATCAGAATGATTTTTAAAGATCCAAAAACGTGGTGTCCCGATTCAACACCCGGCACCCCTCTTCTTCAATCACCGCCATGTTCTCCAACCGGATCCCCCCCCAGTCCGGGATATAAACCCCCGGTTCCACCGTGACCACCATGCCCGCAGTCAGAGGCTTGCGGTTCCGATAGTTGAGCGAGGGGCCTTCGTGGACATTGAGCCCCACCCCGTGGCCCAGGCCGTGGCCGAACCGCTCGCCCAACCCCGCCCGTTCTATCACATTGCGGGCGATCTTGTCCACCGTCATCCCGCTGATCCCGGCCCGCAGACTGTTGAGCCCGGCCAGTTGCGCCTTGCGCACCAAGCGAAAAAGCGCGACCGTTTTGGCGTCCGGAGTGCCCAGCACCACGGTGCGGGTCATGTCCGAACAGTAACCGTCCAGAACCAACCCCATGTCGATGACAATGGTTTCGCCTGTCGCCAGCGGCCGGTCGGAAGGAACCGCGTGGGGCAGGGCCGCGTTGGGACCGGAAGCAACGATGGTCTCGAAGCTCGGCCGCTCCGCGCCCTTAAGCCGCATCCCGTTTTCGATGGCCTGGGCCACCTCCTTCTCGGTCCGGCCCGGCCGCAGGGTGCGGTAGATCTCCTGAAACACCGCTTCGTTGAGCAGCACCGCCCGTTCGATCCTGGCCAGCTCCGCCGCATCTTTTTCCAGCCTCAGCTCTTCGATAAGGCCGGTGAGCGGCGCCAGCTCCACCTTGATCTCGGCAGCCAGCTTGGCCAGGGTCAGGGAGGTTGAATGGAGTAAATAATGGCTCTCAAAGGCCAGCCGTTTGATGCGGTGCCGCTTGAGCAGCAAGCGCAGCAGGGGAAACAGCCCGCGGGGATAGAGCTTGACCCGAAAACCCGCGGCCTCCTGCTGGGCCTGCAAATGAAAGCGGGAGTCGGTGAGCAGGTAGGGCTCGCCCTCGCAGGGGATGAGCAGAACGCCCGCGCTTTCGTTGATCGCGTGATCCCTGGCCGTATAGCCGCTCAGATACCTCCGGTTTTCCGGCTGGGTCACCAGAATGGCGTCAAGCTGGCGTTTTTTGAGGCTGCGCCTGATCCGCGCAAGGGCTCCTTGCATCATCTGCCTGCCCGTTCAATGCCGAAAATGAACAAAAACCTTGACCCCAAACCGGTAGAGCTTGCC